>NZ_CP034783.1:5527934-6184551 GCF_006094435.1 Pseudomonas sp. MPC6 | reverse complement strand
GGGTTACGAGGAGGTCGAGACCAACGCCCGGGGCCGCGTATTGCGCGTGCTCAAGCGCACCGATCCGATTCCCGGCAAGGACATCGTGCTGAGCCTGGACATCCAATTGCAGGAAGCGGCCGAGGCCGCACTGGGCGGTCGCCGCGGCGCGGTAGTGGCGCTGGACCCGAAAACCGGCGAAGTCCTGGCGATGGTCAGTGCGCCGAGTTTCGATCCGAACCTGTTCGTCACCGGCATCAGCTTCAAGGCCTATGCCGAGCTGCGTGATTCGATCGACCGGCCGTTGTTCAACCGGGTCCTGCGGGGCCTGTACCCGCCGGGTTCGACCATCAAGCCAGCGGTGGCGATTGCCGGCCTGGATGCCGGTGTCGTGACCGCGTCGAGTCGGGTGTACGACCCCGGCTATTACCAGTTGCCCAACTACGATCACAAATACCGTAACTGGAACCGTAGTGGCGATGGCTACGTCGACCTGGACACGGCGATCATGCGTTCCAACGACACCTACTTCTACGACCTGGCCCACAAACTGGGGATCGATCGGTTGTCGGCATATATGGGCAAGTTCGGCATCGGCCAGAAGGTCTCGCTGGACATGTTCGAAGAGTCGCCGGGGCTGATGCCGACCCGGGAATGGAAGCGCGCGACCCGGCGCCAGGCCTGGTTCCCGGGCGAAACCCTGATTTTGGGGATCGGCCAGGGCTACATGCAGTCGACTCCGCTGCAACTCGCCCAGGCCACTGCGCTGGTGGCCAACAAAGGCATCTGGAACCGGCCGCATCTGGCCAAGACCGTCGAAGGCGAGCGGCCCAAGGACGAGAATCCGATGCCGGACATCATCCTGCGCGACCCGTCCGACTGGACCAAGGTCAACCACGGCATGCAGCAGGTGATGCACGGCGCCCGGGGTACGGCACGCAAAGCGGCGCTCGGTGCGCAATACCGCATCGCCGGCAAGAGTGGTACGGCCCAGGTGGTCGCGATCAAGCAGGGCGAGAAATACGACCGTTCCAAGGTCCAGGAACGCCACCGTGACCACGCCTTGTTCGTCGGCTTCGCGCCGGCCGACAACCCGAAGATCGTGGTGTCGGTGATGGTCGAGAATGGCGAGTCCGGTTCCGGCGTTGCGGCACCCGTGGTGCGTCAAATCATGGATGCCTGGCTCCTGGACCAGAACGGTCGGTTGAAAGCCGAATACGCCAGCCCAATCAGCGCGGAGGCTACGGCCCGTGAACAGTAATTTCGATCGCATTCTCTCCAGCGAGGATGTGATGCGGCGTCGTGCGACGCTGTTGCAACGCATGCACATCGACGGCCCGCTGTTGATCCTGTTGCTGACCCTCGCCGCCGGCAGCCTGTTCGTGCTGTATTCGGCCAGCGGCAAGAGCTGGGACCTGCTGGCCAAGCAAGCCACTTCGTTCGGTATCGGCCTGGTGTCGATGGTCGTCATTGCCCAGTTCGAGCCGAGGTTCATGGCCCGTTGGGTGCCGGTCGGTTATGTGCTCGGCGTGCTGTTGCTGGTGGTGGTGGACATCATGGGCCACAACGCCATGGGCGCCACGCGCTGGATCAATATTCCCGGGGTGATCCGCTTCCAGCCCTCGGAATTCATGAAGATCCTGATGCCGGCGACCATCGCCTGGTACCTGTCCAAACGCACCTTGCCGCCCCAGCTCAAGCACGTGGGCGTCAGTTTGTTTCTGATCGGCTTGCCATTCATCCTGATCGTGCGTCAACCCGACCTTGGCACCTCATTGCTGATCCTGGCGGGTGGTGCGTTCGTGTTGTTCATGGGCGGCCTGCGCTGGCGCTGGATCCTCAGCGTGCTCGCCGCCGCCGTGCCGGTGGCTGTCGCCATGTGGTACTTCGTCATGCACGATTACCAGAAGCAGCGAGTCCTGACGTTCCTCGACCCGGAGAGCGATCCGCTGGGCACCGGCTGGAACATCATCCAGTCCAAGGCCGCCATCGGTTCCGGCGGCGTGTTCGGCAAGGGCTGGCTGCTGGGCACCCAGTCGCACCTGGACTTCCTGCCGGAAAGCCACACCGACTTCATTATTGCGGTCATGGGTGAAGAATTCGGCCTGGTGGGCATCTGCGCACTGCTGCTGATTTACCTGCTGTTGATCGGTCGCGGGCTGGTTATTACCGCCCAGGCCCAGACATTGTTCGGCAAATTGCTCGCGGGCAGCCTGACCATGACGTTTTTTGTTTACGTTTTCGTCAACATCGGTATGGTCAGTGGCCTGTTGCCGGTCGTGGGGGTGCCGTTGCCGTTCATTAGCTACGGAGGAACTTCGCTGGTGACGCTGCTGTCAGCGTTTGGGGTTTTGATGTCGATCCATACCCATCGTAAGTGGATCGCACAAGTTTGAATAAGGTGAAGATTTCAATGCAAGTAATGCGTGGCTGGGCGACTCGATACGCGCCATGGGTCGGCCTGGTAAGCATCCTTGGCACAGCGCAGGACGCGTTTGCCGGCGATTACGAAGGCTCACCCCAGGTGGCCGAATTCGTCGGTGAAATGACCCGCGACTACGGTTTTGCCGGTGAGCAGCTGATGGGCGTGTTCCGCGAAGCCGAGCGCAAGCAGTCGATCCTGGACGCGATCTCGAAGCCCGCCGAGCGGGTCAAGCAGTGGAGCGAATACCGCCCGATGTTCATCACCGATGCGCGCATCGCCCGTGGTGTGGACTTCTGGCGTCAGCACGAGGCGGTACTGGCTCGTGCGGAACAGGAATACGGCGTGCCGGCGCAGGTTATTGTGTCGATCATTGGTGTCGAGACCTTTTTCGGACGTAATACCGGGAATTTCCGGGTCGTCGACGCCTTGTCGACCCTGGGTTTCGACTATCCTCCCCGTGCCGAATTTTTCCGCAAGGAATTGCGTGAGTTCCTGCTACTGGCCCGTGAAGAGCAGGTCGATCCGTTGACCCTCAAGGGCTCCTACGCCGGGGCGATGGGCTTGCCGCAGTTCATGCCGAGCAGCTTTCGCGCGTATGCGGTGGACTTCGACGGTGATGGCCACATCAATATCTGGAACAACCCGGACGATGCCATCGGCAGCGTCGCCAGCTACTTCAAGCGCCACGGCTGGGTGGCCGGCGAGCCCGTGGTCAGCCGCGCCGATGTGCGCGGCGATCAGGTGGACAGCGGCTTGACCACCGGTATCGAACCGACTAAAACCGTCGGGGAGTTGCGAGCGCTAGGGTGGTCAAGTCATGATGCGCTGCGCGATGATATGCCGGTCACGGCATTCCGCCTGGAAGGTGACAAGGGTCCTGAATACTGGATGGGTCTGACGAATTTTTACGCGATCACGCGTTATAACCGCAGCGTGATGTACGCCATGGCCGTACATCAACTGTCTGAACAGCTGGTCCAAGCACGGGGCGTCAAGTAATGCGGGCATTGCCTATGAATAAACCCCTGAAGCTGATGGCATTCGCCGCGTTGACGGTGCTGGTCGCCAGTTGTTCGACCAGCCGCTCGCCGACGCCAACAAAGTCTTCTCCCGCCGTCGTGCGTGCAACGCCAGGCCTGGACATCAACCGCGCGCACAAAGACGGTGCGCCTTGGTGGGACGTCGACGTAGCGCGCATCCCTGATGCGACACCGACCCTGCACACGGGTCCTTATAAAGCCAACCCGTATACCGTGCTGGGCAAGACTTATTTCCCGCAGCAAGAATCCAAGTCCTACGTCGCGTCGGGCACGGCGTCCTGGTACGGCACCAAATTCCACGGCCAGAACACCGCCAATGGCGAGGTCTATGACCTGTACGGCATGAGTGCCGCGCACAAGACGTTGCCGCTGCCCAGTTACGTTCGGGTGACCAACCTGGACAACAACAAGACCGTCGTATTGCGGGTCAACGACCGCGGGCCGTTCTACTCTGACCGGATCATCGACTTGTCCTATGCCGCCGCCAAGAAGCTCGGTTATGCCGAATCCGGTACGGCGCGGGTCAAGGTCGAAGGCATCGACCCGCAGCAATGGTGGGCCGCCAAAGGGCGTCCGGCACCGTTGATGCTTAACGAGCCGAAAACCACGCAAAATAACGCCCCGGTGATCACGGCTTCGGCCGGCACCGTTGAACAATGGACGCCACCGCCGCAGCAACACGCCGCGGCGGTCGTTCCTGTGCCGATCGATGCAAAAAAAAACGCTTCTGCACAAGCCTCTGGCCAGTATCTGCAGGTGGGCGCGTTCGCCAACCCGGACGCTGCAGAACTCCTGAGATCGAAGCTCAGCGGGATGGTGAGCGCTCCGGTGTTTATCAGCTCGATCGTGCGCAATCAACAGACACTGCATCGGGTTCGCCTGGGGCCGATCGGCTCGCCGGGTGAAATCCAGCAAGTGCAGAACAGCGTGCGCTTGGCCAATCTCGGTTCGCCGAGCCTGGTCACCGCCGAGTAACACGTAGTACTTGATTGAAGGTTCACTTGCGGTTTTGGGGGGTGAACCTGGTTGTTGGCTCGTTTTAGAACAAAAGCCCGGCAAGGGTTCTGAGTGAACAACTGAACACGCGACAGCTCGTTAGAAAGCTGTCTGATTAGTTTTGCCTTCGGGCAGTTTCCATTAGCGATTTCGAGAGACGGATGAACATCACCACCTTTGCCAAACGCCTGTGCCTGCTAGTCCCGCTGCTCCTCTCGCCTGCCGCGTTCGCGGTCGAGATGATGCCGTCGCCACCACAATTGGCCGCCAAATCCTATGTGCTCATGGATGCCAGCAGCGGCAATGTGCTGGTGGAGAACAACGGTGACCAGCGTCTGCCACCGGCCAGCCTGACCAAGCTGATGACCGCGTACATCGCGACCCTGGAAATCCGTCGTGGCCAGATCGGTGAAAACGATCCGGTGACCGTCAGCGAAAACGCCTGGCGTACCGGCGGTTCGCGGATGTTCATCAAGGTCGGCTCGCAAGTCACCGTCAGCGACCTGCTGCACGGCATCATCATCCAGTCGGGCAACGACGCCAGTGTTGCGCTGTCCGAACACATCGCCGGCAGCGAAGACGCGTTCGCCGACATGATGAACAAGACAGTGGCCGACCTGGGGATGACCAACAGCCACTTCATGAACCCGACCGGTCTGCCGAACCCTGAGCACTATTCGTCGGCTCACGACATGGCCGTGCTGGCTCGCGCGATCATCCACGAAGACCCGGCTCACTACGCGATCTACTCGCAGAAAGAGTTCTTCTGGAACGGCATCAAGCAACCTAACCGCAACCTGCTGCTGTGGCGCGACAAGACCGTCGACGGTCTGAAAACCGGCCACACCGACGAAGCCGGCTACTGCATGGTGTCTTCGGCCGTGCGTGATGGCATGCGCCTGATCGCCGTGGTGTTCGGCACCAACAGCGAAGTGGCACGTGCCTCCGAGACCCAGAAGCTGCTGACCTACGGTTTCCGCTTCTTCGAAACCCAGACCTTCTACCAGAAAGGCGCCGAGCTGGCTCAGGCACCTGTCTGGAAAGGCACCACCAATCAAGTCAAGGCTGGCCTGGCCCAGGACCTGACCCTGACCCTGCCGAAGGGCCAGCTGAAAAAGCTTGCCGCCAGCATGACCATGAACCCGCAACTGATGGCGCCAATCGCCAAGGGCGACGTGATCGGTAAAGTCGAAGTGAAGCTGGACGAGAAGGTGGTGCACAGCGCCGACCTGATCGCCCTCGACGCGGTCGACGAGGGTGGTATCTTCCGCCGCATGTGGGATAGCATCCGTCTATTCTTCTACGGCTTGTTCAACTGAATTAGTGTGGACTCGCATGGCCCCGTTCCAATCCGGAGCGGGGCCATGTCCGTTGCCACGGCTTACGAGGCCGTTACGCCATGACAGACACCGAAGTAAAGGCGCCAAAAATCGAATTTCCCTGCGCGGATTACCCGATCAAGGTAATCGGCGACACGGGTGTGGGTTTCAAGGACAAGATCATCGCGATCCTTGAGAAACACGCCACCGTTGACCACGAGACCCTGGCCGAGCGCCAGAGTACCAACGGCAAGTACACGACCATCCAGCTGCACATCATCGCCACCGGTCAAGAGCAGCTGTACGACATCAACAGCGAGTTGCGGGCCACCGGTTTCGTGCACATGGTGCTGTGATGTCCGGCACGCTGGGCTTTCGCGAGCTTGGCCAGATGGCTTACGAGCCGGTCTGGCATGCCATGCAACGCTTCACCAACGAACGCGGCAGCGATGCCGCGGACGAGATCTGGCTGGTCGAGCACCCGCCGGTGTTCACCCAGGGCCAGGCCGGCAAGGCCGAGCACTTGTTGCTGCCGGGGGATATTCCGGTGGTGCAGGTCGATCGCGGTGGTCAGGTGACTTATCATGGTCCCGGCCAATTGGTGGCTTACCTGTTGCTTGACGTGCGCAAGCTGGGTTTCGGTGTGCGTGACCTGGTCACCCGCATGGAACACTGCCTGATCGAGTTGCTGGCCAGCTACGGCGTCACGGCCGCGGCCAAGCCGGATGCCCCGGGCGTCTACGTCGACGGGGCGAAAATCGCTTCTCTGGGTCTGCGGATCCGCCACGGTTGTTCCTTTCATGGCCTGGCCCTGAACGTGGATATGAACCTGGAACCGTTTCGACGGATTAATCCCTGCGGCTACGCCGGGCTGGCGATGACCCAGCTGAGCGATCACGCAGGATCGATTGAATTTGCCGAGGTAAGTGCCCGGCTGCGCGCGCAGCTCGTCAAACACCTCGACTATGCTGAGCAGACGACCCTAACGGGCGGAATCGACTGATATGACTACTGATGCAGTGCAAACCATGATCCCGACGCTGGATGTTACCGAGCGTCCGGCCCCGCGTGCCAAGGTTGAAGCCGGCGTCAAGCTGCGCGGCGCCGAGAAGGTTGCACGTATCCCGGTGAAGATCATTCCGACCACCGAACTGCCGAAGAAACCCGACTGGATTCGCGTGCGCATCCCGGTTTCGCCGGAAGTCGACCGCATCAAGGCCCTGCTGCGCAAACACAAGCTGCACAGCGTGTGCGAAGAAGCGTCCTGCCCGAACCTGGGCGAGTGCTTCTCCGGCGGCACCGCGACCTTCATGATCATGGGTGACATCTGCACCCGTCGCTGCCCGTTCTGCGACGTCGGCCATGGTCGTCCGAAACCTCTGGACGTCAACGAGCCGCAGAGCCTGGCCATCGCCATCGCCGACCTGAAGCTCAAATACGTGGTGATCACCTCGGTAGACCGCGACGACCTGCGCGACGGCGGTGCCCAGCACTTTGCCGACTGCATCCGCGAGATCCGCAAGTTGTCGCCGAACGTGCAGCTCGAAACCCTGGTCCCGGATTACCGTGGCCGCATGGACGTCGCGCTGGACATCACCGCTGCCGAGCCGCCGGATGTGTTCAACCACAACCTGGAGACCGTGCCGCGCCTGTACAAGGCCGCGCGTCCGGGTTCGGATTACCAGTGGTCGCTGACCCTGCTGCAACGCTTCAAGCAGATGATGCCGCACATTCCGACCAAGTCCGGCCTGATGCTGGGTCTGGGCGAGACCGACGAAGAAGTCATCGAAGTCATGAAGCGCATGCGCGAACACGACATCGACATGCTGACCCTGGGCCAGTACCTGCAACCGTCCCGCAGCCACTTGCCGGTGCAACGTTTCGTGCACCCGGACATCTTCGCCTGGTTCGCCGAGGAAGGTTACAAGATGGGCTTCAAGAACGTCGCCTCCGGCCCGCTGGTACGTTCCTCGTACCACGCCGACGAGCAGGCGAAGCTGGTCAAGGCCGAGCTGATGTCGTCCTGATACCGACGACGTAAAAACAGCCCGCAAGGATGTTCCTCTTGCGGGCGTTTTTTTGCCCGGCCTACAGCCATTGCAGATTTTTCCTGCAACCTGCGGGGCGACTGTCCCTCTTCTGTTTGTCCCCGTTCCTGACTACTGTGTGCTTATCGCTTTCACGCAGGGAGATTCATGGATGACTGTTAGACCCACTCACAGGCTTTGTCCTCATGCGCCTGTTCCGGCCTTGCCGTCGCAAGGGTTGATCGGTGTCATCGCACCTGCCGGTCCGGCAGCGCTGGACACCGACAAAGCCATTGCCTGGATGCACGCGCGCGGTTATTCGGTGCGGGTGTATCCCGGCGTGTACGAGCGGGATGGCTACCTGGCCGGTAGCGACGAAGTGCGGCTCAATGACCTGCACGCCGCATTTGCCGACAGCGAGGTCGAGGCAATCATCTGTCTTCGCGGCGGTTACGGTACGCCGCGATTGCTTGATCGCATCGACTTCGAGCTATTGCGCAACAATGCCAAGCCATTCATCGGCTACAGCGACATCACCGCGCTGCACCTGGCGATCAGCCGTTATGCAGGCTTCGTGACCTTCCATGGTCCGATGCTCAACGCGGACCTGTTGGGCGAAAAGCAAAAACCGACCGAGTCGTCGTTTTTCAATATGCTCAGGGGGCAGCTGAAGGCGGGCAGTGTGCTGACGCACCCGGTGGGTTACCCGTTGACCACCATTGAGCCTGGCATCGCTCACGGGCGTTTGTTGGGGGGCAATCTGTCGATGATTGCCGCGACCATGGGCACGCCTTATGAAATGGATGCCGAGGGTGTCATCCTGTTCATCGAGGACATCAACGAGCCGCTGTATCGCATTGATCGGCTGCTGACCCATCTGCGACTGGCAGGCTCGCTGCACAAGCTGCGCGGGGTGCTGGTGGGGGATGTAGCGGGGGTTGATGTCGCGGCGCTGGAGCGCTTGCTCAAGCAGACTTTCGCACCGTTGCGGATACCGGTGTTGTCCGGGTGGCGCAGCGGGCATTGCGATCCGAACCTGACGTTGCCGATGGGGGCTTTGGTGCGGCTGGATGCAGGGGAGAAAGAACTGTTGTTGGAGCAGGATGTGGTGGTCAAGCGGTAGATGTTAGTCGCCTGATAGTCCGCCTTCGCGAGCAAGCCCGCTCCCACATCTGATTCTCTGTGAACACATAAATTGTGAACGCCAGAAATTAAATGTGGGAGCGGGCTTGCTCGCGAAAGCGGCATTCGCCATACGGTTGTCTATCGGTTACGCAGCCCTTCGAGCAACTTGTGCGTCGGATACCCGTCGGCCGGCCAGCCAAACGACTGCTGTGCACTGCGGATCGCCTTGCGGGTGTTGGCGCCGATGATGCCGTCGGCGGTGCCCGCATCGTAGTTCTGCGCACTCAGCAGGCTTTGCAGTTCAATGCGCTCGGTACGGCTCAGCGGCATATCGTCTTTCGGCCAGGTGCCGTTGATCAGGCCAGCGCCGTTGAAACGTTCGGACAACAGGCTGACAGCCAACGCGTAGGACGACGAGTTGTTGTACTTGAGGATCGCGCGGAAGTTGTCCAGGACCAGGAACGCCGGGCCGCGATAACCGGCCGGCAGCAGCAGGGCCGCGGACAGCTGTTCGGAACCAGGCGGAACCTGGGCGCCATTGGGCAGGGTGACGCCCAATTGCAGCCATTCGGCAACACTCTTGCGAATCGTGCCATCGGCCAGCACGTAGTTGAAGCTGCCGGGCAGTTGTACTTCGAAGCCCCACGGCTGGCCTTTCTGCCAGCCCGAGCTTTGCAGGTAGTGCGCGGTCGAGGCCAGGGCATCGGCCGGGCTGCCCCAGATGTCACGCCGGCCGTCACCGTCGAAGTCCACGGCGTGGGTGTTGTACGTGGTGGGGATGAACTGGGTCTGGCCCATGGCCCCGGCCCAGGAACCGAGCATCGCTTCCGGTTCGATATCACCCTGTTGCAGGATTTGCAGTGCGGCAATCAATTGCGCGTGGGCGAACCCGGGACGCCGGCCTTCATAGGCCAGGGTCGCCAGGGAGTTGATCACCGACTTGCTGCCCTGGAACTGACCGAAGTTGCTCTCCATGCCCCACACCGAAACCAGTGCCTGACGATCGACGCCATAACGCTGCTCGATGCTTTGCAGGATGTCGGCATATTGGCCGACCAGCGCCTGGCCTTTGCGTACCCGCAGTGGCGAAAGAGCACCGTCGAGGTACTCCCACACCGGGCGGGAAAACTCCGGCTGGCTGCGGTCGGCGCGGATCACGCTGGTGTCCAGGCTGACATTGGCAAAGGCGCGGTCGAACAGATCGGCGCGGATGCCGGCGGCCAGAGCGTCCCTGCGAAAACCCGCTTGCCATTCGGCGAAGGTCTGGGTCGGCTGGATGTCGAGGTTGTCACCGGTCGGCACCACGGGCGGGATCACCGCAGGGGCTGTCGCGATGGGGAGGGTCTGAAGCGGCTGGGCGTCGGCGGCGGTCGGTTTTTCCGCGCAGGCGACTAGCAAAATGAGGCTGGAGGCAGCTATCAGTTGGCGAACGTGCCAACGACGGGAAAGACAAAGGGGCATGCACAGGTCCAGGGAGTACGAATCAGGTGCAGACCTTAACATGTTGAGCGATTGCTTGCCTTTCAGGCCGCCAGAAAGTAAGAAGCCTCCCAGTTGTCAGACTGGAAGGCTTCGCGGCGGTAGCTGCCTTTGCCTTTGCCGGCTCGTTCCTGACGGCTGCGGAACAGTGGCTGGGCGATGATGGACTTGGCCTTGTTCGGGCCATTTTTCGATGGCTTTTTGCTCATGAACAGATCTCTTGAGTGAGGGGGATGGGACGGGGAAAATAATCTGCCGAAGTTGTGGTTTTGTCTATAGGGCAACTTTTTCCGACACATTGTGGGTGTTTGCACTGTTCATAGGTCGGCAACCCCTCCCCCGAATGAGTGGATTGCCGTATAACGAATGACTTTCGCGTGTTTGGTAATAAAGGACCCACAATAAAAGCTGATGAAGACTCCAAAACGCATTGAACCCCTGATCGAGGACGGTCTGGTCGACGAGGTGCTGCGCCCACTCATGAGTGGTAAAGAAGCAGCTGTTTACGTGGTGCGCTGCGGTAACGAGTTACGTTGCGCGAAGGTCTACAAGGAGGCGAATAAACGCAGTTTTCGTCAGGCGGCCGAGTATCAGGAAGGTCGCAAGGTACGCAACAGCCGTCAGGCCCGGGCGATGGCCAAGGGTTCCAAGTTCGGCAAGAAAGAAACCGAAGACGCCTGGCAGAATGCCGAAGTGGCGGCATTGTTCCGTCTGGCCGGTGCGGGCGTTCGGGTGCCCAAGCCTTACGACTTCCTGGAAGGCGTGCTGCTGATGGAGCTGGTAGCCGATGAATACGGCGATGCCGCACCACGCCTGAACGACGTCGTGCTGGAGCCGGACCAGGCGCGCGAATACCACGCGTTCCTGATTTCGCAGATCGTGCTGATGTTGTGTACGGGACTGGTGCACGGTGACTTGTCGGAATTCAACGTGCTGCTGACCCCGACGGGGCCGGTGATCATCGACTTGCCGCAGGCGGTGGATGCGGCGGGTAACAACCACGCGTTCAGCATGCTGGAGCGGGATGTCGGCAACATGGCGTCCTACTTCGGGCGGTTTGCCCCGGAGTTGAAGAAGACCCGGTACGCCAAGGAAATGTGGGCGCTGTACGAAGCCGGCACCTTGCACCCGGCCAGTGCTTTGACCGGTGAGTTCGACGAGCCGGAAGAGATGGCCGACGTTGGCGGCATCCTGCGTGAAATCGAGGCCGCACGCCTCGATGAAGAACGTAAGCAGGCGGTACGCGCCGCAGACGACGCACCACCCGGCAAGACCGAAGAACCGCCTCCGCCCTGGATGCAGTGACAGGTCAATAAAAAACCCGGCTTCGGCCGGGTTTTTTGTGCAGGACGCAAATCCCCCTACATTGGTTGGCTACCAATCTTCAAGGAATGAGGCAGTCAGGCGCGAGCGGGCACGCCACAGCAGCCCGACTCAAGATTTTTGAGGATCGGGCAATCGGGACGGTGATCACCCTGGCAATGCTCGACCAGGTCCTGCAGCGTGTCGCGCAGTTGGCCGAGCTCGAGGATCTTGCGGTCCAGTTCCTCGATATGCTGGCGGGCCAGCGCCTTGACGTCGGCGCTGGCGCGTTGACGGTCCTGCCAGAGGGTCAGCAATTTGCCGACCTCTTCCAGTGAAAATCCCAGGTCGCGGGAGCGCTTGATGAACGCCAGGGTGTGCAGGTCGTCGTCGCCATACACTCGATAGCCACTGTCGGTACGATGGGCGGCCTTCAGCAGGCCGATGGATTCGTAATAACGAATCATCTTGGCGCTCAGTCCGCTCTGGCGGGCCGCTTGGCCGATGTTCATGGGTGTTCCTCCAGTTCCTTGGGCTTCCAGGTTTTCAGCAGTAGCGCATTGCTCACCACGCTGACGCTCGACAACGCCATGGCCGCGCCGGCGAGCACCGGGTTGAGCAAGCCTGCGGCTGCCAGCGGAATGCCGATCAGGTTGTAGACGAAGGCCCAGAACAGGTTCTGCCGGATCTTCGCGTAGGTCTTGCGGCTGATGTCCAGCGCCGCCGGCACCAGCCGTGGATCACCGCGCATCAAAGTGATTCCGGCGGCGTGCATGGCTACGTCGGTGCCGCCGCCCATGGCGATGCCGATGTCGGCAGCCGCCAGGGCCGGGGCATCGTTGATGCCGTCGCCGACCATTGCCACCACCCCGGTTTTCTTGAGGGTGGCGACGGTGGCGGCTTTGTCGGCGGGCAATACTTCGGCGTGGACATCTTTAATGCCGAGCGCCTCGGCGACCACTTTGGCACTGCCGCGATTGTCGCCGGTCAGCAGGTGGCTGCTGATGTTGCGAGCGCGCAGTTGTTGCACCGCTTGCAGCGCGCCGGCCTTGAGGGTGTCACCAAAGGCGAACAAGCCCAGCACTTTCGGTTCGGGGCTTTGCTCGATCAGCCAGGACAACGTCCGGCCTTCGGTTTCCCATGCGGTTGCGCTATCAGCCAATGGACCGGCGCTCAAACCGCTCTCTTCCAGCAGGCGCCGATTGCCCAGCGCCAGCCGCCGACCCTCGAGGGTGCCGGCAATGCCGCGCCCGGTCAGGGACTGGCTGTCACTGACATCGGCCACATTCAAGCCACGTTCGGCGCAAGCGTCCAGCACGGCCTTGGCCAACGGATGTTCACTGCCGCGCTGCAGCGCCCCGGCCCTTTGCAACAGAGCGGCTTCGTCAGCGTCGATCGCACTCAAATGGGCGATGCGCGGCGCGCCCGAGGTCAGCGTGCCGGTCTTGTCGAACACCACGGCGCTGACTTCATGGGCACGCTCCAGCGCTTCGGCGTCCTTGATCAGAATCCCGTAGCGCGCCGCCACACCGGTGCCGGCCATGATCGCCGTCGGCGTGGCCAGCCCGAGTGCGCAAGGGCAAGCAATCACCAACACCGCCACGGCGTTGATCAGCGCCGTTTCCATCGGCGCCCCGTACAGCCACCAACCGATCAAGGTCGCCAACGCGATCAGCAACACCGTCGGGACGAATACCTGGCTGACTTTATCCACCAGTTTCTGGATCGGCGCCTTCGCCGCTTGAGCGTCTTCCACCAGGCGGATGATCCGCGCCAGTACCGTTTCCGCGCCCAGGGCCTGGGTGCGAACCAGTAACCGGCCTTCGCCATTGATGGCGCCGCCGGTGACCTTGTCGCCGGGCTGTTTCGGCACCGGCAGGCTTTCGCCGCTGATCAGCGCTTCGTCGGCGTGGCTCTGGCCTTCGACGACTTCGCCGTCCACCGGGAAACGTTCGCCGGGTTTGACCATGACCAGATCGTTGAGGCGCAAGGCGCTGATGGCAACGTCCTGCTCACGGCCGTCGATCACTTGAATCGCTCGCTCCGGACGCAAGGCTTCAAGGGCGCGGATGGCGCTGGCGGTCTGGCGCTTGGCGCGGCTTTCCAGGTATTTGCCCAGCAACACCAGGGCAATCACCACCGCCGAGGCTTCAAAGTACAGGTGCGGCGTGCGCCCGGCGGCGGTGGCCCATTCGTAAAGACTCAAGCCATAACCGGCGCTGGTGCCCAAGGCCACCAGCAAATCCATGTTGCCGGCACCGGCACGCACGGCTTTCCACGCGGCGATATAAAAACGCGCTCCGAAGACGAATTGCACCGGCGTCGCCAGCGCAAATTGCACCCAGGCCGGCAGCATCCAGTGCACGCCGAAGGGTTGCAGCACCATTGGCAACACCAGCGGCAGGGCGAGGACGATTGCGATGATCAAGGCCCAACGCTCGCGGTGCAGACGCTGTTGCTGATGGTCGGTTGGCGGGTGTTCGACTTCCCAGACGCTGGCGCCGTAACCCGCCTTGGTCACGGCGGCGATCAATGCCTGCGGATCAATCTGCCCGAGTAACTCGAGGTGGGCGCGTTCATTGGCCAGGTTGACGCTGACGCGCTTCACCCCCGGCACCTTCGCCAGCGCACGTTCGACCCGGCCGACACAGGAGGCGCAGGTCATGCCGTCGATGCTCAACTCCAGGGTCTGTTGCGGCACGCTGTAGCCGGCTTGCTCCACGGCGTCCATCAAGGCCTGCAGGCTGTCGCTGGGCGCTTGAACCCGGGCCTGCTCGGTGGCGAGGTTGACGCTGACGGCACTGGCGCCGATGACTTTGCTCAAGGCACGCTCGACACGTCCGGCGCAACTGGCGCAGGTCATGCCGGCAATCGGCAGATCGAAAGTGGTGGATTCGGACATCGGTCGCGCTCCCTGTAGAAGATGCCTACAGGATCAACCTTGCCATACGGGCAAGGTCAAGCGCCATGATTCAGATCAAAAGATCGTCCGAACGCGGCCCGAGCCTGCGGCAGCTGCAGGGATCGTGTTGACTGCACAATTGTAGGAGCCGGCTTGCTGGCGAAGGCGGCGTTTCAGGCGATATCAATCTCGCAGGTGATGGCCTCTTCGCTGGCAAGCCAGCTCCTACATAGACTGCGTGTCAACCCGATTCCGTAGGAGCTGCCGCAGGCTCGGGCCGCGTTCGGACGATCTTTTTACAGACTACTCAATAATCGAGGGCCGTAGGCTTGAGGTACATCCCTTCCTGCGTCATCGCAATCCGGAACTTCAACACATCCCCGGCCTTGAGCGTGACGTTCTGTGAGCCCGGCGCCAGCATCCCCGGGTTGCACCCCGGGGCCTGTCCCGGCAGGAGTTTCAAGCGCAGGGACACATTGCCCGGCGGCAGGTTGAACGCGGTGCTCTGTTCCTGGAACAGCCGCGCGGCCAACTGGTCCTGGATGTACACGCCGATCTCGCAGGAGGTCGCGATTTCCAGGCGCTCGCGGGAAATGATCAGCACGCCATAGTCCTCCCCGGCGGCGTGTACCGCAGGTGTCGCGGCAAACAGGCTGATGAAGCCAAACAGGCTGAGAGCTGACCAGCGCATGGCTGAACCTCCTGAAGTCGAATCACTGATGGGCGCAGCTTGGCCGAGCGCGGCGATGATTGCCAGTCCGGTAGTGGCTGCAGTACTTGACCTTGCCATGGTGGCAAGCTCCAGACTGCTCGCAATCCACTGAAAGGAGTTCTCCCATGCAAGTGTTCAACGTTCAAGGCATGTCCTGCGGTCACTGCGTCAAAGCCATCACTCAGGCGTTGCAAGCGAAGGATCCGGCGGCCAGTGTACGGGTCGATCTGGCGGCGAAAGAAGTCGGGGTCGAGAGTGCGCTGACGGCGGAGCAAGTGATCGCGTTGATTAGCGAAGAAGGCTACCCAGTGAAAGTCGCCTGAGGCCAAGCGCGATCCCCCTGTAGGCGCTGGCTTGCCAGCGAAGGTCGTCAACGATAACGCGTGTATTCCTGAATCAACGCGGCGTCCTTGAGTCCTTCGCTGGCAAGCCAGCTCCTACACGGGGTATTTGCGTTCAATAGGGTGATTCTTTATTAGTTAGCGACCTAACAGAATGTTCAAGGGATCCATGCGCGGCTAGACTGTGGGGCTGCCGACCTGTCCCACTGGATGCCTGATGAACTTTCGTACCATTTTGATTCTTGGCGCCCTCAGCGCCTTCGGCCCGTTGGCGATCGATTTCTACTTGCCGGCCTTCCCGGCAATGGCGCTCGCGTTTGGCACCGATGAACAGCATATTCAAATGACCCTGGCGGCCTATTTTCTCGGCTTGTCCATCGGTCAACTGGCCTATGGCCCGGTGGCGGATCGCTTCGGGCGACGCATTCCCTTGCTGGCCGGTGTCGGCCTGTTCATTGCTGCCTCCCTGGCCTGCGCGTTTGCGCCGAACCTGGAATGGCTGATCGGTGCGCGCTTCGTTCAGGCCCTGGGTGGTTGCGCGGGGATGGTGATCTCCCGCGCGGTGGTCAGCGATAAATGCGATGCGGTGGGTTCGGCGAAGGTCTTTTCGCAACTGATGCTGGTGATGGGGCTGGCCCCCATTCTGGCACCCATGCTGGGTGGGCTGTTGGTCAATACCACAGGCTGGCAGTCGATCTTTCTCGCGTTGACCTTTTTCAGTGCGCTGGTGGGGCTGGCCGTCGCCCTCGGGCTGCCGGAAAGCATGCCCGCCCATGTGCCACGCCAACCATTGTCCGGGGCGCTGCGTCAGTACGGTCGGCTATTGGCGGACCCGGTGTTTCTCGGCCACGCCCTGACAGGTGGCATCGCCATCGCCGGAATGTTTTCCTACATTGCCGGCTCACCCTTTGTGTTTATCAAACTCTATGGCGTGCCGGCCGAGCATTTCGGCTGGCTGTTCGGTGCCAATGCGGCGGGATTCATCCTGGTGGCGCAGGTCAATGCACGCTTGCTGGCCAAGCGTGGCCCGGCATTTTTGCTGACCCGCACGGTCTGGATCTACCTCGGTGCCGGCCTGGCGCTGCTGGCCGTCACTTCGATGCACACCGCGCAACTGTGGCCACTGCTGATTCCACTGTTCATCTGCATCTCCAGCCTGGGTTGCATCCTGCCTAACGCCTCGGCCTGTGCCATGAGCGGGCAGGGCGCCCGGGCCGGCAGTGCATCGGCGATGCTCGGTTGCCTGCAGTTCAGCGTCGCCGCCGGCGCTGCGGCGCTGGTGGGTGTTTTGCACGATGGCAGCGCCGTGCCGATGGCCATGGTCATCAGTCTGTGCGGGATTCTGGTGGTGAGCGTGGCGATGCTCACCCGACGTATGCAAAATGCCCGGGCACTGGCGCAAGCCCAGGCCTGAGGACAGGCTCAGCCAGCCGCGCGCTGCTGCTGGTCGGGAAATTGATGGGGCGCGTGCAAGCGCGCTTCGAGGGTTCGGGTGAAGGCGCGAGCTTCGGCTTCGCTGCGGAAGGTCACGGCATGTTGGTCCAGGCGGACCTGCCACTGGGATTTTGCCAATTCTTTTATCAGGATCTTCATTGCTGACCTCCTTTATGTAAAAGATTGCTTTGCAGTGGCCACGATTGTAGACCCGAATACGGTCGCAATTGTGACAGCGGTCAACTCTCTGACTGACGGTTCGAGCGCGCAAGATCGCGGCCTGCAGCCGCTCCTACATCGGTCGATGTGTATCCGAATATTTCGGATATTCACGGATCCTGTAGGAGCTGCCGCAGGCTGCGATCTTTTTCAGGTTTTTAGATCCTCAGAACCCTTCGAGCACAATCTTTCCCTTTGATTTACCACTTTCCAGCAGCGCATGGGCACGGCGCAGGTTGGCCGCGTTGATCGTCCCGAAATGCTCGCCTACCGTGGTTTTCAGCGTCCCGGCGTCGATCAGCTGCGCGACGCGATTGAGCAGTTCATGTTGCTCGATCATATCCGCGGTCTCGAACAGCGAGCGGGTGTACATGAACTCCCAGTGCAGCGACAGGCTCTTGCGCTTGAGCTTGGTCACGTCGAGGGCCTTCGGATCATCGATCAGCGCCAGTTTGCCTTGTGGCGCCAGTGCCTCGATCAGTTGATCCAGGTGATGATCAGTCTGGGTCAGGCTGGCCACATGGGTAACCTGCTCGATGCCGGCACGTTTGAGTTCTTCGCTCAGCGGCTGACTGTGATCGATCACCAGATCGGCACCCAACTCGCTGACCCAGCTCCGGGTTTGCGCACGGGAGGCGGTGCCGATGACTTTCAGCCCGGTCAGCCGGCTGGCCAGTTGAGTCAGGATCGACCCGACTCCGCCGGCCGCTCCAACGATCAACAGGCTTTGACCTTCATCGGTCTGGCCTTCGTGCACTTGCAAGCGTTCGAACAGCAGCTCCCAGGCCGTAATGGCAGTCAACGGCAGGGCGGCGGCTTCGGCGAAACCCAGGGAAGTGGGCATATGGCCGACGATCCGCTCATCCACCACATGCAGCTCACTGTTGCCGCCGGCGCGAGCGATGGATCCGGCATAAAACACTTTGTCGCCGGCCTTGAACAAGGTCACTTCACTGCCGACGGCCTTGACCACGCCCGCCACGTCCCAGCCCAGTACTTTTGCCATGCCACCTTCCGGCTGGACGTTCTGGCGGACTTTGGTATCGACCGGGTTGACCGAGATGGCTTTGACTTCCACCAGCAGGTCGCGCGGACCGGCAACCGGTTCCGGCAGTTCGATGTCCTGCAGGGAGGTCTCGTCGCTGATGGGCAGGGAGGCGTAATAAGCAATGGCTTTCATGGAGAACTCCGAAAATTGATAACAGAACGATCAGGCCAGGGTGCGCAGACGCTTGAGTTCGAAGTGTTCGAGGAAATCGCCGGCCCTGGCCCGAAAATTCTGGATATGGGCGCTGGCGTCATGGGCTTGCAGGGCCTCGTCGCTGCTCCACTGTTCGATCATGTAGAAGGCCAGTGGATTGGCGAGGTCCTGATGCAGGTCGTATTGACCGCAACCGGCCTCGGCACGGGTGGGTTCCAGCAGCGCGCGTAAATGCTGTTCTAGGGCGCCCTGCTGGCCGGCTTTGGCGATCAGGGTGGCAATGGCGGTGAACGGCTGGGACATATTCGACTCCGGAAGAGGGGGGTGTTTTCGATGGGCAGATGATTGGCTATTTCTACGCAAGATAAAACCCGCTAAAAGAGCAGTCTCTTTCAATATTTTTTTGATAATCGAGGCTGGAAATGCTGCGTTTCGATGATTTGCAATTGTTTGTCCGGGCAGCGGACCTGGGCAGTCTGTCGGCGGCGGCGCGCGGGATGGACATGTCCGCTGCGGTGGCCAGCGCGGCGTTGAAGCGCATCGAACAGCAACTCGGCGCCCGTTTGCTTGCCCGTTCCACACGCAGCTTGCGCCTGACGGCCGAGGGCGAGGGATTTCTCGAATACGCCCGGGCGGCGTTGAGCAATCTCGACGAGGGTCGCCGGTTGTTGGCCGGTAGTCAGGATCAGGTCAGTGGGATCCTGCAGCTGTCGGCGCCTTCGGATTTCGGTCGAAACCTGCTGCTGCCGTGGCTCGACGAGTTTCAGCGCGAGCATCCCGGACTCACGGTGCGCCTGCTACTGGGGGACCGCATCGCCGACCTGTTCCGCCAACCGGTGGACATTGCCCTCAGGTACGGCGAGCCGGAAGACTCGAGCCTGGTGGCGCTGCCCATCGCTCCGCAGAATCGCCGCGTTCTTTGCGCCGCCCCGAGTTACCTTGCCCGGCAGGGTGAGCCTCGACAGCTTGAGCAATTGGCGCAACACAATTGCCTGCTGTTCATGCTCGGCAGCCGGGTCCACGATCACTGGAGTTTTCATGACGGCAAACGCGAGGTCAGCCTGACGGTCAGCGGTGATCGCTTCAGCGATGATGCCGATGTGGTGCGACTGTGGGCTGTCGCGGGTGCCGGAATCGCCTACAAATCCTGGCTCGATGTCGCCGCCGATGTGCTGGCCGGTCGGTTAAAGGTGCTGATGCCGGAGCTGCAGTGTGAGCGCGCCCCCCTGAACCTGCTGTGCGCCCATCGCGCGCAATTGAGTAAACCGGTGAACCTGCTGCGGGAAATGCTCGTCAGCCGCTGCGCCAGTTCAAGTAGTCGATTTCCGACGTTCTCGGGCGAAGGTCATTAATCGCAGGAAAATAGCGAAATTTCCCTCAGGAACTATCACCACCCTTGGGTTACGCAGGGCAGGATCCAGCGATTAACACGCTTATACTATGCCATTGAGCAGTAGACGAAACGATTCAACAGGGAGTGAATACATGGAACATGCACCTTGCATCAGCCAGATCGCCACATTGCTGGCTGACCCAAAGCGCAGCGCAATGATGTGGGCTTTGATGGACGGCTCGGCGCGACAATCCGAAGAGCTGGCCTTGCTGGCCGGCGTGTCACCGTCTTCGGCCAGTGCCCACCTGGGGCGTCTGTCCGCCGGTGGCCTGTTGAAAGTCGAAATTCGCGGGCGCAAGCGGTTTTTTCGGCTTGCCGGACCCGAAGTCGCTGCTGCTATCGATGCATTGGCCAGTGCGACGATTGCCAGCACGCCAAGGGACATCCCGGCTATTTTCAAGCGCAATGCACCCCTCTCCAGGACTCAGGCAGCGCCTTCGCCATTGTTGCGCGCCAGGCTGTGCCACGATCATCTGGGCGGTATTTTGGCCGCCGACCTCTACCAGCGTCTGCTGAATGCGGGCTGGATCGAACAGTTCGATCAGCGGGTGTCGATCACTCACAAGGGCGCCACGCAACTGGCGAAACGCGGAGTGTTCGTCCAGGCGCTGGCGAACAAAACCAGTAGAACCGCCTGCGCTTGTCCTGACTGGAGCGAAAGACGTCCACACATGGGCGGCTCACTGGGCGCGGCGTTGCTGCAACTGTTCATGCAGTCTGGTTGGGTGAGTGTGTCCAATGAGTCGCCAGCCGTGCAAATCACCGCTGCGGGGCAGCGGGAAATTCATCGATTTGCCAAGGAGAG
Organism: Pseudomonas sp. MPC6; assembly: GCF_006094435.1. Lineage (NCBI taxonomy): Bacteria > Pseudomonadati > Pseudomonadota > Gammaproteobacteria > Pseudomonadales > Pseudomonadaceae > Pseudomonas > Pseudomonas sp. MPC6. The sequence continues at coordinate 6,163,852 of NZ_CP034783.1, read as the reverse complement.
CGAGCTGCAGGTGGTGCCGTAACGCAAGCGGCGTCGAGGGGCTTGGGGTTTTGTAGGAGCCGGCTTGCTGGCGAAGGCGGCGTGTCAGGCGACATCAATGTTGAATGTGATGGCCTCTTCGCTGGCAAGCCAGCTCCTACAAGGGGTTGCGGTGATGGTTAGGGTTTGACCAGCCGCGCATCCAGGCTGTTCTGCGCCAATCGCCTGGCCTGATCCTGGGTCATGCCCAGATCGGTATACAGCGCGTGGAAGTTCTCGGTCACATACCCACCGAAGTACGCCGGGTCATCCGAATTCACGGTCACTTTCACGCCGCGTTCCAGCATGTCGAGAATGTTGTGTTGGGACATGTGGTCGAACACGCAAAGCTTGGTGTTCGATAACGGGCACACGGTCAACGGAATCTGTTCGTCGATGATCCGCTGCATCAGGCGCTCGTCTTCGATGGCGCGTACACCATGGTCGATGCGCTGAATCTTCAGCAGGTCCAGAGCCTCCCAGATGTACTCCGGCGGACCTTCTTCACCGGCGTGGGCGACGGTCAGGAAACCTTCGTGGCGGGCCCGATCGAACACGCGCTGGAACTTGCTCGGCGGGTGACCCATTTCTGAACTGTCCAGGCCCACGGCAACAAACGCATCGCGGAACGGCAGCGCCTGGTCGAGGGTCTTCTCCGCTTGTTCTTCACTCAAGTGGCGCAGGAAACTCAGGATCAAGCCGCTGGTGATGCCCAGTTGCTGCTCGCCATCCTTGAGCGCGCTGGCGATGCCGTTGAGCACCACTTCGAACGGCACGCCACGGTCGGTGTGGGTCTGTGGGTCGAAGAACGGTTCGGTGTGAATCACGTTCTGCGCCTTGCACCGCAACAGATAGGCCCAGGTCAGGTCGTAGAAATCCTGGGAAGTGCGCAACACGTCGGCGCCCTGGTAATAGAGGTCGAGAAATTCTTGCAGATTGTTGAAGGCGTACGCCTTGCGCAGGGTTTCGACATCGCCCCACGGCAGGGCGATCTTGTTGCGCTCGGCGAGGGCGAACAGCAGCTCGGGTTCAAGCGAGCCTTCCAGGTGCAGGTGCAGCTCTGCCTTGGGCAGGGCGTTCAGCCAGTCGTACATAGTCTTTTCTCATCAGGTGCAGATGGCGAGCATTCTACAGGTGCCCGTGGCGACAATTGGCAAAACCTGACCAGGCGGTTCATCGCGCCGCCGGCTGCTCGCGAAGAGGCCCGAAAGGCCAATAAAAGTGCATGGACTGGCGCGGTTGCCAGCCACGGGTACGCTAAAGTGTAACGAAACGTTAGCGCCGCCCCGCAGTCAGTAGCTCATCCCACCGATTTCGCCTCACCCGGCAAAAAGGCTCGCAATGCTCACACTCATCAAGCAAGAAAAATTTCTGCTGCTGGCCCTGATTGCCGCCTTCGTCGCCTATCCGCTGGAGCACTGGATGTTGCACAGCGGCCAGCCCATCGCGCTGACCGCCGGCCTGGTGCTGGTCGCTTTCATTGTCATCGCCTCCATGCGCGTCGCCCATCACGCCGAACTGCTCGCCGAAAAAGTCGGCGATCCCTACGGCACGATGATCCTGACCCTGGCCGCGGTACTGGTGGAAGTGGTGATCCTGGCGATCATGATGAGCAATGAAGCGTCGCCGACGCTGGTGCGCGATACGATTTATTCGGCGGTGATGCTCGACATCAATGGCATCCTCGGTCTGGCTGCGTTGATGGGCGGGATCAAGCATGGCGAGCAGTCCTACAACGACGACTCGGCACGCAGCTACAGCGTGATGATCCTCACCGCCATGGGCGTGTCCATGGTGGTGCCGGAGTTCATTCCCGAGGCGAACTGGAAACTCTATTCGGCTTTCACCATTGGCGCGATGGTCGTGCTCTACACCCTGTTCCTGCGCATGCAGGTCGGGCCGCATAGCTATTTCTTCAGCTACAGCTATCCGGAAAAACGTCGCAAGAAGGAGCTGACCGCAGAGCCGGAGCCGATCAACCTGACATTGAGCATCGGGACGTTGGTATTTGGTGTGGTGGTGATCGGCGCTCTGGCCGAAGTGATGTCCAAGACCCTCGACCTGGGGCTGGAAGGTTCGGGGGCACCGCCGGTGATCACGGCGATCCTGGTGGCGGCGATTTCCGCGGCACCGGAAATCCTGACGGCGTTGCGCGCGGCGCTGGCCAACCGCATGCAGTCGGTGGTCAACATCGCCATGGGCGCGTCGCTGTCGACGGTGATCCTGACAGTGCCGGTGATGGAAGCGATGGCGCTCTACACGGGCCAGCCATTCCAGATGGCGATGACTCCGGTGCAGACCGTCATGGTCTTCCTCACCCTGATCGTCAGCGCGATCAACCTCAACGATGGCGAAACCAATGCCATCGAAGGGATGACCCACTTTGTATTGTTTGCGACCTTCATCATGTTGTCGCTGATCGGTCTCTAGGACCACCACAAACCCCTGTGGGAGATTTGTGTTGTGTCAGACGCCGGCTATCAACTGCCGAGCCGCCTGGCTGTGATCCGCAATCAACCCCTTCAAATCCAGCCCTTCAACCTGCCCATCGATCACCCGCCACTTGCCGCCCACCATCACCCGATCCGCCCGATCCGCGCCGCACAGCAACAACGCAGACACCGGATCATGACTGCCGGAGAAGCGCAGTTCATCGAGCTTGAACAGCGCCAGATCCGCCTGCTTGCCTACCGCCAATTCACCGATGTCCGTGCGCCCGAGCAATTGCGCGGAGCCCTTGGTGGCCCATCCCAGCACCAATTGCGGGGTGATCTTTTCCGCGCCGTAACGCAGCCGCTGGATGTACAGCGCCTGACGGGTTTCGAGCATCATGTTCGAGGCATCGTTGGAGGCCGAACCGTCCACGCCCAGGCCGAGCAAGGCGCCGGCGGCGGTCAGGTCCAGGGTCGGGCAGATACCGGAAGCCAGGCGCATGTTCGAACTCGGGCAATGGCAAATTCCGGTGCCCGCCGCGCCGAGACGGGCGATTTCATCCGGGTTGAAATGGATACCGTGCGCCAGCCAGGTGCGCGGGCCGAGCCAGCCGACGCTGTCCAGGTAATCCACGGTGCGCAGGCCGAAACGCTGCAGGCAGAAGTCTTCTTCATCGAGGGTTTCCGCCAGGTGGGTGTGCAGGCGCACATCGAGTTTATTGGCCAGTTCGGCACTGGCCGACATGATTTGCGGGGTCACCGAAAACGGCGAACAGGGCGCGAGCGCGATCTGGATCTGTGCGCCGTCACCCCGTTCGTGGTACTCGGCGATCAGGCGTTGGCTGTCGGCCAGGATCACTTCGCCTTCCTGCACGGTCTGCTGCGGTGGCAGGCCGCCGTCCTTTTCGCCGAGGCTCATCGAACCGCGAGTGAGCATGGCGCGCATGCCCAGTTCGCGAACGCTCTCGACTTGCACGTCGATTGCATTTTCCAGGCCTTGCGGGAACAGGTAATGGTGATCGGCAGCGGTAGTGCAGCCGGACAGCAGCAGCTCGGCCAACGCGACTTTACTGGCGAGGGCGAGTTTTTCAGGGGTGAGGCGGGCCCAGACCGGGTACAGGGTTTTCAGCCACGGGAACAACGGCTGATTGACCACCGGCGCCCAGGCGCGGGTCAGGGTCTGATAGAAGTGGTGATGGGTGTTGATCAGCCCCGGCAGGATCACATGCTCGCGGGCATCGAAGACTTGTCCACAGGGTATGGAAGGCTGCTGGCCGGCAGCGAGCACTTCGACGATCAAACCGTCTTGCAGCACCAGGCCGCCACGGGCATCGAGGTCGTTGGCCGTGAAAATCGCGAGGGGGTTTTTTAACCAGGTACGGGTCGCAGGCATAGTGGCCGGCTCCTCTGAAAGTTGGGTTCAGGGTTGCCAGCTCAGTGTTGCCCTGTCTGCTGATCCAGGGTCGCCGCGGGGGACGAGGTGCGCAGTTTCGAACAAAACTGCGCTGCGGGCAAGCCCACCCTGACCAGACGACGCAAACCCCTGTAGGAGCTGGCTTGCCAGCGAAGGTGTGTCAGCTACATAGATGTCGACTGACCCACCGCCTTCGCTGGCAAGCCAGCTCCTACAGGGGCACCGCGGTGTTTACCAGGGAATGGTTTCACCCCGGTAATTCACAAAATGATGCCCGCCCTTGCCGGTGTACGCGTTGACCTGATCAACCAACCCGCGAGTACTGGTTTGCACATCGATATCCGCACCTTCACCGCCCATATCGGTTTTCACCCAGCCCGGATGCAGCGACAACACCGTGAGTTTCTGCTCGCCCAGCTGCGTCACGAAACTGTTGGTCATGGAGTTCAGCGCCGCCTTGCTGGCCTTGTACAACGCCAGTTCCGGCGCGTCGGGCATGGTCACGCTGCCCAGCACCGAACTCATGAATGCCAGCACGCCGGTCTCTGGACGGATCTGCGCGGAAAAGCGCTGTGCCAGATTGATCGGGGCCACCGCATTGGTGAAGAACAGCTGGCCGACTTCGGCCAGCGTCGCGCCACCCGGTGTTTGAACGTCCGGCCCCTTGACCCCGGCATTGACGAACAACAGGTCGAACACTTCGTTCTTGAGTCGTTGGCTCAGGGCGATCACCGCCTGCTGATCGTCCATGTCGAGTTTTTCGATCCGCACCGCGCCCAACGCCTGCAAGGCTTCGGCGTTCTGTGGGTTGCGCACGGTGGCGGTGACTTGCCAGCCATCCGCCAGCAGGGTTTTCACCAGACCGAGGCCCAGGCCCCGGGAGGCACCGATGATGAGTGCGGTTTTTGCCGTAGACATGAGTGGTTTCCTTGATGAATGAAGATCACGGATTCAAAGGACAATGCTGCCCGATACGTTGCTGCAACTCATGTCGCAACGTGTCGAGTCCGGCCATGCGGGTTTCGATCAGCTTGAGCTTATGTTGCAGCAGTTACGTGAGGGCGCGCACGTCTCGAGGGGGCTTGGCCCTGGAGCATACTCCAGGCTTCAGCCTTGTTGCTCCCTGTATTTATGGAGCAAATCGAAACGTCGTGCACAGCAGGAGGCTGTGCGAGGCGCCTTGCACTATGTCGATCCCTGACCAGGCACTACTTAAGCGCAAAACCCTTGATCAGGCTCCGGTTTTGCTCAGGGGCTCTGGTCAAAAAACGAGCAGCCGCAACCAGCCCATGCCGGATGTGGGGCGGCGACACTCATGAACGGGTTATCCACAGATTGCTCCACAGTATTTGTGCGCAAGCGCCGGGCCCGGGCATAAGCAAAGTGCGGCTTTGTCCTAAAGGTGATAAACCAAGCTAACTGTTTGTTTTTGCATGGATTTAGCTAATTTGATGGCACATTGGACGAAAAGTGTACAACGGCCGCAAAGCCGCATGACAGAAGGGTTACAGCCGGATGTGCTCAGGTTATCCACAGCCGGGTGCACAGCAGTTGTGGGCAAGTACATCGCTGTGACGAACGGGCAGTGAACGTTGTTGGTGCGATTAGTGCTGCAACAGAATGCGTCCGCGACTCAGGTCAGCCAGTTGCGATTGCAGGGTGTCGATCCGGGCCGCGCCAACGGCTAGTTGCAACTCGACACCATTGGCGGTGAAGGTTTCCTCCACAATCAAACCCCCTGCCTCGGCTACCCGAAGTTTTACCAGTGCCAACTCGGCAAACGCACAGGCACAACTCACCGGCACCCGACTGATCAACTCGATTTTCGGCGCCGCTTGCAGGCACTTGTTGGCACCGCCGCCATACGCCCGGGCGAGGCCACCGGTGCCCAGTTGGATACCGCCGTACCAGCGGATCACCAGCACTGCGACCTGATCGCAATCCTGGGCTTCGATCGCCGCCAGAATCGGTCGCCCGGCGGTGCCGCCAGGTTCGCCATCGTCGGTGCTGCGGTATTGATCGCCGAGCTTCCACGCCCAACAGTTGTGCGTGGCATTCAAATCGCTGTGCTGCTCGATGAACGCCTGGGCGTCAGCCGGGCTGCCGATGGGGGAGGCAAGGGTGATGAAGCGGCTTTTGCGAATCTCTTCGCGGTATTCACAGAAGTCGCTGAGGGTAAAAGGCATAAGTGTCTTAGACAGTAGGGGTCAGGCCGCAGCCCTTGAGAATGATTCGGATCAGGTTATTGCCGGCGTCTTCCATGTCCTGCCGGGTCAGCTTGCTGCGTCCGCTGACACGACAGATCTGCGTGGCGAAGTCAGCATAATGCTGGGTGCTGCCCCACAACAGGAAGATCAGGTTGACCGGGTCGACCGGGTCCATCTTGCCCGCGTCGATCCACGCCTGGAACACCGCCGCCCGCCCCTGGAACCAGGCGCGGTAGTCCTGGTTGAAATATTCGGTCAGGCATTCGCCCCCGCTGATGACTTCCATCGCGAAGATCCGCGAGGCTTGAGGTTGACGTCGCGAGAACTCCATCTTGGCGCGGATATACCGCGTCAGCGCTTCAGCCGGATCGTCCTCGGCCGTCAGGGTATTGAAGGTGCTGTCCCACAGTTCGATGATATTGCTCAGCACCGCCACGTACAAACCGAGTTTGTTGGTGAAGTAGTAATGCAGGTTCGCTTTGGGCAGCCCGGCATTCAGGGCGATGGTGTTCATGCTCGTGCCTTTGAACCCGTGACGGGCAAACTCGTCTTCGGCAGCTTTGATGATGGTCTCTTCATTCTTCTGGCGAATGCGGCTGGCGGGTTTGCCACCGTGGGCTGGGACTTCAAAGGTCATAGGCACTTCCGAACAGGTGGGTGGGCGCAACCAGTGCGTTGATAGCGTACCCATGGGGATCAGACAAGTCCTGATGCGATAAAACCCGAACGCCACAACCCTGTAGGAGCGAAGGCGGCGTGTCAGTCGATATCAAATACAGCTGACATACCGCTTTCGCGAGCAAGCTTCGCTCCTACCGGTTTCCATCGCTTTCAGCGCGTCGCGGCCAGGCTTTCGAGGAAGCTTTCCAGCACCAGATGCGGGCGGCGGCCCTTGCGTGTGACCGACGCCAGGCTCAGGTCATAGAACCGCGCTGTCGGTTTCAGCGCACGCAAGCGACCTTGCTGTACCCAGAGGCTGGCGTAGTGGTCCGGCAAGTATCCGATGTAACGTCCGGTCAGGATCAGGAAGGCCATGCCTTCACGGTCGGACGCGCTGGCGGTGCAATTGAGTGCCTGGTAATGGGCCTGGATCTCGGCCGGCAGACGGAAGGTCGGCGCGATGGCGTCCTGGCTGTTGAGGCGTTCGTCATCCAATTGTTTGTCGTCGACATAAAACAACGGGTGACCGACCGCGCAATACAGCAGCGAACGTTCGCTGTAGAGCGGCTGATATTCCAGGCCCGACAGCGCACTGGCCTGCGGTACCACGCCGACATGCAAGCGACCGTCGAGTACGCCTTGTTCGACTTCGTTGGGCGCAATCATGCGGATCTGAATCTGCACATCCGGGCCCCGTTCCTTCAGTTGCGCCAGGGCGTGGGTGATGCGCATGTGGGGGAGGGTGACCAGGTTGTCGGTCAGGCCGATGGTCAACTCGCCGCGCAAGTGTTGGTGCAGACCGTTGACTTCGGTGCGGAAACTTTCCAGGGCACTTAACAGTTGCAATGCCGACTGGTAAACCTCGCGACCTTCTTCGGTCAGGGAAAACCCGGCACGCCCACGTTGGCACAGCCGCAGGCCAAGGCGCTGCTCCAGGTCGCTCATTTGCTGGCTGATGGCCGAACGGCCGATCCCCAGTACCGATTCTGCCGCGGAGAAACCGCCGCATTCGACCACGCTGCGAAAAATCCGCAGCAGGCGGATATCAAAGTCGCTGACTTGTGCCAACGGATCGGGACGGCGGCTGCTCATGCGCTAATGACTCAAAGTTTAGTGGGTGGCCGACTGAACGTTAGAAAAGTTGGATTTCACCGACTTTATCCCCGTGGCAATTTAGCTGCAAGAACGCTTTTGATCTCTATGCCGCTTATTGCCCTGCGAGGTTTTGCTCATGAACTTGCCCGAAAACGCCCCGTCTTCCCTGGCTAGCCAGCTGAAGCTCGATGCTCACTGGATGCCTTACACCGCCAACCGCAATTTTCAGCGCGACCCGCGCCTGATCGTCGGTGCCGAGGGCAGCTGGTTGATCGATGACAAGGGCCGCAGGGTCTACGATTCGCTGTCCGGTCTGTGGACCTGCGGCGCCGGTCACACTCGCAAGGAAATCCAGGAAGCGGTCGCCAAGCAGTTGGGCACCCTCGATTACTCGCCAGGCTTCCAGTACGGGCACCCGCTGTCGTTCCAGCTGGCCGAGAAAATCACCGACCTGACACCGGGCAACCTGAATCACGTGTTCTTCACCGATTCGGGTTCCGAGTGCGCCGACACCGCAGTGAAAATGGTCCGCGCCTACTGGCGCCTGAAAGGTCAGTCGACCAAGACCAAAATGATCGGCCGTGCCCGTGGTTATCACGGGGTGAACATCGCCGGCACCAGCCTCGGCGGCGTGAACGGCAACCGCAAAATGTTCGGTCAGGCGATGATGGACGTCGATCACCTGCCGCACACCCTGCTGGCGAGCAACGCTTACTCGCGTGGCATGCCGGAGCAGGGCGGTATCGCCCTGGCCGATGAACTGCTGAAGTTGATCGAGCTGCATGACGCTTCCAACATCGCCGCCGTGTTCGTCGAGCCGTTGGCCGGTTCCGCTGGCGTGCTGGTTCCGCCACAGGGCTACCTCAAGCGTCTGCGCGAGATCTGCGATCAGCACAACATCCTGCTGGTGTTCGACGAAGTGATCACCGGTTTCGGCCGTACCGGCAAAATGTTCGGTGCCGATACCTTCGGCGTGACCCCGGACCTGATGTGCATCGCCAAGCAAGTCACCAACGGCGCGATCCCGATGGGCGCGGTGATTGCCAGCTCCGAGATCTACCAGACCTTCATGAACCAGGCGACGCCTGAGTACGCGGTGGAATTCCCCCACGGCTATACCTATTCCGCGCACCCGGTGGCTTGCGCCGCGGGCCTGGCGGCACTCGACCTGCTGCAAAAGGAAAACCTGGTGCAGAGCGTGGCCGAAGTCGCACCGCATTTCGAAAATGCGCTGCACGGCCTGAAGGGTTCGAAGAACATTATCGACATTCGTAACTACGGCCTGGCCGGCGCGATCCAGATCGCACCGCGTGACGGCGACGCCATCGTGCGTCCGTTCGAAGCCGGCATGGCGCTGTGGAAAGCCGGGTTCTACGTACGCTTCGGCGGCGACACCCTGCAGTTCGGCCCAACCTTCAACAGCAAGCCGCAAGACCTTGATCGTCTGTTCGACGCGGTCGGCGAAGTGCTGAACAAAATCGACTGATTTGACAAAACCTTTGTAGGAGCGAGCTTACTCGCGAAGGATACGAGGGCGCCGCGTTCATCCAGGCAGCCCCCATTATCGTTGACGTCCATCGCGAGCAAGCTTGCTCCTACAGTAGCCTTTTTACACAGGCGTCCTCGAATGGGCGCCTGTGGACAACTTTTCTGGAGCCCTGCATGAGCCTTATCCCGCATTTGATCAACGGCGAACTGTTCACTGAAGATGGTCGCACCGCCGACGTGTTCAACCCGTCGACCGGCCAGGCCATTCACAAGCTGCCGTTGGCCAGCCGCGAAACCATTCAGAAGGCCATTGATTCGGCCAAGGCTGCGTTTCCGGCCTGGCGTAACACGCCACCGGCCAAACGTGCCCAGGTGATGTTTCGCTTCAAGCAACTGCTGGAGCAGAACGAAGCGCGTATCGCGCAGCTGATCAGCGAAGAACATGGCAAGACTCTCGAGGATGCTGCCGGTGAACTGAAGCGCGGTATCGAGAACGTCGAGTTCGCGTGCGCGGCGCCGGAAATCCTCAAGGGTGAATACAGCCGCAACGTCGGCCCGAACATCGATGCCTGGTCGGACTTCCAGCCGTTGGGCGTGGTCGCCGGTATTACTCCCTTCAACTTTCCGGCCATGGTGCCGCTGTGGATGTATCCACTGGCGATCGTCTGCGGCAACTGCTTCATTCTCAAGCCTTCCGAGCGTGATCCAAGCTCGACGCTGCTGATCGCCCAGCTGTTGGTGGAAGCCGGTTTGCCTAAAGGCGTTTTGAGCGTAGTGCATGGCGACAAGGCGGCGGTGGATGCGCTGATCGAAGCGCCGGAAGTCAAAGCGCTGAGCTTCGTGGGCTCGACGCCGATTGCCGAATACATCTATGCCGAAGGCACCAAGCGCGGCAAACGCGTGCAGGCGCTGGGCGGGGCGAAGAACCACGCGGTGCTGATGCCGGATGCGGATCTGGATAACGCTGTCAGCGCACTGATGGGCGCGGCATACGGTTCCTGCGGTGAGCGTTGCATGGCGATCTCGGTGGCGGTGTGCGTCGGTGACCAGGTGGCGGATGCGTTGGTGGCCAAACTGACGCCGCAGATCAAGGCGCTGAAAATCGGTGCCGGTACGACCTGTGGTCTGGACATGGGGCCGTTGGTTTCCGGTCAGGCTCGTGACAAAGTCAGTGGCTATATAGAAGACGGCGTTTCGGCGGGTGCGTCGCTGGTCGTCGATGGTCGTGGTCTGAGCGTGGCCGGTCATGAGGAAGGTTTCTTCCTGGGTGGCTGCCTGTTCGACAACGTCACGCCAGAAATGCGCATCTATAAAGAAGAGATCTTTGGGCCGGTGCTGTGCGTTGTGCGCGTCAACAGCCTGGAAGAGGCCATGCAGCTGATCAACGATCACGAGTATGGCAACGGCACCTGCATCTTTACCCGTGATGGGGAAGCGGCGCGGCTGTTCTGCGATGAGATCGAAGTCGGCATGGTTGGCGTCAACGTGCCCTTGCCGGTGCCGGTGGCGTATCACAGCTTTGGTGGCTGGAAGCGTTCGCTGTTCGGCGACTTGCATGCGTATGGTCCGGATGGCGTGCGTTTCTACACTCGTCGCAAGGCCATTACCCAGCGCTGGCCGCAACGGGCGAGCCATGAGGCGTCGCAATTCGCATTCCCTAGCTTGTAAATAGAAGGGAACAAGGCCGGCACCCTCTCTTGAAGGGGGGCCGGCCTTCGTGTTTCCGGGGTTTTTTGCCTTATATGACAGAATTGTTAAATTAGGTGTTGACGGCAGATTCTGGAAGTCTATAATTCGCCCCACTTCCGGCGCAGTCGAAACGGAAAACTCCTTGGTAAACAAAGAGTTACGCAGTTTTCGACAGTGAGTTGCTTCAGTTCATCGAAGCCCAGAAGGAGTTGATCAGGCAGTGTGTTGTCGCCTTATCAACGGTTCGATCTTCTCGGTCGAAAGCGGAGTAAAAGAGGTGTTGACAGCAGCGAGTAACGCTGTAGAATTCGCCTCCCGCTGACGAGAGATCGGAAGCGCAAGTGGTTGAAGTTGCAAAGGAAACTTTGAAAACTTCTGAAAATAACCGCTTGACAGCAGCAGAGGAAAGCGTAGAATGCGCGCCTCGGTTGAGACGAAAGATCTTAACCAACCGCTCTTTAACAACTGAATCAAGCAATTCGTGTGGGTGCTTGTGGAGTCAGACTGATAGTCAACAAGATTATCAGCATCACAAGTTACTCCGCGAGAAATCAAAGATGTAACCAACGATTGCTGAGCCAAGTTTAGGGTTTCTTAAAAACCCAAAGATGTTTGAACTGAAGAGTTTGATCATGGCTCAGATTGAACGCTGGCGGCAGGCCTAACACATGCAAGTCGAGCGGTAGAGAGAAGCTTGCTTCTCTTGAGAGCGGCGGACGGGTGAGTAATGCCTAGGAATCTGCCTGGTAGTGGGGGATAACGCTCGGAAACGGACGCTAATACCGCATACGTCCTACGGGAGAAAGCAGGGGACCTTCGGGCCTTGCGCTATCAGATGAGCCTAGGTCGGATTAGCTAGTTGGTGAGGTAATGGCTCACCAAGGCGACGATCCGTAACTGGTCTGAGAGGATGATCAGTCACACTGGAACTGAGACACGGTCCAGACTCCTACGGGAGGCAGCAGTGGGGAATATTGGACAATGGGCGAAAGCCTGATCCAGCCATGCCGCGTGTGTGAAGAAGGTCTTCGGATTGTAAAGCACTTTAAGTTGGGAGGAAGGGCATTAACCTAATACGTTGGTGTCTTGACGTTACCGACAGAATAAGCACCGGCTAACTCTGTGCCAGCAGCCGCGGTAATACAGAGGGTGCAAGCGTTAATCGGAATTACTGGGCGTAAAGCGCGCGTAGGTGGTTTGTTAAGTTGGATGTGAAATCCCCGGGCTCAACCTGGGAACTGCATTCAAAACTGACAAGCTAGAGTATGGTAGAGGGTGGTGGAATTTCCTGTGTAGCGGTGAAATGCGTAGATATAGGAAGGAACACCAGTGGCGAAGGCGACCACCTGGACTGATACTGACACTGAGGTGCGAAAGCGTGGGGAGCAAACAGGATTAGATACCCTGGTAGTCCACGCCGTAAACGATGTCAACTAGCCGTTGGGAGCCTTGAGCTCTTAGTGGCGCAGCTAACGCATTAAGTTGACCGCCTGGGGAGTACGGCCGCAAGGTTAAAACTCAAATGAATTGACGGGGGCCCGCACAAGCGGTGGAGCATGTGGTTTAATTCGAAGCAACGCGAAGAACCTTACCAGGCCTTGACATCCAATGAACTTTCCAGAGATGGATTGGTGCCTTCGGGAACATTGAGACAGGTGCTGCATGGCTGTCGTCAGCTCGTGTCGTGAGATGTTGGGTTAAGTCCCGTAACGAGCGCAACCCTTGTCCTTAGTTACCAGCACGTAATGGTGGGCACTCTAAGGAGACTGCCGGTGACAAACCGGAGGAAGGTGGGGATGACGTCAAGTCATCATGGCCCTTACGGCCTGGGCTACACACGTGCTACAATGGTCGGTACAGAGGGTTGCCAAGCCGCGAGGTGGAGCTAATCCCAGAAAACCGATCGTAGTCCGGATCGCAGTCTGCAACTCGACTGCGTGAAGTCGGAATCGCTAGTAATCGCGAATCAGAATGTCGCGGTGAATACGTTCCCGGGCCTTGTACACACCGCCCGTCACACCATGGGAGTGGGTTGCACCAGAAGTAGCTAGTCTAACCTTCGGGAGGACGGTTACCACGGTGTGATTCATGACTGGGGTGAAGTCGTAACAAGGTAGCCGTAGGGGAACCTGCGGCTGGATCACCTCCTTAATCGACGACATCAGCTGCTCCATAAGTTCCCACACGAATTGCTTGATTCACTGTAGAGGCGAGAGACATCCATCAGGTTGTCTGTTTCGTTAGAGTTTAGAAATGAATATTCGCAGATGAATATTGATTTCTAGTCTTTGATTAGATCGTTCTTTAAAAATTTGGGTATGTGATAGAAAGATAGACTGGACAACACTTTCACTGGTGTTGGATCAGGCTAAGGTAAAATTTGTGAGTTGCTCTTAATTGAGTATTATCGAATTTTCGGCGAATGTCGTCTTCACAGTATAACCAGATTGCTTGGGGTTATATGGTCAAGTGAAGAAGCGCATACGGTGGATGCCTTGGCAGTCAGAGGCGATGAAAGACGTGGTAGCCTGCGAAAAGCTTCGGGGAGTCGGCAAACAGACTTTGATCCGGAGATGTCTGAATGGGGGAACCCACCTAACATAAGTTAGGTATCTTAAGCTGAATACATAGGCTTAAGAAGCGAACCAGGGGAACTGAAACATCTAAGTACCCTGAGGAAAAGAAATCAACCGAGATTCCCTTAGTAGTGGCGAGCGAACGGGGACTAGCCCTTAAGTGGCTTTGAGATTAGCGGAACGCTCTGGAAAGTGCGGCCATAGTGGGTGATAGCCCTGTACGCGAAAATCTCTTAGTCATGAAATCGAGTAGGACGGAGCACGAGAAACTTTGTCTGAATATGGGGGGACCATCCTCCAAGGCTAAATACTACTGACTGACCGATAGTGAACTAGTACCGTGAGGGAAAGGCGAAAAGAACCCCGGAGAGGGGAGTGAAATAGATCCTGAAACCGTATGCGTACAAGCAGTGGGAGCCCACTTTGTTGGGTGACTGCGTACCTTTTGTATAATGGGTCAGCGACTTATTTTCAGTGGCGAGCTTAACCGAATAGGGGAGGCGTAGCGAAAGCGAGTCTTAATAGGGCGTCTAGTCGCTGGGAATAGACCCGAAACCGGGCGATCTATCCATGGGCAGGTTGAAGGTTGGGTAACACTAACTGGAGGACCGAACCGACTACCGTTGAAAAGTTAGCGGATGACCTGTGGATCGGAGTGAAAGGCTAATCAAGCTCGGAGATAGCTGGTTCTCCTCGAAAGCTATTTAGGTAGCGCCTCATGTATCACTGTAGGGGGTAGAGCACTGTTTCGGCTAGGGGGTCATCCCGACTTACCAAACCGATGCAAACTCCGAATACCTACAAGTGCCGAGCATGGGAGACACACGGCGGGTGCTAACGTCCGTCGTGAAAAGGGAAACAACCCAGACCGTCAGCTAAGGTCCCAAAGTTATGGTTAAGTGGGAAACGATGTGGGAAGGCTTAGACAGCTAGGAGGTTGGCTTAGAAGCAGCCACCCTTTAAAGAAAGCGTAATAGCTCACTAGTCGAGTCGGCCTGCGCGGAAGATGTAACGGGGCTCAAACCATACACCGAAGCTACGGGTATCACTTAGGTGATGCGGTAGAGGAGCGTTCTGTAAGCCTGTGAAGGTGAGTTGAGAAGCTTGCTGGAGGTATCAGAAGTGCGAATGCTGACATGAGTAACGACAATGGGTGTGAAAAACACCCACGCCGAAAGACCAAGGTTTCCTGCGCAACGTTAATCGACGCAGGGTTAGTCGGTCCCTAAGGCGAGGCTGAAAAGCGTAGTCGATGGAAAACAGGTTAATATTCCTGTACTTCTGGTTATTGCGATGGAGGGACGGAGAAGGCTAGGCCAGCTTGGCGTTGGTTGTCCAAGTTTAAGGTGGTAGGCTGGAATCTTAGGTAAATCCGGGATTCTAAGGCCGAGAGCTGATGACGAGTGTTCTTTTAGAACACGAAGTGGTTGATGCCATGCTTCCAAGAAAAGCTTCTAAGCTTCAGGTAACCAGGAACCGTACCCCAAACCGACACAGGTGGTTGGGTAGAGAATACCAAGGCGCTTGAGAGAACTCGGGTGAAGGAACTAGGCAAAATGGCACCGTAACTTCGGGAGAAGGTGCGCCGGTGAGGGTGAAGCATTTACTGCGTAAGCCCATGCCGGTCGAAGATACCAGGCCGCTGCGACTGTTTATTAAAAACACAGCACTCTGCAAACACGAAAGTGGACGTATAGGGTGTGACGCCTGCCCGGTGCCGGAAGGTTAATTGATGGGGTTAGCTAACGCGAAGCTCTTGATCGAAGCCCCGGTAAACGGCGGCCGTAACTATAACGGTCCTAAGGTAGCGAAATTCCTTGTCGGGTAAGTTCCGACCTGCACGAATGGCGTAACGATGGCGGCGCTGTCTCCACCCGAGACTCAGTGAAATTGAAATCGCTGTGAAGATGCAGTGTATCCGCGGCTAGACGGAAAGACCCCGTGAACCTTTACTATAGCTTTGCACTGGACTTTGAATTTGCTTGTGTAGGATAGGTGGGAGGCTTTGAAGCGTGGACGCCAGTTCGCGTGGAGCCAACCTTGAAATACCACCCTGGCAACTTTGAGGTTCTAACTCAGGTCCGTTATCCGGATCGAGGACAGTGTATGGTGGGTAGTTTGACTGGGGCGGTCTCCTCCTAAAGAGTAACGGAGGAGTACGAAGGTGCGCTCAGACCGGTCGGAAATCGGTCGTAGAGTATAAAGGCAAAAGCGCGCTTGACTGCGAGACAGACACGTCGAGCAGGTACGAAAGTAGGTCTTAGTGATCCGGTGGTTCTGTATGGAAGGGCCATCGCTCAACGGATAAAAGGTACTCCGGGGATAACAGGCTGATACCGCCCAAGAGTTCATATCGACGGCGGTGTTTGGCACCTCGATGTCGGCTCATCACATCCTGGGGCTGAAGCCGGTCCCAAGGGTATGGCTGTTCGCCATTTAAAGTGGTACGCGAGCTGGGTTTAGAACGTCGTGAGACAGTTCGGTCCCTATCTGCCGTGGACGTTTGAGATTTGAGAGGGGCTGCTCCTAGTACGAGAGGACCGGAGTGGACGAACCTCTGGTGTTCCGGTTGTCACGCCAGTGGCATTGCCGGGTAGCTATGTTCGGAATAGATAACCGCTGAAAGCATCTAAGCGGGAAACTAGCCTCAAGATGAGATCTCACTGGGACCTTGAGTCCCCTGAAGGGCCGTCGAAGACTACGACGTTGATAGGTTGGGTGTGTAAGCGCTGTGAGGCGTTGAGCTAACCAATACTAATTGCCCGTGAGGCTTGACCATATAACACCCAAGCAATTTGATGCTCCTAGTTGAAAAGACGAAAGAGACCAGATTGCGGTGTGTGAAGACGAAATGAACCGAAAGTTCGAATCTCACTAAACACCGAAAGCTATCACATACCCGATTTGCTGAAGCGAAGCCGACTGGCTACGACTCAGTACCCGAATTTCTTGACGACCATAGAGCATTGGAACCACCTGATCCCATCCCGAACTCAGCAGTGAAACGATGCATCGCCGATGGTAGTGTGGGGTTTCCCCATGTGAGAGTAGGTCATCGTCAAGATTAAATTCCGAAACCCCTATCTGCGTATGCAGGTAGGGGTTTTGTTTTTGTCCGCCGAAAATCCGCCGCGACCGAAATGCAACCCCCCGACGACCTCCATGTACATGTAGGAGCGAGCTTGCTCGCGAAGGTCGCCAACGATGACGCTGGCCTCCTGACACCCCGCGGTGTCCTGAAGTTTTTCGCGAGCAAGCTCGCTCCTACTCACGTCGCCTTCAATGCTAAAGTCCATTTCTCGATTTTGCTTTCCCCAAGGAAGCCTTTATGCCGGACGCGACGTCCCTCAGTGCTGGTTTTATGGTGGTTCACGGCAACCGCCTGGACGAATTGCGCAGCCTGGTGGTCAGCTGGATGCGGCGCTACCCGCTGGCGCCGCTGGAAAATGAAATCGCCCTGGTCCAGAGCAACGGCATCGCCCAATGGCTGAAGCTGGCATTGGCCGAAGACCCGGAAGATGACGACATGGGAGGCTGTGGCATCGCCGCCGCCATCGACGTGCAGTTGCCGGGCAGCTTCATGTGGCAGCTCTATCGCATGGTCCTTGGCCGTGACGAAATCCCGGTCAAATCCCTGCTCGACAAAGCGCCGCTGACCTGGCGCCTGATGCGCCTGCTTCCGCAATTGATCAATCAACCGCATTTTGAGCCCCTGCAGCGCTTCCTGGCCAATGACAGCGATTTACGCAAGCGCTACCAGTTGGCCGAGCGCCTGGCGGATCTGTTCGACCAATACCAGGTATACCGGGCCGACTGGCTCGAAGACTGGGCCGAAGGCCGCCATCAATTACGCAACGGCAGAGGCGAGACCACACCCCTGACCCCGGCCAACTGCTGGCAGGCAGAATTGTGGCGTGCACTGTTGCTGGATGTGGGGGAACAAGGCATGGCGCAAAGCCGTGCCGGTGTCCATCAGCGGTTCATCGAACGCATCAACAAGCTCGAAGTGGCGCCCGACGGATTGCCTTCCCGGGTGATCGTTTTCGGGATTTCCTCGCTGCCGGCGCAAGCCCTTGAAGCCCTGGCCGGACTGTCTCGTTTCAGCCAGGTTCTGCTGTGCGTGCATAACCCCTGTCGTCACCATTGGGCAGACATCGTCGCCGATAAAGACCTGTTGCGGCATCAATACAAGCGGCAGGCGCGCAAGCACGGCATGCCGGTGGTGCTCGATCCGCAAACCCTGCATCAACATGCCCACCCGCTACTGGCGGCATGGGGCAAGCAGGGGCGGGACTACATCAACCTGCTCGACAGCTACGATGATCCCAACAGCTATCGCTCGGCATTTCGCGATGGGCGCATTGACCTGTTCAGCGACAGCCAACCGCAGAACATGCTCAACCAACTGCAGGACGACATTCTTGAATTACGTCCCCTGAACGAGACTCGCGAGCGCTGGCCTGCGATCGATCTGGCGAAGGACGAATCGATCCGTTTTCACATTGCCCACAGCGCTCAGCGCGAAGTGGAAATCCTCCACGATCAATTGCTCGCGCGCTTCAGTGCCGACCCGCAGTTGCGGCCGCGCGACGTGATCGTAATGGTCCCGGATATCGACAGCTACGCACCGCACATTCGTGCGGTGTTTGGCCAGCTCGAGCGCCAGGATCCGCGCTTCATTCCCTTCACGCTGGCAGACCAGGGGCAACGTGGCCGTGATCCCCTACTGATCGCTGTCGAGCATCTGCTCAAACTGCCTGACAGTCGTTTCCCGGTCAGCGAAATCCTCGACTTGCTGGACGTTCCGGCACTGCGCGCACGTTTCGCGGTGGAGGAGCGTGACCTGCCCACCCTGCACCGCTGGATCGAAGGCGCCGGCATTCGCTGGGGCATGAACGCCGAGCAGCGTGCGGGTCTCGGTCTGCCGGCGGAGCTGGAGCAGAACAGTTGGCGTTTCGGCCTGCGTCGGATGCTGCTCGGTTATGCCGTGGGCAGCGCCGGTGCCTGCGAGGGCATTGAGCCCTACGATGAGATCGGCGGTCTGGATGCCACGCTCATCGGTCCGCTGGTCGCGCTGCTGGATGCGCTGGAGATCGCCCACCAGGAACTCTCCCGGCCTGCTCCCCCCAAGCAGTGGGGCATGCGCTTGCAGGCGCTGGTGCAGTTGTTCTTCCTGGCGAGCAACGAGCATGACGATTACTTGCTGTCCCAGCTCGAAGCGTTGCGTGAAACCTGGCTCGAGACCTGTGAATCAGTCGGTTTGCGCGACGAGTTGCCCCTGACCGTCGTCCGTGAAGCCTGGCTGGCCGGGCTGGATCAAGGTCGCTTGTCCCAGCGATTCCTGGCCGGTGCGGTCAACTTCTGCACCTTGATGCCCATGCGTGCGATCCCGTTCAAGCTGGTCTGCCTGCTGGGCATGAATGACGGCGATTATCCGCGGGCGCAACCGCCGCTGGACTTCGACCTGATGGGCAGCGATTACCGCCCCGGCGATCGCTCCCGGCGCGAAGACGACCGCTACCTGCTGCTGGAGGCCCTGCTGTCGGCACGTGACCAACTGTATATCAGCTGGGTCGGCCGCAGCATCCGGGACAACAGCGAGCGACCCGCATCGGTGCTGATCGGCCAGCTGCGCGACCATCTGGCCAGCGGCTGGCGATTGCACGCAGCAGACGCAGACCTGCTGGAAGCGATGACTCAGGAACACCCGTTGCAACCCTTTAGCGCCCGTTATTTCCACGAAGGCGATGACCTGTTCAGCTATGCCAGCGAATGGCAGGTGCTCCATCAAGCCAGCGAGCCCGGGACTGAGGTCGAAGTCCTCGATGCCTACCTTCAGGAAGAGCCGCTGAGCCTCGGTCAATTGCAGGATTTCCTGCGCAATCCGGTACGACATTTCTTTAGTCAGCGCCTGAAGGTGTTCTTCGAAGCGGCGGACGTACCCCTGGCCGATGAAGAACCCTTTGTCCTCGACGCGCTGCAACGCTACAGCCTCAGCGACAGGCTGCTCGAAGCGGCGCTGGGCCAACCGGAGCACACCGATCAGGCGCTGGAGGCGCAGGCCAGGCGTCTGCAGCACAGCGGGTTGCTGCCCATGGCCGGGTTTGGCGAATGCCTGCAGCGAGAATTGATCGAGCCCTTGCCGGATCTGCTGCAGCGTTACCGGCAACTGCTGGCGTTATGGCCGACACCGCTCACCAGCGCGCTGCCGGTGAGTCTGGAGCTGCAAGGCCTGCGCCTGGAAGGTTGGCTCAGCGGCCTGCATCAGCGTGCCGACGGTGGTTTGCTGTCGGTCACGACGATCCCCAACAGCATCGGTTCGATCAAGTCGCGCAAATGGCATCGCCTGACGCGGCCATGGGTCAACCACCTGGTGGCTTGCGCCAGTGGCATGGCGCTGACCACGGCGTTGGTGGCCAGCGACGACAGCCTGCTGCTCGCGCCGATGGAGCAGGGTGCCGCTTCGCGGATTCTGGGCAACCTGCTGCTGGCCTGGCAAACCGGTATGCGCCAACCGCTGCCGATTGCGGTAAAAACGGCTTTTGCCTGGCTGGGTCAGACCGATCCGGTCAAAGCCCAGGCCGCTGCACGCAAGGCCTATGAAGGCGATGGCCTGACCACGGATGGCGAGCGCCGTGAAAGCCCGGCACTGGGTCGTCAGTTCGCCGACTACGACGTGCTGATGGCCGACGAGACATTCCCCGATTGGTGCGACGCCTTGTATCGGCCACTGCTTGAAGCGCCCTGGCGTTCACTGACCAGCGAGGAAGCGCGCCCATGACCACGAAAACATCGCTGGCCCTGGCCTTCCCGCTGCGTGGCAGCCAACTGATCGAAGCCAGCGCCGGGACCGGCAAGACCTTCACTATTTCCGCGCTCTATCTGCGCCTGGTCCTGGGCCACGGCGGGGAGCCGAGCGGGTTCGGACGTGAGCTGTTGCCTCCGCACATCCTGGTCGTGACCTTCACCGATGCGGCCACCAAAGAACTGCGTGAACGGATTCGCACGCGTCTGGCCGAGGCTGCCCGGTTCTTCCGCGAGGAAACCCCGGCGCCGGATGCGCTGATCGCCGAGCTGCGTGATCAATACCTGCCCGAGCAGTGGTCCGGCTGCGCCAACCGCCTGGATATCGCCGCCCAATGGATGGACGAAGCCGCCGTCTCGACCATCCACAGTTGGTGCCAGCGCATGTTGCGCGAGCACGCGTTCGACAGTGGCAGCCTGTTTACCCAGACCCTGGAAACCGATCACAGCGATTTGCTGGGCGAGGTCCTGCGCGATTACTGGCGAATGTTCTGCTACCCGATGCAAGGCGATGCGCTGAACTGGGTTCGCAGCAACTGGGGCGGCCCGGCGGCCTTGTTGCCGCGAGTGCGCGGGCTGTTTGCCAGCGAGCGTGACAATGTCGCGGGTCCGGCGCCCGCCGAACTGATCGCCCAATGCCTGTTGGAACGCCGGGCCGCCTTGCTCGAACTCAAGATGCCCTGGCGCCAATGGGCGGACGAGTTGCTTGCCCTGTGTCATCAGGGCGTGTCGAGCAAGAGCGTCGACGGGCGCAAGATGCAGGCGCGTTACTTCGAGCCCTGGTTCGAAAAAATAAAAGCCTGGGCCGAAGACGAATCCCTCGAGCAACTGGATATCGGCACCGGTTTCACACGCCTGACGCCCGATGGCATGGCTGAAGCCTGGAAAGGTGAGGCGCCCCGTCATCCCGGACTGGAGGCGATGCCTGGCCTGAAGCTCAGCCTCGATGGATTGCCGACGCCCGATGCGGCGGTCCTGCAACATGCCGCCCAATGGGTGGGTACACGGTTCGAGGAAGAGAAACGCCGACGCGCCGAGATGGGCTTCGATGACATGCTGCTGCGCCTCGATGCCGCCTTGCAAGCCGAAGGCGGCGAGCGCCTGGCCACCTTGATCCGCGAACAGTTTCCGGTGGCGTTGATCGACGAATTCCAGGACACCGACCCGGTGCAATACCGGATCTTCGAAAGCATCTATCGCATCGAAGACAACAACCCTGAAAGCGGCCTGTTCCTGATCGGCGACCCGAAGCAAGCGATCTATGCCTTCCGCGGTGCCGACATCTATACCTACCTGCGCGCCCGCCAGGCCACTGCGGGCCGCCTGCATACCCTGGGCACCAACTTCCGCTCCAGTCATGGCATGGTCAATGCGGTCAACCACGTGTTCGAGCGTGCCGAGTCGCGCGAGTCCGGGCGGGGCGCTTTCCTGTTTCGTGAAAACAACGGCGAGAACCCGGTACCGTTCCTGCCCGTCGAGTCCCAGGGCCGCAAAGAGGCGCTGCACATTGACGGCCGGGCTGTCCCCGCCCTGAATGTCTGGCACCTGTCTGCCGAACAGCCACTTTCCGGTGCGGTGTACCGGCAACAACTGGCCGCCGCGTGCGCCAGTGAAATCACGGCGTTGCTCAACGGCGGGCAACAAGGTCGTGCCGGCTTCATCCAGGACGGCAAAGACTTTCGCGGCCTGTTGCCGGCGGATATCGCGATCCTGGTGCGCGACGGCAAGGAAGCCCAGGCCGTGCGCGCCGAACTCTCGGCCCGGGGCGTGCGCAGCGTTTACCTGTCGGACAAGGACTCGGTGTTCGCCGCCCAGGAAGCCCACGACGTGTTGACCTGGCTCAAGGCGTGCGCCGAGCCGGATGTCGAGCGTCCACTGCGGGCGGCGCTGGCGTGCATCACGCTGAACCTGTCGCTGGCCGAACTGGAACGGTTGAATCAGGACGAACTGGCCTGGGAAGCCCGGGTCATGCAGTTCCGCAGTTATCGCGAGCTGTGGCGCAAGCAGGGTGTATTGCCCATGCTGCGGCGCTTGCTGCATGACTTCCGCTTGCCCCAGGCATTGATCGCGCGCAGCGATGGCGAGCGCGTGTTGACCAACCTGCTGCACCTGTCCGAGTTGCTGCAACAGGCGGCTGCCGAACTCGATGGCGAGCAGGCGCTGATCCGGCATTTGTCCGAGCACCTGGCGTTGTCCGGTCAGGCCGGTGAAGAGCAGATCCTGCGCCTGGAGAGCGATGAACAACTGGTCAAGGTCGTGACCATTCACAAGTCCAAGGGGCTTGAGTACCCCTTGGTGTTCCTGCCGTTCATTTGCTCGGCGAAGCCGGTGGATGGCAGCCGTCTGCCGCTGCATTACCACGACGCCAGCGGCAAGGCCCAGGTGACTCTGAAACCGACGGCCGAGTTGATTGCCCTGGCCGACGACGAGCGTCTGGCAGAAGATCTGCGGTTGCTCTATGTGGCCCTGACCCGGGCGCAACATGCCTGCTGGCTCGGGGTGACCGACCTCAAGCGCGGCAATAACCACAGTTCGGTGCTGCACCTGTCGGCGTTGGGTTATCTGCTGGGGGGCGGTGCGCCATTGACCGAGTCGGCCGGGTTGACGCGTTGGCTGCAAGACCTGCAGCAGGACTGCCCGGCACTGAGCTACGGTGAAATGCCGGAAGCGAGCGCCGGGCATTACCATCCGCCACACAACGAAGCGGCACTGCTCGCTGCACGGATCCCCAAGCGCAAGGCCAGTGAAAACTGGTGGATCGCCTCTTACAGTGCCTTGCGTATTGGCGAGCGCCTGAGCGCAGGCAGTGACGAAGCACCCGAAAGTCCGCAAGCGCAAAATCTCTTCGACGACGAACGCCTCGACCCGCAAGCACCGCGAGACGTGGTGGCCGGTGGCGCGGACATCCATCGATTCCCCCGTGGCCCGGGCCCCGGTACGTTTCTCCATGGCTTGCTGGAATGGGCCGGTGATGAAGGTTTTGCCGCCACACCGCAAGCGGTGGAAGACGCCATCGCCCGGCGCTGCAACCGTCGCGGCTGGGAAGGCTGGATCAGCGCCTTGAGCGACTGGCTGCAGCATCTGCTCAAATCCCCGCTGCACATCGGCGCCGGACAGACGCCGGTGATTTTCGGCCAACTGAGCCAATACCGGGTCGAGATGGAATTCTGGTTCGCCAGCCACAAGGTCGATGTGCTCAAGCTCGATGAGCTCGTGCGCCAATACACCCACAACGGTGTGGCGCGGGTGGCGGCCGAACCGGTGTTGCTCAACGGCATGTTCAAGGGCTTCATCGACCTGACATTCGAGCACGACGGCCGTTACTACGTCGCCGACTACAAATCCAACTGGTTGGGTGTCGATGACATGGCCTACACCGAGCAGGCCATGGAGCAGTCGATCCTCGACAACCGTTACGACCTGCAATACGTGCTGTACCTGCTGGCCCTGCATCGTCAGCTCAAGGTGCGGCTTGCCGATTACGATTACGACCGGCATGTCGGCGGTGCGTTGTACCTGTTCCTGCGGGGAACGCGCGCACCCAGCCAGGGCGTGTACTTCGCCCGTCCGCCAAAAGCACTGATCGAGCGCCTGGACCGGATGTTCCAGGGCAAGCCAGAGCCCAAGGCAGAACCGGCCTGGGAACAGGGAGAACTGCTATGAGTCGCACCTTCGCCGATTTGCTGCCCACGCCATTGGCCGCCGACAGCCTGGCGGACCTGGCCCCGTTGAGTCGCGCCGATGACCTGTTGCTGTTGCTCACGCGCTGGGTCGAACGCGGCTGGTTGCGGGCGCTGGACAAGGCCTTCGTCGCCTTTCTGCATGAGCTCGCACCCGATGATGATCCGCTGGTGCTGCTGGCCGCGGCATTGACCAGTCACCAGCTCGGCCACGGGCATGTCTGCCTGGATCTGTTCGAGACCCTCAAAGAGCCGGACTTCGCCCTGTCGTTGCCGCCCGAAGGGGATCTGCAAAGTGATGCGATGCTGTTGCCGTCGCAATTGCTCGAGGCGCTGGACGGCGCTCATTGGTGCAAGGTGCTGGCGGCCAGCAATCTGGTCGCGTTGGCAGTCGATGGCCGTGAGGCGGCGCAACAGCGGCCTTTGGTATTGTCCGGCAAGCGCCTGTACCTGCGTCGCTACTGGGCTTACGAACGGCGAATCGATCACTCGCTGCGCCAGCGCTTGGCGGAGCACGAAACAACCCCCGATGATTTATCCCAACGCCTGAACGGCCTGTTCGGTCCGGCCCGGCCCGGTGAAGTGATCGACTGGCAGAAACTCGCCTGCGCCCTGGCGACCCGCAGCGCTTTCAGCATTGTCACCGGTGGCCCGGGCACCGGCAAAACCACGACCGTCGTGCGCTTGTTGGCGCTGCTCCAGGCGCCAGCGGTGGAGGCAGGCAAACCCTTGCGCATCCGTCTCGCCGCCCCCACCGGCAAAGCCGCGGCGCGGCTGACGGAGTCCATCAGTGCCCAGGTCCGCACCCTGGAAGTCGCCGAAGCGGTACGGGAAAAGATCCCGTCGGACGTCACCACCGTGCACCGCCTGCTCGGCAGCCGTCCCGGGACCCGCCATTTCCGGCATCACGCGGGCAATCGCCTGCCGCTGGATGTGCTGGTGGTGGACGAAGCCTCGATGATCGACCTGGAAATGATGGCCAACCTGCTCGACGCCATGCCGGCCCATGCCCGCCTGGTGCTGCTGGGTGACAAGGACCAGTTGGCTTCAGTGGAGGCTGGCGCCGTGCTCGGCGACCTGTGCCGCGATGCCGAGGCCGGTTGGTACAGCCCGCAGACCCGGCAGTGGCTGGAGTCGGTCAGTGGTGAAAATCTGGACGCCAGCGGTTTGCACGAAGACATCCATGGGACTCATCCACTCGCCCAGCAAGTGGTGATGCTGCGCCACTCGCGACGGTTCGGCGAGGGCAGCGGCATTGGACAACTGGCGCGCTGGGTCAACCAGCAGCACCCCGAACAAGCGCGCAAGCTCTTGGCGGCGCGAAGTCACGACGACGTGTTTTGCCTGTCGCTCAAGGGCGAGCAGGACCGGGCGCTGGAACGCCTGCTGCTGGAGGGGCATGGCGACGGGCCGCAAGGTTATCGGCATTACCTGACCTTGCTGCGCAGCCAGAGGCCAGCGCTCGACCGACCCCTGCATGATCAATCCTGGGTCGATTGGGCACGCAGCGTGTTGCAAGCCTTCGACGCGTTCCAGTTGTTGTGCGCCGTGCGCAAAGGCCCCTGGGGCGTGGAGGGCTTGAATCAACGGGTCACCGCCGCACTGCTCAAGGCGCGGCTGATTGACAGTGACCACCAATGGTACGAAGGCCGCCCGGTGTTGATGACCCGTAACGACTATGGCCTGGGCCTGATGAACGGCGATATCGGTATCGCGCTCAAGTTGCCGGAACGTGATGGTCCCGACGCCGGGAAGCACGTGCTGCGTGTGGCGTTCCCGCGCAATGACGGACAGGGCGGCGTGCGCTTTGTTTTGCCGAGCCGGCTCAATGATGTCGAGACGGTGTACGCAATGACCGTGCATAAATCCCAGGGCTCGGAATTTGCCCACACAGCGTTGATTCTGCCTGATGCCCTGAACCCAGTACTGACCAAAGAACTGATCTACACCGGGATCACCCGGGCCAAGGACTGGTTCACGCTGATCGAGCCGCGTGCCGGCGTGTTCGAGGAGGCCGTACAACGCAAAGTGAAGCGTTTGAGCGGGTTGATGCTGGAGTTGGAGGCGGGTGATAAGTCTAGCCCTTAGAATGCCAATCGGTTGACGACGGATATCTGTCCGAAGTGCCCTGTTCCGCGGCCTCGCTGGTGTTTCGGTGCTGTGCTATCGTTGCGGCATCATTCCGTTAAGATCGAAGAGAATCCTGCATGAAGGTGGCTGTCCGAGCGACAGAGTGCGTTATAGGCTGCAAGCGCGTATTGCTTGTCGGTCTACTCTGTTTGCTAACTGGCGTCGCGTCCGCTCAGCCTGAAACGGCCGTCAGCATGGCCGATCAGCGTGCCAAAGCGGTCACCCAAGTGGTGCTCGGAATTCTCAGTTATGCCCGCTGGCCCGTGGAGCCTGCGCAGTTGCGACTGTGTGTGGTCGGCCCGACCTAATACACCGACGATCTGGTCAAGGGCTCGACCCAGGCCACCGGTCGACCTGTCACCGTAACCAGACTGCTGGCCGATAATCCGGCAATTGCCAGTGAGTACGATGCCGTCTATATCGGCAAGTTGACCGCCGATGAGCGCAATCGCTTGTTCACCTCGTTGATCGGTCGCCCGGTGCTGAGCATCAGCGAAGGCAGCGATCAATGCACCGTCGGCAGCCTTTTCTGTCTGTGGGGCAGCGACGATCAGGTGTCCTTCGAGGTCAACCTCGACTCCGTAGCCCGCAGCGGTGTGCGGATTCACCCCAGCGTGTTGCAACTATCGCGCCGCAAGCCGGCGGCACCATGAAACTATTCAAATCGGATACGCGCCCAACCTTGCGTTCGGTCATCGGTCGCGGTCATTTGATCGTCGCGCTGGTCGGCGTGGCCATGGCCAGCGTCTCGCTGACGTTGCTCGGGGTTCTGGCGTTGCGGGTCTATGCCGACCACAACCTGCACCTGATTGCGCGCTCGATCAACTACACCGTCGAAGCCGCAGTGGTGTTCAACGACAACTTCGGCCATGCCGCTGGCGATGCGGTGCTGGTGGCGGTGGCCACGCGGGTGCGTGCGCAGTTGCGCGAAGAGGATCTGGTGGCGTGTCTGGGCGGCGATGAGTTTGCTGTCCTGCTGACGCCGTTGCACAAGACCGAAGACGCCGAGCGCATTGCCGACAAGATCATTGCCAGCATGGCGGCGCCCATTTCGTTGCCAGGCAATACCTCGGTGTTGACCTCACTCAGTATCGGCATTGCGTCTATCCCGATCATGGCGCCACACCGGGTGCCCTGCTCAACGCCGCCGATGCGGCGATGTACCAAGCCAAGCGCCTGTCCCGAGGCGCACAGCACACGGCCGGGTCGGAGCACCCTGACGTCCATATTCAAACCAGGAGCTAATTTCTGTGTTCTCAATCCCTCAGCGTTCCCTGCGATTTTTCACGCTCATTCTGTTCATGGGCTTATTGGCGTTGACCGGTTGCCAGACTGCGCCACAAAAAGGCCTGACCCCGGCGCAGATCGCCGTACTCAAGCAACAAGGTTTCGAGTTGACCGACGAAGGCTGGGTGTTTGGCCTGTCCGGCAAAGTGCTGTTCGGCAGCGACGTTGAAAGCCTGAATGCGCAAAGCACCGAGATCGTCCAACGGATCGGCAAGGCGCTGCTGGGTGTCGGTATTGAGCGGGTGCGGGTCGACGGCCACACCGATGCATCGGGCAAAGAGACTTACAACCAGCAGTTGTCCCTGCGCCGGGCGAAAAGCGTCGGCAACGTGCTGCGGTCGGGATGAAGGAAGAGAACATCAAGCTTCAGGGGCTCGGCAGCACTGAGCCGGTTGCCTCCAATGACACGACCGCTGGCCGCACCGAGAATCGCCGGGTGTCGATCGTGATGATCGCCGACTAATCGGCGAACAACATCTCCCGATGTTTCCCCCATCAACAGGTCCTGATTCTGCTCTGTAACTTGGCGGATGTAATCCCACAACAGGGTGATCCGCTTGAGCTTGCGCAGGTCCTCGCGGCAGTACATCCAGAACTGCAAGGAAGTGAGGTCTAACCCAATGATTACAGGGCAGCCTCTCCTCGGGGATATTTCGATCCTACTTCGATAGCTGTGCCCTTGTCGTCACACCTTCTCTCAGGAGCTGGAAATCAATCCTCCTTGAATCCCGGCAGGCCTTGAGCAGTACGCCATTCCCTCACTACACGCGTAACGTCTTCTGCTGATCCGCTTGCCCCATCCTCTGGATAGTAGATGAGGTCGGTGCCGTCTGGGTGACCAGTAATCTCACAGAATTGTTCCAGAAGGACATCAAGCACATCATCAGTTTCCGCCTTGTTTTCGGCTAACAGTTCCTTCGTGAAACTGATGAATTCATCTTCTGTGAAGTCGGTGATATCGGTTTTCATTGTTCTGTGTCATCTGTTTCTGTGAATATCGATGTGGTGTTTAGGGGGTGCGACGTTCAAGTTATCGACATCGTATACTTTTCCGCCCTTGGCTACTTCGTCAGCATGATGCAGTTCGAATGATCCCCCGTTTCCCTGCTCTATCCCTGTCGCATGCCTTTGGTGCTTTTCCTGTTCGCACGAGAGGACTGGCAATCGAAAAGTTTCAGCCTCGCACACCGATAAAAAGATCTAATTCAGTTGGCAATTGCTCATTTATTACTGTTGAAATTTGCCGGACTTGCTCAGTCGTTAGAAGAAGCTCACCATCACATTCAGCAGCAAGACTTTGCCATCCGAGAATATCCATTACCGCTTGTTCAAACTCAGGCAGAACGGTTAGAGAGTACTTCAACGAGTCGTCTTCGTTATCTTCGTCCAAAAATCCGCTGATCCATAAATGCATGGTTTTTTTCTCTATTTAGGGGTAGTTCTTCCGGGTTTTGCTGCCTTGGTTTGCTCGCCTGTTTCCGCGTCGAACTCCCCCAAGTGCTTGCCCTGCTTGTCGTACATTTCAACGGCTCCGTGCTGGCTGTCCCATTCGTAAATACGGCCCTTACTGTCCTTCCAGCGAGCGCGTTTTTTACCGCCGCCTTGAACAGAGCTTTTGCTTCTCGTGCTTACTGCGTCGGGAAATGCTGCCAGCCCGTCAGTGGGAGCGGGGTGATAACTATGGTCACCTGATACGCTCAGTGAGATGTAAATCGGCTGAATGCCGGTGTTAGGAAACGTGATAATTGCGTCTTGGTAATCTGGCGGATGAACCGGATTGACCAGTATCTTATTGGCCTGTTCGGTTGGAGGATACACCCAGATAGGTGGCAACTGTGGGGCACCCTCAAGTGCAGGAATACCCATAACACCGTCTGGACTTGCCGCTGGCGTCCAAGTGAGGCCAATGCCGTTGCCAATATCAGCAACGTAGTTTTCGCCGTCTTTCTCTGCCTTGATGACCGGAACGTCTTCCCAGTCAGTTTTGCCACCAGTGTAGAAGCCGTAAGCGTTAACGGAGCCATCCGGCAAAGTCTTCACGTTGACACGAACACGAGTGCGGCCAGCATCAAGGGTGGCGTACTGATCATTCTTGTAGAAGGCGCTGTCAGGTGAAATGCTGGTGTTCGGGATCAGCAATGCAACAGTGCCCAATGCAGCGCCAGCAGCAACAACGCCTGATCCTTTCAGCAGGCCCAGTGATAGCGACCCGCCAAGACGTTGAGCAATTGCACTGCCAGTAGCAGACCCGCCCACCAGTTGCAGTGGGGTGCCTTGGGAGGTAATAGCTGCCCCGGTTCCAAGCACAGCCCACAGTCCGTAGTCGGCAAGTGTCTCTACAGGCACAAACCCGGATGGGTTCTTATGGTTGATTACACCGTCAGGAAGGTTGCAGCTCTTGGCAAACACGCAACCCTTTATGTCGGGCTTGGCATCCTCGCTTTGGGGTTTCTTGATGTAACGATCTTCATACGCCTGTTGTCTGGCCAGCATGTCGGCATAGGGTTTTTGTTGGGATTCACGCGCGGCGATCTCGGACCCTGTCATGTCGCGCAGGTAACGCCCGCCAATTCCTGAACCACCACCGCCACTATAAGATTGCCAAACCTGAGGTAGGTCCTTGTCACGGGCCATTCTGCGTCCTTGTTCGTCCTTGGGGAACTCCAGCCTGTAGCTGGGCAGCATCGACCTTACGGGGAAGCTCAAGCGTTGGCTGTAGGACAAATCCCAAAAGCCATACTGAATATTCCCTGTATTCCTTGTCAGTTGCAGGGGGGCGAAGGATGCCCGGTTGGGAGGCTTTCCACGTCCCTGCTCGCCTCTAAAAGTCGGCTTCGAAGTATTACAAGTCGCGTAGCAATCCCTGACACAAACCGTTGGCAAAGGCCTGCGGGCCTCGTTGCGATGCCGGTACCTGATTCCTTGAAGATCTGTCAGTCGGCGAACAACATCTCCCGAGTTTCCCCCATCAACAGGTCCTGATTCTGCTCTGTAACTTGGCGGATGTAATCCCACAACAGGGTGATCCGCTTGAGCTTGCGCAGGTCCTCCCGGCAGTACATCCAGAACTGTCGGGTGATGTTGATTTCTGCCGGCAACACCGGCAGCAGCCGTGGGTCCTGCGCTGCCAGGAAGCACGGCAGAATCGCCAGCGACCGTCCTTGCTGCGCCGCGACGAATTGCGCGATCACGCTGGTGCTGCGCAGGTTGGCGCTGGCGCCCGGCAGCACGTTGGCCAGGTACAACAGCTCCGAGCTGAACGCCAGGTCGTCGACATAACTGATGAATGAATGTTTACCCAGATCTGCCGGGCGGCGGATCGGTGGGTGCTTGTCCAGATAGTCCTGGGTCGCGTAGAGCTGCAATCGGTAGTCGCAGAGTTTGCAGCAGACGTATGGGCCATGCTCCGGTCGCTCCAGGGCGATCACGATGTCGGCCTCGCGCTTGGACAGGCTGATGAAGTGCGGCAGCGGCAGGATGTCGACCGAGATCGCCGGGTAAGCGTCGACGAAATGGCTCAGCTGCGGGGTGATGAAAAAACTGCCGAAACCTTCGGTGCAGCCCATGCGCACATGGCCGGATAACGCCACGCCAGACCCCGAGACCTGCTCGCAGGCCATGTGCAGGGTGCTTTCGATCGACTCGGCGTAACCGAGCAGCCGCTGACCTTCGGCGGTCAGGACGAATCCGCTGGTCCGGGACTTCTCGAACAGCAAGGTGCCCAGCGCCGCTTCCAGCGAGCTGATGCGCCGCGACACGGTGGTGTAGTCCACCGCCAGGCGCTTGGCCGCGGTGCTGGCCTTGCGGGTGCGGGCGACTTCGAGAAAAAACTTGAGGTCATCCCAGTTCAGCGAACCTAAGGACGTGATGTTTTTTTGCATGATGGACCGGCTTTTATGTGCGTTCTTATTAGAAGTTTGCACATCTATACTCCAAAAACAGTCCGACAACCAATTCGCGACACACGTCTAATCGCAAGGCGGCTGTTTCGCCTTGGCTTCTCCGATACTTCTCTAGATAACAACAATGTCCAGGAGACCAGCATGAACGCATCGCTCACGCCAAACGACACTACCGTTCAAAAGGTCAAGCTGTTGATCGACGGCGAGTGGGTCGAGTCCCAGACCACCGAATGGCACGACATCATCAACCCGGCCACCCAGCAAGTGCTGGCCAAGGTTCCGTTCGCCACCGCGCAGGAAGTGGACGCCGCGATCAGCGCCGCCCACCGCGCCTTCCAGACCTGGAAGCTGACGCCGATCGGCGCGCGGATGCGCATCATGCTCAAGCTCCAGGCGCTGATTCGCGAGCACTCCAAGCGCATCGCCGTGGTGCTCAGCAACGAACAGGGCAAAACCATCGCCGACGCTGAAGGCGATATCTTCCGCGGCCTGGAAGTGGTCGAACATGCCTGCTCCATCGGCAGCCTGCAAATGGGCGAATTCGCCGAGAACGTCGCCGGCGGCGTCGATACCTACACCCTGCGCCAGCCGATCGGCGTGTGCGCCGGCATCACCCCGTTCAACTTCCCGGCGATGATTCCGCTGTGGATGTTCCCGATGGCCATCGCTTGCGGCAACACCTTCGTGCTCAAGCCGTCCGAACAGGACCCGATGTCGACCATGCTGCTGGTGGAGCTGGCGATCGAAGCCGGCGTGCCGGCGGGCGTGCTCAACGTCGTACACGGCGGCAAGGATGTGGTGGATGCGCTCTGCACTCACAAGGACATCAAGGCGGTGTCCTTCGTCGGTTCGACTGCAGTCGGTACCCACGTCTATGACCTGGCCGGCAAACACGGCAAGCGCGTGCAATCGATGATGGGCGCGAAAAACCACGCCGTGGTGCTGCCGGATGCCAACCGCGTCCAGGCACTCAATGCGCTGGTGGGTGCCGGTTTCGGTGCCGCCGGTCAACGTTGCATGGCCACGTCCGTGGTGGTGCTGGTGGGCGCGGCAAGGCAATGGCTGCCGGACCTGAAGGCACTGGCACAGAAACTCAAGGTGAATGCCGGCAGCGAGCCGGGCACCGATGTGGGGCCGGTGATCTCCAAAAAAGCCAAGGCACGGATTCTGGATCTGATCGAGAGCGGCATCAAGGAAGGCGCCAAGCTTGAACTGGACGGTCGCGACGTTAGCGTTCCAGGCTTCGAGAAGGGCAACTTTGTCGGCCCGACCCTGTTCTCCGGCGTGACGCCCGAGATGCAGATCTACACCCAGGAAATCTTCGGCCCGGTGCTGGTAGTGCTGGAAGTCGACACCCTCGATGAGGCCATCGCGCTGGTCAATGCCAACCCGTTCGGCAACGGCACGGGCTTGTTCACCCAGAGCGGTGCGGCGGCGCGTAAATTCCAGACCGAAATCGACGTCGGCCAGGTCGGCATCAACATCCCGATTCCGGTGCCGGTGCCGTTCTTCAGCTTCACCGGTTCACGCGGTTCCAAACTCGGCGACCTCGGCCCGTATGGCAAGCAAGTGGTGCAGTTCTACACTCAGACCAAGACTGTCACCAGTCGCTGGTTCGATGACGACAGCGTCAACGACGGTGTGAACACCACCATCAACTTGCGTTAAGGAGCCGGACATGAAAATCGCTTTTATCGGTCTCGGCAACATGGGTGCGCCGATGGCGCGCAACCTGATCAAGGCCGGCCATTCGCTGCGGTTGGTCGACCTGAACACAACCGTACTGGCGGAGCTGGAGCAACTGGGCGGCAGCATCAGCGCTTCGGCGCGTGAAGCGGCGCAAGACGCCGAACTGGTGATCACCATGCTGCCAGCCGCGGTGCATGTGCGCAGCGTCTGGCTGGGCGAAGACGGCGTGCTGGCGGGTATCGCCAAGGGCGTGCCGGCCGTGGATTGCAGCACCATCGATCCGCAGACCGTCCGTGACGTGGCCGCGGCCGCCGCCAAACAAGGCGTGGCCATGGCCGATGCGCCGGTTTCCGGCGGTACCGGCGGTGCGGCCGCCGGGACCCTGACGTTCATGGTCGGTGCCACGCCTGAATTGTTCGCCACCCTGCAACCGGTGCTGGCGCAGATGGGCCGTAACATCGTCCGTTGCGGCGAAGTCGGCACCGGGCAAATCGCCAAGATCTGCAACAACCTGCTGCTGGGGATTTCCATGGTCGGCGTCAGCGAAGCCATGGCGCTGGGCGAGGCCCTGGGGATCGACAGCACGGTGCTGGCGGGTGTCATCAACAGTTCCACCGGACGCTGCTGGAGCTCGGAAATGTACAACCCGTACCCGGGCATCGTTGAAACGGCGCCGGCATCGCGCGGCTACACCGGCGGTTTCGGTGCCGAACTGATGCTCAAGGACCTGGGACTGGCCACGGAAGCGGCACGCCAGGCTCACCAGCCGGTGGTGCTGGGCGCGGTGGCGCAGCAGTTGTATCAGGCGATGAGTCAGCGTGGGGAGGGTGGCAAGGACTTCTCGGCGATCATCAACAGCTATCGCAAACCACTGTAGGAGCCGGCTTGCTGGCGATGGGGCCGGCACATTCAACATCAATGGTGACTGATCCAACGCCATCGCCAGCAAGCCGGCTCCTACAGAGACTGCATGTACTTATCGACATTTACCGGGAGATCACGTCGGGTGATCTCCCGGTTTTTTATATCAGGCAAACACGAAGTACTTGCGCACGGTCTCCACCACTTCCCATGTGCCTTTCATGCCCGGCTCGATGACGAAAATATCACCGGCGCGCAGATGGATCGGCTCCTTTCCTTCTGGGGTGATAATGCAGTACCCCTCGCGGAAATCGCAGTATTCCCACTTCACGTATTCCACGTACCACTTGCCCGGCGTGCAGATCCAGGTGCCCATGATCTTGCTGCCGTCTTCGCTGGTGTAGGCATTGAGGTTGACGGTGTGCGGGTCGCCTTCGAGTTTTTCCCATTTGCAGGCGTCGAGCATCGGTAGCGGGTGGGTGTCGCGAAGAACGGTAATGGATGCGGTCATGTGGACTCCGGGCCTTGAGCGATAAGAAGTAGCGTTCGAGAACTGAACACGCACCCTATAGCGTCGGTTCGCCGGTCAGTTGTCTGGGGTCGACATCGAACTGTCCAGAAACGCGCCATACCCTCAAAGACTTTCCAGCGGACAATCGATCCGGGGCCACAGGATGTCTGCCTGGGCCTGGCCCAAGTCCGTTTCCAGTGGTTGAACCGGTTGATAGCCTTCACGCAGCGTCTGCCCCTCAGGGGAGAGTCAAGGCGTGCAGCAAGGCCTTGGCGTAACCGGGCAACACCGCGAAGTCCCGGGCGCAGAGCATGAGCTTGCGCTGGGCCCAGGGTTCTTGCAGGGCCAGGTGCTTGAAGGATGTTTCACTGGCCCTGCGTTCGACTGCAGCGAGAGGCACGATCGCCAGCCCCGCTCCCCGGGCGACCATGCGCATCACCCCGTCGAAACCATCGGCGCGAATGCGGATCTGCAGGCGCACGCCTGCGTGCAGTGCCTGTTCTTCAAGGTAGACGGCCATGGCGCTGTTGGCGTTCAGACCGACGTAGTCGTGGTGCAAGGTGTCGCTGAAGCTGACTGAGCCGGCGTCTGCCAAGGGATGATCGCGCGGCATGATCAGCACCAGCGGATCGTCACGAAACGGGCGGGTCTGCAGGTCGTCGATGTCTACGGCGTCGGACACGATTCCGAGGTCTGCCGCGCCCTCGCGCAAGGCGTGGGTGATGCGGGTGCTGGGCAGTTCTTGCAGGTCGATATCGAGGTTGGGGTGCTCGCGCAGGAAGTCCGCGAGCAACTCTGGCAGGTACTCGGTGATCGCCGTGGTGTTGCACAACAGCCGTACCTGGCCTTTGACGCCTTGGGCGTAGTCGGCCAGATCCTGCTGCATGCGTTCGGCCTGTTGCAGCAAGACGCGAGCGTGTTGCGCGAGCGCTTTGCCGACGGGTGTGGGGGTGACACCGCGTCGACCGCGTTCCAGGAAATCGATGCCGAGAGAGGATTCCATGGCGCGGATGCGTGCGCTGGCTGCGGCCAGGGACAGATGACTGCGGGCAGCGCCGGCGGTGATGTTGCCGGTGTCGAGGATATTGAGGTAGAGGCGCAGGTCGGTGAAGTCGAAGTGCATGGGTACGGCCTCTGGATGATTGTTGTCTGGGTGGGGCGCCTTCGCTGGCAAGCCAGCTCCTACAGATATTGTGCCGGTCGCGAAATGGGTGAACGACAAAAAACCTGTAGGAGCTGGCTTGCCAGCGAGGGCGTCAATAGCCGCAGCAAAAACTTCAGCCTCTGCCAAATCAAGAGGCAGTCTCAGTATATGACAGATTTCCAAGCAGCCCATTCAGGCCCAGGATAAGCCCATGAATACGCTCGCAACCTTCTACCAAAACCTCGGCCTGACCCTTTCTTTAATGGTCATCGCCACCTTCCTCCTGGCCGGCATGATCAAAGGCGTGATCGGCCTTGGCCTGCCCACCATCGCCATGGGCCTGCTCGGCCTGGCTATGGCGCCATCGCAGGCTGCCGCATTGTTGATCATCCCCGCGACCCTCACCAACGTCTGGCAATTGGCCTTCGGCGGGCATTTATCGGGGTTGGTCAAACGGTTGTGGCCGATGCTGCTGGCGATATTCATCGGCACCGCTGCCGGCACGGTGTGGATCGGCATGACGGGGGGGCACTGGGTGGTGCGAGGACTGGGGGCGGCGTTGTTGCTGTACGCATTGAGCGGTCTGTGCCTGCCGCCCTTGCGCGTCAGCGGTAGCAGCGAGCGCTGGCTCGCTCCGCTTTGCGGCCTGGTGACGGGTGTGATCACGTCGGCCACCGGGGTCTTCGTGATTCCGGCGGTACCGTATCTGCAAGCGCTGGGTTTGAACAAGGATGAACTGGTGCAGGCGCTGGGCCTGTCATTCACCGTCTCGACCCTGGCCCTGGCCGCCGGCCTGGCATGGCGCGGCGCCCTGGGCGGTGGCGAGTTGAGTGCGTCGTTGCTGGCGCTGATCCCGGCGGTGCTTGGCATGTTGCTGGGGCAATGGCTGCGCCAGCGGATCAGCGCCGTGCTGTTCAAGCGAGTGTTCTTCATCGGCCTCGGCGTACTCGGTGGCCACTTGCTGATCAGCGGGTAGCGGACGACGGGCTGAGCATGTCGATGGCGCGAATCTCGAAGTCCCGTTCCAGGTACTCATCGCGCTGCTCGAGGAACTGTTTCATGTGCGGCAGGTTCGAGTGCACATCCAAGTGAGCCTGGGATTGCCAGATCTCATAAAAGATAAACAGCGTCGGGTCCTGTTTGTCGCGCAGCATGTGGTATTCGATGCAGCCGGGCTCGTTGCGACTCGCTTGCACATGCGCGCTGAAAAACGCTTCAAAGGCGTCTGATTTTTCCGGGCGGGTCTTGGCGTGCAGGATGAAGCCTTGCATGTCACTCATCAGGAATGTCCTCCAGTTAAGAATCGGCACTAGTTTATGGCAACAATCGCCTGTCGATTCTTGCGTATGGGTCAAATGATTTTTGTGAATTCAGCGCTTATTCCACGCGAGGCAGATCGATACTCTGCCGCCATCGAATTCCAACCTTCCGAGACCTTTGATGAAAAAAGTCCTGTTGCTCAATGGCGGCAAAAAGTTCGCCCACTCCGATGGCCGCTACAACGCCACCCTGCATGACGCCGCGCTGAGTGTGCTGGATCGCGGCGGCGTGGACGTGAAAGCCACCTTCATCGACGAGGGTTACGACGTCGCCGAAGAAGTCGCCAAATTCCTCTGGGCCGACGTGATCATTTATCAGATGCCGGGCTGGTGGATGGGCGCACCGTGGACTGTCAAAAAGTACATCGATGAAGTCTTCACCGAAGGTCACGGCAGCCTCTATGCCAGCGACGGGCGTACCCGTTCCGATGCCTCGCAGAAGTACGGCAGCGGCGGTCTGTTACAGGGGAAGCAATACATGCTGTCGCTGACCTGGAACGCGCCGCAGCAAGCATTCGACGACCCCACCGACTTCTTCGAAGCCAAGGGCGTGGACGCGGTGTACTTCCCGTTTCACAAGGCCAACGAATTCCTCGGCATGACTGGCTTGCCGACGTTCCTGAGTGTTGACGTGATGAAGCGCCCCAATATCGAAGCCGACGTGGCGCGTTACGCGCAGCATTTGACCGAGGTGTTTGGCCTGCCTGCCTGAATTTTTCCGGCTAGTATCCGTCGCAACGGCGGGAAAGATCGCAGCCTGCGGCAGCTCCTACAGATGGCGTACTCCCCAGATTCGGGGAGGAGCAATCCTTGTAGGCGCTGCCGAAGGCTGCGATCTTGGCGATTCAAGCCACGCCTATTTGTGAGAGGACACCCGTGAAAGCCAGATCCGATGAATTGCAGATTTTCGTCTGCGTGATTGAATGCGGGTCGATTTCGGCTGCGGCCGAGCAGGTCGGGCAAACGCCTTCAGCAGTCAGCCGCACCTTGTCCAGGCTGGAAGCCAAGCTCGATACCACTCTGATCAACCGCACCACGCGGCGCATGGACCTGACCGAGGAGGGCAAGTACTTCTTCGAGCACGCCAAGCTGATTCTCGATCAGATGGACGAACTCGAAGAGCGCCTGACTTCACGCCAGCAAACCCCGTCCGGGCGCCTGCGGATCAACGCGGCCTCACCGTTCATGCTGCACGCCATCGTGCCGTATATCGATGAGTTCCGCAGTCTCTATCCGGACATCCAGCTCGAACTCAACAGCAACGATTTGATCATCGACCTGCTCGAGCAAAGCACCGACATCGCCATCCGCATCGGCACGCTGGCCGACTCGACCTTGCACGCCCGCTCCCTGGGCTGCAGCCCGCTGCACATTGTCGCCAGCCCGGCGTACCTGGAAAAACACGGCGTACCGGTTGAGGTGGCGGATTTGTCCGGGCACACGCTGTTGGGCTTTACCCAGAACGAAGGCCTCAACCAGTGGCCGCTGCGTTATGTGCACGGTGATCGCTGGCCGATCCAGGCGGCGATCAGCGCCTCAAGCGGCGAGACCATCCGGCACCTGGCACTGGCAGGGCAGGGCATCGCCAGCCTGTCGCATTTCATGACGATCGACGACATCCGCGCGGGGCGCCTGCAGGTACTGCTGGCGGAGTTCAACAGCGGCTATCGTCAGCCGATCAATGCGGTGTACTACCGTAACTCGCAACTGGCCCTGCGCATTCAGTGCTTCCTGGACTTCATCCAGGGCAAATTGGCGGATTACGCGATAGCGGACTTCTCGGGTTGATTCGTGATCCCTGCGCAAGAGTGAATTGGGCTGTGCCGCCTGTTTCCCCAGGCATCGCTCCCCGATACTGGCTGCATCACTTATTAACGCAGGGAGTTTCTCCATGAACGTATTCATTACCGGCGCTGCCGGTTTTATCGGCGGCTCCATCGCTACCGGTCTGGTCCGGGCAGGTCACAAGGTTACCGGCCTGGTGCGCAGCGCCGAACAAGCCAATGAACTGAGCGCACTGGGCATCACCCCGGTGATCGGCACGCTGGACGACAGCGCACTGCTGGCCAAACAGGCCAAGGCTGCCGATGCCGTGATCAATGCCGCCAGCAGCGACCATCGCGGCGCAGTGGACGCCTTGCTCGATGCACTGCGCGGTTCCAACAAAGTGTTCCTGCATACCAGCGGGTCGAGCATTGTCGGCGATGCGTCGGGCGGTAAATCCAGTGACGTCGTCTATTACGAAGACAGCCTGCCGGAGCCGACGGTCGACAAGGCGGCTCGCGTGGCCATCGATAACCTGATCCTCGCCGCCGCCAAAGACGGGGTGAACTCAGCCGTTATCTGCAACACCCTGATCTACGGTCACAGCCTGGGCGTCAATCGTGACAGCGTGCAGTTGCCGCGCTTGCTGAAGCAGGCACGCAAAAGCGGTGTGGTCCGGCATGTCGGCCCGGGCCAGAACATCTGGTCCAACGTGCACATCGAAGACGTGGTGGCCCTGTATCTGCTGGCGCTGACCAACAACGTACCGGGCACCTTCTACTTCGTCGAAAGCGGTGAGGCGTCGTTCATCGACATGACCACGGCGATTGCCCAAGCGCTTAAGCTGGGGGCGCCACAAGACTGGCCGCTGAAAGACGCCGAAGCCGAGTGGGGTTATGAAATGGCCAACTATGGCCTGGGTTCCAACAGCCGGGTTCGCGGCAAGCATGCGCGTGAACTGCTGGGCTGGGCGCCGAAGCGGACTTCGGTGGTTGAGTGGATTCGGGACGAGATGGTTTGAGTTCGCTCTAGACCGCATCGCTGCCTTCGCGAGCAAGCTCGCTCCCACCGGTAATGTGTCGTTCACGAAATCGGCGAACGGCACATAACCCTGTGGGAGCGGGCTTGCTCGCGAAGGCGTTTTCAGCAGCCCAACAACTGGCCGGGCTGCCCTCAATTCCGTAACATCCGCACCCTCTTTGCTGGCCATTCCCTACGGCCAAAATTTTTGGGTAAGTCATGAAACCAAAACGTCTGCGCGCCGATGTCCTGGCCGGGCTCACCACCTCTTTCGCCTTGCTGCCCGAATGCATCGCCTTCGCCCTGGTGGCCCACCTCAATCCCTTGATGGGGCTTTACGGCGCCTTCATCATTTGCACCCTGACCGCGCTCTTCGGCGGGCGGCCGGGCATGGTGTCCGGCGCCGCCGGATCGATGGCGGTGGTGATCGTCGCGCTGGTGGTGCAGCACGGTGTGCAGTACCTGCTGGCCACTGTGCTGCTGGGTGGGCTGATCATGCTGGCGTTCGGTCTGCTGAAACTGGGCAAACTGGTGCGCATGGTGCCGCACCCGGTGATGCTCGGCTTCGTCAACGGCCTGGCGATCATCATTGCCCTGGCTCAACTTGAGCACTTCAAGAGCGGTGACGCCTGGCTGAGCGGGGCGCCGCTGTACCTGATGGCGGGGCTGGTGGCGGTGACGATGGCCATCGTCTACCTGCTGCCGCGCCTGACCCGTGCCGTGCCGCCGGCGCTGGTGGCGATCCTGGGCGTTGGCCTCGCGGTGTATCTGCTCGGCCTGCCCACCCGCACCCTGGGCGACATGGCGCACATTGCCGGTGGCTTGCCGACCTTTGCGCTGCCGGACATCCCCTGGGATCTGCAAACCCTGCACATCATCGCCCCCTACGCGATTTTGATGGCGCTGGTCGGCCTGCTGGAAACCCTGCTGACCCTGAACCTCACCGACGAGATCACCGAAAGCCGTGGTTTTCCGGATCGCGAATGCGTGGCGCTGGGCGCGGCCAACATGGTCTCCGGCGTGTTCG
The DNA here is from genome assembly GCF_006094435.1 of Pseudomonas sp. MPC6. Taxonomy (NCBI): domain Bacteria; kingdom Pseudomonadati; phylum Pseudomonadota; class Gammaproteobacteria; order Pseudomonadales; family Pseudomonadaceae; genus Pseudomonas; species Pseudomonas sp. MPC6. The sequence continues at coordinate 6,123,135 of NZ_CP034783.1, read as the reverse complement.
GCGGCATGGGCGGCTGCGCGATGATCGGCCAGACGGTGATCAACCTCAGCTCCGGTGGTCGTGGTCGACTGTCCGGGGTAGTGGCCGGGGTCCTGATTCTATTGTTCATCCTGTTCCTGTCGCCGCTGATCGAGCGCATCCCGCTGGCGGCCCTGGTCGGGGTGATGTTCGTGGTGGCGCAGCAGACGTTTGCCTGGGCTTCGTTGCGAGTGCTGAACAAAGTCCCGCTGAACGACGTGCTGGTAATCATCGCCGTCACGGTGATTACGGTGTTCACCGACCTGGCCACCGCCGTGCTCTGCGGGATCATCATTGCCGCGCTGAACTTCGCCTGGCAACAGGCTCGTGAGCTCTATGCCGACGCTCATATCGAAGCCGACGGCAGCAAGCTGTATCACTTGCATGGCACGCTGTTCTTCGCCTCGACCGCACCTTTCCTCAATCAGTTCGACCCAGCCAACGACCCTGCGCACGTGACCCTGGACTGTCGTCATCTGAGATTTGTCGACTACTCGGCGATCGCCGCGCTGAAAACCCTGCGTGAGCGCTACGCCAAGGCGGGCAAACATCTGCATGTGTTTCACTTGTCGGAGCGCTGCAAGCAAATGCTCAAGCGGGCAGGGGGCGAACTTAACTGACTTGATTGATCATCGCTCGCACGAGGCTCGGCACCCGTTTCGTCTTTTCAATGGGCAGGCGCGCAAGCCTGCAGCGGGTGAAAACTTGGCTGGGTACACAGATCCAGACCGTCGCGACGGCTATAGCCTGCGAGTTTCATGCACTGGAAGCGCTCAACTCTTTGTTCGATTGTGGCTTTGGCATCGGTGCCAGAGCCATTGATGTACCCGCACGCCAGCATCGACTGAAACGCGTCATCCTCGCTGGCACCGGCTTTTAGCCACTGGGTCGACTCCGCGGGCGGTGGCTGAAACGGCCTGGCGTGGCAGGCGATGATGAGCAGCAAACACGCAGCGAACACCACGGTCTTCCATTGCATGATCTGCATTCCTTTGCTCTTGAGAGTGGGTGAAACATTGGCGAACGGCGAGTTTTTGAAAACTGCACATACAGTGTCGAGATTGGCCGAATGTGAAGGTACACGACAATAGAAAAAAATGTCCTGCATGTGGCGTTGCCGCTGGGAGACTGACATGAAGTACGACACGCTGATTCGCAACGCCCTGATCATCGATGGCAGCAACACCCCCGGTTATCTCGCCGACGTGGCGATCCTGCACGGCCGCATCGAGCGCATCGGTGACCTGCACGATGCCGGCGCCACCGAAGAAATCGACGCCGCCGGCCGCGTCTTGGCGCCAGGGTTCATCGACGTGCACACCCACGACGACACGGTGGTGATCCGCCAGCCGCAGATGTTGCCCAAGCTCAGCCAGGGGGTGACCACGGTGATTGTTGGCAACTGCGGGATCAGCGCTTCGCCGGTGAGTTTGCGCGGCGATCCGCCGGACCCGATGAACCTGCTCGGCACCGCCGCGGCGTTTGTTTATCCGACGTTCCGCGACTACCGCACAGCCGTCGAAGCGGCGAATACCACGCTGAACGTGGCGGCCCTGGTCGGCCACACTGCGTTGCGCAGCAATCACCTCGACGACCTGTTTCGCAGCGCCTCGCCCGAGGAAATCGGCGCGATGCGCGAACAGTTGCGTGAAAGCCTGGAGGCGGGTGCATTGGGCTTGTCCACAGGTCTTGCGTATGCGAGCGCGTTCTCGGCTTCCACCGACGAAGTGATGCAACTGACCGAAGAGCTGAGCGCATTCGGCGCGGTGTACACCACCCATTTGCGCAGCGAATTCGAGCCAGTACTGGAGGCCATGGATGAAGCGTTCCAGATCGGCCGCCATGCGAAAACCCCGGTGATCATTTCCCACCTCAAATGTGCCGGCGCCGGTAACTGGGGGCGCAGTGCGCACTTGCTGGCGGCCCTGGAACACGCGGCGAAAACCCACCCGGTGGGCTGCGACTGTTATCCCTACGCGGCCAGTTCATCGACCCTGGACCTCAAGCAAGTGACCGATGCCCATCGCATCACCATCACCTGGTCCACGCCGCACCCGGAGTTGGGTGGCCGCGACCTGATGGACATCGCCGCCGAGTGGGGCGTGCCGCTGCTCGATGCCGCCCGCCGCCTGCAACCGGCCGGCGCGGTGTATTACGGGATGGATGAGGCCGATGTACGAAGAATCCTCGCGCATCCGCTGTCGATGGTGGGCTCCGACGGATTGCCGGAAGACCCGTTTCCGCATCCGCGCTTGTGGGGCGCGTTCCCACGAGTCCTGGGACATTTCAGTCGCGATGTGGGGCTGTTTCCACTGCACACCGCCGTGCACAAGATGACCGGATTGTCGGCGGCGCGATTTGGCTTGAAGCAACGGGGCGAAATCCGCGAAGGACACTGGGCGGACCTGGTGTTGTTCGATCCCGTGACCATTCGCGACGTGGCGGACTTCAATGACCCGCAACGGGCAGCGGAAGGGATTGATGGGGTTTGGATCAATGGGGTGTTGAGTTACAGCGAAGGTCAGGCGAACGGCAGAAGGGCAGGACGATTCCTGGCGCGGGAGGGGGAGTTGCGCACAGGCTTTCTTTGATCGTGGCGACACCCAAAGATCGTTGCCTTGCAGCGTCTACAGGGAAAACACATTCCGCGCTTCACTGAGAATTATGTGTTAGCCTGCAATCAATGATTTCATTGATTGCAGGAGGCCGCGCCATGGCCAGTATCACCATCCGTAATCTGGACGACGCCATAAAAGAACAGCTGCGTATTGCCGCTGCTCACAACGGCCACTCCATGGAAGAAGAGGTCCGCCTGATTCTTGGGAGAGCGCTGGCTACCGTTGACCGGGCTGGAGGGCTTGGTAGCCGGATCCGCAACAGATTCAACGATGTCGGTGGCGTGGACCTCGATTTACCCATACGTTCGGAGAAAGCTACAGCGGTGGATTTCTCTGAATGATAGTGCTCGATACCAATGTTCTTTCCGAGTTTATGCGGGCCGAGCCCGAGGCTCGAGTAGTGGCCTGGGTTGATCGGCAGCCAGCGATGGATCTGGCGATCAGCGCAGTGACCGTGGCAGAAATACTTCATGGAATTGCCCGATTACCTTACGGAAAGCGCAAGCAAAAACTTGAAGCTCATGCGATGGAGATGTTTGAAGAGGATTTCGCTGGAAGGATATTGCCTTTTGATGTTCACGCCGCCGTCGAGTACGCAACGCTGGTAGCGGGTTGTGAAGCACAGGGGCGAGCGGTGTCCATGGCTGATGCGCAAATTGCTGCAATATGCCGGACTCACGGTGCACCGATCGCCACCCGCAATGTTCGAGACTTCGAATTTCCCGGGATCGAGGTGATCAATCCGTGGGATACCTGACACAGGTAAAAGATCGCTCCCACCAGGGCGTGGGAACGATCAGGTGTGTTTAAACCCGGAAGTGGCTCACCATCATCTGCAACTGATTACCCAACCGCGCCAGCTCAACACTGGCCGCAGCCGTTTCATCGCTGGCGGCCGCCGTCTGTTCGGACACGTCGCGCACGTTGACGATGCTGCGGCTGATTTCTTCGGCCACCGCGCTTTGCTGCTCGGCGGCGGCAGCGATCTGCTGGTTCATCGACTGGATGTTGGACACCGTGCGGGTGATGTTTTCCAGTGACACGCCGGCCTTGCGGGTCAGCGCCACGCTGCTGTCGGTCAGGGTGCGGCTGTTGTTCATCACGGCCGACACCTGTTGGGTGCCATTTTGCAGACCGGCGACCAGACCTTCGATTTCTTCGGTGGATTTCTGGGTGCGTTGGGCCAGGCCACGGACTTCGTCGGCCACCACGGCAAAACCTCGACCGGCTTCACCGGCACGGGCGGCTTCGATGGCGGCGTTGAGCGCCAGCAGGTTGGTCTGATCAGCGACGGCCTTGATCACGTCCATGACACTGCCGATCTTGTCACTTTCCTGTTGCAGCACATTCATGGCTTCGGTTGAGCGCGCCACTTCGCTGGCCAGGCGTTCGATCTGGGCGATGGCTTCGTTGACCACCTTGTCGCCCTCGCGAGCTTCGCCGTCAGCGGCAGCCGCGGCCCGGGAGGCTTGCTCGGCATTGCGCGCGACTTCCTGCACCGTGGCCGTCATCTCGTGCATGGCCGTGGCCACCTGATCGGTTTCGATCTTCTGGCTGTTGACCCCGGCACTGGTCTGCTCGGTCACGGCCGACAACTCTTCGGCGGCGCTGGCAATCTGGGCGACGCCATCGCGAATGCCGCTGATCAAGTCGCGCAGGGTAACGCCCATGCGCGCAATGCCTTGCTGCAACACACCGAGTTCATCGCGGCGAGTCACCTTGACGTCGTGGGACAGGTCGCCGCTGGCGATGCGCTCGACCACGGCCAGGGTGTCGCGCAACGGGCCGGTGATCTGGCGAGTGATGATGACGGCAGCAATGATGCCCACCAACAAGGCCAGCAGGGTGCTGATCAGTTGCAGGGTACGGGCCTGGGCGCTTTCGGCGTCACGGCGTTCGAGCTGAATCTGATACAGCTGATCGCTCAGGGACACGATCGCGGCGCCCTGGTCGGTCATTTCCTTGCGCGCCTGGACGGCGTCGTCGCTGGCGTTTTTATACGCCTGCAAGGCACTGCGGTAGTTGCCCAGCGCGGCTTCCAGCTGCCGCAGGGTGTCTGGCTGAGTCTCGGCGAAATGCCCGCCCAGTGACTTCACGCTGGCAATCGCCACATCCAGTTGGCGGACGGCTTTCTGTTCGGTCTCGGGGTTGGTGGTGGCGGTGTAGCTGCGCACTTCGTAGCGGGTCAGCAAGAAGGCTTCCTTGGCGGCCGTGATGGCCTGGAACTGTTCGAAGCGCTGATCGCTCGGGGGCATTTGCTGCACGGCGGAGTTGATGGCGTCGATCAGTTTGCTGGCGGTTTCGGCGTTGCTGCCCATGACGTCGCGGGCGCTGTTACCGGTGCGGTAGGCACTGCGCATCTTGTTCAGGGACGCCTTGTAAGCCTCGATGACGGCGCCTTGTTCCCTCAACAAGGTGAGGTTGTCCGGGCTCTTGAATTTCGCCAGCAGCGCTTGCTGCTGGGCGGAGAACGCGTCCAGGGTGGTCTGTACGTTTTGCGCGGCGGTTTCGTCGCCGTTGGTCAGCATGTATTGCAGCCGAACCACACGCAGTTTGGTCAGGCCGGCATTGAGCTGGGTGATGTCGCTCATCCAGTTGCTGCGGTCAATCAAACCGCCCAGGCTTGTCCAGCCGGTCAGGGCGAGGATGCAGGTCAGGGTCAGGACCAGGCCGAACCCCAGGCCCAGTTTCAGGTTCACGCTGATATTACCGAACCAGCTATTCATCGAATTCCTCCAGGAACGTTGTGTTTCTTGATCGTCGGTTGGCTGGAAGATTGTTGTTTTTGGGCGCCAGCAAGGTAGGTAGCAGGTGTGTATCGGCAGTGAGGTTGGGAACTGAAGAAAGATCTTTTGCCGTTGTTTTTAAGCTTTTTTTCACAATCGTTTCACTCCCAGCCAACGCGCGCCTCTCTACCCTCGCGGCATTAATGACAGTGAGGCATGCCGGCGGGTCGGCTTGATGTGGAATTGAGACTGAGTCTATTCGGGATTAAACGCTCCCTCGACCTGAGCCGCCTGGCCCGCTATCGCAACGCGGCTGTGGTGCTGGCCTCGGCGCTGCTGGTGATCCCGTTGACGGTATGGCTGTTGCAACCCGCCGCCGTGCCGGACCTGGCTGACGGTAATGTAGCCGGCGCCCGTGCGTTGGCGACCGGCTGGGCCAAAGGTGACATGATCGTGCTGGTGCGCCACGTCGAGCGTTGCGATCACTCCTCGGCAGCCTGCCTGAGCGGAAATGATGGCATCACCGAGCGTTCTCGCAGCGTGGCAGTGGCGGTGGGTGCTCAGTTCGAGCAACTGGGCTTGGACAAGGCCGACATCTACAACAGCCCGCTCATGCGGACAGCGCAGAGCGCCGGCTACATGTTCAACAAGATCAGTTTCGATGAAGACTGGTTGATCAACTGCAAGGGAACCATGTTGCGTGACGCCCTGGCGCACAAAGTGGCCGGCCGCAATCTGATTCTGGTCACCCACAGCGAATGCATGTCGCAACTGCTGAAAGACCTCAAGTTGCCAACCTCGACCCTGGGGTACGGCGCTTCCTTGTTCATTTTCGCCGAAACGTTACAGGCACCGCGCATGCTCGGTTTCATCGAAGCCTCGGACTGGGGCTCGGTGACCCGCGAATGAATTCACTTTCTCAATCAGGGCGCTCAATGCTGACTTCCTCCCGCTCACGTTTCTACTGGATGAACTTCGGTATCCCGCTGGCCTGTGCGCTCGTGGTGTTCCTGCTGTTCGACCTGACCCGCATCGACATCGCCTTCAACGATCTTTTTTATGATCCGGTGACGCAGACGTTTCCGTTGGACCATGTGTATTGGTTCGAAAAGATCACCCATAAATGGGCGCGGATCATCCCGAACTGGACCGGCGAGATCGCCATCGTCGGCGCCTTGCTGTCGTTTCTCTGGCCGCGCCTGAAGGCTGAAAAGCATTCGACCATCATCGCGTTTCTGGAAAAAATCAAAGTCGCGCCGGTGCTGCGGTTTGCCAACAGGCACCGCCGTGATTTCCTGTACGTGGTGCTCGCGTTTTCCATCAGCACCGGCGTAATCCACTACCTCAAGGGCCATACCAGTGTGTATTGCCCGATCGAAACGACCCAGTATGGGGGGAAGATTGAACACAAGGAGTGGTATCAGAATTTCGATCTGCTGAAGGTTGCCGGGAAAGGGCGCTGCTGGCCGGGCGGTCATGCTTCGGGTGGTTTTACCATGCTGGCGTTGTACTTCGTCGCACGCCGCTATCGCTGGCGCTATTCCAAAGCGGTGATGTACGGCTCGCTGGCACTCGGTTTCGTCTACGGCACGACGCGGGTTCTGCAAGGCTGGCATTACATGTCCCACACCTTTTGGGCCGGGATCTTCGTGTGGCTGGCGTGTTTGCTGACGGCGCTGGCGTTTTATGGGCGAGCGCGGCTGGAGCTGCCGGTTCTGCAAAAGCATGAAGAACCGGCATTGATGGCTCAGCCGGAATCTGCCGGCTGACGCTCCAGTGCCGGCAATGCCTCTGCCGGGAGCGTCGTCAGCACCAGCCGGGAGGCAAAGTCCTGGCTCAGGTGCACGGTGTTGATGGCGATGCGTTTGTTTTGTGCCTGACCCTCGGCTTCACCGCTATTGGGGTTCACGTCGAAGCGCGGAAAATTGCTGCTGGCAATGTCCAGGCGCAAGCGATGGCCGCGTTTGAATACGTTGCAGGTCGCGAACGGCTCGATCACCACTTTGACCCTTTTACCCGGTTGCAGTGGCTCGGGATTTTCCCATGAGTCCCGGTAACGGCTGCGACGAATGCCATCGGTAATGTTCATCGCGTAGCCGTCGGGGTAGTGCGCGCTCGGCGGGTAGATGTCCACCAGTTTGGCGGTAAAGTCCGTGTCGGGCGCGTCGCTCTCAATCCATAGCTCGATGTACAGCGGGCCGGCAATGATCAGGTCTTCGGTCAGCGGCGGCGTCTGAAAACTCAGTACGTCTTCGCGCTCCGACAGCGGTTGATTGTTGCCGCGGGTGCCGAAAAAGTCGGGTCGCTCACGTTGATCGAAAGCCCCGCCCGCGAACACCGGGGCACCGGACGTCAATGCGCCGCCGATGGTGGGGACCGGGTGGTCGGGGTCAGCGCGATAGCTCAGCGTTGCCTCGCGCATGACCGGACGTTCCCGGCTCAACTGCCGCTCATGGTCCAGATACAGACTCAGTGGCTGGCTGCCAGGTAGTGGCCATTGTTGGCTGTGCAACCAGCGACCGCCGTGTTGCAGACGACCCTTGTCATCAGGCGTACCGTCACCGCCACCCATCAGGAACACTTTTACCGGCGCGTCGGCCAGCGCTTTGGTGGGCTGGTCCTTGAGTGAGCGCTCGAACCAGTTCAGCCGGCACGTCAGCCAGTTCTCGGCCACTCGGCCGTCGAAGGATGCAGCTGCGCCGAACTCGACATCGCCGCTGTGACTGATGTTGCGATCACCGTGCAGCCAAGGTCCCATGATCAAATGTTGCGGTGTGCTGTTATGAAGTTTGAATGCGCAGTAGTTGGCGAGGGTCGAACTGACATACGCGTCATACCAGCTGGACATGAACAGCACCGGGATATCCGGCAGGTCATGGTAATGCCCCTCCGCGTAAATTCCCGGTTTACGCCAGTAATCGCTGAAGCTGCCCTGGGCCCATTGTTCAAGCAGATAGGCTTCGTATTCCGGCACGTGGCGAATGGGTGACTGGCCCGGTTGCCATGGCATGCGGGCAAACCATTGATGAATATCCTCCTGTTCCAGCGCCTCGCGAATCTGTGGATCGGCCAGCGCTGCCGGGCTTTCCTTGGCCTGTCGCCAGGCCCAGGTCGCTTGCTTGAGCTCGAACGCGCCACCTTGACGGATGCCGCACTGGAACGCGTTGGCAAAACCACCCGAGTCCAGCACCATGCTGCTCAGCCCCGGTGGATGCAGGCAAGCCATCGCCAGTTGCGTGTGGGCCGCGTAAGACAAACCCATGCTGCCAATCCGGCCGTTGCACCAGGGTTGCTCGACGATCCAGGCGAGCGTGTCGAAGCCGTCCTCGCCTTCAGCGGTGTACTTGGTGAATACCCCTTCGGAGGCGTAACGCCCGCGACAGTCCTGGAAGATCGCTACAAACCCTTGCTCGGTGAACCGTGCCGCCATCGCCTGGCGGGAAATGTGCTGCCCGTCGAGCTGCCTCTCCGAGCGCGACGGTTTGCTTTTGTCGTAAGGCGTGCGTTCGATCACGACCGGAAACGGACCTTCAATGTTTGCAGGCAGATAGATGTCGGTGGCCAGGTACACGCCATCGCGCATGGGGACCGACTGGTCGCGCAAAATTTGCATGGCCGGTATCGCTTGTTCAGAAAGGAAGTTCATATCAAAACCTTGTTGACGCGGGCACCTGCGGCATCACCGCAGGTGCCATCGGTCGGTCAGTAGCCGGTGGTCACGGCGATGGCCAGAAGGATCATCGCCAGCACCAGGTAAATCAGGAACAGCGGCAGGACGTAGCGCGCCCATTGGCCCCAGCCGACTTGCGCGGTGGCCAGCAGCACCAGCAAGCCGCTGGAGGTCGGCGTGATCATGTTGGTCAGTCCGTTGCCCAGCAGAAACGCATACACGGTGGTTTGCGGGCTGACACCGGAGAGTTGGCCGAGCGGGCCGAAAATCGGCATGGTCACCGCGGCCTGACCGGACGTCGAAGGGATCAGTACGTCCAGCCCCAGTTGCGAGAAGAACATGCCATAGGCCGATACGATCGGGCCATGATCACTCACTACGCTGGCCAGGCCGTTGACGATGGTGTCCAGCACCTGTCCGGTGGTGAGGATGATTTCAACCGCGGTTGCGAGGCCGATCAGCACGCCGGCGATCAGCACTTTTTTCATGCCGTCGACGAACGCGTTTGCAGTGGCACTGGCGCCAAGACCGGCGATGGCGGCGAAGGCGATGCTCAACAACAGATAGAACGCCGAAAGCTCGTGGTACTTCCACTGCCAGCGGGTTGAGGCAAAGACCATGAACGCGATGCCGCTGCCAAGAACCAGCAGGTTCAACAGGTGGCGGATCGGCAACGGTTTGTGTTCGAAGTTGATTTTCGCGCTGGCGTCGAAGCCCTGTTTGTGGATGCTCCACAGCACGAAAGCAATACCGACACTCAGGAACAGGGCGTAGGCCGCGATCCGCATGCTCATGCCGCTGAAAATCGGCAAGCCGACCATCGGTTGCGCGACTGACAGCGCCACAGGGTTGGTGATGGAAGCCAGGTAGCCGATCTTCACCGAGATACACACGATGGCCAGCCCGATCAGGTTCGACAACCCCAGTCGATTGGCCATGGCCACCATCAGCGGCACGATCAGGATGAATTCCTTGGCCAGCCCCATGAAGGTACTGCCGGCCGAGAACACCAGCATCAGCATTGGCACCAGCACGTAGATGTTGCCCCGGGTCATCCCCAGCAAGCGTTCGAGGCCGGCGTCGATCACGCCGGCCTTGTTCAGAACGCCGAACATGCCACCGATGAACAGCACCATGAAAATCAGCGCTGCACGCTTTTCGATGCCTTGGGGAATGGCCATGAAGCCTTCGACCAGGGACACCGGTCGGGCCACGGCGTCATTGGTTTTGCGCGGCTCCAGGGAGAACAACTGCGTCAGCGAATGGCTCTTTTCCAGGACCTGATAGGAACCCGGCACCACCAGCGCGTTCTGGCGCTGGAAGGTGCCGGAGCTGACCGCATACGTGAATGCGACCGCGAGCAAGACGATGCTCAGCAGGATGATCGCCGGGTTGATGGGTTTGCGTTGGCCGGTTTTGCCGGAGTCCACTGTCGTGGAGGCGGCGCTCGGCGGGGGGAGAGTGATCTGTAGTTCGCTCATGATTCTTGCCCTGACTGGCAGGGAGGTCCTCGCGGTTATTGTTTTGGGTGTCGGCTGTTGGTGAGGCGGACACTAGGCCAAACGCTTGCCGGCCACAACGTTATGCGCGGAACGGGTTGAGCTATGCGTTTGTCATCATTTACCCGCGGCGCACGACTCGCTGAGGCGCCGCTTGAGGTGCTCGGCAAAGGCACTGACAATGCTTGGGCGCGGCTCGTCGTGGCGGAATGCCAAGCCAAATGCATAGGGCAGGGCAGGCCGAAACGGCCGGGTGACAATCGGCAGGTGAGCGAAGTGGCTGGCCAGCAAACCATTGACGATCGAGACCCCCAGACCCTCGGCGACGAAGCTGCACGCCGCGCCGACCGAGTGCACTTCGATCCGCACTTGCGGGGTCAGGTTCGCCGCGCGAAAGACTTGGTTGAGCTCCGCTCGCAGCGCGCGTTGGCGACCCAGCAGCACCAGCGGTACGTCACGCAAATGCTGGACTTCGATGAACGTGTGGCGGGTCAGCGGATGATCCGCCGGCATCACACAAACGCCTTCGGTTTCCAGCACCGGCTCGATGTCAAAGTCCGGCAGGTCGGTGGGTAATCGCACGAATCCCAGGTCTGCCGAGCGATCAAGCACCGCCCGCTCGATCATGTCGTAAGAGCCGGTCAGCAACTCGACGACAATGTCTTCGTGGCTCTTGAGAAAATCGGCGACGATCTTCGGCAACAGCTCTTGGGTCATGCTGGTCGGCACGCCCACCTTGAGCAGACGCTTGCGCGAGCGACCGACCCGCAACTCGTCGGCCAGGCGCTGGACGCGCTGCATGCCGTCCACCAGCCCGGCCACTTCGGTGAGCAGTTCTTCGGCTTCAGGCGTGGCCATCAACCGGCCCTTTTTACGCAGAAACAAGGCAAACCCCAGGGCCTCTTCCAGCTGCGTCAGCAAGCGGCTGACCGCCGATTGAGACAGGCCCATTCGCGTTGCCGCGCCGATGGTCGAACCGGTGGCCATGATTGCCTTGAAAGCTTCGAGTTGCTTGAAATTCACGCAGGGATCCCCTTGGTTTTTCAGCGACGTGAGGTGCCGTATCACGAGCGTGCGCATAGCCTGATGCGCTTCTCGCATAACGTTGTGAACGTGCTGGCGAGCCGTTAGTGTCCGCCCCAATGCGCCGCTGAGTCCAGCGCCACACCACCACAACACAGAGACAAATCCCGGCAACGGGACCCTTGCTACTGCCCATAAAAATCGACAATACGGCACTGAGGAAAAGCGATGCGTGAGCTGTTCACGAGAGGCGCGATTGTATCCGCGGGAATACTGGCGAGCCTGTCCCCGGAGCTGATGGCTCAGGGGTTTCTGGAGGATTCGCACGGCAAACTCTCCCTGCGTAATTATTACTTCAACGACGATTACCGCGATGGCGGCAACGACCGCAAAGAGTGGGCACAGGGCTTTCTGCTCAACCTGCAATCGGGTTACACCGCTGGCACGGTCGGCTTTGGCCTGGATGCGTTGGGGCTGGCCGGGCTCAAGCTGGACTCAAGCCCGACCCATGCCGGCACGGGTTTGTTGCCGGTACACGATGACGGCCATGCGGCGGACGGGTTTTCCAGCCTGGGCGTGACGGCGAAAATGCGCATTGGCGATGCCGTGGTGAAAACCGGCAATCTGCTGCCGAAGATTCCAGTGCTGGTCTACAACGACGGTCGATTGCTGCCGCAGACCTTTCGCGGCACTCAAGTGGAATACTCCGGTATCCGTAATCTCTACCTGCACACCGGGCATCTGGATAAATTCAAACAGCGCAACTCCACCGACAGTGTCGATATTTACCCTCAGGGCTACACGGGTGACAAGGGCACGGATTTCGACTTTGCCGGCGCCGTCTACACCTTCACCCCAAACCTCAGCGGCACCTGGTACTACGGCGAAATGCGCGAGTTCTACCGCCAGCAATTTCTCGGCCTGGTGCACAAGCTTCCAGTGGGCGGCGGCAACCTGACCAGCGACCTGCGTTACTTCATCAGTAGCGATGCGGGCGAGGCACGCAACGGCGAAGTTGATGCCGACATGTTCAGTGGTCTGTTTACCTATCGCCTGGGCGCTCAAGCGATCGGTGTGGGGTATCAGAAAGTCACCGGCGACACAGCGTTGCCCTACACCAGTGTCTCCACGGTGTACTCGTTCACGAATGCAGGTGTCGGAAAATTCATTCAGGGCGGAGAGCAAACCTGGATGCTGCGATACGACTATGACTTCGCTGCCGTTGTGCCCGGATTGACCTTCATGACGCGTTACTACAAGGGTGAGAACGGCGATTACAAGGGACGGGAAGCCCGCGAGTGGGAGTCGGATACCAACCTTCGTTATGTCATTCAGAGCAGCGCCTTCAAAGGGCTGGGGATGGAAGTGCGCAAGGCGACTTATCGTTCGACCTACGCCAGCGATCGGGACAACTGGCGGCTTTATCTGACGTATGACATTGCATTGTGGTGATACGGATTCAGAACGACAAAACCAGCAGTCCCGAAAGGGATTGCGGGTTTTTTGTCGTCTGCACTATTGGCTTCGCGGTGCAACCTGGCGCAACGCGGTTTACGCTCCAACCGCCAACGGCAACGTCACAATAAAGGTACTGCCCTTGCCGTCGCCGTCGCTCATGCCGATGACCGTTCCGCCATGAGCCTCGACCAATTCGCGGACCACGGTCAGGCCAATGCCCAGGCCTGCACGGTTGAAGTCGACGGCGTGAACATCCTGCACGAAGGGCTCGAAGATAAAAGGCAGTACCTTGGCAGAAATGCCGATGCCGTTGTCGCCGATGCTCATCTGCAGCAGATTGTCTTCGGCGGTCACCGACAGCGTGACCGTGCCGCCCGCCTGGGTGTACTTGGCCGCGTTGCCCAGCAGGTTGCCAAGGATTTGCGTGAGCCGGACCGGATCGCCGTTCACCGCGAGCGCACCTTCAGGCAACTCGGCGGTGAAGTGCAGATGCTGCGCGGCCATCACCGGGCTGCACACGGCGACGGCCTCCTGAATGATTTGCAGCATATCGACGATACGACGATCCAGGCGCAACTTGCCGGTGCTGACGCGGGAGACGTCGAGCAAATCGTCCACCAGCCGCGACATGTGCTGCACCTGGCCTTCGATCAGTGCCTGCATTCGGGGCAGCTCTTCTTTCGGTACCCGCACCAGTCGACCGGCGATCATGCTGATGGGAGTCAAAGGATTGCGCAGCTCGTGAGCCACCAGGGTGAGGATATTTTGTTGCTGGGCCAGGCTGTGCTCCGCCGAGGCTTGCAGGTGTTGCGCACTGAGCACGGCACGCACCAATTGTTCGTTGGTGTCGCGCATCTCCAGGTAACGCTGGTGTTCTTCGGCTGAGCGTTGGGGTTTTTCCGCATCCGACTGAGCCAGCAGAATCGCCAGGACCAATTGCTGATTGGCCCCGATCAGTTGCTCGACCTGTTGGATATTGACGAGCCGGGTGTTGGCCTCGCTCAGCTCCTTTTGCAGTGCCGCCAGTACGGCTCGCGCCTCGACGGTTTTCTGGCCGAGCAGGAACAATTCGCGAGCGGCAGTGGCCATTGCTTGCTCGTTCTTGCTGTTAGCCTCATTCATGATCCCACCCGCCACGAAGCAAACGTGCGGTGAGCGAGGGCCCGATCAGGGTAGTCAGCAGCTGGTAGAAAGTAGTCAGCAACACTTCACCGAAAAACAGGGCATCGGCTGTGGCTGAAACGTCAGCGTTGGGGCCAACACGGTGCGTCAGAGAAGCTACGATCTGACTGCTCTCTTCGCTTAGCGTGGACATGGCTAACTGATATCTGATTGACAGTTTTCGATGGTACACCCAATAAGGGTATTGGGAGGGGAATGCGTCAGAGGAGGGCGGTTATTGGATGACTGAATGAAGCTGACCGTTCAAAAGGCAAAAAAAAGCCCGCGGGAGGGCGGGCAAACCGTAGTTTCTTGAAGAGCGAGTGCAATGTACCGGTTGGAGAGGGGCGGTGGGGTGAAGAAAAATTCATCTGCGCGATGCGTCTTCTGAAGCGGGAGAGTGCTTAGAATTGCTTCGATGTTATGTATTCGTTACATCTGACGATAAATGTCACGGTAACTGAACATGGACTACAGCCTACTGGCCTGGCGGCTGGGTAAACACATACGTGAAAAGCGTATCAATCGTGGCTACACCCAGGCAAAGCTCGCAGGGTTGACGCGGCAAAAAATCATTGCTGTGGAAAAAGGTGCTCTATGCGTGAGCATGGTGGCGTATGCACGTGTATTAGGCGCTTTGGATTGTGAGCTCACGGTTATACCAGCGGCCATGCCGACCCTTGAAGAACTTGCGGAGCTCTTCTGAATGAATGTGAGGAGGCGGACTCCACAGAAAGTTACATAAAGTGAAACCTTCTGTTGAGTCGTTGTGCATGAAGCCGCGTTGGATGACAGTCTAAAAATGGGCGACCTCAGCGATCGCCCATTTTCTTTCTACATCAAAACCTGCGCCTGCAATCGCCGCCCGACGACGTCCAACAAATCGCAGCCGTCGCGCAGTGAAGTGACCAACACCCGCGCCAGTTCACTGTGAACATTTTCGTTTGCAGCGAAGCTCTCCAGCAATTGGGTTGCCGTGCGGATGCGGTAGGCCGCGGTTTCGTGCAATACGTCCAGTGGCGCTTCGGTGTCGATCAACAGCACCGCAATGCTGCAATCGATGCCGGTGACCGGCATGTATCGAGCCATGACAAAAACCTCCAGTCGGTAACAAAGGCGCGCGGCCACTCAAGGGTGGCTGGCGGACGGGTTCTCTGGCAATCCATCGGGTGGGTCCAGGTTGTCCAGCGCCCGGTTTACCAACAGTTCGGCCACCACCGCCAGTTGCTGGATCGCCAGCGCTACGTTGCGGCGAGAGCTTTCCAGATCGCAGGCAAGGTCCGTGCTCATGACGTTGAGCGAGGCCAGGGTTTCGCAGGCGTGAGCGAGCAGGGAGGGGGTGTCGATGTCGGGGAGGATGGTGAAGACGTGGCTGACGGGATCGGGGAGGCGTGGGTTGCGCAGGCGAGCGCTTACGAGGGGTTCAGTGACTTCGGAGAGCTTGGATAAATCGGGGGTATCTGTTGCCAAATCCGGCGAGGAGTCCGGTGGATTGGGGCTGTGTTTTTTCATGGTCTAATTCCTGGTTTGTCATAGGAACTACCATTCCCCTGCTGTCAAACAGGGAGGGTGGCAGCTGTACGCAGGTTGACAGACCGGAAACACAGGAAACCGGTGCATCCAAAGATGCCCCACGCACAGCCGCCATGAAAAAACTGCACGCGCGCAAGCATGCCGTTTTATTAGGTAGAGTGGAAGGTTCCGGTTTTCAGCCTGTCAAAGCCGATCGCTGATTTGCAGCGACACCTGAAGGCTATCTATGACGGGCAGAGTTCGCTAGTTCATGGAAGGCGACGCGTCTTGCAGGAAATTTCCTAGGACGGAGAGTGACTTTCTCCTTCAAAAGATTGCCTCAGTATCCGTCACCTGAAAAACTCTCAACAGCCACCGAGGGTGTAATTAGTTTTGTGTAAACGGTCATTTGGCAGGAGACTGCCTACCCCAAGGAAATCCAATGACCGAGCCAAAACCCAAGCGAGCCAAACGAGTCAAGCCTGATCCTGAACTGGTTAAACTGGCCGACAGTCTGCTGGCCAATTACAAAAAGCCCGAAGATCTTATCGGTGAAAATGGCCTGCTCAAACAGCTCACCAAGATGCTGGTCGAGCGGGCCCTTGAAACTGAGATGACCGAACACCTGGGGCACGACAAAAGCGCAGCAATCACCAACACCGCCGCCAATGCGCGCAACGGTCACAGCGGTAAAACCCTGAAGGGCGACTTCGGCAAACTGCCGCTCGACATCCCTCGCGACCGGCAGGCGTCTTTCGAGCCGCAGCTGGTGGCCAAGCATCAAACCCGCTGGACGGGCTTCGATGACAAAGTTATTTCTCTCTACGCTCGCGGTTTGAGTGTCAGAGAAATTCAGGCGCACTTGCAGGAAATGTACGGCACAGAGGTCTCTCCCAGCCTGATCTCGGCCATTACCGACGCGGTGAGTGATGAGGTCAAGCTCTGGCAGGCCCGACCGCTGGACGCGCTGTACCCGATCCTCTACCTGGACTGCATTCACGTCAAAGTGCGCGATGCCGGCGCCGTGCGCAACAAGGCGGTTTACCTGGCCATCGGCGTCAATATGGCGGGTCACAAGGAAGTGCTGGGCTTGTGGATCGCGCAAACCGAAGGCGCCAAATTCTGGCTGCAAGTGGTAACCGAACTCAAGAATCGGGGCGTGCAGGACATCTTCATTGCCTGCGTGGACGGCCTCAAAGGCTTCCCAGAGGCGATTGAAACGGTTTACCCGAAAGCCGTCGTTCAGCTGTGCATCGTGCACATGGTGCGCAACAGTTTGAACTTCGTATCGTGGAAACGGCAGAAGGAAGTCGCGGCTGATCTCAAGCTGATTTACACCTCGGCCACCGCCGAATTGGCCGAGCAACGGCTCTGCGAATTTGAAGCCAAGTGGGACGCCGAGTACCAGTCGATCAGCCTGTCGTGGCGTCGAAACTGGGCTCGAGTCATCCCGTTTTTTGACTATCCAGCCGAGATCCGCAAGGTGATTTACACCACCAACGCCATCGAATCGATCAACATGAGCCTGCGCAAAGTGATCAAAACCCGTGCGTCATTTCCCACTGACGAGGCGGTGATGAAGCTGTTTTACCTGGCGCTGAACAACATCAGCAAGAAGTGGACGATGCCGATCCGGGACTGGAAAGCGGCGTTGAATCGCTTCAATATCCAGTTTGAAGACCGGCTGTTAACGGTTTAATAGAAATCCCGTTTACACAAAATCAGGGACACCCTCCAGCCACCCAGCTTCCCCTGGGATCAACCTGTATTGAACCTGCCGAATTTTTCCCGTCCGCCCAGCCTCGGCGTCAGCACCGTCATAAATCGGAAACTGCCGCACCAACGAATTTTCCGTCACAGCAAACTCATCCTCGCCTTGGTAACCCTCTGCAATTTTCGGGTTGTCACTGACAGGTGGCAGATAAATCGTGCTGAGCGATTTCTTGCGGTTAGCGGAGTAGGCAATGAGCTCACCCGCCATCCCACGCCCCGATGATCTGACGAAGACGTAAATCTCGGGTGAACCGTCGCTATCAAGGTCCGCGACCTGCGCCCGAACGATGTTGCCGGTGAGTGGGTGAGTCAACTTCGAATTATCGATTTCCAGCCCTTGGGGTGTGATGTAGAGCACGGGATTTCCATCGATCAACGCCGTCGTCACATGAAAACGAATGCCCTGCAATTTGAGCGTTTGGTCGAACGGCTGGATGCTGTTCTTGGCATCATCGACAAGTCTCGATGACAGGTGCTGCGCTGCGAGCGGTTCTTTGATGGAATGGTTAGCCGTCACGGTTTCGGCGCCGTTATTGAAGGCGATTTCGACACGAGGTGCGACCCCAGCGTTGGCATGGGCAACCAAAGAAACCATAACGGCGAAGGCGGCTGAAATACGGGCAATCATGTACATCTTCCTCAATGCTTCTGTTCGGTGACGTTGTCCATGCAGATGAGACAGCAGCATAGAGAGGGTAGCGCCAAGCATCCCGACACTAGATCTGCTGTAGTTCATCCAGGGTCACGGTGTGCTTGAAAAGCCTCACTCCCAAACCACCCGTGCGATCCAGCGATGACCCCACCGTCAAATCTGGTGGGCCGGGGTAATTTGAATCGGTTTGGTAAATTATTGATATGTAACATCAATAACTGTTTCTATTTTTGGTTGGAATACCAATTGGAATGCCGTGCGAAGTTATTCTCCAGCGGACCGCCCGATTGTATTTGATTCGACCAGCATCATGATCGAGAGAGAGTTTTCAGTAGCTGTCGGTAGCGACAACTGGCAATCGGTAGATTTTATCGAGAAGATACTGCTTATGGGACCGCGCCGGTGTTGCCTGGATGGTGGACGAAAAAGATTCCGAGCCACATGTGATAGTTAGGGAAAATCGAGCGCGAGAATAACAGTCTATCGAGTAGCGATTTTCAATAGAACGAAGAGAAGCAGGAGTATCGCTGCCCCACTGAATATGCCCTTCGCAGCGAGAGGCGTGCTTGCAAGAACCGGCGCTCACATGTCACGAAAGTCGACACCATCCTCTTTCGATCACGGCAGATCGACTGCGCTGAATGCTCGATGAAAGAGCGCTTGTTTCCCGAATACTTCGTTCCGGAAAATCGCCCT
The DNA here is from genome assembly GCF_006094435.1 of Pseudomonas sp. MPC6. Taxonomy (NCBI): domain Bacteria; kingdom Pseudomonadati; phylum Pseudomonadota; class Gammaproteobacteria; order Pseudomonadales; family Pseudomonadaceae; genus Pseudomonas; species Pseudomonas sp. MPC6. Next base: position 6,104,329 of record NZ_CP034783.1, on the reverse strand, counting down.
TAGCGTCCACGAAGGGGTGCGTGATGTGGCGCGGCGGATCTCCGCGACACCGCAACACATGTGCTCACGCTACGAACGTTCCATTGCAGCCCCACGCTACAGGTGGCAATCAACTTGGTTTCGACTCGTCGTGTATGCACTTCCGGACCAGCATGACTTCACCTCATGGACAGTTCATAAATATGGTTTGAGAAGGCTCGGGTGCTGCGCATAAATTCTGCGCATACAAAAACAACCTGAGGTACAGCTTCATGCCCACATCAGCGAATCTTCAACTGCCAGTTTCCGATTCTTCTAATGTTCGCAAGGCGTGCTGGTATGACTATCGCGAGCGCGCCTTGAATGCAGGTAAGGCGTTTATCAAAGCTGTCGATGAGGCGGTTCCAGCGATACGACAAAGACGTTTCGAGTCCGAATCATTAGGGCGCGTACCTGATGCCACAGTTCAAGCCATGGTCGATGCGGGAGTGTTCCGTACATTTACTCCAATGCAGTACGGAGGCCTGGAAATTGACCCAGCATCGTTCTTCGAAGGCATCATGAAGGTTGGTGAAGCTGACAGTTCGGCTGCTTGGATCGCCGGCCAACTGAACTGCCATGCATTCGAAATTGCCTTGATGGATAAGCGCATGCAGGACGAATTCTGGGCCAACGGTCCGGACACTCGTGCTTCGAGTTCCTATGCTCCAATTGGTAGGCCTGAAAAGGTAGAAGGCGGTTACCTGCTCAATGGAACCTGGACTTTTTCCAGTGGTGTGGACCATGCTCAGTGGGTCATTCTCGGCGGAGCTGCGCGTAATTTTGTAGTGCCGGTTAGCGACGTCAGTATCGATCACGGAAGCTGGGATGTATCAGGCTTGAAAGGTACAGGCAGCAAGGCCGTTACATTGAGGGATGTATTTGTACCAAGCTACCGTATCCATGAGCTAGTCGATACGTACAACGACGCCAACCCTGGTTGGGAGGTCAACAACCGTCCGCTGTACTGGATGTCATTTCTCGGAATTTTCAACTCAACTGCGACCAACACCGTAATTGGCACTGCAATGTGCGGCATCAATACCTTTATCGAGCAGTCCCGAGTCCGTCTTACCCGTCAGGGCACAGGCGCGCCAATTGCGCAGAATCCGTTCCTACATTTGAAGTTGGCCGATGTATTGACCAAGGTTGGCGGTGTGCGTGAGCGTCATCTGAACAATTGGAAGACCTTGTTCGACACGGCGTGCCAAGGCGAAGTGTCGACCCCTTTGGATCGAATGCGCGTGCGCTTCGAATCGGCGGATGGGAATGCCACCTGTTTTGAAAGCATTGCTTCACTGTGGCCGATCGCTGGCGCGGCGGCATCTGCCTCGGACAACATTTTGCAGCAGGTTTTCCGCGATCTGATGGCGGCTCGTAACCATGGCTCCGCCGGACGTGAATTGGCTGCCGGTCAGTACATCAAGACCATGTTTGGTATGGAGCCCGCTCCATTCAGTGATTTCGGTACTCTCGCCTACTACAAGTAGCTCAGCCTAATTGGGGGCGCCGAACAGGGCGCCTCCTCGTTGACATCGCTCGTCTCGTGCGTAGGCGTCAACTACCTAAATTAAATGAATCGGCTCTGAGCAGAGCTAGGGTATACAGATGACAAATTCAAACATGTACGAGGATGATTCAAGCTTGCTTGAACAGGGTGATCCTCTCATCGATGGTCGGGCCTTCCGACGCTGCTTGGGCCAGTATCCCACAGGCGTATCGATCATTACTGCCCAGCAGGGCGATAAGCGGGTCGGGATGGCCGTCAATTCTTTCGCAGCCGTGTCTCTCGATCCTGCATTGGTGTTGTGGTCAATCCGCTGTGAATCCGCCAGTGCTGCCACTTTTATCGAGGCCAGTCACTTCGCTATTAGCGTCCTGGCGGCGGACCAAGTGGAGGTATCTCAGCTGTTTGGCTCCGGTCATGAGGATCGTTTCAAGCTGGTGCAATGGTTGCCGGATGCCGCAGGGGCTCCGCTGATCAAAGGCGCCATCGCCCACTTGCAATGCCGTTTGGCCAAGGTCTACGAAGGTGGTGATCACTGGATCCTGGTGGGGCAAGTCGAGCATTACGCGCGTTTTGCCGGTGAGCCCTTGGTTTTTTCTCAAGGGCAGTACGCCGTTACGCAGAATCATCCACAAGTGGCCGTCGGTGTACAAAAGGGTGCAACCTCGAAACCTACCCTTGAAGATCCACTGTTTACCAGTCTGCTGACCAGTACCAGCCAGCATATGTCGCGGCTCTTCCAGGCGCATAGGCAAGCACTTGGGGTCACGATGGCGACCTCTCGGGTGCTTAGCCATCTGGCGCAGGGCGCGGCGACGATCGATTCGCTGGAGCATGACTCACTGCTTGGCCGAGGCGCGATCGAAGATGCATTGAATGAGTTGAAAAATCAGGGCTTCGTTCAGCTCAACAGCGGCGATTATTCGCTTACTGAGTCAGGTTTACAGAAGCGTCAGGCGTTGACTGCTCGAGCCAAGGAGTTCACCGCAGAGCAACTGGCAGGTGTTTCGGATGCCGATATTGCGGCGGCCAGTAGAGTACTGCAAAAGCTATTGGGGCATTGAGGCATTTGCGGTCGCGTTCAGTTGCGATTGTATTAAAAGGCCCTTTCCAGGGCCTTTTCTGTTCTTGCTCTTCGGTCCTCGATTTCAGGCCATCTTACTGCTCAGGATAGCGCCATAGCGCTTCGGTATGCAGGCGAGACTGTTCGGCTTGCTGCATTAGCCAGCGCTTGAACACATTGACCTTAAGGTCGTGATCGGCGCCGGGAGGATAAGTGGCGTAATAACCACGGGTTGATGTGAAGGTGTGGGGGATAGCCTTAACCAAGCGCCCACTTTCAAGCTCGGGCTGGAACAGAAATAACGGCACCAAGGCAAAACCCAACCCGCCCATGGCTGCTTCAGCCAATAGCAACAGCTGATAGAAGCGGGGAGCCAAATCCAGCTGAGGCTGGGGCAGGCCGAAGGATGCAAAATAGTCTCCCCAAAATCCGCTCCGTGCAGTTGCAGTGTGAGTGAGCAGCGGTCCCTGTAGCAGATCCGCCGGGCGGTTGAGCTCGCGGGAGGCTTTAAGCTGAGGTGAGCAGATCACACCCATTAAGGTTCCTACCGGCAGTGCATCTGCATTCATCCCCGGCCAGACGCCGTTACCGTAACGAATAATCAGTTGAGCATTGTCGGTTGTATTGGCCGTGTCGGTCTCGCCACCCAGGATGTGCACTTCAATATTAGGGTATTGCTGTTGAAAAGCAGGCAGGCGTGGCATGAGCCAGCGTATGGCGAATCCTGAGTTCACCACTAGCTGCAGTGCCTGCCCTGCTTCTTCCTGGCGGATTTTGCGAGTGGCGTCGGAGATTCGCTGCAATGCCAGACTCACCTCTTGGTAATAAGTCTGTCCAGCTTGGGTGAGAGTAATAAAACGTCCGTTGCGGTTGAACAACTGGATACCCAACTCAAGTTCTAGCGCCTGCACCATGCGACTAACCGCACCTTGGGTGACATGCAGCTCCTGCGCGGCGGCAGTGAAGCTTTGTGAGCGTGCAGCTGCCACAAAACTGCGGATGGCGTTTAGAGAGGGTAATCGATCCATGGGGCATCATACCGTTGCCCAAGTCACAACTACAATGTAAGCAAAACGCCCCTGGGCAATGCCGAGGGGGCGTCGGCGACCTGGGCGGCCTTCAGGCCGGGTTAAGTTGTGAGTTCGAGGATTCCGATTGGCGCTGAGCCAGGTCCTGTCGTTCCAGCGCAGGTCGCAGGTGTCGCAGCGAGTACCGTAGGACAATGAAAGCCACCAGACTGGCAGTGGTGGTCACCAGCATAAGCGACTTGCCCAACTGCTTTTGGTCTTGGAACAGGAAGTCAGTGAGGGACGCGACGATGGTTGGGGCAATCCCTGCGGCGATCGTTGCCGTGACGAACATGAAAATCGCCGTAGTCTGTCCGCGCATGCGGTTGGGTACTAGCAGCTGTACGGTCGCGGCGATGTAAAGCAGGAAGGAAACCAGCACGACATCGACCACAGCATACACGCCCATGAACCAGTAAGGGCTGGAAACGCTGAAAGCCAGGATGGCCAGCGGCGGAGTGATAGCCAGTAACCAGGTATAGAAACGTACGTGAGCATCGCGGATGCCGCGCTTGTACAGCCAATCGATAATGATACCTTTAAATATGATACTCGAAGCGCTAATGACGTTGACCACGCCCATGATTGGCGCATATTCCTTCGGCGTCCACCCGAACTCGCGGGTGATGTACGTTGGTACCCAACTGACCAGGCTCGCAGCAGCCACAGCAGCACAGGCAAAACCCAGCAACAGGCTAACGAACAGCGGTTTGTTTTGACCCATATAGGCAAATACGCTGACATCGGAAGCCGCTGGTTTTACGTGATTTTTGCGTGATGGCTCGGAAAAGCTGAAGGCAAGAAGCGCTAACAAGATGCCCGGAGTGCCAATCAAGATCATGGCAAGCCGCCATGAGTTGACTTCACCAATCAGCGGCAGTACCAGGCCCTCATGGGCGGCAGAGTAGGCTATTACCCAGCCACCCACGGCGAAGGCCAGCGCAGTACCGACTTTTGGCCCCATGCCGAAAATTGATAGAGCCGTAGTCATGCGCTCTTTCGGAAACTTATCTGCAATCAGTGAGTAGGCTGCAGGTTGCAGACCGGCTTCACCGGCCCCAACGCCCATGCGTGCTGCAAACAACATCGGGAACGACTTCGCCAGGCCGGTTGCCAAGGTGGCTATGGACCAGAACACGATACCGCCGAATATGACGCGACGGCGGGAAAAGCGATCCGTTGCCCAGCCCAATGGATAGCCGCACAGGCCAAAGCAGATCGCGAATGCAGGACCCAGCAACAGGCTGATCTGAAAGTCGGTCAGGCCCAGATCCTTCTGAATCGGAATCACCAGCATATTGATGACCAGGCGATCCAGAATCGAAATCACGTAAAATAACAACAGTACCCCTACCATCCACCAAGGCTCGATCCTTGACCACCAGGTATTGTGTAGAAGGGGCAACGGTTTGTTAGGCATGGGACATCTCCTGAATTGTAATTATTGCGGGACCAGAGCCCTTCGAGTTGCGGCAGCGTTGCCCAATGTAAACAGTGCTAGAACAGTGGAATGCTGTATTCGGTGATCAGGCGCGTTTCGGTCATATCGCGTACACCAGGCACATCACTGTGGAGAATGCCTTTATCGAAGCGAAAGGCGAGTCCCTTGAGCGCTCCGCTTTGAATTGCGTAATTCAGCGAAACGATTTGCACATTTTCCTCTTTCGGCCCTTGAACTGAGCGGGCATTTCGCCCTTTCAGATAGATCCAGTTTGCTTCCAGCCCAGGTATGCCAAGAGCAACAAAGTCGTAACCGTAACGCACTTGCGTGGTGCGCTCGCCAGCCCGAGTGAACTTGTTAACTTGAATATCACTTGTGATGGGTGCAATGCTGCCATCACCTTGGTTCAGCCATACGAAGTCGCTTTTGCCTTCGGTATATTGGTAGCCGAAACCGAAGGTGTGGGCACCGTACTTGTAGCTGAATAATGCGCTGCTCAGCCGATTATCGACTTCACCCACAGTGACGCCATTGCCATAGTAGCCGCTTGCGAGGTAGCCCTCTTTGCGTCCGGCAAAGCTGCTGTTTTTGCCATTGCCAGAGCTGTCGTAATACCGGAAGTCGCCAGACAGTTTGCCTGCACCGAGAGGCATTTGTGTCAACGCCCCAATCATGTGCTGCTGGTAGAACTCTTCCAGCTCGCCGTAGTAGTAACGCAGGGTCAGGCCGGGGGTCAGGGCGTACTCGCTGCCGAAGAACCAGAAGTGATTACTGTCTTGTGGTGTGCCTGGCATATTCGCGCCGTAGACCGCTCGGTTATAAGGATTACCAGGGCCTCGTGCAGGTGACGAGGCGCTAATGGACATGGAAATGCCATCGCTAGACGCGCGGCCTTTAGAGTGCTCGTACAGCCCACTCATCAGGGTCAGGCCTTCGATTTCGTTGGACGTAACCACTGTGCCCTCAAATAACTGGGGGGCAATGCTGCCAGTAGAGGCTTGGACAATCGGCATGCGCGGTAGATGAGCGCCATAACTTATCTGAGTTTTCGAGAAGCGAATCTTTGGGTTCAAATAAGCCCAGGAAAAATTGTCGACAGAACTTTCATCGGATGCACGGGGAAATAGGAGTGCGGGTTGACGAGAGGAGTTAGGATCACCAACCTTGCCACCGGAATCAAGTTTCAGTCCATAAAACGCTAATAAATCAACGCCAAAACCAACGGTTCCCTGGGTGAATCCCGATTGTGCATTGAGTGCGAAACCCTGTCCCCACTCGGTGAGGCGCGACACGCCCGGTCCAGAGCGAAAGTCATTATCGTAATAAAGGTTCCGCATACGAAGTGTGGCTTTGGAGTCTTCTAAAAAACCCTGCGCGGCAACCACTTGCGTTGTGGCGCAAAGCAGAGGTGCTGCGTTCATGGAGGCGAACAGCAATACTCTTCCAAGCGACGGCTTAGTGCTGGACATGTTTGATCTCTTGTTTTTGTAATTGTGCTTCGGAATCTGGATTCCGGCTGGCCCTGACAATGCAAGCGGAGGGCATGGGCTAAGTATCAAAAGCGCCCCAGAGAAGCGCAACGGAAAGCTCGCGTTGCGTGCACCAAGTGCACGCGGTTTCGAAATTTTGCTTCATTATCGCCATGAACTGATATCAATACACTCAGGCAATCGATGCTCCCACGAGCTTCCATTTTTTGAAGAGCGCTGGTCAGCGGGAAAACCCCGATGGGATGCGGGGGGCTTGGTCGGCGTTTGTCGGAGCGAGAATGAGAAGTCGATTGTCGGCTGTAGAGGGACTTACAAAGGCCGATTTCAGGCGGTGATCTCATTTGGAATGCGGCTTTGTGCTGAGCCAATAGCGAGTGAATGCCTGGGTAACGGCTGCATGCAAACTAAGGGCTTTTTTCAATCAGGTGCACCGTGCAAAAGCTCAAATATGAGCGCTGGGTGCACCATTATTGCTCGTTTGGGCAAAGACTGAATATCGGTGTCTCGGATACTGATGACTGCACCTATCCACCTTAACAAGAGGTTTAATACCATGCCGCTTCCTCAAGGCCGATTCCGCCACATTGGCGTTCCCGCATTCCAACCAGATGAGCTGGGTAAGTTTTACACTCGTTGGTTTGGATTCGTAATATCTGACACCGGTACTGGACGTGCGGATGGTGCCCGCGTGGTATTCATGACCGGTGATCCTGATGAGCATCACCAGATTGCGTTTGCCAATCTGCGTCGTGAAGGTCATCCCGGTATGCAGCAGATTTCCTTTGTCTACGACAGCCTTGAGGAGCTCAAGCAGATGGCGGTTGAGTTCCATAAAGCTGGGGTTCCGATTTTGCAGCAAAAGGATCACGGCAACACCTGGAGTATTTACATCTCGGACCCAGAGGGTAACCGTATTGAATGCTACACCCCGTCGCCTTGGTACGTGCAGCAGCCTACCTGGTGGGATGTCGACCTGGTCACCGAATCGGTAGAGCAAATCTATACCCGCACTGAGGAGAAGGCCAAAACGCAGCCGGGCTTCTGCAGTCGTGAGGAATGGCAGGCGCGAATTCGCGCGGGTGTGAAAGCTAATCTCGAAGCATTCTAAAGCTGTTGCACCCACGCCCCATCCCGGTAACGGGGTGGGGCTTTGTCGTGCTCTGGCCCTTAACAGTTCAGTCCTGTATTGAAGTCAGGTCTTTAACAGTCGAAGGCATGCCTGGAACTCGCAGATTATCGATTACCTGATTGGTTTTCCAAGTCGAGCAGAATCAGCTCTCATAGAGGTTGGCCCCCTGCCGATCGTCGCGATGAGAAGACATCTGTTTTCACTGGAGTGGTATTTAAAAGCGCTTGTCCGCGCTCTAGGAACACGCCATAAGCGTGTCACGATGCCGAACAGGCCCTCCTGGGTGGACCTGCTTTGGCAACGGAGTGAGCAGTGATTATCGGAGGTTGTCTGTAATTGCCACGACGCTGTCCAGTTGTTCGAGATTCTGAATTGCCTCTAGGGCGCGCTGGGCGCGCTCGTCACTGACATTCTTCGCGAAATGAATGTTGCGCCAAAATTTGTTCACGATGTCCTGGTCGGAGACCGGGTTGGCCGCCCAGCCGAGGGGCAGTTTGTCACGTTCAGATTTCAAGACTCGGCCATCTTTAAGGTGAATGGCCAGGCGCATCAACTGGTTGATGTTGACGTCTTCGGCCGCCTGCAGAACCACGCGCTCGGTCAAGGCCATGACTATTGGGTCATGAATGTGGGCCGAGGTGTAATGCTCGATTCGCACTTCTTTATTCACCAGTGCATTGGCAATGCCGTAAGGGATGCTGAACAGTGCGCGGGCCTGGCCATCCTCAGCGCTCATGGTCTGGTTGAGGAAATGATTGACCCGGTGAGGCGGCACATCCACGGTGATCGTTTCCACATCATCTGCCGTGAAGTGATGGGCGTTTACAAGTTCCAGCGCGCATTCGATTGGGTTGTGATTGCCGTAGCAGGATGGGTGCAGCTTGTGCATACCTTGAACGTAGAAGGTAGTGCCCAGATCCGCAGCGAAATTCTCCGGCGACGCATTATAGGAATAGAGGTTGTAATACCCCAGTTTGCTGGTGAGCGCATCTTTTACTCCGCCGAAACTTCCCAGGCTCAACTGCGCCGCGGTCACCGCGTTGTATGCAGCCAGGGCGCCGGGTAGTTTAAAGGTGTCGGCGCCATCCCAAAGGGACTGGTACGAGCCTGACATCATGTGCAGCAAAATGCCGAAGGCATTGACGATCTGGTCTTCGTCCAGTTTCATCAATCGGGCAACAACTGCCAAGGCGCCAATAGCGTTGGCGGTTCCGCAAACCTCAAAGCATTTATCGAAGTTGAACTCTTCTGAAACGGCCAAGCGTGCGCCCACATCCCCGCCTAATACCACTGCGACCAAAAGCTCCTGGCCACTGCTGTTCATGAACTCAGCCACACTCAGCGCGGTAGGGTCCGTGGTGCTGCAGACGTGACCTACCATCTTGCCTTTGTTGATACCTTCGGCTTCCGGGCCTGTTACCTCGAAATCAAATGAGCGGGTACTCAGGCAGTTGATTAGTGCTGCTTGGGGCAACGGAAGTTTCTCCCCGAAACCCAGAACACTGGCCTGCGGCGCACCTCCCCAACTTTTGAACAAATTCAAATAAATGGCATTGCTGGGTGATACATGCCCTCCCACGGTACAGCTCAGTGCATCAATCAGCCGCAACTTAGCGGCATGGATCACTCCGTGCGGGAGGTTTTCATAGCGGGTATCGAGGATGTGACGAGCGATTCGGCGAACAAGCATGGGAGGCCTCTGTGTTGTTTTTTTAAGGACGACCTAAATTAGCGATTGTCCGCGCTTCGTCGCAAGGCAGTAATGCATGGAGGAGCACTCAGTGCACGAGATGGCAGTTGGTCCTATCGTTTCTTGAAAAACGCCGCTTAAATCAGCAAGCCAAATGAGGGCCTTCCTTCAACACCACTTAATAAATAAAAAAATGGTGACTGCTGATGAACATGATAAATACCAATCGATTTTCCACGCACTGGTGGGAAAGGATCGAGCCTTGGTGGATGGTGCTTGTATTGCTGATGTTTTACGTCATGTCGATACTTGATCGACTGGTGCTGAACATGCTGGTGGTGCCGATCCAACAGGACATGGGTTTTACCGATGTGCAAATAAGCCTGATTATCGGACCAGCGTTTGCCGTCGCCCACGGTTTATTTGCTTACCCGCTGGGCTGGGCCTGTGACCGTTTTTCTAGACGCAAGGTGCTATTCGGCGGCTTCGCTATCTGGTCGATAGCTACCGTGTGTGCAGGTCTGTCCAAATCCTTTCCGGCCCTGTTTGCCAGCCGGGTAGCTGTCGGTGCTGCAGAGGCATCATTGATGCCTGCGGCGTATTCGATGATTGCCGACCGTGTGCCGCGCCACCGCATGACCACGGCCATGTCGATTTTCGGCATGGGGCCCAAATTGGGCAATGCCTTTGCGTTCGGTGTTGGTGGCTGGGTCATCGCTTATACCGCCAGCGTCGGCAGCATAAATTTTCCATTGCTTGGTGAAATGAATGCGTGGCGTTCGGCGCTCATTCTGCTAGGGGCGCCGGGTGTACTGCTGGCGTTGCTGGTATTCAGTTTTTCCGAACCGCTGCGTAAAGGTGCCTCGGATGTCAGCCTGCGAGTAAAAAACGTCGCGTGCAAAGTAGGCGAGATCGCCTTTAAAGACTATGTAACGCAACGAAAGGGCTTGTACAGTTTGCTGCTTCTGGGTTTTTCCTGCACTACCCTGGCGGCAATGGCATCTCTGGCTTGGGGCCCGACATATATTACCCGCCATTTTGGGTTGTCTCCCAAGGAGTATGCTCCAGCTTTGAGCATGCTATACGCCGTCGGGGCTTTCTCAATGATCCTCAAAGGACTGTTCATTGACTGGATGGTCAAGCGCGGTTACAAGGACGCGCATATCCGTTTCTACACCTTTATCCTCGTCCTTTCGCTGCCTGCCATGGGCGTTGCTTTTACCACCAATGACTTTAATGTGTTTGTTGTTGCTTATGCGGTACTGGATATCATCCTGCTGAACTCGGTGTTCTACGTTTCGGCAACCATTCAACTAATGGCGCCTAGCCACTTGCGTGGGCGAGTCATGGGTATGTTCATTCTTGTAGTGGGTACTGTGGCGCCGACCATTTCTCCGACATTGGTAGCGATCATTACCGAGCACGTGTTCAAGGATCAGGCCATGCTTGGCTATTCACTTGTCAGTGTTTCGGCTACCAGTGTAGTTCTGGCGATCTTGGTGTTGGGTTTCTCCCTGCGCTACCTGCGTCCGGAGATGGACAAGGTAGCCCGGGAATATGATGAAGCGGCCGCAACTGAAGCCAAATTTCAACAAGCAGACCCGCAACCTACCTTAGCGCGTTAAGCGTTCAAACAGCGCGCATCAAAAAACCCGCAACCAGTGCGGGTTTTTTGTTGCCTTTGCGCTTATATCGAAAGGCACATGTATTTGATTTCCAGGTAGTCCTCGATACCGTACTTGGAGCCTTCACGGCCCAGACCCGACGCTTTGATGCCGCCGAACGGCGCCACTTCGTTTGAGATCAGCCCCGTGTTGACACCGACCATGCCGTATTCCAGGGCTTCACCCACCCGGAACACGCGGCTAATGTCACGGGAGTAGAAATACGAAGCCAGGCCGAACTCGGTGTCATTGGCGCGTTCGATAACTTCAGCTTCGTCCTTGAAGCGGAATACCGGGGCCAGTGGGCCAAAGGTTTCATCCTTTGACACCAAGGCGTGATGCGGTACGTCGACCAGGATGGTCGGCTCGAAGAAGCTCCCACCCAGGGCGTGAGGTTTACCACCCAGTAGCACACGCGCACCCTTGGCGACTGCGTCATCAATGTGCTCCTGCACTTTAGCCACGGCCTTTGCGTCGATCAGCGGGCCGGTGCTGGTGCCGCTGTGCAGGCCGTTACCGATCTGCAGTTTGGCCACCGCCACGGCTAGCTTGGTTACGAAAAGTTCGTATACGCCGTCCTGCACATACAAGCGGTTGGCGCATACGCAGGTCTGGCCGTTGTTGCGGAATTTGCTGATCAGCGCGCCCTCAACGGCAGCGTCCAGATCGGCGTCGTCGAACACGATAAAGGGCGCGTTGCCGCCCAGTTCAAGCGACACCTTTTTAATATCCTTGGCGCACTCAGCCATCAGCTGGCGGCCGATTTCGGTGGAGCCGGTGAAGCTGAGCTTGCGCACGATCGGGTTGCCGGTCAGTTCGCCGCCAACTTCGCCAGCGCTGCCGGTGACCACGTTGAACACGCCTGCGGGGATACCAGCCCGTTCAGCCAATTCGGCCAGTGCCAGGGCCGAGTAGGGGGTTTGCGAGGCAGGTTTGAGCACCATGGTGCAACCGGCGGCCAGCGCTGGACCGGCTTTGCGGGTAATCATCGCGCAAGGGAAGTTCCACGGTGTTATGGCCGCTGTCACGCCGATAGGCTGCTTGATAACCAGCAGACGCTTGTCGACCTGGTGCCCTGGAATGGTGTCACCGTAGACGCGCTTGGCTTCTTCGGCGAACCACTCGAAGAAGGAGGCGGCATACACCACTTCGCCCACTGACTCATGCAGCGGCTTGCCTTGCTCCAGGGTCATCAGACGGCCCAGATCGTCTTTGTGTTCGAGCATAAGCTCGTACCAGCGGCGCAATTTGGCACCACGCTCTTTGGCGGTCAGGGCACGCCAGGACGGCAGGGCGCGGTTGGCCGCTTCAATGGCGCGAGCGGTTTCGGCACGACCCATTTTCGGCACGCTACCAAGTATCTCACCGGTCGCCGGGTTATTGACGTTGAGGGTCTGGTCGTTGTCGGCATCAGCCCATGCGCCGTCGATATAGGCTTGCTGGCGGAACAGTGAAGGGTCTATCAATTGCATCATCAGACTCCAGCGCGCAGGTATCCCTGCAGATAGAAAAAGTCGTGACAGGCTCGACGTAACGGGGGGGCGAAGGGTTAATCAGTAGAAGGGTGGCTGCGCCGAGGGACCAGGAAAAAATCTCCTGCGAGGCGATGACATTTCCTGGCGCCAAAGCCAACTTGCCCCGGCACTGAAGACCTGGCCCTTTTGCAGCTGGCCCGCTACGGAGTAAGCCAGGGGATTAACGTTGTTTGAGCAGATCCAGCGCCACGTCGACGATCATGTCTTCCTGGCCACCCACCATGCGGCGGCGTCCCAGTTCAACCAGGATATCCAGGGTCTTGAGGCCGTACTTGGCCGCAGCCATTTCGGCGTGACGCAAGAAGCTGGAGTACACGCCTGCGTAACCGAGACCGAGGGTTTCACGGTCAACCCTTACCGGGCGGTCTTGCAGCGGACGTACCAGATCGTCGGCAGCATCCATCAGGCGATACAGGTCGGTGCCGTGGTTCCAGCCCATGCGCTCCGCGGCAGCGATGAATACTTCCAGGGGCGCGTTGCCAGCACCTGCACCCATACCGGCCAGGCTGGCATCGACACGGTCACAGCCTTCCTCGACCGCGACAATGGAGTTGGCCACGCCCAGGCTCAAGTTGTGGTGGGCGTGCATGCCGGTCTGTGTTTCAGCGTTCAGCATGGCCTTGAAGGCCCGCATGCGGTCACGGATGTCGTTCATGCTCATAGCGCCACCGGAGTCGGCCATGTAGATGCACTCGGCACCGTAGCTTTCCATCAACTTGCCTTGGGCGGCTAGCTGTTCGGCCGGGATCATATGACTCATCATCAGGAAACCGACGGTGTCCATGCCCAGCGAGCGCGCGTATTCGATGTGCTGTCTGGACACGTCGGCTTCGGTGCAGTGGGTGGCCACGCGCACGGAGCGAGCGCCAGCGTCGTAAGCGGCCTTGAGGTCATGAACCGTTCCGATACCGGGCAGCAGCAATACGGTGATCTTGGCATTTTCAATCACATCGGCCGCCGCTTCGATCCATTCCAGATCGGTGTGGGCGCCAAAGCCGTAGTTGAAGCTTGAACCTTGCAGACCATCACCGTGAGTGACTTCAATAGAGTCCACGTTGGCCTGGTCGAGGGCGCGGGCGATGTCCTGCACGTTCTGGATCGAATACTGGTGGCGAACTGCATGGCTCCCGTCGCGCAAGGTGACGTCGGAAATGTAGATTTTTTTGCTTGGATCAAAAATCATGGTCGTGTTCTCAGCCGTTGATCATCGAGATAGCCATACGCTCGGCGGTAGCCAGCGCGGCAGAGGTCATGATGTCCAGGTTGCCCGCGTAAGCAGGCAGGTAGTGGGCGGCGCCTTCAACTTCCAGAAAGATCGAGGTTTTCAAGCCCGAGAACTTGCCGTGGCCCGGAATGTTCAGCGGCGCGTCTTCAGGGATGACGTCAAACTGCACTTTTTGCTTGAGGCGATAGCCCGGCACGTAAGCCTTAACCGCGGCGGCCATTTCTTCGATGCTGGCTTCAACCTTCGCCTGATCGGCGGCTTCAGACAGCACGAACACAGTGTCGCGCATCATCAGCGGCGGTTCGGCCGGGTTCATGACGATGATCGCCTTACCCTTGGCGGCGCCACCCACGGCTTCAATCGCCTGGGAGGTGGTTTCGGTGAATTCGTCGATGTTGGCACGCGTGCCAGGGCCGGCCGATTTGGAGGCGATCGAGGCGATGATTTCGGCGTAGTGAACCTTGGCCACGCGGGATACTGCAGCGACCATCGGGATGGTTGCCTGGCCACCGCAGGTGACCATGTTGACGTTCAACTGATTCAGGTTCTGTTCCAGGTTAACCACTGGCACGCAATAGGGGCCGATGGCCGCAGGCGTCAGGTCGATCAAGCGGATACCGGGCTTGGCGGCGCGCAGCAAGGCGTCGTTTTGCACGTGTGCGCCAGCGCTGGTGGCATCGAAGACGAAGTCGATGTCAGCAAATTCGGGCAAATCGATCAGGCCTTGTACGCCTTCAGCAGTGGTTGCCACGCCCAGGCGCTGAGCGCGGGCCAGACCGTCGGACTTGGGGTCGATACCGACCATGGCACCCATTTCCAGGTACTTGGCGTTGCGCATCACTTTGATCATTAGATCGGTACCGATGTTGCCCGGACCGATGATCGCGACTTTGAGTTTTTTCATGGTGTTGTTCTCTTGTTCTCGCGTGATGCTGATTACTCAGCGTTGAACTGCACGGCGACTTGGCCAATCCCGCTGATCAAGGCTTCAAAATGATCGCCCGCCGCAACCGGTACCATCGGGCCCAAGGCGCCGGTCAAAATCACGTCTCCGGCCTTCAATGGCGTGCCCAGGCGTGCCATGGTCGAGGCCAACCAGGCGGCAGCGTTCAACGGATGGCCCAGGCATTCGGCACCGGTGCCTTCAGAAACCACTTCGCCATTACGGGTCATGCTCATGCGTGCATTGCGCAGGTCGATGCCTTCGAGTCGCCGCGCCGGGCCACCGAGCACAAAGCAGCCGCTGGAGGCGTTGTCAGCCACGGTGTCGACGAAGCGGATGTTCCAGTCTTTAACGCGCGAACCGACAATTTCCAACGACGGCAGCACCCAGCCGGTGGCGGCCAGTACGTCAAGGAAGGTGGTGTCGCTAGACGGCAAGTCCTTATTCAAAACCAAAGCAATTTCCGCTTCGATCTTGGGCTGCATCACGCGGCCAAAGGGCACTGTATCGCCGTCGCCGTAGCACATGTCGGCAAACAAGGTGCCGAAGTCCGGCTGATCCACACCCAGTTGAGCCTGGACTTTCTTGTTGGTCAGGCCGATCTTTCGGCCGACGATGCGGCGTCCCTCGGCTTGTGCCACCGCCACGTTCAAGCGCTGAATGGCGTAAGCGGCATCCGCCGACTCAATACCAATCTCTTCACGCAGCGGAGCAATGCCCAAGCCGCTGGCTTCGGCGCTGCGAAGGGCCGCGGCGAGTGATTCTATGGTTTTTTTCGATACGCTCATGTTCACCTCGGAGGCCTGACGAGAAGCCTGTCAGGCCGACAACTTATGGATTAGTGGGTCAGGAAGTCGAGCACCAGGCGGTTGAACTTCTCGGCGTGCTCCCACTGCGCCCAGTGACCACATTTGTTGAACACGTGCAGTTGCGAATTGAGGATGCCGGCGTTCAAGCGATAGCCTGTATCGACCGGTACAAAGCGGTCGTTACGGCCCCAAACGATCAGGGTTTCGGCGTTGATTTCATCCAGGCGCGCGCTCTGGTCGGGGAACTGCTTGGGATGCGCCTGGAGGCTCTTGACGAAGTTTTCCAGATGGTCCGGGCGAGCCAGCAGGTTGGTCAGGCGCGCTTGCATCAGGTCTTCGGTCAGGTCGCTGGCGTCGTAGACGAACACGTTCATCATGCGCTTGAGGTTTTCCAGCGTCGGTTCTCGGTACAGCGCGCCGATCAGCTTGATGCCTTCGGTCGGCATCGGCACGAACGAGCTCACGCCGCCGGTGCCGCCGCCCATCAGGACCAGCTTGTCGACGTTGTCCGGGTTGGCCAAGGCAAAGGCCACGGCGCTGTGGCCGCCCATGGAGTTGCCGAGCAGGGAGATCTTGTTGATGCCCAGTTGGTCGATCACGGCCTTGACCACGCGGCCGTTGAGCTCGGAGCGCGACTCGGCGCAGACGACCGTGTCGGTCTTGCCCCAGCCCGGGCAGTTGATCAGCAATACGCGAAAACCGGCGTCGATCAGTGGATCGATGTTGCGGTTGAAATTGGCCCAGCCGGTGGCGCCGGGGCCAGAGCCGTGCAGCATGACCACCACGTTGTTACCGTCGCCGATATCGTTGTAATGGATGTTTAGCGTGCGGCCTGCGTCTTCAATGTTAACGAAATGGCTGGTGTTTTCTTCGTTGAAGCGGCTCATCAAAGTGTCCTCTAAATGGGATGCGTAAACCGGTGGGTCCTAACGCAGGCGGGCGCTCAGGGCGCCAAAGCCGGCGATCCACTCCGGGATTTCGCGGTAATAACGGTTGCTGGCCTCGTAAGGGCCAAAGGCTTGAAGGGCGGAGAACGCGGCGACCCAGGTTTTGACTTCGTGAGTGGACTTGCCGGCCAGGGCCGAGAGGTGAGCGTTACTCACACTATCGAGCTCGGCCAGTTCGCCGCGGCTCAACGTGTCAAGGAACTGCTGATCCCACTCGGGGTTGAGCGGGTGCAGCGAGTTCTGATCTTCGACAAAACGCCGTGCCGCTTGAATCACCCGCTGGGTGCGCGCTTCACGTTCATCCTCCGGAAGGACACGGCCGCTGCCCTTCAGGCGATCGGCCATATGGGCATTGGCGGTGGCCAACTCAGGCACCGGAGGTTGATGCGACAGCCCGCCCGAACCGATGATCAATACCCGTTGGTTCAGAGTGCTCGCCCACTGGCCAATCGCCTGGCCGAGCAGGCGTGCGCGCTGGAAGCTAGGTAGCGGAACGGCGACCGAGTTGATAAACACCGGGATCACCGGGCATTTATTTAGCGCACCAAAGAAAAACTCCAGCGGTTGTGCCGCGCCGTGGTCGAGCTGCATATCGTAAGACACCGCGGCATCAACCCCGGACTCGAGCACAAAGCTGGCGCAGTCCTCGGCCAGCACTTGGGGCACGTTGAGATTGCCGGCCAGGGTGCCGAAATCGCCGATGGCGTGGGCACCCATACCAATGCAAAACGACGGCATCACGTCATAGAAAAAGCCATTGTAATGATCGGGCGAGAACAGAATGACCAGCTCTGGATCGAAGGTGGCGATACGTTCACGCGCAGCCTTCACTACCACGTCGACCTCATCCAGCACATCCTGGTTCGGGTCGACATGACCGACCAGCGGGGTGTGCGACAAACACTCCAGCAGCACAGTCATGTCAGGCCACCTCGCTTTGTGCTGGGCTCTTAACGGCCACCGGGGTGGCGCTTAACTTGCTCAGTACTAGCGTGCTGGCCTTGCCCAATGTCTGCGGGATACAGAGGCTGGCGATGAAACGATCAGGACGTAGCACCACCACCGAGGCGGGGTACTGTGCGAACCATGTTTTCAGACTGTTGTTGAAGTCGCCGACACTGATCACCCCTTCCACCCGAGGGCGCTGTGCTTTCAGTTGGACGGCAGGCAGAACCTGGATAAAACGGGTACCCAGTTGCTCGTAGGCCGCGATTTGCTCTTGCGTCAGTCCCCACTTTGGATTGCTGCCCCAAGACAGCACTGCGAAGTTCGCGCCAATCACTTCATCAAGCAGTACCTTGCGGCCGTCTTCGAGTTCAACCATTGGCTGAATAAACATGCGGCCCACTGGCGAGTTTTTGATCTCGTCACTGACCACCACGCCTTTGGTGTATTTGGGCATCGGTTTGAAACGCATTTCCAGGAAGTAGCGCTTAACCGGCGGCAAATAATTGAGCAGCCACGACACGCCGTCACGCAAGGTGCCCTGCCAGCGCTTGGGTGGCGCCAGGACGTGCCCGGCGAGTACAGAAAGATCGATCATCGCTTTTGCGTGATCACGCCGTTCCACTTCATAGGTGTCCAACAAGCTTGGCCCTGCCAGTCCTTTAACGACCAACGCGAGCTTCCAGGCCAGGTTGCTGGCATCCCGCATCCCGCTGTTGTAACCCTGGCCTTGCCATACCGGCATGATGTGCGCGGCATCGCCAGCCAGCAGCACCCGCCCCTGACGGAATTGACCGGCCAGGCGTGCGTTGTGGGTATAGACGCG
The DNA here is from genome assembly GCF_006094435.1 of Pseudomonas sp. MPC6. Lineage (NCBI taxonomy): Bacteria > Pseudomonadati > Pseudomonadota > Gammaproteobacteria > Pseudomonadales > Pseudomonadaceae > Pseudomonas > Pseudomonas sp. MPC6. The sequence continues at coordinate 6,086,030 of NZ_CP034783.1, read as the reverse complement.
GCTGCGGATCAGTTCTATGCGATCGGGGTTGGGCAGCACCTTGGCCAACAGCTTGCGCATGTTCTCCGGTTTGCTCAGCTCAGCTTCCGTTTCGCCGGGCATGACCATGAATTCGAAACGGCGCACACCATGAGGCAGGGCAGCGGAGACATAAGGACGCACTGGGTCGCAGCACAGGTAGATATGGGGCGTGCTCAGAGGGTCGTTGGCAATGTCGACGACAATCCACTGATTCGGCGCCGTTTTACCGTCAAAGCTGATGTTAAGGGTGCGGCGTACGTAGCTGTTACCGCCGTCGCAAGCGACCATGTAACCGGCCCGCACGGTTTCTTCGCTACCGTCGGCTTTTTTCATGCGCAGGCTGACGCCATCACCGGTTTGGCTGAAATCGATCAGGTCGCGGGAGAACAGTGTGCGCACGTTGGCAAAGCGCTGCAGGCCTTTGAACATGACGCCGTCTACTTGCGGCTGAATGAAGGCGTTGCGGCGCGACCAGCCGAACTCCTCTGTCATCGGTTGTATGTCGGCGAAGCAACGGCCTTTAGGGGTCAGGAAGCGCATCGCGTGCCAAGGCGTAGTGTGCGGCAGCACCTGATCGACCAGGCCGAACGCCTGGATGGTACGCAACGACTCATCGTCGATACCAATGGCGCGCGGGTAGTCGATCAAGCTGTCGAGCTTTTCGATCACCAGGACTTCAACACCCATTTGACCAAGGTAATTGCTGATAGCCAAGCCAACGGGGCCAGCCCCTATCACAACGACATCGGCTTGGTAGTCGATGGTTTGCGCGTGAGCGGTAGTTTCGTTGGGTGTTGTTGTCATGTGTGGTCTCCGCCATCTTGAAATTAAGCTCCGCCGGGATTTAGGCCGCTAGCTTGTGCACTCCTTGCACCTGATTCAGGTGTTAACCCCATAGCTGCAAGTGCTGCGCGTTTTAAATAAAACACCGCGTCAATTAACGATTGCCGTTGTTTTTTTGTGTGATCGAGTATAGGAATAAGAAAAAACTGCCAGCAATGGGAAAGCTATTTCGTGTGCACTGAGTGCACATCAGCATGAGGCCGTAAATTCCATGACCCAAGAAAAAGAAACGGAATACAAGGCGGTACGCGGGCTTATCCGTGGACTGGCGTTAATCAATACGCTGAGCCACAGCGGCGGTGAATTGAGCATTAATCAACTGTCACAGCAGAGTGGTTTGCACCGCACGACTGTGCGCCGATTGCTGGAAACCCTTCAGCAAGAGGGCTACATACAGCGCAACAGCTCAGACAGTAGTCTTTACCAGCTGACATTGAGGGTGCGTGAGCTGAGCGAAGGTTTTCGTGATGAGCAGTGGATCTCGGCGTTGGCGGCGCCGCTGCTGGGTAATCTTTTGCAGAAGGTGCTCTGGCCTACTGACTTATGCACCCTGGACGGTGACGCCATGCTGATACGCGAAACCACTCATAAATTTAGTCGACTGTCGTTTCACAGTGCGATGGTCGGGCGTCGACTGCCAATGCTTCATACCTCCGTGGGTCGGGCTTATCTGGCCTTTTGTCCGGATGAAGAACGCGAAAATATTCTGAAACTCTTGGCCGCGCGCGACGATGAGGAGGGCGCGTTGGCCAGAGACCGCAGCTATATCAACCGGTTGATGGATCACACGCGAAAGGCGGGATACGGGGAAAACTACGCACACTGGCGGGTAGAAAATCGTATTGCGGCTATCGCTCTGCCCATTCACAACCAGGAACATCTCTTGGGCTGTCTCGGTCTGGTCTACATCGCCAAAGCCATGCCTATTCAGGAGGCAGCAAAGCGCTATTTACCCATGATGCGTGAAACCGTTGACCAGATCGAAACGCGCTGGAGGCAGTTTGAGGCGGGTGACCCGTCGGCTTTGATCTTGGCTCCCTAAGACCCTGTGTGCACTTAGTGCACGACATTGTCGTTTTCCGTTGCTTCTGCAAACCGCGATTGGCTACTGTTGAAGCCTGGTTTCAGTGGTACTTGTCTCGATCTAACGAGGCCGTTTCCACTCCAAGAAAATGGTTAGCCCGCTCCTCTCAAGGTGCAGAATGAATAATTATAAAAGCGTTTGGAAATACCTGTTTCGAACCCCTCATCGTCTGGATTGGGTTGATGTCAATGGGGTCGGCACCCGTTATCTGGAAGCAGGTAAGGCAGGTGCTCCGGTATTGATTCTGCTGCATGGCACTGCCGGCAGCCTGGAAAATTTTTGCGCCAACTATCAAGCCTATGCCGAGCATTTCCATGTGTTTGGGATTGATATGTTGGGCTGCGGGGCCACTGACAAGCCTGACCATGATTACCTGATCGAACACTACGCCGCACATGTAGAAGGTTTTATGCAGGCCAAAGGCATCGGCCGTGCCTCCATTGTGGGGGTGTCGTTGGGGTCTTGGGTGGGTGCAGCCGTTGCACAAACATATCCGGAGCTCATTGAGAAACTCGTCATGGTCGCTCCGGCCGGAATAATTGTTGATGCCGAAGAAGAGCGCCGTGTGGCTGAAGGCGTACGTAAGCGCCGCAGCGTGGCCGCTAGCAGTCCAACGTGGGAAACCGTGCGTGCCGCCATGGGTGGGTTGATGCTCAAGCCGGACGACTTGATCGACGACCTGATCGGTATTCGTCTGGACATCTACCAAGACCCCCGTATGCAGGCCGCCATGCCTCATCTGCTGGCCTTCTGCCTCGGTGGCCAGGATCTGTCCATTGAACAGTGGCGAGCTCTGCAATTGCCCATTCTGAGCATCGCCGCAGTCGAAGCGCCGAATATGTTCCTGCGCAATGCATACGCTATTGCAGAGACCGCACCTAACGTCACCTTGGTGGAAATGCAGGGCTGTGATCACTGGGCACAATTCGAACAGCCTGAGGCGTTCAATAAGATCAGTATTGAATTCTTGCTGGCCTGATCAGTCGTCGTTTGCTTGCCCGAGTTGTGCCAGCGTGGCATTTATTTACCTGATTTAGGACACACCCAGTGAGCCAATGGAATACACGGCCCCGCCTGACTCATGTGGGTATCTACTGTTACCGACTAGACCTGATCGTGCCTTTTTATCAACGTTGGTTCGGCATGTTGATCTCCGACCACGGAATCGCTTCATCCGGTGCTCAGGTGGTTTACCTGACGATAGACGCCGATGAGCACCATCAGATCGCGCTCATCAGTGGTCGAAATACAGCGTTGTCGGCCTTTAACCAGGTGTCGTTCCGCATCGACAGCCTGGAGCAGTTGGTCTTGCTTGCGCGGGAAATGCACGCCGCTGACGTGACGATTATTGAACAGAAGGATCATGGCAACGCATGGAGCTTTTATGTTGCCGATCCAGAAGGCAACCGGCTGGAACTCTATTGCCCAACGCCTTGGCATGTTAGCCAGCCGACCTGGTGGTCGCTGGATTTATTGACCGATGAGGCCGCGATCCTTTTTGCCAAAACCCAGGCCCTTATCCAGGAAACGCCGGGTACACGACTACGTTCCGAGTGGTCCAGTGAAATGCTGGCGAGCTTGAATGCGCGAAGTGTGCCGATGGTGAATGAGAATAAAAAATGACGGATTACCAAAGCATCTGGAAACACCTGTTCCGCACACCGCATCGCTTGGCATGGATCGACGTCGATGGCGTCAGTACGCGTTATCTGGAAGCTGGCAAGCCAGACGCCCCGGCACTCATCCTGTTGCACGGTGCTACCGGCAGCCTGGAGTATTTCTGCGCCAACATAGCGCCGCTGGCTGAGCACTTCCGAGTGATCGCCTTGGACATGATGGGCAATGGTCTGAGCGAAGCACCGGATTACCCCTACACCCCAAGCGTATACCGCCATCACGTGCGCAATTTCATGGATGCCATGCAGATCGAGCGTGCCAGTTTCATCGGTGTGGCCTTGGGGTCGGCGATTGCCATTCACCTGGCTCATCACTTTCCGGAAAGGGTGGAGAAAGTCGTGATGGTGTCTCCGGGCGCCATTGTGGTGAATGAGGCCGAAGTCGGCCAGTTTATCTCCGGGGTGAAAGAGCGCCGTGGTGCTGCTACTGAAAGCCTTACTTGGGAAAACGTCGAGAAGATCGTTTCGGCGCTGTATTTCAATCCAGAAAAAAGCCTCATGCCCGATATGGTCAGCACGCGTTTGGAGTGCTACCAAGGCGACAATCTGAAAACCCGCATGGCCAACATGATGTCCTCGGCGCAACCGGAGCAGTTCTTGAGCCACGACGAGTGGCGCGCTCTGCAAACCCCGATACTGGTTATCGCAGCGTCAAGCATCCAGCACATGTTTGTCGACAATGCGCGAAAGATCGCCGAGATCGCGCCGAACGCCTCGCTGGTAGAAATCCCTGAATGCCGTATTTGGGCGCACTTCGAGCAGCCTGAAGCCTTCCATAGCGCTGTAATCGCATTTTTAACAGCCTGATTATTTCCCGCCCCCACCGAGTTGCGGGCGTAATAAGGATAAGAACCATGTTGAATCCAGCACTGATTATCGAACTGGCCTCCGAGCTGCACCGTGCCGAGCAAAGCCGCGTGCAAATCGAACACTTCTCCAAGCGTTTCCCGGAGATGACCGTCGAAGACGGTTATGCCATCTCCCGTGAGTGGGTCAAACTCAAGTTAGCTGAAGGCCGCGTGATCAAAGGCCACAAAATCGGTCTGACCTCGCGTGCCATGCAGATCAGTAGCCAGATCAGCGAACCGGATTTTGGCACTCTGCTGGATGACATGTTCTTCTCCCAAGGTAGCGACATTCCCGTTTCGCGTTTTATTGCCCCGCGGGTTGAAGTGGAGCTCGCCTTTATCCTGGCCAAGCCGCTGAAAGGTCCGAATCTGACCATGTTCGACGTGCTGGCTGCCACTGACTATGTGGTTCCGGCGCTGGAAATCATCGACTCGCGTATCGAGCAGTTCGATCGCCACACCAAAGCACCGCGCAAGGTGTTTGACACCATCTCCGACAACGCGGCTAACGCTGGCATCGTCCTCGGAGGTCGCCCGGTCAAACCCGATGCCGTCGATCTGCGCTGGGTCAGCGCACTGTTGTACAAAAACGCCGTGATCGAAGAATCCGGTGTGTCAGCGGCCGTGCTGAACCACCCCGCGACCGGTGTGGCATGGCTTGCCAACAAACTCGCAGCTTACGGCGAGAGCCTGGAAGCAGGGCAGGTGGTGTTGGCAGGTTCCTTTACCCGTCCGATTGGCTGCGTTGCGGGTGACCACATCCACGCTGACTACGGTCCGCTGGGCAGCATTTCCTTCCGCTTTGTTTAAGTCAGGTGAAGCATGAGCCAAGTGCCACGGTTACATAATGCGTTCAAGCAAGCCCTGCGCGACGGCAAACCGCAAATCGGGTTGTGGGTCGGTCTGGCCGATGCGTATGCAGCCGAACTGCTCGGTGGTGTTGGTTATGACTGGCTGCTGATCGACAATGAGCATGTGCCCAATGACCTGCGCACGTCGCTGGCTCAGATGCAGGGCATTGCCAGCGCGGTGCATGCGGTTCCTGGTAGCGTTGATAGTCATCCGGTCGTACGTCTGCCGGTGGCCGATGCCACCTTGGTCAAGCAGTACCTGGATATTGGCGCGCAGACCCTACTGCTGCCGATGATCGATACGGCCGAACAGGCTGCTGACGCCGTGAGTTATATGCGCTACCCGCCAGAAGGCATTCGTGGGATGGGCAGTGGAATTTCCCGATCTTCGCGCTGGCACCGCTTTAGCAACTATGTCAGCGAGGCCAACGAGCAGGTCTGTCTACTGGTGCAGGTGGAGACCTGCGAGGCCATCGCCAACCTTGATGCGATCGCGGCGACTCCAGGGGTGGATGGCGTGTTTATCGGTCCGGCGGATCTGTCGGCATCCATGGGTTTCGTTGGCCAAACGTCACACCCACAGGTCTGTGCGGTTATCGACGAGGCTATTGGACGTATCCGTAAAGCAGGTAAGGCCGTGGGTATCCTCTGCGCCAATGAAGAGCTCGCCAAACACTACCTTGAGCTCGGCGCGCAGTTTGTAGCCGTGGGCGTCGATACTTCGCTGCTCAACGCCGCCGCCAAAGGTTTGCTGGCGAAGTTCAAAGATGTCGCGCCAATAACACCGGTATCCAGTTCCGGTTATTAAGACGCCGCTGCGCTAATCGCAGGCCACGCAACTCTAATGGTGCGTGGCCTGTTTCGCTTTTACCGACGGTAATAAAACACACAAAGGTGATAAGTGACCACACAGGCTGTGCTCGACCCTCGTACAGCACGCTTACTGCCTTGGTTGGTGGCGGTGGCGTTCTTTATGCAAGCATTGGATGGCACTATTCTCAACACCGCATTGCCGATAATGGCCATCGACTTGGGAGAAAACCCGCTGCGCATGCATGGCGTGTTGATCGCCTATCTAATTACCGTGGCCATACTGATCCCGGCTTCGGGTTGGTTGGCAGACCGCTTTGGTAGCCGCAAGATTTTTTATACGGCGATCATGTTGTTTTGCCTAGGCTCGTTGCTGTGCACCCAGGTCGATACTCTGGATTCGCTGATCATTGCGCGCATCATCCAGGCTGTGGGCGGAGCGCTGATGATGCCCGTTGGGCGGCTGGTGGTATTGCGCGCCTATCCGCGCAGCGACCTGGTGCGGGTCATGAGCTTTGTCACACTGCCTGGACTGGTCGGTCCGCTGATTGGCCCAACCATCGGCGGATGGCTGGTGGAGTACGCCAGCTGGCGCTGGATATTTGCCATCAACCTGCCCATCGGTTTGCTTGGCGCCTACGCCACTCGCAAGCTGATGCCGGATTTTCGCCCAGCCAAGCGTCCGCGCTTTGATGTGGCAGGCTTCGTACTGTTCGGTGCATTCACCCTGTCGATCATTCTTGGTATTGAAAGCCTGTCCCAGGATTCGCTACTAGCTCCGGGCTGGTTGCTTGGCATTGCGGTGGCCGCGCTGACGCTGTATTCGCTGCATGCCTCACGCAGCAAACACCCGCTTTTTGCTCTGTCGCTGTTTCGCCTGCGCAGCTTTTCCGTCGGTATCAGCGGCACCCTGATGTCGCGTTTGGGCAGTGGGGCGATGCCGTTTCTGACGCCGTTGATGATGCAAGTGGGCCTGGGCCATTCGCCCTCGGTGGCGGGGATGAGCATGATCCCGCTGACCTTGACCGGTATGGCCACCAAGCCGTTTATGAGCGGGATGATTCGGCGTTTCGGTTATCGTGCGGTGCTCAGTTGCAACACCCTGGCTCAAGGGGGGCTGATTTGCAGCATGGCACTTGTCGGCCCGCAAACATCGCTGTGGCTGATTATCGCTCTGCTGTCGCTGATCGGTGTCGCTAACTACATCCAGTTTACGGCCATGGGCACTGTGACCCTGACCGAACTGGGTGATCATCAGGCAAGCAGCGGCACCGGCTTGATGTCGGTAACTATCCAACTGTCGATTGGCCTGGCTGTTTCGATGGCTGGTGGATTGTTGGTGGCATTTAATCCGGGTGAGGGGGCGTTGGCACAACCGAGTGTCATGGATGCCTTCTCCATGGCTTATCTCAGTCTGGGTGCGTTAACCATTATGTCAACACTGCTGTTCTTGCGTTTACCGCGTAAGGTTTAGAAAAAATAAGAGAGAGAACTATGGCTGGTAGTAATCGTGAACACTCTCATTGAAATGGTTATGGAAATAACTTGAACCGTAAATCACCTATGCGGGCTTCGTAAATGCATTGAGTGGCTGCTATTGGCCGATTCTGTTGAAATAGTTAGATTGGATTTTCGCTGTAGAAAGCACGCGTCTGAAATTGAAATCCGTGTGTTTACGCAAAAGGTTCTGGGCTCAGATTTGACGTAACAGCGTGCGGAAAAGGCCTCCCCACCGCTTACCCATCTGGATATTTAAGCCGAGTCGACTGTTCTCAACAGAAACGGCCGTTTTCTGTCATTGCGGTGGTGTTTTCGAGCAGGTTTATCCGCAAGAGAATATTCATGCTGAGATAGATGAAGGCGGATAAGTGCGCCTGGACGGTTGCGTATCCATGATTCGAGAGTTAGACCAGCATTTCTCGGTCATCCCCTAATCGTTTCCAGATCAATAGGATGGTTAGCCGATAGTAATACCGAGTGGCGTCGGAGTGGTTTTTCAGGTGCTGAGTAAGAAACCAGCGCACATGCTTGAGCTGCCAGGTCCAGGGATTGTCTCGCTGCCAGCGTTGTTGAATGGCCGCTTGCATGATTCGGGCTTGCCGGAGGTGGCGTTGCTGGGTGACCTTCGACCCAGTCAGTACGCCGCTCAGGAACAGCGCCATATCGAACGGTTTGGTCACGCTCGACCACCAATGTAGGCCGACACCACATTAATCCGGTTATGCCCGAGTTCAGCGCTGATCTGTTGTCGCGCCTGTCGATCCAGGTCGCGGTCAATGCGATAGCCGTGGCCACCATTGACTGGTGCGGCGTGGCCCGTGAGCTGTTCGTAGCGCTCACAGGCGTAGGCCGCGCGCAGTTCATGAAAGCCCTTCAGCCCGTGTTCATGCAGCGTTTCGCGGGCAGGGAGCACGGTCTGTTGCAGGAACGCGGCATAGCTTTCGTCGCGGGCTAGCAAGTTGCGGCTATGGGGCGGCGACGCCTGACGAGCCAACTGCAGGGCCGCTTTCACCGCTTCATTGGCCACAACCCATCGCGGCGCCGATGCCCCTGAACGGCCGCCTTTGGTGCCGTCCTGGATGTTGATGCGGCCTAAGTGTTCGGCTTCGCGGTGCAAGCGTGGCAGGTCAGCCAGGATTGCTTCGCGCAAGCGCATACCGGTTGTTCGGGCCAACAGGACAATCGCGGCCACCCGCTCGTGTTGCTGTTCGCCAAGCGCCTCGAGTACTCGCCGCACCTGTTGTTGGTCTTGGCCATCCGGTGCGCGGGTGCGTACGCTCGAGCGCTGCTGTCCTAACGCCTGGCTCGGACTGGCGATCCTCACGTCCTGATCACCGCGCAGCGCAGCGAGGGTGCGGTTGACGCTGCTCAGGCGGTTCTGCGCGGTGGCGATGCCCAGTTCACCTTGTTGGATCTGCTGGCGCAGATACGCGGCGTAGTCGTGCAGCGTGTGTCGATCGATCTGGCGTGCATCGTTGTAACCCGGACCGTCCTCTGACCGACACCAACGCACGAATGCTTGCCAGCGATCGCTATGCGCTTTGACCGTGGCGAAGTGGCCGCCGGCAAACAGATCCTTGAGCGCTTGTGGGCCGGCGTAGCTTAGCTGGCGGCCGTAACCAAAGTTGCGACCCTCACGCCGACCGATCAGAGCCATCTTCATCACCGTTTTCGTTTGTTTGTAGAAAGAGCAGCAGGGCTTTCCAGTGGGGGCTGAGCCTGTCCACCTGCTGCCAATGTGTCGGGCGGACCAGGAGGGTGTTCTCATGGTGTTGCAGCAGTGCTCCTTCCCCACGCAATTGCTCGATCAGTCGGGCGATGTGGGTAGGGTCCAGGGGTGATGTGGCGACAGCGGCGACAGTGGCGACAACCCGCGTCGTCGCTGGCCTGGCGCGTGGCGACAGGGTGGCGACAGCGGTGGCGACACGCCGCGATTCTGGCTGTAATTGATGTTGTGCCTGGTAGCGGCGCACCGCGTCATTGAGGCGAAACATGGCGGACCTCGAACGTTTTTCCGTCGCGGCTGTTCAGCCAGCGATGCGTGATCAGCTCGACCAATAAAGAGGCGGTATGGTCAGCGCTCTTGCGGGCAAAACGAGGACCATTGCGATTGACGTCGCGGACGGTGAAGTGGGTCCAGCCTTTCTGCACCAACCAGCGCAGCAGCCGATCCGCTTCCTCGCGTCGGCTATTGACCGGCGCTTGTTCGGTCAAGCGCTGTATCTCGGCCAGGTAGTAATCCATCAACGTGGAGGCGCGCTGGATGTGTGCTTCGTCCAACGCACTGGCCTCTTCAACCATGGCCAGCACGCCCGCGATACGCAGTACATTCGCCGCGGCCTTGCTCGCGACCGGCTGGACGCCGGCCAGTTCGCCGAACTCGCCGGACTGGCACTCGATGGTGTCGTGAATATCAATCCAGGCACGACGGGCCCGGGCAGTCAGCTCCAGTGTTGCTGGATTGAGTGAGCCATCCTGGTGAAGCGACCAGGGCTTTTGCAGCAAGGCCGTGATCCTTTGTTGGTAGCGCTGGACTCGGGCATCCCGGGTCAGGTCGATCGCCTTGTAGAGTCGCTGGCCGGCCAGGCGCTCGGGCCAACTGATCAGGCAACGGCCCAGAATGCCTTGACCATTGATCACCGGGTCTTTGAGCAGCTGGTTGGCCAGGTAGGGCTGCAGCATCAGATGCAGGCTGAGGCGGCGATCATAGGCCCGTAGGCTTTCGCCGGTCATGGAGCGGGCCCGGTCGATCGGGCTGCCGTCCCACAGCAGCGACAAGGTGGTGATTGCCTTGAGCAGATTCTCTTTGCCCATGGTGCTACTGCCCAAGAACTGGCCGCCTTCATCATTGAACAAGCCCATGCTGGGCAAGCCATGGCACAGACTTTTGATTAGGGCCTCAATGGTGGGCTCGGCAATGATCAGCCTTGGCGGTACCGGCTCGGATAGTTCGCTGCCTTCCGCCGCCGCGTGTCTCTTTGCGGTTGTGGGTTTGGCCATGATGCTGCTGGCTGCGCGATAGGCTTTGAGCTTTTCCGCATACAGGGCCCACTGCTGTCGTTCCCAGTCGCGCGCCGCTTTCAGTGCGAGCTGATCCACTGCACTTTTGCGATCACCCGAGGACGCCACCGTCAGTAGGTAGAGGGACAGCGGATAGGTTCGACCGTCGAGTTGAACATTGGCATGACCCTGGCTTACCAGGGCAGCGCTGGCCAGCACCGATTGTGCAGCCATGGCGCAGGGCACGCCGATCACCTCGGCCAGTCGTTCGACCGCAAGACCCAACAGATCCCCGAGTGCTTCGACCGGGTAGGGCAGTGGTGCCTGCTGGTACTCCAGCAAGGGTTGTGGTGGCTCGAACGCTTCGCACAGTTGCATCGCTATTCTCCTGAGATTATCGACTTCGTCCTCACTCATCCCGCCACGGTTGTTGAGTGTTATCAGGGATCAAGGCCCCTGCGACCTGTGAGGGTTGTCCGCTAGCGCGGGACTGACGGCTCCTTACGACCGAGAGCTTGGGCATCTCATGATCTGGCCTCCTGAGCACTTCCGAAGAAGTGGGCGGGTGGAGGCTGCACTGGCTGACGAGACCGGTGCGGCGAGATCCTGAGTCGGGTGAAGGCAGTGAGGCGATGACCGGGGCATGCCTGACTGTCAGTCAGGTGCAGTCCATTCCTTGGGCTGCGGCACCGTCATCGGCATCGCTGTTGCTGGTGACTTCGGTGTTTGTCACGCCGATTGTCACGAGGGGGAATGCCGAAAAGCCTTGTACGAGTTGGGCTGCAGCAACCGTACGAGCGCCCGTCTCTTTAGGGGGCAAAGAGACGGGCAAAAGGTTGGCGCAAGAAATGGCCAAGTCGATAAGTTGCTGCAGAGCAGCCAGGAGGGGACATGAGTTGCCGCAGTGGGCATTCTGGAAGAAGTGGCATCCATCACATGGCTGTGACCGTGCGAGCCGCCGAACGCTAATCGCACTTGGGGTGAACCACCACAATGTGGCGTAGCCTCAAAGGTTCTGGCTACCTGGGTGCTGTCGAGGACAGCGCTTGTACAGTTCTGGTTTAGCGCTCGTTCTGCTCGCGGTCAACAGTATTTTAGGGGCGACTCTTGCGCCAATCGGTAGTGCTAGAAAACCTTGGAATCCGGTGGCTTTCCATGGTCAGGTGGTCGTTCGTCGGTTTTTAATGTGAGCCTGCGTAGTTGCATGGACTTGACCATTTGCATTGTCACTGACCAGTCGAATTGCATTCGACCTGACCAGCACACGCCGTAGTGACGACCGGCGGAGAACGGGCCAGGAGTTGACATTCATAATGGCCGGGATCAACTGATGAAACAGATGCTGATCACAGTGGTCTTCATGCCTCTTGCTCTGCGTACAAACAAGACCACCAGTGCGGCCTTGTCAGTTCCTTACATTTCGACCTGTGTGCCCAGTTCTATCACCTGATTCAACGGCAAATTGAAGTACTTCAGGTCGCTGTTGGCGTTCTTGAGTAAAAAGGCGAACAGGCTTTCTCGCCAGCGGGCCATACCGACGCGCTTGGTCGGGATCACCGCTTCTCGACTGAGGGAAGTAGGTCGTGCGCATCGGACCGAAGTCCAGTTCAGCCAAGGGGCAGAGACTCAACGCCAAGGGGACATCGGACTCCTCGATAACGCCAAAGTGCAGACTGACCCGTAAGAACCCTTCGCCATACGTTTCAACCTCAAACCGACGGTGAGCACTGACACGAGGGCTGTCTTCAGACATCAGAGTGAGCGACACCACTTGCTCCTGCAAAACCTGGTTATGAAGCCGGTTGTGCAGCAGCGCATGCGGAACGGCTTCGGCCCTGGCCGTAAGAAACACCGCCGTGCCTTGTACACGATGGGAAGGCTGCGTAAGGATGCAGCCAATGAAAAGCGGTAGAGGAAGTGCGGCTTCGTCCAGCCGTTCAACAATGATCTTCCGACCCGCTTCCAAGTGGCATCAAAATGAAGAGGTCAATATCCAACGCTACAACATTGCACCAAGCACCGACATCCATGTCATGCACGTCGAGGCCGATGGCCCGCGCATTAGCTCGGTGAATTGAGGTCGGAAACGCGAGATTTCTTCGCCAAAACCAAGTGTAATTCAGCACATCAATACCCCGAATTGAAACCATCTCCAGGGGATCTGCGTGCGCTCGCTACCGTCGAGCTCAAATGGGGGACTTATACCCCCGAGCTTATTGCCATGCCACATTTAACCGGCGCTACCGTCACTAACGACTGCTTATTTTTTAACGTAATTATATACGCTTTTCGCAATGTTAGAAAAATGTGAGCTTTTTTCCAGAAGTTCAATAAAGAATTTCTGATCAAATGGTTCTTCAGGATAAAGCGCTACACGCGGATCCTCAAACTCCCTAACGTAGCCCATACTTGCCGCACCCATTTCGTAGCCAATTAATCGCTGAAGGTCATCGGGAAAGGTCTTAGCAACCTCTATTGGGATTGAAAGATATTGGTTCTCCTCTTGACGAACCCAGCCGACGCAGTAATCAATGTTCAGCGCTCGGCGGCTTGCCTTGGATTTGTTTTCTCCGCCCCCGTGAATAGTTTTACCGGTATAAACCAATACAGAGCCTTTCTTCATCTCGGCAGCAAGCGAGTCGGCTTGTGTGAAACTAAGTGGAAGCAAATTATGCTTGTGGCTACCTGGTATAACCCGGGTGGCGCCATTTTCCTCAGTGAAATCGTCCATCGCCCAGATTGTACTTACTTCAATATGGAAGTTCACAGGAAAATGATCATACCAGTCCCACGCGCCCTCATCTCGGTGCAAAAACTGCGCTTTCTGTCCAGGATCTATGCAAATGACCTGTGTGAGATTGAGTTGGATGTTAGACGAGTTTCTGCACAAAAATTTCCTAGTTGCGCCGAGTACGGTGGGGTGCATGACCATCGCGTGAGATGCTGTTGATCTTCCAGGAACGGCACCGCAGCGACGCGTGAGTTTGCCTACAGCATTATTCTCTCCCTCGGGTGTGCGTTCTAGATACGGCTGGATTTGATCATTAACTGTATCTACGATTTCATCGCTTACGGCATTGTCGATAATGCAATACCCATCCGAATCTAAACAGTTTATTACTTCATCAATGGAGCAGTTTGCAGGGAGGTGGATAAGAGACATAACTTCTCCGAAGTTCTAAAAATGACGTATATTTGAATTTTCACATAAGCTGTTGATAAGCCTATGTGAACATGTTACGTGATACATCAACCTAAAGGATGAGGAGGCAATATTAATACTCATCGAATGGCACGGGTTGTGCTTACCTTCATAAGCTAAAGACTGCAATACATAACGCAGCGATTAAGCTCCATAATAAGGCAAGCGCTTACGCTGCGCCCCAAAACCGTGCAATATATTGAGGTGTTAGAATGCAGAAGGCAGAGTTCGGTACAAGATGTCATGATTTTGCTCAGAAAACTGTCTCTTTCCTAAAGAACACAAGTGGCTGCACCGCCGTCGTCTTTACTTGGTATGAAAATCACAAAACCAAGCCCCCACATGTGCAAGCTGGTGCTGACGAACGCATGATCACCGAGTATTATGATCGCTACCACGGCGCAGATCCTCTCCGTGCAGAATTATTAATTCAGAGCTCCAGCTGTTTTGAAACGCTTTCCAATGCCAAAACAACCCACGATCAATATCTTCTAGAAGAATATCAGCCATTTCTTCATAAATATAACATCCATGAGGAAATGGATTTAATTTTCTGGGCCGGCGGAACAGCCGTTGCTTCCGCTGCGTTGCTTCAACAAGAGGATGGGCACAGATTGAATCCCCCATATCTTAGAGAGGTCTACAATTATCTACAGTATACCTTTTCCATTCTGCCAGCAGTCCGGCTCTTAAATTTAAATAGTGAGCTGGAGTTACGATATAAGCTTACACCTAAAGAGAGGGCGGTAGCCGAGTTGATGGTTGCGGGCGAGCCGAATAAAGCTATAGCTTCCCGGCTTGATATGGAGTTGCCAACGGCAAAAACGCATGTATTGCACATATTTCAAAAACTTCAAGTTGAAAGTAGAGCTAAGGCAATTGCACTGTTAAGCGGTGTGCAATGAAGTTGAACGCCTGTACGGCTGTAGGCAATAGAAAATGGGCAGCGCTAGCTGGATAGGTCATCTTGTAAGTCATCTCATCCCTAAGGTTGATGTGGCGTAGAGCAAAAGCACGGATAGTCATCTGACGGCATGATGGTTCGCTTATACAACTATTCTTCTAAAGCGGTTTACTCCACATACCAACGCTGCCAGTTTTCGTGCATAATCGATGGTGATGCTAATGACAACTTCAGACGGGACCAGACTGCCCATAAATGCAATGGCAGAGCGTGAACAATACGCACCTGAGACTAAGCAGCTAAAAGGAAAGATGTCGAGCTGGGAGCTGCTTTGCTCAGTTCTGGCATTTGCCGCACCGGTAACTTCGGTAACCAGCTTGATTCCATTTGTAATCCAAGGCGGCGGAATCGGCGCCCCCGCTCTCATTCTTGCCGCTACAGTCTTAATGCTGATGTTTAGTATTGGTTTTGTAGCGATGTCTGGATATGTTTATAGGCCTGGAGCTTTCTATGCTTATGTGACCCATGCATGCGGGGTCAATATAGGACAAGGTACGGCGTTCGTCGCCATATTTGCTTATTTTACGCTAGGTTTCTGTACCATTGCCCTAATTGGCCCAGTGCTTTCGAGTTTTCTTTCTGACGTATTTGGCATTACAGGTATACCTTGGTATATAGGCAGCGTACTCGCCTTTGCAACCAGCGGTGTATTATCCTACCTCCGGATTGACCTATCCGCAAAGGTGCTAACTATTACCATGTTCGTAGAGATTGCATTGGTCCTTGCGTTTAATTTAATTGTCCCTATCACACAAGGAGTAACCAATATTTCTTTGGCGCCGCTTTCGCCTACCCACCTATTTGATGGGGACTTTACTGTGGCCTTCCTATTTTCAATTATCATTTTTATTGGCTTTGAATCGACAGCTGTCTACCGAGATGAAGTACATAACGCCAAAAAGACGATTCCCTTCGTTACTTATGCTGCGGTACTATTTATCGGTATTTTCTACGCTTTTAGCGCTTGGATGACGATTGCGGCGTATGGGACAGAGGAGGTTATGTCTGCCGCATCTAAAGATGCATCAAGCCTATTTCTGAATGCCATGGCTACCTATATGGGCAAAACTAGCGTCGACATCACACGAGGTGTACTTATCCTTTCTGCGATAGCCTGTTTGCTTTCGCTGCACAATGCGTTAGCCCGCTACATCTATTCGTTAAGTCGAAACGGTGCGATCCACCGTAAATTTAGCCAAGTCCATCCTAAGCACATGTCACCTCACGTAGCTAGTTTAACATGCACAGTGGGCTGGGCGATTGCTACCACGATTTTTATCAAAGCCGACCCCTCTGTCCTGTACGCCCAAGTTGGTGGTGTTGGTACATATGCAATGCTTATTCTTATGAGTTTGACTAGCGGCGCGGTTCTTTACTTTTTTATCAAGCGTAGAGCTTTTAGCTTCAAAACTACCGTATGCCCACTGCTTGCTCTTATCGGCATCGCTGGTTTTACGCTCATGACGACAGTGAATTTTCATCTACTAACCAATGGCGAGCCGGGTTCAGGGATTTGGCTCCAGCTACTGATTCTGGGGATGTTTGCTTATGGCTACCTTTCGGCGCTATTTAACAACCGAAAAGGTCATATTGCTAGTGATGTAGCTCTTTAGATAGATCCGTCCCGGCGGCAGACGGTTCGCCATTAGAAATGGCTGATACCGTGGCATTCACGGCGAACCGGTGGGCACAATTATTATACAAGCGCATGCCCTCTGGCTCGATGATTTTAGGCACGTCAGGATTGTAGAAGAGTTGCCTGAACTGACGGCGACGCTGCGAATGGATTTGCCGTTGTCTTTGCGAAAGTCGGCGATGCTTTGGAAATCAGGAGCCAAATGCCCCGTCAGCCACATCAACTCGACGTTGCACTCGGCCTCACGTTCAAGCCTGCGACTGGAATGAATCCGATTGAGATAGCCGTAGATATAGATCTTCAACAAGATTGCGGGAAGGTTAGGCCGGACACCCCGTTGCAGCAGGATCAACACCTACAAACCCAAGTGCACCCGAGAGTTCATCTACGAAACGTCGACCACTCGCACTGGGTTTTCTTCGGCAGAACAGCCTTTACTGGGTCAGTTTTCGGTCAGCGGCAACACCTAGAAGGCTCTGCGGACATTCAGGATTTCAATCTCCGACGGGTACTTTTCTGCTTTCGAAAACACGGCCGACTTTTTCAACACAATCGGTCGGTTGCAGTCCTTCAGTGCTTGGCTGACACACTCGCGCTGAGTGGCACCCGCTGACACCCATCAACTGCAAACGGCTGGTCAGCGCGAATGCAAACAACTGGTCAGTGGCAATCCAATTAGGTGGTCAAGTGAGATTCAATTACGTGGAGCCCATGCGAGTGGGAATGCGGAGCCTTCCCGCTCGCGTGGGCTTGGCCGAGAAAGCCCCAAGAGTGAGGCTTGCAACGGCGACAGTCGCCACTTCTGTCGCCATGCTGCAGGCCAGGTTTTGCGCGGGTTGTCGCCGGTGTCGCCGGTGTCGCCAAATCAACCATCACTCCATCTGGGGAGTCATTTTCGGTTACCGGCTGCGTCCGGTGAGCGCTCACCGTATCGGCACGACGTTGTGGTCCCTGGTTTGATTGATCGCAGATACCGACAGGTTGCCAGTGGCCGCTTTCTGGATGTGCTCACTCCACCAAGCCATCATCGGTCTCCGGCGTTCGATGTAGTCCGCTCGGTTGTAAGCACTTCGGACTTCGTCCTTGTCGACATGCGCCAGCGCGACTTCGATCAGCTCCGGATCCCAGCCATGCTCGTTCAGGATGGTGCTGGCCATGGAGCGCATGCCATGGCTGACCAAGCGGTCCTGGAAGCCCATGCGTTTCAACGCCATGTTGGCGGTCTGACTGTTGGCGTGGGTGCGCGGATTTCTATCTGCCGGGAACACGTATTCCCTGTGACCACTGTGGGGCTTGAGCGCCTCCAGTAACGCGAGTGCCTGTTCGGTCAGTGGGATGGTATGCGGACGACGCTTTTTCATGCGCTCCGGCGGGATGGTCCAGATGCGTTTGTCGAAGTCGATATCTGCCCATCGGGTGGTAGCCGCTTCGGCAGGACGGGTCATGGTGTGCAGTTGCCATTCGATCAGGCAGCGGGTGATCCGCTTGATGCTGGCATTCGCGATTTCGATCATGAGCTCGGAAAGCTCTTCTGGTCGTAGCGCGGCCATGTTCTCTTTCTTGGGCTTCTTGAATACCGCTCGAATACCACTGAGGGGGTTAGAGAAAATCAGCCCGGAGTTTACCCCATAGGTCATGATCTCGTTGAGCCGTTGGCTCAGTCGCTTCACTGTCTCGAGACTGCCTTTGGCTTCGATGGGGCGAAGGAGCTTGATAACCATCGGGGCGCTGATCTGCGAGAGAGGCGTTGTTTTCAAGTCGGGAAAAACATGCAGCGTTAGCGAGCGCCAAATGTCTTCGGCATATGCCGGCGTCACGGAGTCCTTCTTTAGCTCGAACCAGGCGGTGGCCACCTTCTCGAAGGTGTGCTCGGTCTCAGCGAGTTTGGCTTGCCTTACCTCATCGCGTTGAGCTTTGGGGTCAATACCCAGAGCGAGCAACTCACGCGCTTCTGCGGCTTTCTTCCGGGCGTTGGCTAACGAGAGGTCGGGGTATGGACCGAGTGCCATATTGATTCGGCTTCTGGTCAACGGTTCGCGGTAATTGAAATTCCACATCATCGAGCCGCTGGCGCGTACTCGAAGCTGTAGGCCGTCGCCGTCACTAAGGACGAAGTCTTTACCAGTTGCCTTGACCGCCTTGAGCTGGCGATCGGAGAGACGGCTTGCTTGAGTAGGCATGGGAGCTACCTCGGGCACCGTTTTGGTATCCTAAAAATAGCACCGGGTAGCCCGGGATACCACCTGGGATACCAAACTGTCTGGAACTCCAAAAACCTCGTTGGCCCCCAGAAGCGCTGGAAACCCTTGATTTCGCTGGATTTCAGGCACAAAAAAAGACGTCCGTGGACGTCTTTAGATGATGAAGTGGTGGAGCCGGGGGGATTTGAACCCCCGTCCGCCAGTACTCCGCTGTCGGTACTACATGCGTAGCCGTTTCTATTAAGTTAACCCTCAGCGACCCGAAGGGCAGGGTGCATTGGGCGAGTTGTGTAAGTTTTAGCCGCTTCGTCCACAACGTACTGCACGGCGATTCTGTTCTATATGACAATCACTTTGGGTTTACAGACATCCCCTGATGATTGCTGGACCCGAAGGTACCAGGAGGGAAGGGCTAAGGCTGCTTACGCAGCGAGAGCGTATTCCCCGTAGGTTTCGTCATTGGCAACTATAGAAAGTTGCAACAGTGGATTTACGAGTTCTGTTACCAACTCGGCATGCACCTAAAGTTTCGCAACCGGCGTCGAATCCTAAACGGCCCCGAGCCTGTTGCTCTGTGAATCATGGTGAGCAACAAGCCTGCGTAGTGTACGCCAACGCGCGCGAGAAGGCCAACCCGAAGGTTGGCCACCGCAGATTATGGGGTGGGCTGGTTGCGCACTTGGTCGGCGAGTGCCGATGCCTGGGTGGCCTCGGTGACGCATTTTTTGTCGTCCCCGGCGGCTTGGGACGCTTCGGCGCTGGACATCAGTCGCTTGATCTCCATTGTGGTGCTGTTGGAGTTCGCTGGCAGTGAATTCACTTTGCTTTTGAGCTCTTGCAGCTTGCTCGTACACAGGTTGTTGTCTGCAGCAAATACGGGAGCGGCCAACATTGCAGCAGAAATGAACAGACCAGCGAGTGCGGTACGTTTCATGGAGATCTCCTTGAGCTGATGGTCTCGGTGCTGCCGTATGGGCGGGGGCTCGGCCGAGGTCGGAAAACCAGCCACGATTGATGGGGCCTACTTAAAAGACTACGGCGCTGCGCAGGAATTCGGTTGTTGAAAAAGGGGCTATGAAAAAGCTGTTTGATAGGCGCAATGGCACTATAGAGGATTACCCAACCCCCAGATGCAACAAAACCCGCAAATTGGCGGGTTTTGGTGTGCTTCGTATCTGGGTAGAGCCAACAATTCCCATAAGGCCAACCCGAAGGTTGGCATTTTGCTGGGTTATTGTTTGCCACCGTCACTGGACTTCTGAATATCCTGAATGGTCTGAGTAGTCTCGGCGATGCAATCTTCAGTGCCTTTCTTGGTGCCCAATGCGTGGTCGGCTTGGGCTTTCTTGACGGAGGCCGCCACCTGGTCAGTCATCTCTGGAGAAATCTGTGCCTTGGCATTTTCGATGGTTTTCAAGTTGACCGCACAGAGGTCTTCAGCGGCAAACGAGGTGGACGCCATCATGGAAGCAGTAACGAACAGACCTAACAGTACAGAACGTTTCATGTGTATCTCCTTGAGCTGAGGGTCCAGTCTCGCTGGCCATCAGGACGGGCTGCCGAGTGTGGGGAAGACCCGCGTTTTGCGGGGCTTGATCAGTGGACTGCGGCGGTGCGTCAGGGTTCTATTTTTTCTTCAGGTCGCCTTCGCCCGGGTGACCCGGTCCACCAGGTACACCAGCCCGTGGTAGTCGATTCCGCCGTGTTGGGTCAGGCCTATTTCGCAGGTGCGGCTGGTAGAAATCCCCTCGCTGCAGTGCTGCACGGCATCCTTGAGCGTACGCAAGGCGTGAGCGTTCAGCTCCGGTGTGCTGAAGCCCTTGTCACCGGCAAATCCGCAGCAGTGAATGCCTTCGGGAATGACCACGTTCCGGCTGCATTTGCGTGCCAGATCGATCAGTGCCTGGCTTTCGCCCAGGTGCTGGGTGCTGCAGGTGACATGCACCGCGATCGGCGCTTCCTGGGGGGTGAAGTCCAGGCGATCCATCAGGTGCGTGCGGATGAAACGCACCGGGTCGTACAGGTCCAGCCGAACTTCGCCCAGGTCCTGAACCAGGCGCAAGGTGCAGGGGCTGGTGTCGCAGTAGATCGGGTCGAGCCCGCCACGACTGGCGTGCAGCAACGCGCCGATCAGCTCCTGGCGTTTGTGTTCGGCCTGCTCGGCGTAGCCTTTGGAGGCGAAGGGCTGACCGCAGCAGAGGCTGTCCTGGTTGTCTGGAAACACCACTTGGTAACCGGCTTTTTCCAGTAAGCCACGGGTTTTGTCGTACAACGACATCTGCTCTTGATCACCGGCCGCGGGCCCCATGACCCGTGACACGCAGGCCGCCAGGTACACCACCCGCGGGCGCTGGTCCGACACGCTCGGGCTGAAGCGAATGGCCTTTTCCGGTTGCGGCATGGCGTTGGTCCATTGCGGGACCTGGCCTTTGGATAATCGCGTCAGCGTGGCCGAGAGTTTCGCCAGTCGTGGCGCGCCCAACAGCATCCGCGCGCCGTTGGCCACGTGCAGGGTGAAACGTGCGCCTTGCAGTGCGCTGGCGAAATTGCCTTCGAGCCAGTTGGCGGTTTTCGTATGGGTCGCGTTACGGCTGCGCAGCTTTTTCACCAGGTCGCCGGTATTGATGCCGACAGGGCAACGTTGCGCGCAGAGACCGGTCGCGGCGCAGGTGTCGATGCCCTGGTATTCGTAGGCCGCTTCAAGTTCTGTGGTGTCCACCCCGGCACGTTTCTTCGCCTGGATGTCCCGCCAGATGACGATGCGCTGGCGCGGGCTCAGGGTCAGGCCTTTCGAGGGGCAGACCGGCTCGCAGAAGCCGCACTCGATGCACTTGTCCACAATCTCGTCGGCGGCCGGCAGTGGCTTCAGGTGCTTGAGGTGGATCTGCGGATCTTCACTGAGCACCACGTCCGGGTTGAGAATGCCGTTGGGATCGAGCAGGCGTTTGAGCTGCCACATCAATTGGTATGCGTCGCTGCCCCACTCCAGTTCGACGAAGGGCGCCATGTTGCGGCCGGTGCCGTGTTCAGCCTTCAGCGAACCACCGAACTCCACTGCCACCAACTGCGCCACGTCGTCCATGAACGCCTGATAGCGTGCGACTTCTTCCGGGTTGTTGAAGCCCTGGGTGAAGACGAAGTGCAGATTGCCTTCCAGGGCGTGTCCGAAAAGGATCGCTTCGTCGTAGTGGTGTTTGTCGAACAGCTCGATCAAGCGGTTGACGCCGGCGGCGAGTTGTTCCACGGGGAAGGTCACGTCTTCGATGATCACCGTGGTCCCGGTTTTACGCACGGCGCCGACGGCGGGGAAGGTGTCCTTGCGGATCGCCCAGAGCCGGGCGTTTTCCACCGGGTCTTCGGTGAAGTCGACTTGTTTCTCCACAGGGAACGAGGTCAACGACGCCATGATTTGCGTCAGTTGTTCGTGCAGCAAGGTGGACGAGGCGGCGCGGGATTCGATCAGCAACGCGCAGGCATTGTTCGACAGGTGTTGTACGAAAGCCGGCATGCCGGGTTTGTCCTGCACCGAACGCAGGCTGCGGCGGTCCAGCAGTTCCACGGCGGACACCGGCTGGCTTTTCAGCACAGTCACCGCGTTACAGCAGGTTTCCACGTCCGGGAACACAATCAGCGCCGACGCCTTGTTCGGGTGATCGATCACGGTGTCGTAGGTCACCGCGCTGATGAAGCCGAGGGTGCCTTCGGAACCGACCAGCAAGTGGCTCAAGATATCCACAGGCTCGTCGAAATCCACCAGGGCGTTGAGTGACAGGCCGGTGGTATTTTTCAGACGGTATTTGTGGCGGATTCTCGCGGCCAATTCGGCGTTGGCGCGGGTCTCGCGGCCCAAAGCCCCCAAGCGTTCAAGCAGCGAAGCGTGGCTGTCGCGAAACGCGGCAACACTGGCCGCATCTTCGGTGTCGAGCCGACTGCCGTCGGCCAGCACCAGGCGAATGCCGGCCAGGGTGTGATAGGTGTTTTGCGCGGTGCCGCAGCACATGCCGCTGGCATTGTTGGCGACGATGCCGCCGATTTTGCAGGCGTTGATCGAGGCCGGGTCCGGGCCGATCTTGCGGCCGAACGGTGCCAGCCAGGCGTTGGCCTGAGCGCCGATCACGCCCGGTTGCAGGCGGATTTGCATGCCCTGATCACGGATTTCGCGACCATTCCAGTTATCCCCCAGCACGATCAGCACCGAATCGCTGATGGCCTGGCCGGACAGGCTGGTACCCGCGGCGCGAAAGGTCACCGGGACCTGATCCCGTTGCGCGAGCCTGAGCAGCGCCACCACTTCGTCTTCGGACTCGACACGAATCACCAGTTGCGGAATCAGCCGATAGAAACTGGCGTCAGTGCCGAAGGCCAGGGTCGACAACGGGTCGTCGAAACGGCGTGCCTGGGGAATCAGTTGCTGTGCATCTCGCAGAAAAGCCGTCGGTAGACTCATTGGTCCTCCAGGATCAGCACCACAAGGTCTTTCGGGCCGTGGGCGCCGTAAGCCAGGACCTGTTCGATGTCAGCGGTTTTCGATGGGCCGGACACCAGCAGCGCGTTGGTCGGCATGCCTTGGGCCCATTGGAATTCCTGCTGCACCTGATAGAAGTTGTCGCGGATTTCACTGGCCTTGAGCAGGGCAAAATGCACCGGCGGCACCAGGCTCATCAGGCGCGGTTCTTCCCGCGTCGGCCAGAGGATCAGGCTGCCGGTCGCGGCGATGGCGCCGAGGGTGGTGGTCAGGCTGGCCGCGGTGTCGTTGAACAGCTCGGCTTTCCATTCTTCAACCGGACGGTCGTAGGACTTGAGTGTCGGCAGCCCGGGATTTTTCGCCCAGTGTTGAGTGACCTTTTGACCATGGGGCGTAGTCGGCGCGATCAGCAGGTTCGGCAGCTGACGCTCCCGCAGCAATTGGGCCAGCAATTCGGGCCAACTGGCGTCGGTCGTGAGATGGATTTCCGTGTGCACCGCTTCCATCAGTTTGCGCAGTTGCGGGATGCGTTGTTCGGGCGTGTAGGTGTAGGGCTGGGTCACCAGTTCGACGTCGAACTCGTCAGGCACCGGCGTGGTGCCTGTCAGACTTTTGCGCAGCTTGGCGAGGATAGTTTGCTTGGCGCTCATCAACGGTCTCCCTGTTTGGCCAGATGCTCGCGGGCCATGTCATGCAGTGAGCGGGCAGCGGGTTTCGGTGCGCTGTGATTTTGCGTCCACGGACCGACGTTGCTCGGCGCGAGGGCGCGCAAGCGAGTGGCGAAGAAGCCGAACAGGCGATAGAGCGTCGGCGAACTGTTGAGCCTGGCCCAGGCGTTCCAGATAAAGCGTTCCTTGCGCGAGTACTTGCTGCCCTGGCCGCGCATGACTTGATGCGGGCTGTCCGGCGCTTTGACGTTCTCTTCCCGCAGGCGTCGCAGCAAGGCGGGGATCGGGATTTTCACCGGGCAGACTTCACCACAGGCACCGCACAGGGACGACGCGCTCGGGTGATCGGGGACTTTCGCCAGGCCGACCATGTGCGGGGTGATGATTTTTCCGATAGGCCCTGGGTAAACCTCGCCATAGGCGTGACCGCCGATTCGAGTGTAGACCGGGCAATGATTCATGCAGGCGCCGCAGCGGATGCAGTTCAGGGTCTGGCGCAATTCACTGTCGGCAAACGCCTGGCTGCGACCGTTGTCCAGCAGGACCAAATGCACTTCCTGCGGGCCGTCGAGTTCGTGTTCCTTGCGCGGGCCGGAGATCATGTTGACGTAGGTGGTGATCGGCTGGCCGAGGGCCGAGCGGGTCAGCAGCGACAAGAGCGGCACGACATCGCGCAGGTTTTCCACGACTTTTTCGATGCCGGTGACGGCGATGTGCACCGGCGGCACCGTAGTGGTCATGCGTCCGTTGCCTTCGTTTTCCACCAGCAGCAGGGTGCCGGTTTCGGCCACGGCGAAGTTGACGCCGGAGACGCCGATGTCCGCTTCGAAGAATTTCTGGCGCAAGACTTTGCGCCCGATCTGAATGAGTTGGTCAACGTCCTTGGTGTACTCCACGCCAAGTTTGTCGTGGAACAAGGACGCGACCTGACCGGCGTTCTTGTGAATCGCCGGCATAATAATGTGTGAAGGCTTCTCGTGGTCGAGCTGGACGATGTACTCGCCCATGTCCGATTCCAGGCATTCAATGCCCTGTTCAGCGAGGACATGGTTCATCTCCATCTCTTCGCTGACCATCGATTTGCCCTTGATCACTTGCCGCCCCTCGTGAGCGCGGATGATCGAGAGGACGATGCCATTGGCCTCGTCCACCGTTTCCGCCCAGTGCACTGTCACACCGTTGCGGGTCAGGTTTTGTTCAAGCTGCTCGAGCAGGTCGGGCAACTTGGATAACGCACGGGCGCGGACGGCATTGCCCAGCGCTCGCAAGTGTTCTCTTTCATGGGCATCGCTGAAGGACGCTGCCCGTTTGGTCATCAGCGAATCCATCGCCGTGCGAAAGTTGTTTCGCAATTGCTTGTCACCCAAAGCCTCGTGAGCGCGGGTGCGAAAATCTTCTTCTACGGCGACCGTAGGAATAATCGCGGAGGCGTTCATAGAACACCTCCGGTTCGCTGCCAAAGGAAGCTGGCCAGGTGTTGGCCGCGCAACGCTTCCTGCTGTTTCTCCAGCGAGCCGTTGATGTTCATCAGGCAACCGCAGTCGGCACTGAGTACCTGATGCGCGCCGGATTCCTTCAACGAGCGGGTCTTGTCAGCCACCATCGCGCCGGAAATGTCTGGCATACGGACGCTGAAAGTCCCACCGAAGCCACAGCATTCGCTTTCGTGGCTGTGATCGACTCGCTCCACATTGCCTAGCTGCGCCAACAGCTCGCGGCCATGCAGGTGGGTGTTCATCTCACGCCGCGCCGAACACGAGGTGTGCAACGCGACTTTGACTGGCTCGCCACTGTCCTTGAGCTGCACCTTGCAGACAAACAACAGGAATTCGGCCAGTTCATAAGTCCGGGCGGCCAGGGCCTTAACCTGTTTCAGCGTGTCCGGCTCGTCCTTGAACAAGTCGGCGTAATGTTCGCGCAACATGCCCGCACAAGAGCCTGACGGCACCACCACCGGATAATCCCCGGCAAACAACGCCAGTTGCGAGCGTGCCACGGTCCTCGCCTGCTCGGTGTAACCCGAGGTGTAGGCCGGCTGTCCGCAGCAGCTTTGCCCTTGCGGATACTCGACACGAATGCCTTCGCGTTCCAGCAAGTGGATCGCATCCATCCCGGCTTCGGGGTAGAACAAATCCACCACGCAGGTCCCGAACAGGTAGACCCGTGATGGTTTCTCGCTGGGGTATTGCCGAGGCTCGGACAGTGGCGGGGCGACGCGGGTCGCATTCGGCACAGCGTTGTAAAAAAGCTCGCTCATCAGGCGTGTCTCCGGGTGGTCCCGGTTATCCGTCTGTTGAGGCTGCTGAATATAGAGAGGCAAGCTTTCAGCAGCCTTACAGACCGGGTTGTGAATAGCTGACGCCGGAATCGTGGTCCGGCGTCGGTTTTTGCTTTTTTCGTGTAGTACTTAGTGCACCAGCATGCCGGTGAGCCAATAGGCCTGGATGTAGGTAATCAGGCCGACGATCGTTGCGAAGAACAGGCTGTGCTTGAGGGTGAAACGGAACAGATCCGATTCCTTGCCCACCAGCCCGGTCGCGGCGCAGGCGACGGCGATCGATTGTGGCGAGATCATCTTGCCGGTCACGCCACCGCTGGTGTTCGCCGCAACCAGCAACACATCGCTGACGCCGATCTGGTGCGCAGTGGTCGCTTGCAGCGAACTGAACAGGGCGTTGGACGAAGTGTCGGAACCGGTCAGGAACACGCCCAGCCAGCCGAGGAACGGCGAGAAGAACGGGAACGCCGCGCCGGTGCCTGCCAGTACCAGGGCCATGGTCGAGGACATGCCCGAGTAGTTGGTGACGAAGGCAAACGCCAACACCATGCCGATGGACAGAATCGGCCAGCGCAGCTCATAGAAGGTCTCTTTCAAAGTGGTCAGACCAGTTCTGACATTGATATTCAGCACCAGCATCGAGATCAGCGCCGAGAAGAAGATCGCTGTACCGGTCGCGGAAATCGGGTCGAGCTTGAACACCGCCGGCAGGGCCGTCGGGGCGGTCACGATCGGTGCGACCTTGATCACCAACTGATCCAGGTGGGGGATGGCGATGTTAAACACCCAGCTGTACATCGAGCCGCCAGCGGCGAACATTGCCTTGAACGGTTTCAATGTCCAGATGGTGACCAGCACGGTGAGGATCAGGAACGGCGACCAGGCCTTGAGGATTTCACCGAAGCTGTAGGGCGACGCCACGGTGCTGCGCGGCAGGCCGAAACCGCCGGCGCTGGCGCTCACCACCGAAGCCGAGACGGCGCCGACGATGTGTTGGCCAGCGGCACGTTTCGGCTGCCAGACTTTCAGGAACAGGGTCAGGGATATCAGGCTGGCCAGGGCCGAGGTGATGTCCGGCAGTTCCGGGCCAATGAAGTTGGAGGTGAAGTACTGGGTGATGGCAAAGCTCAGGCCCGCCACCAGCGCTGCCGGCCAGGTTTCCCGCACGCCGCGCAAGCCGTCCATCATGAACACCAGCCAGAACGGCACGAACAGCGACAGCAGCGGCAATTGACGGCCGGTCATGGCGCCGATCTTGAACGCATCGATGCCGGTGACTTGCCCGGCGACGATGATCGGGATCCCCAGGGCACCAAATGCGACCGGTGCGGTATTGGCGATCAGGCACAGGCCTGCGGCGTACAGCGGGTTGAAACCCAGTCCCACCAGCAGTGCGGCGGTAATCGCGACCGGCGCACCGAAACCGGCGGCACCTTCCAGGAACGCACCGAAGCAGAAGCCGATCAACAGCACTTGCAGGCGCTGGTCATCGGTAATCGACAGCACCGAGCTGCGGATCACTTCGAACTGGCCGCTCTTGACCGTGAGTTTGTAGAGGAACACCGCCGCGACGATGATCCAGGCAATCGGCCACAGGCCATAGGCGAACCCGTAGCCGGCGGCAGCGAACGCCATGTCGACCGGCATCTGGAACGCGAAGATGGCCACGGCAATGGACAAGGCCAGGGTGATGCTGCCGGCCACATGGCCTTTGAGGCGGAACACGGCCAAGGCCAGGAAGAAAAATACGATGGGGATAACGGCGGCGAGCGCGGAAAGACCGAGACTGCCGAGCGGACTATAGAGCTGTTGCCAGGTTTGCATATGGGGTGGCCCCTAATTGTTGTTGGTCAGGCACTGGTCAGCGTTCTTGGTTAATTGGTAATACCAATTTACAATCGCTGTTGGCTAGGGTAAAAGCCTTATGGGCGGCGTGTCAATTTGTCACCCTGCAACTTTTGTCGAATACCCGGCGCGCAGGTCGTCTGATGCGGTCGGTCCAATGCCATCTGCCAGGGTGCCGACTCAGCGCTGATCGGCCAGAATAGAAGGCTCGGCGAGCTGCCGGGATCGTGGAGAAGTGAGTTATGGGGTTTGATCAGATACGTCAGCGCCGTTTGTCTGACGATATTGTCGAGCGGCTCGAGGGGATGATCCTCGAGGGCACGCTGAAGGCGGGCGAGCGTCTGCCGGCCGAACGGACGTTGGCCGAGCAGTTTGGTGTGTCACGCCCTTCGTTGCGTGAAGCGATTCAAAAACTGGCGGCCAAGGGTTTGCTGGTCAGTCGCCAGGGCGGCGGCAACTATGTGGTGGAGTCGCTGGGATCGACGTTCAGTGATCCGCTGCTGCATCTGCTGGAAAGCAACCCTGAAGCCCAGCGCGACCTGCTGGAGTTTCGTCACACCCTGGAAGCGTCCTGCGCCTATTACGCAGCGTTGCGTGCCACGGATGTCGATCGCGAACGGCTGGCTACGGCGTTCAACGAATTGCAGGACTGCTACACGCGCCACGATGAGGTGAGCCGTGCGGAAGAGGGCGCAGCGGATGCGAAATTCCATCTGGCGATCGCTGAAGCCAGTCACAACGCGGTGTTGCTGCACACGATTCGCGGGCTGTTCGATCTGCTCAAGCGCAATGTGGTGACCAACATCGGCGGGATGTACAAGCAACGCACCGAAACCCGCGACATGCTGATTTCACAGCATCGGGAGTTGTACCTGGCGATTATCGAAGGCAGGGCGGAGCAGGCGCGGGAAGTCTCCAGTCGGCACATTTTGTATGTGCAGGAAGTGCTGGAGGAGGTGCGTCAGGAAGTGCAGCGCATGGCTCGGGCGGAGCGGCGCAAGGGGATGTAGTCAGTGGGTTTTGTATCGTTTATGCGATTGCATTCGCGGGCAAGCCCGCTCCCACAAGGTCCGTGGACGCCGATATGTTTGCGGCAAACCCGGAACCCTGTGGGAGCGGGCTTGCCCGCGATGGGGACCTCAAGGCTGGAAGATCAATCTTCCTTGCCCTTGTTCCGCACCGCACGCTGCAACTCGCGACCGGCGTCGCGTTCGCGTTCGGTATCACGCTTGTCGTATTCCTTCTTGCCCTTGCCCAGAGCGATCTCGCACTTGACCATGTGCTTGCTCCAGTACCAGGACAGGCACACGCAGGCGTAGCCTTTCTGCTGCACGGCCGAGGCCAGCTTTTCCAGCTCGCGTCGGTTGAGCAGCAATTTACGGGTGCGGGTCGGATCGGCGATGACGTGGGTGCTGGCGGTCATCAGCGGCGTAATGTGGCTGCCAAGCAGCCAGGCTTCGCCATCCTTGAGCAGCACGTAACTGTCAACCAGTTGCAGCTTGCTTGCCCGCAGACTTTTTACTTCCCAGCCGGCCAGGACCAGACCAGCCTCGAACTTATGCTCGATGAAGTAATCGTGTCGCGCCTTTTTATTTTGCGCGATGGTCCCTGTTGGGTGTTTCTTCTGTTTAGCCATAGGGGCGGCATTATAGGGAGTTACTCGCTAGTCGGCTACGGTATCGCTACGTGCTTGAGCAGGTTGATTGAATCCCGGACAATGCGGCCTCTTTTTTGAACGCTTGGGCGTGATAACGATGTCGACAGACAAGGTTTCTGTCCACGGCAGTTGGGCTAGCCGCTGGGTCTTCATACTCGCCGCGACCGGTTCGGCCGTGGGCCTGGGTAGTATCTGGAAATTCCCGTACATGGTCGGCGTCTACGGCGGCGGCGCCTTCGTGCTGATGTTCCTGGCCTGTATCGCGCTGATCGGTGTGCCGGTCATGCTGGCGGAAACCCTGATCGGCCGTCGCGCCCGGCAGAGCCCGGCCAATGCCTTGAAGGTGTTGGCGCTCGAAGCGGGGCATTCGGCGAAGTGGTCCTGGGGGGCTTTCGCCGGGATGATCACGGCGCTGCTGATCCTGTCGTTCTATAGTGTGGTCGGCGGCTGGTCGCTGGATTACATCATCGACATGGGGCGCGGTGATTTTCAGGGGGCGACGGCAGACCAGGTTGGCGCGTATTTCGGCAATGTGATCGCCGATCCATGGCGCCTGACACTTTGGCACACGATTTTCATGCTGCTGTCCGCCATCGTGATCGCCAAGGGCGTGGTGGCCGGCCTCGAGCGCAGCCTGCGCATCATGATGCCGCTGCTGTTCGTGATGATTCTGGTGTTGCTGGGCTACAGCATGACCACCGGCCATTTCATGGAGGGCGTGCATTTCATGTTCGACTTCCACCCGGAAAAAGTCCTGGACGGCTTGCTGCCGGCCATGGGACACGCGTTCTTTTCCCTGAGCGTGGGCGTTGGTTCGATCATGATCTATGGCGCCTATATGCCGAAGGATTCGTCTATTTCCGGCACCATCGTCGGCGTGGCGCTGCTGGATACGTTCGTTTCCCTGGTCGCGGGCCTGGCGTTGTTTCCGATTGTGTTTGCCGCGGGCCTGAACCCGAGCGAAGGGCCGGGGCTGATGTTCGTCAGCCTGCCATTTGCCTTTGGCAACGTAGCCTTCGGCCAGTTGATGGGCGTAGTGTTCTTCGTACTGGTGGCGATTGCCGCCTGGAGTTCGGCGATTTCCTTGCTCGAACCGATGGTGGCTTACCTGGTTGAGCGCACTAAAGTCAGGCGCGCCTGGGTGACGTTCTGGTTGGCATTCACTTGCTGGTTTGTCGGCCTGGGCACGGTCTTTTCCTTCAATATCTGGAAGCAAGCCAAGTTTTTCGTGAACGAAGGCGGGATGTTCCATCTCTACCAATGGGGTGCGGCCGGTGGCCTGGACTTCTTTGGTGTGATCGATTTCTTCACCTCGCGAATCATGTTGCCACTCGGTGGATTATGTTTCGTGGTGTTTGCGGGATGGGTGATGGGTCGGGAAGCGGTACGCGACGAATTGTCGATCCGCAGCCCGACGTTGTTCGCCCTGTCCCTGTTCTTGATGCGCTATGTGGCGCCCATCGGCATTCTCGTAGTGTTTGCCGCCCAGCTGTGGAAGTGACGCTGACATGACGACACACATTCAACGTTCGGCCCTGCTGCCGTACCCCGCGCAAGCGCTGTATGACCTGGTCAACGACGTAGCGAGTTACCCGGAGTTCCTGCCGTGGTGCTCGTCGGCCGAAGTCCTTGAAAGCTCCCCCGAGCACATGCGCGCCAGTGTGGGCGTAGCCAAGGGCGGGCTCAGTCAGCACTTTGTGACGCGCAATACCCTGGTGCCTGGACAGTCGATCGAAATGAACCTTGAAAAAGGTCCGTTCACTCAGTTGCACGGCGTGTGGGTGTTCAAGCCGCTGGGCGAGAAGGCGTGCAAGATCAGCCTGGATCTGTCGTTCGATTACGCCGGGCCGATCATTCGCGCGACCTTGGGGCCGTTGTTCAATCAGGCGGCCAATACGCTGGTGGATGCGTTCTGCCAGCGGGCCAGGCAGATGCATGGTTGAGGCAATGATCGAGGTCGAGGTGGTGTATGCCGCCGTTGATCGTCAGGTGCTGCTCGCTGTGACGGTGCCTGCGGGGACTACAGTGCGAGCAGCTTTGCAGAAGTCGGGTGTCGGCGAGGAGTTTCCGGAACTGGATCTGGCCAATTGTCCTGTGGGGATCTTCGCAAAGGTGATCCTCGATCCGGACAGTCGTGCAGTTCAGGCAGGGGATCGCATCGAAATTTATCGGCCGCTGCTGGCCGATCCGAAAGAAATTCGTCGGCTGCGCGCCGCCAAGGCGGCCGAGGCCAAGACGCGGAATCAGTGACGCGGATAAACGCCAGGCAATAAAAAACCCGGACATGCCGGGTTTTTTATTGCCTCGCAATTATTATTGCGGCGAGGTGTCCAGCGGTTGTGGCGTCGGGACCGGAACGGTTTCTACGCCGTCGACGTCCTTCTGGATCTGATCCAGCAACGAGCCTGGCTTGACTGGTTTTTCCGGTTTCGGCTTCTCGGCATTTTCTGCAGGTGCGGTCACGCTGGTGCCGCTGTCCTTGCCAAGAATGGCTTCGTCTCGGCTCATGCCCGGCATGAAATCACCGGAGAGGCTGACAAGTTGGTCATTTGGGTTGAAGATAACGCTAATGCGTTCCTGTTGGCGTTCACCGCCACCCGGTTGCAGGCTATAGAGATAATCCCAGCGATCGGCATGGAACGTGTCAGTCAGCAGAGGGTTGCCCATGATAAACCGTACTTGCCGACGGGTCATTCCCGGGCGTAACTGGTCTATCATGTCCTGCGTGACGACATTGCCCTGCTGGATGTCGATTTTGTAAACCCCGGGGAATGAACAACCGGCGAGTGCGAGCAGTCCCACAAAGGTGAAACTGGTTAGCAAGAGCTTGGTGTTTTGCATCGGTGGGCGACTTCCACTATCTTGGCTGGGACAACGTAAACGCCGATCATACCCGCATTAAGAGAAGCTGCGAAGCAGCATCGCGAGAAAGCTGACCATGGTTGAAAATAGCGAACTACGCAAAGCCGGCCTCAAAGTGACCCTTCCACGGGTCAAGATTCTGCAAATGCTCGATTCCACCGAGCAACGCCACATGAGTGCCGAGGACGTCTACAAGGCACTGATGGAAGCTGGTGAGGACGTCGGTCTGGCCACGGTTTACCGTGTTCTGACCCAGTTCGAGGCAGCTGGCCTTGTGGTGCGGCACAACTTCGACGGAGGCCATGCGGTCTTCGAGCTGGATGACGGCAAGCATCACGACCATATGGTCAACGTCGAAACCAGCGAAGTGATCGAATTCTTCGATGAAGAAATCGAGCGACTGCAGAAGGCAATCGTCGACAAGTATGGCTTCGAGATGGTTGATCACAACCTTGTACTGTACGTGCGCAAGAAAAAGTAAGCATGTCGCGCGAACTTGAGGTTCGCGAAACGAACGAAGGCGACCCCAGGGTCGCCTTCGTGCTATCTGCCATGGCTAAATCTTTGCAATGACGACCATTTTTTTCGCGTGAGCCAAGGATTCCTTGGTCAGATCGATACCGCCCAGCATTCGCGCCACTTCTTCGATACGATCATTCTTGTTCAGCTTGGAGACCGCCGTGCGGGTTGCGTCCTCGCCGCGCACCTTGTGCACGAATAGATGTTGATGACCTTGCGCCGCTACCTGCGGCAAGTGGGTCACTGTCAGCACCTGCCCACGTTCACCGAGACGACGCAGCAACTGGCCGACAATCTCGGCAGTCGGGCCGCCAATACCCACGTCCACTTCGTCGAAGACCAGGGTCGGTACGCGCGAGGTTTGCGCGGTGATGACCTGAATCGCCAGGCTGATTCGTGACAGCTCGCCACCGGAGGCCACTTTTGCCAGGGCTTTGAGCGGCTGCCCCGGGTTGGCGCTCACCAGCAGTTCTACCTGTTCGAGACCGTTGGGCAGCAATTCATCGCTGCTGTTGGGCCGCAGTTCGATGGTAAAGCGCCCCCCCGGCATGCCCAGTCGCTGGATTTCCTGCTCCACGGCGCTGGCCAGGCTGCTTGAGGCTTGATGGCGCAGGTCGCTCAGTTCCCGGGCCTTCTCCTGATAATGACGGGCGTAGGACGCCAGCTCATCGCTCAGTCGTTCGATGGATTCGTCGTTGGCATTCAGGGTTTCGATTTCATCCAGCAGGCGCTGTTGCATCTCCGCGACCTCGGTCGGTTGAATGCGATGTTTGCGCGCCATGGTGTAAATCGCGTCGAGCCGTTCTTCCAGGTACTGAAGACGCGCCGGGTCGGCGTCGAAGTTATCCAGGAAGCGGTTCAGTTCACCCACGGCTTCCTCGACCTGGATCTGTGCGCTGGTCAGCAGGCTGCTGGCTTCACCCAGGGCGCCGATCGAGTTGTTCACGCTCGACAGGCGGTTGAGGCTGGCGGTGAGCGCGTTCAGGACATTGCCTGAATCACTTTCGCTGCATTGTTCGACCACCTGCCGGCAGATGCCCAGCAGCGTCTCGGCGTTGGTCAGGTTCTTGTGCTCTTGCTCGAGTTGCTCCAGCTCGTTTTCACCGAGGCCGAGGTTTTCCAGCTCCTCGAGTTGATAACTGAGCAGCTGGTGACGAGCGCGCTGCTCGTCGCCGGAGTTGGACAGGCGATCCCGTTCCTGGCGCGTCTGGCGCCAGCGTTGGGCGGCCAGTTGCACCTGGCGGGCAAGGTCCGTCGCGCCGGCGTACTCGTCGAGCAGGCGGCGGTGGGTGTCGGTCTTGAGCAAGGACTGGTGTTCGTGCTGGCTGTGGATATCGATCAGCAACTCGCCCAGGGCCTTGAGGTCGCCAAGCGGGCAGGGGGTGCCGTTGATGTAGCCCCGCGAGCGTCCTTCGGCAGTGATCACCCGGCGCAGGATGCACGGGCCGTCGCTCTCCAGGTCGCGCTCGGCCAGCCAGGTGCTGGCTTCCGGAATGTCGACCAGGTCGAAGGTGGCCAGGATATCGGCCTTGTCGGCGCCGGGGCGGACCACGCCGCTGTCGGCGCGATCGCCCAGGGTCAGGCCCAGGGCGTCGAGCATGATCGACTTGCCGGCGCCGGTTTCCCCTGTGATCACGCTCATCCCGCGATCGAGTTCGAGATCGAGATGTTCAACGATGGCGTAGTTGTGTACGGACAGGTGCACCAGCATAAAGGCCGCTCCCAGGCATTAGGTCTGGTTATTTATACAGTGTTTTGATTCTGGCTGACAATGGCCCTCGTTAGCTCGATTTGCTTGGACCGACGAAATCCTTAGTGCGACCGGGAATGACAATGCAGCTGTTTTTTGTAGGGTTAATCAGTGAGCGGCCCTTGAAGCTCGAATTTGCGGCCCCATATACCGGGACAGAAGCGCGAGTTGAGCTCGCGGACGATATTGAAAGGAGAAATCTATGGCTGACGAACAGACAGTGGATACGCAAAATCTAGACGCCGACCAGGCTGCCCAGGAGGGTGATGAGCTGGCGGCTCGTGTACAAGTGCTCGAAGAGCAATTGGCTGGTGCGCATGATCAGGCTTTGCGTGTAGCGGCTGATCTGCAGAACGTCCGCCGTCGCGCCGAGCAGGATGTAGAGAAGGCTCACAAGTTCGCCCTGGAGAAATTCGCCGGTGACCTGCTGCCGATCATCGACAGCCTCGAGCGTGGCCTGGAGTTGTCCAGCCCTGACGACGAAAACATTCGTCCGATGCGTGAAGGTATCGAACTGACCCTGAAAATGTTCCAGGACACCCTGAAGCGTTATCAGCTGGAAGTGATCGACCCTGAAGGCGAGCCCTTCAATGCATCGCAGCATCAGGCAATGGCCATGCAGGAAAGCGCCGACGTCGAGCCGAACAGCGTGCTCAAGGTGTTTCAGAAGGGCTATCAGCTCAACGGCCGCCTGCTGCGCCCGGCCATGGTTGTGGTCAGCAAAGTGCCTGCGCCAGTTTCGCCTTCTATTGACGAGCAGGCTTGAAATTAGCCGCAAGGCCCCCATTTAGAAGTCAAGCGTTTAAGTGCTACCGCAGTTAGCCACCACTGCTGCGGCATCCAAATCCAAAATTTCGGGAGAGTGAACATGGGCAAAATTATCGGTATCGACCTGGGGACTACCAACTCCTGCGTCTCCATTCTTGAAAACGGCAAAGCCAAAGTCATCGAAAACGCCGAAGGCACGCGTACCACCCCTTCGATCGTGGCGTATGCCAACGATGGCGAAATCCTGGTTGGCCAGTCCGCCAAGCGTCAGGCAGTGACCAATCCGCACAACACCCTGTATGCGGTGAAGCGTTTGATCGGTCGTCGTTTCGACGAAGAAGTCGTGCAGAAAGACATCCAGATGGTCCCTTACAAGATCGTCAAGGCTGACAACAACGACGCCTGGGTTGAAGTGAACGGCCAGAAAATGGCACCGCCACAAATCTCGGCTGAAATTCTGAAGAAGATGAAGAAGACCGCCGAAGACTACCTCGGCGAGCCAGTGACTGAAGCGGTGATCACCGTTCCGGCCTACTTCAACGACAGCCAGCGTCAAGCCACCAAGGATGCCGGCCGCATCGCGGGCCTGGACGTTAAACGTATCATCAACGAACCGACCGCAGCTGCGCTGGCTTACGGTATGGACAAGGCCAAGGGCGATCACACCGTGATCGTTTATGACTTGGGCGGCGGTACTTTCGACGTTTCCGTGATCGAAATCGCTGAAGTCGATGGCGAGCACCAGTTCGAAGTGTTGGCCACCAACGGCGACACGTTCCTGGGCGGTGAAGACTTTGACATTCGTCTGATCGACTACCTCGTCGACGAATTCAAGAAAGAAAGCGGCATGAACCTCAAAGGTGATCCGCTGGCGATGCAGCGCCTGAAAGAAGCGGCTGAAAAAGCCAAGATCGAACTGTCCTCGAGCCAGTCGACCGACGTGAACCTGCCGTACATCACCGCAGACGCGACCGGTCCAAAGCACTTGAACGTGAAAATCTCGCGTTCCAAGCTGGAAGCGCTGGTTGAAGACCTGGTTCAACGCACCATCGAACCTTGCCGCATTGCAATGAAAGACGCCGGTATCGAAATTGGCGCGATCAACGACGTGATCCTGGTCGGCGGTCAGACCCGTATGCCACTGGTTCAGAAGCTGGTTACCGATTTCTTCGGTAAAGAAGCACGTAAAGACGTCAACCCTGACGAAGCCGTTGCCATGGGTGCTGCTATCCAGGGTG
Organism: Pseudomonas sp. MPC6; assembly: GCF_006094435.1. Taxonomy (NCBI): domain Bacteria; kingdom Pseudomonadati; phylum Pseudomonadota; class Gammaproteobacteria; order Pseudomonadales; family Pseudomonadaceae; genus Pseudomonas; species Pseudomonas sp. MPC6. The sequence goes on along the minus strand of NZ_CP034783.1, from coordinate 6,049,344 downwards.
CGGTATTGGCCGGCGACGTGAAAGACGTGCTGCTGCTCGACGTCAGCCCGCTGACCCTGGGTATCGAAACCATGGGTGGCGTGATGACTGCGCTGATCGAGAAAAACACCACGATTCCTACCAAGAAATCGCAAGTGTTCTCGACGGCCGACGACAACCAGGGCGCGGTGACCATTCACGTGCTGCAAGGTGAGCGCAAGCAAGCCGCCCAGAACAAGTCCCTGGGCAAGTTCGACCTGGCCGAGATTCCACCAGCACCACGTGGCGTGCCACAAATCGAAGTGACCTTCGACATCGACGCCAACGGCATCCTGCACGTCGGCGCGAAAGACAAGGCCACCGGCAAGACTCAGTCGATCGTGATCAAGGCCAACTCCGGTCTGTCCGAGGAAGAAATTCAGCAGATGGTTCGTGATGCTGAAGTGAACGCCGAGGAAGACCGCAAGTTCGAAGAGCTGGCCAGTGCCCGCAACCAGGGCGACGCCCTGGTGCACTCGACGCGTAAAATGGTCGCTGATGCCGGCGACAAAGTGACCGCTGAAGAGAAGACTGCTATCGAAGCTGCAGTAGTTGCCCTGGAAGCCGCCATCAAAGGCGACGACAAGGCTGCTATCGACGCCAAGGTTGAAGAGCTGTCCAAAGTCTCCGCGCCAGTGGCTCAGAAAATGTACGCCGAGCAGGCTCAGCCGGCTGAAGGCGCGGCACCGAACGACGAAAAAGCTGAAAAAGCCGACGACGTCGTGGATGCCGAGTTCGAAGAAGTCAAAGACCACAAGTAAGTTGTTGGTCGCCCGGTTGACTGCCTTCAGGCGGTGACTGGTAGGATGTCGCCGCGCGGGAGCTTGCTCCCGCGTTGGCGTGTCTGGAGTTAGCGAATTTTTACAGCGTGCGACAACGTTCGGACGCTGATGGTATGGCCGAGGATGCTCCTGCTTTTCGAGCCGCAAGTACCGCATCGAATCAAAGACCAGGATCGTTGAATTGACGTGAGTTGGGTCCGGGCCTGTATTGGGGCTCAACGAGTTTGGCGAGGCTCAGGAGGGGTTTGCCGAACGTCCTTAAGAGTGCAAAGACTTATGGCAAAGCGTGACTATTACGAAGTATTGGGTGTTGAGCGCGGCTCAAGCGAAGCGGACCTGAAGAAGGCCTACCGTCGCCTGGCGATGAAGCACCACCCGGACCGTAATCCCGATGACAAAGCGTCGGAAGAGATGTTCAAGGAGGCCAACGAGGCCTACGAAGTGCTGTCCGATTCCAGCAAGCGCGCGGCGTACGACCAGTACGGCCATGCCGGTGTCGATCCAAGCATGGGCGGCGGCGGTGCCGGGTTTGGCGGCCAGAACTTCTCCGACATCTTTGGTGATGTCTTCAGCGACTTCTTCGGTGGCGGTCGCGGCGGTTCTCGTGGCGGCGCTCAGCGCGGCAGCGACCTGCGTTATACCCTGGAGCTGAACCTGGAAGAGGCGGTGCGCGGTACCACCGTGAATATCCGCGTTCCGACACTGGTCAACTGCAAGCCGTGCGACGGCTCGGGCGCCAAGAAAGGCTCTTCGCCTGTCACGTGCCCGACCTGTGGCGGTATCGGCCAGGTCCGCATGCAGCAGGGCTTCTTCTCGGTGCAGCAGACCTGCCCGCGCTGCCATGGCCAGGGCAAGATCATTTCCGACCCGTGCGATTCCTGCAACGGCGAAGGCCGTGTCGAAGAGTACAAGACGCTCTCGGTGAAAGTGCCGGCCGGCGTCGATACCGGTGATCGCATTCGCCTGTCCGGCGAAGGCGAGGCGGGTGCACAGGGTGGCCCGACCGGCGACCTGTACGTGGTGATCAATGTGCGCGAGCACGCGATCTTCCAGCGTGACGGCAAACACCTGTTCTGCGAAGTGCCGATCAGCTTTGTCGACGCGGCGCTGGGTGGCGAACTGGAGATTCCGACCCTCGATGGTCGGGTCAAACTGAAGATCCCCGAGGGCACTCAGACCGGCAAGCAGTTCCGAGTCCGCGGCAAAGGCGTCGCGCCAGTGCGAGGCGGCGGTGCCGGTGACCTGATGTGTCGCGTGGCGGTCGAAACCCCGGTCAACCTGGGGCGTCGCCAGCGCGAACTGCTGGAAGAGTTCCGTAGCTCGCTGGCGGACGATAACAGTCATTCGCCGAAAACCACTGGTTGGTTCGAAGGCGTAAAGCGCTTCTTCGGCGATTTGTAAGGAGACAGGCATGCGACGTATTGCAGTGATGGGCGCCGCCGGGCGCATGGGCAAAACCCTGGTCGAAGCCGTGCAGCAAACGCCGGGTGCCGGTCTGACGGCGGCGGTGGATCGCCCGGACAGCTCACTGGTCGGTGCCGATGCCGGCGAGTTGGCGGCGTTGGGTCGTATCGGCGTGCCGCTGTCCGGTGATCTGGGGCGGGTGGTCGACGAGTTCGACGTGCTGATCGACTTCACACACCCGACGGTGACCCTGAAGAACCTCGCGTTCTGCCGCAAGCACGGGAAGTCGATGATCATCGGCACCACCGGCTTCAGCGTTGAAGAGAAGCAGTTGCTGGCCGAGGCGGGCAAGGACATTCCTATCGTCTTCGCCGCCAACTTCAGTGTCGGCGTCAACCTGTGCCTGAAGCTGCTCGACACGGCTGCCCGTGTGTTGGGTGACGACGTCGATATCGAAATCTCCGAAGCCCACCACCGGCATAAAGTCGACGCGCCGTCGGGGACTGCCGTGCGCATGGGGGAAGTGATTGCCGATGCGTTGGGTCGCGACTTGAAGAAGGTGGCGGTGTACGGCCGTGAAGGTCAGACCGGTGCCCGTGCTCGCGAAACCATTGGCTTCGCCACAGTGCGTGCCGGTGACATCGTTGGCGATCACACCGTGCTGTTCGCCGCCGACGGTGAGCGTGTCGAGATCACGCACAAGGCTTCCAGTCGCATGACGTTCGCCAAGGGTGCGGTTCGTGCTGCATTGTGGCTGGACGGACGCGGTCCAGGCCTTTACGACATGCAAGACGTGCTCGACCTGCGGTAAGATGCGCCCGAAATCGGGTCCGGACTCAGCGTTTGGACCCGGTTTTACCCCGCCAAGCGACGTCCTGTCGCATTCTCCGGCCTTTTTGGCTCATTGGCGGTAGACCAAAAATGCCTTTTTCTGTAAGCTACAGCTTTAGTGTGTCCACTAAAAGCGCGCAGAATTATTCGGTGAAGAAGCGGGGTGACGTGTCCATACGTCACTCCGCTTTTTTACAACCTGCGATCGCCCTTTCAGGCTTTATTTACGGGAGGTCTTCTTGACTAAGCCAGCCATACTCGCCCTTGCTGATGGCAGCATTTTTCGCGGCGAAGCCATTGGAGCCGACGGTCAAACCGTTGGTGAGGTGGTGTTCAACACCGCCATGACCGGCTATCAGGAAATCCTTACCGATCCTTCCTACGCCCAACAGATCGTTACCCTGACTTACCCGCACATCGGCAATACCGGCACCACGCCGGAAGACGCCGAGTCCGATCGCGTCTGGTCCGCTGGCCTGGTCATCCGTGACCTGCCACTGGTGGCGAGCAACTGGCGTAACAAGCTGTCGCTGTCCGATTACCTGAAAGCCAACAATGTGGTGGCAATCGCCGGTATCGACACTCGCCGACTGACGCGCATCCTGCGTGAGAAAGGCGCGCAGAACGGCTGCATCATGGCCGGTGACAACATTTCCGAAGAAGCGGCCATCGCCGCCGCGCAAGGTTTCCCTGGCCTCAAGGGCATGGACCTGGCGAAAGTCGTCAGCACCAAAGAGCAATACGAATGGCGCTCGACGGTCTGGGATCTGAAAACCGACAGCCATGCGACCATCGATGCCTCCGAGCTGCCGTACCACGTGGTTGCCTACGACTACGGCGTCAAGCTGAACATCCTGCGCATGCTGGTGGCGCGCGGTTGCCGCGTAACCGTGGTGCCGGCGCAAACGCCAGCGGCTGACGTGTTGGCGCTCAATCCGGATGGCGTGTTCCTGTCCAACGGCCCCGGTGACCCCGAGCCTTGCGACTACGCGATCCAGGCGATCAAGGACGTGCTGGAAACCGACATCCCGGTGTTCGGCATCTGCCTCGGTCACCAGCTGCTGGCCCTGGCCGCCGGCGCCAAGACCCTGAAAATGGGGCACGGCCACCACGGCGCCAACCACCCGGTCCAGGACCTGGACAGCGGTGTGGTGATGATCACCAGTCAGAACCACGGCTTCGCGGTAGACGACGCGACCCTGCCAGGCAACGTCCGCGCGATCCACAAATCGCTGTTCGACGGCACACTGCAAGGCATCGAGCTTACCGACAAGAGCGCCTTCAGCTTCCAGGGTCACCCTGAAGCCAGCCCTGGCCCGAACGACGTAGCGCCATTGTTCGATCGCTTCATCAACGAAATGGCCAAGCGACGCTGATCGCTCGCCTTGATGCAGCAAAGCTTGAGGGCGGTCCCGACACCGGCGACCCCCTCAGGCCTTCACAGATTGAACAAGACGGCTTGCCGACTGACCTGCGGATTTGAGTGACAACCCATGCCAAAACGTACAGACATTAAAAGCATCCTGATTCTCGGCGCTGGCCCGATCGTGATCGGCCAGGCCTGCGAATTCGACTACTCCGGCGCCCAGGCCTGTAAAGCCCTGCGCGAGGAGGGCTACCGCGTCATCCTGGTGAACTCCAACCCGGCGACCATCATGACCGACCCGGACATGGCCGACGCCACGTACATCGAGCCGATCAAATGGCAGACCGTTGCCAAGATCATCGAGAAAGAGCGTCCGGACGCGCTGCTGCCGACCATGGGCGGCCAGACCGCTTTGAACTGCGCACTGGACCTGGAGCGCGAAGGCGTTCTGGAGAAGTTCGGCGTAGAGATGATCGGCGCCAATGCCGACACCATCGACAAGGCTGAAGACCGTTCGCGCTTCGACAAGGCGATGAAATCCATCGGCCTGGACTGCCCGCGCTCGGGTATCGCCCACAGCATGGAAGAGGCCAACGCGGTCCTCGAAAAGCTCGGCTTCCCGTGCATCATCCGTCCGTCCTTCACCATGGGCGGCACCGGTGGCGGCATCGCTTACAACCGTGAAGAATTCGAAGAAATCTGCGCTCGCGGCCTGGACCTGTCGCCGACCAAAGAGCTGCTGATCGACGAATCGCTGATCGGCTGGAAAGAGTACGAGATGGAGGTTGTCCGCGATAAGAAGGATAACTGCATCATCGTCTGCTCGATCGAAAACTTTGACCCGATGGGCGTGCACACCGGTGACTCGATCACCGTTGCTCCGGCACAGACCCTGACGGACAAGGAATACCAGATCATGCGTAACGCCTCGTTGGCGGTACTGCGTGAGATCGGCGTGGAAACCGGCGGCTCCAACGTTCAGTTCGGCATCTGCCCGGACACTGGCCGTATGGTCGTGATCGAGATGAACCCGCGTGTATCCCGCTCTTCGGCACTGGCCTCGAAAGCCACTGGTTTCCCGATTGCGCGTATCGCTGCCAAGCTGGCGATCGGCTACACCCTGGACGAGCTGCAAAACGAAATCACCGGCGGCGCTACGCCTGCATCCTTCGAGCCGTCGATCGACTACGTCGTCACCAAGCTGCCACGTTTTGCCTTCGAGAAATTCCCGAAAGCCGACGCGCGCCTGACCACGCAAATGAAGTCGGTCGGTGAAGTCATGGCCATCGGCCGGACCTTCCAGGAATCCCTGCAGAAAGCCCTGCGCGGCCTGGAAGTGGGCGTTTGCGGCCTGGACGAGAAGCTCGACCTGGGCAACCCGGAAAGCATGAGCATCCTCAAGCGCGAACTGACCGTGCCGGGTGCCGAGCGCATCTGGTACGTGGCTGACGCCTTCCGCGCCGGCCTGTCGGTCGAAGACATCTTCGGCATGAACATGATCGACCCGTGGTTCCTGGTGCAGATCGAAGATCTGATCAAGGAAGAAGAGAAGGTCAAGACCCTGGGTCTGTCCAGCATCGACCGCGACATGATGTTCAAGCTCAAGCGCAAAGGCTTCTCCGACATGCGTCTGGCCAAGCTGCTGGGCGTGACCGAGAAGAGCCTGCGTCGCCACCGTCACAAGCTCGACGTGTATCCGGTCTACAAGCGCGTTGATACCTGCGCGGCCGAGTTCGCCACCGATACCGCTTACATGTACTCCACTTACGAGGAAGAGTGCGAAGCCGCGCCGTCGGGCCGCGACAAGATCATGATCCTCGGCGGCGGTCCAAACCGTATCGGTCAGGGCATCGAGTTCGACTACTGCTGCGTACACGCGGCACTGGCCCTGCGCGAAGACGGTTACGAGACCATCATGGTCAACTGCAACCCGGAAACCGTGTCCACCGACTACGACACCTCCGATCGCCTGTACTTCGAGCCAGTGACCCTGGAAGACGTGCTGGAAATCTGCCGCGTCGAAAAACCGAAAGGCGTGATCGTCCAGTACGGCGGCCAGACCCCGCTGAAACTGGCGCGTGCCCTGGAAGAAGCCGGCGTGCCGATCATCGGTACCAGCCCTGATGCCATCGACCGTGCCGAAGACCGTGAGCGCTTCCAGCAGATGGTCGAGCGCCTGAACCTGCGTCAGCCGCCAAACGCCACTGTGCGCAGCGAAGACGAAGCGATTCGTGCCGCCAGCAAGATCGGTTACCCGCTGGTGGTGCGTCCGTCCTACGTACTGGGCGGTCGTGCGATGGAAATCGTCTACGAAGAAGAAGAACTCAAGCGCTACCTGCGCGATGCAGTGAAAGTGTCCAACGACAGCCCCGTGCTGCTGGACCACTTCCTCAACTGCGCCATCGAAATGGACGTGGATGCGGTCTGCGACGGCACCGACGTGGTGATCGGCGCGATCATGCAGCACATCGAACAGGCCGGCGTGCACTCCGGTGACTCCGCCTGCTCCCTGCCGCCGTACTCGCTGCCTGCGCACATCCAGGACGAAATGCGCGAACAGGTCAAGAAAATGGCCCTGGAACTGGGCGTGGTCGGCTTGATGAACGTGCAGCTGGCGTTGCAAGGCGAAGACATCTACGTCATCGAAGTCAACCCGCGCGCTTCCCGGACCGTACCGTTCGTGTCCAAGTGCATCGGTGTTTCCCTGGCCATGATCGCTGCGCGCGTGATGGCGGGTAAAACCCTGAAGGAAATCGGCTTCACCAAGGAAATCATCCCGAACTTCTACAGCGTGAAAGAGGCGGTGTTCCCATTCGCCAAATTCCCTGGTGTGGACCCGATCCTGGGCCCTGAGATGAAGTCCACCGGTGAAGTGATGGGCGTGGGCGACACTTTCGGTGAAGCATTCGCCAAGGCCCAGATGGGCGCCAGCGAAGTGCTGCCGACCGGCGGTACCGCGTTCATCAGCGTACGTGACGATGACAAGCCACTGGTTGCAGGCGTGGCACGTGATCTGATCAACTTGGGCTTTGAAGTGGTCGCCACTGCCGGTACTGCCAGGCTGATCGAAGCCGCAGGCCTGAAAGTGCGTCGTGTGAACAAGGTGACCGAAGGTCGTCCGCACGTGGTCGACATGATCAAGAACGACGAAGTCACCTTGATCATCAACACCACCGAAGGTCGTCAGTCGATCGCGGATTCGTATTCCATTCGTCGCAATGCCTTGCAGCACAAGATCTACTGCACCACCACCATTGCTGCAGGCGAAGCCATCTGCGAAGCGCTCAAGTTCGGTCCCGAGAAGACCGTACGTCGCTTGCAGGATCTACACGCAGGATTGAAGGCATGATCAAGTACCCAATGACTGTCCAGGGTGCCAAAGCCCTGGAAGAAGAACACGCTCACCTGACCAAGGTCATCCGTCCGAAGCTCAGCCAGGACATCGGCACGGCCCGCGAACTGGGTGACTTGAAGGAAAACGCCGAATACCACGCTGCCCGCGAGCAGCAGGGGATGGTCGAGGCGCGGATTCGTGACATCGAAGGCCGGATTCAGAACCAGGTCATCATCGATGTCACGACCATTCCTCACACCGGCAAAGTGATTTTCGGCACCACCGTTGAAATCGCCAATGTCGAGACGGATGAACGCGTCACTTACCACATCGTGGGTGAGGATGAGGCTGACTTCAAACTCGGCAAGATTTCGGTGGGTTCGCCACTGGCTCGCGCCTTGATTGCCAAGGAAGAGGGTGACGTGGTCGCCGTGAAAACGCCAGGCGGCGTTATCGAGTACGAGATTGTCGAAGTTCGTCACATCTGAAAGAAGGCGCCCGCTGCATGCGGGCGCCATGCTTTGGCAGCTGAACCAGATGTTATGGGTGGGCGGCCTGTGGCTGTTGCATATCGGTCTGCTGCCGGTGCTGGGTCATATCGGCCTGGCACCGCTGCTGATCGACGAAATCGTGGGCATGCTTAATACACTGATGGTGGGATTCGCCGCAGTGTGTGTGATTTTTCAGGCTTTGGTGCTGGTTCAGGCCGAGGGCCTTGCCAGTCTATGGCGCGATATTCGCGGGCAACTGCTGATGACGGCGCTGTATGCGTGTGCGATGTACTTCGCGGTGCGCTTCGGCTGGCCGGAGGCGGTGCGCTGGCACGTGTTCAGCTATCTGGTGCTGGGGTTTTCCGGCTTGGTGCTGGTATTGCAACCGGTGCCGGGATGGAGTGGCAGGGTGCGCGAAGCACACCCCTGACCCTTGCCATCACTTGAAGCGATGAACGTTCGACAGCTGCTTGTTGACGCTGAAGTTCTTGCGGTAAATCAGTGCCATCTTGCCGATGACCTGAACCAGGTCCGCTTTACCGACCTTGCACAGTTCTGCAATGTTCGCCAGGCGCGACTCGCGATCGAGGATGTTGAGCTTGATTTTGATCAGCTCGTGATCCGCTAGCGCGCGTTCAAGTTCGGCTAACACACCTTCAGTCAAACCGTTGTCAGCCACGATCAAAACTGGTTTCAGATGGTGGCCAATGGATTTGTACTGTTTCTTCTGCTCTTGAGTGAGCGGCATAATCTGACCCCTGCGTCTGATCTTGTAAAAAGCGGCGGCCAGTTTACCCGAGCGAGTCCGGGACCGCCCAGTTAATCACGACCCGTTTTATTTTCGAGGTGGCCCGTGGCCCGTTCCAAGACAAGCCTTAAGTGGCTGCAAAGACATGTTAATGATCCCTATGTGAAGCAGGCGCAGAAGGATGGTTACCGTTCGCGTGCGAGTTACAAGCTTCTGGAGGTTCAGGAGAAGTACAAACTGATCCGTCCAGGTATGAGCGTTGTCGACCTGGGTGCGGCGCCCGGCGGCTGGTCGCAGGTCACTAGTCGGCTGATCGGTGGTCAGGGGCGTCTGATCGCCTCGGACATTCTGGAAATGGACAGCATTCCGGACGTGACTTTCATCCAGGGTGACTTCACCCAGGACGAAGTGCTCGCTCAGATCCTTGAAGCCGTGGGTAATTCGCAGGTGGACCTTGTGATTTCCGATATGGCCCCCAATATGAGTGGTACGCCTGAGGTGGACATGCCAAAAGCCATGTTTCTATGTGAGCTGGCTCTTGATCTGGCGGCTCGGATACTCAAGCCGGGTGGTAATTTCGTGATCAAGGTGTTTCAGGGCGAAGGGTTTGATGCTTACGTGAAGGACGCTCGTCAGAAATTCGACAAGGTCCAGATGATCAAGCCGGACTCTTCCCGTGGCAGTTCCCGCGAGCAATACATGCTGGCTTGGGGCTACCGCGCCCGTAGCGAGTAAATCGAGGTTTTTTTGCGGGTCGATAGGATTTTCGTATTTCGCCCTGTGAGCATTAGCGAATATTGTGTAGAAAGTGTTTCACAAAGGGTTACAGACGGCGCCTGCCAGAGTCGTAGGTAATGTAGTAAGTTAGGCCGGTGAATATCATGCGAAGCGCGCGCCATCAGCGGCGCTTGCTTCAGAGGGTAGTTAATTGAACGATATGGCAAAGAATCTGATCCTGTGGTTGATCATCGCGGCAGTCCTGGTGACGGTGATGAACAACTTCTCCAGCCCTAACGAGCCGCAGACCCTCAACTATTCCGACTTCATCCAGCAGGTCAAGGATGGCAAGGTCGAGCGCGTAGCCGTCGATGGCTATGTGATTACCGGCAAGCGCAACGATGGTGACAGCTTCAAGACCATCCGTCCGGCAATCCAGGATAACGGTCTGATCGGCGACCTCGTGGACAACCACGTCGTGGTCGAAGGCAAGCAGCCTGAACAGCAAAGCATCTGGACCCAGCTCCTGGTCGCCAGCTTCCCGATCCTGGTGATCATCGCCGTGTTCATGTTCTTCATGCGGCAGATGCAGGGCGGAGCCGGTGGCAAGGGCGGGCCGATGAGCTTCGGCAAGAGCAAGGCGCGCCTGCTCTCCGAAGACCAGGTGAAAACCACCCTGGGTGACGTTGCGGGCTGCGACGAAGCCAAGGAAGAAGTCGGCGAGCTGGTCGAGTTCCTGCGTGACCCGGGCAAGTTCCAGCGCCTGGGCGGTCGCATTCCCCGCGGCGTGTTGATGGTCGGTCCTCCGGGTACCGGTAAAACCTTGCTCGCCAAGGCGATTGCCGGCGAAGCCAAAGTGCCGTTCTTCACCATTTCCGGTTCCGATTTCGTCGAAATGTTCGTCGGTGTCGGTGCCAGCCGTGTTCGCGACATGTTCGAGCAGGCCAAGAAACACGCGCCATGCATCATCTTCATCGATGAAATCGACGCCGTCGGTCGCCACCGTGGCGCCGGCATGGGTGGCGGTCACGACGAGCGCGAGCAGACTCTCAACCAGTTGCTGGTAGAGATGGACGGCTTCGAAATGAATGACGGCATCATCGTCATCGCGGCTACCAACCGTCCGGACGTACTGGACCCGGCGCTGCTGCGTCCGGGCCGTTTCGACCGTCAGGTGGTGGTCGGCCTGCCGGATATCCGTGGTCGCGAGCAGATTCTCAAGGTCCACATGCGCAAAGTGCCAATGGGTGACGATGTCGCTCCGGCCGTGATCGCCCGTGGTACCCCTGGTTTCTCCGGTGCCGATCTGGCGAACCTGGTGAACGAGGCGTCGCTGTTCGCCGCCCGTGCCGGCAAGCGCATCGTTGAAATGAAAGAGTTCGAACTGGCGAAAGACAAGATCATGATGGGCGCCGAGCGCAAATCCATGGTCATGTCCGAGAAAGAGAAGCAGAACACCGCTTATCACGAAGCCGGCCACGCCATTGTCGGTCGCGTCGTGCCCGAGCATGACCCGGTCTACAAGGTGTCGATCATCCCGCGCGGTCGTGCGCTGGGCGTGACCATGTTCCTGCCGGAAGAAGATCGCTACAGCCTGTCCAAGCGTGCGTTGATCAGCCAGATCTGCTCGCTGTACGGCGGCCGTATCGCTGAAGAAATGACCCTTGGCTTCGACGGTGTGACCACTGGTGCCTCCAACGACATCATGCGTGCCAGCCAGATCGCACGGAACATGGTGACCAAATGGGGCCTGTCGGAAAAACTCGGTCCGCTGATGTACGCCGAAGAAGAGGGTGAAGTGTTCCTCGGTCGCGGCGGCGGTGGTCAAGGCACCAGCTTCTCCGGTGAGACGGCCAAGCTGATCGACTCCGAAGTGCGCAGCATCATTGACCAGTGCTACGGTACCGCCAAGCAGATTCTCACGGATAACCGTGACAAGCTCGACGCCATGGCCGATGCCTTGATGAAGTACGAAACGATCGATGCCGATCAAATCGATGACATCATGGCCGGTCGTACGCCTCGCGAACCTCGCGACTGGTCGGGTGGTACCGGTACTTCCGGAACACCTCCGGTGGCGCAGGGCGAGCGTCCGGAAACACCTATCGGCGGTCCGGCTGCTGACGTTTAAGGTTTGAAATGACTTCTGTTCAGTCCTCGACCCGGTTGCCTTGCGGCAACCGGGTTCTTGATTTGGCCCTGGCGCATGTCATGGGTATTCTCAATGTCACTCCCGATTCCTTTTCCGATGGTGGCCAATACAGCCAGCTCGATGCGGCCATGCGCCACGCCGAAGCCATGGTGGCCGCCGGCGCGACGCTGATCGATGTCGGTGGCGAATCGACCCGGCCGGGTGCCAGGGCGGTTTCGCCGCTGGAGGAACTCGAGCGTGTAGCGCCCATCGTCGAGCGCATTCATCGCGAGCTGGATGTGATCATCTCGGTTGATACCTCTACCCCGGCCGTCATGCGCGAAACCGCACGGCTTGGGGCAGGGTTGATCAATGACGTGCGTTCGCTGCAACGCGATGGCGCGCTCGATGCGGCCGCGGCCACCGGCTTGCCGGTCTGCCTGATGCATATGCTCGGTGAGCCGGGCGACATGCAGGATAATCCGCAATATCAGGATGTGACCCGGGAAGTGGGCGAGTTTCTTGCCGGGCGCATGGCGCAATGTGCAGCGGCAGGGATTCCCGCCGAGCGGATCATTCTGGATCCGGGTTTCGGTTTCGCCAAAAACCTGCAACACAATCTAAGCTTGTTCAAGCATATGGAAGCCTTGCATGCCTTGGGGCGGCCCCTGCTGGTCGGGGTTTCGCGAAAGAGCATGATAGGTCAGGCCTTGAATCGCCCGGTCGGAGAACGCCTGTATGGCGGTCTGGCGCTCGCGGCGCTGGCCTCATTCAAGGGAGCGCGTATATTGCGCGTCCATGATGTGGCCGAAACAGTCGATGTACTGCGGATGATTGCCGCAGTGGAATCAGCCAAATAAGATGATGGAGCGCTTATGACTAAAAAATACTTTGGTACCGACGGCATTCGTGGTCGCGTCGGCGAATACCCGATCACGCCTGATTTCATGCTCAAGCTCGGTTGGGCTGCGGGTATGGCGTTCCGCAAAATGGGCGCCTGCAAAGTGCTGGTGGGCAAGGACACCCGGATCTCCGGCTACATGTTCGAATCGGCACTCGAGGCCGGACTGACGTCGGCGGGTGCCGACGTGATGCTCCTGGGCCCGATGCCGACACCGGCCATCGCCTATCTGACGCGCACCTTCCATGCCGAAGCAGGCATCGTGATCAGCGCTTCGCACAATCCGCACGACGATAACGGCATCAAGTTTTTCTCCGGAAAGGGCACCAAGCTGCCGGACGAAGTCGAGCATATGATCGAAGAATTGCTCGACACCCCGATGACCGTGGTCGAGTCGAGCAAGATCGGCAAGGTCTCGCGCATCAACGACGCGTCGGGCCGCTACATCGAATTCTGCAAGAGCAGCGTCCCGACCGGCACCAGCTTCGCGGGCCTGAAGATCGTGCTCGACTGCGCTCATGGTGCGACCTACAAGGTGGCGCCGAGTGTGTTCCGTGAGCTGGGTGCCGAAGTCGTCGTGCTTTCTGCCCATCCCAACGGCCTGAACATCAATGACAACTGCGGTTCGACCCATATGGAGCCGCTGCAGGCTGCCGTATTGGCCGAGCACGCCGATTTGGGCATCGCCTTTGATGGTGATGGCGACCGGGTGCAGATGGTTGATCACACCGGTGCTGTCGTCGACGGTGACGAATTGCTGTTCATCATCGCTCGCGATCTGCATGAGCGCGGCAAGTTGCAGGGCGGTGTGGTAGGTACGCTGATGAGTAACCTGGGGCTGGAACTGGCCCTGGCGGACCTGGGCATTCCTTTTGTGCGGGCCAATGTCGGCGACCGTTACGTCATCTCCGAGCTGCAGGAGCGCGATTGGCTGGTGGGTGGTGAAAACTCGGGGCACATTGTCTGCTTCAGCCACACCACCACCGGTGACGCGATCATTGCTGCCCTGCAGGTACTGATGTCGCTGAAGAGGCGCACCGAAGGGCTCGCGCAATCGCGTCAGGCGTTGCGCAAGTGCCCGCAGGTGCTGATCAACGTACGGTTCGGTGGTGGTGCAAGCCCCCTCGATCATCCGGCGGTCAAGGCGGCCAGCGAGCGTGTTACCCAGGCCATGGCCGGGCGCGGGCGGGTGCTGTTGCGCAAGTCCGGGACGGAGCCGTTGGTGCGGGTAATGGTCGAAGGCGAAGACGAAACACAGGTTCGCGGCCACGCCGAAGAGCTGGCAAACCTCGTTACTGAAGTTTCTGCCTGAATTCGGCTTGCCAGCCATGATTGTGTTGGGTAACATCTGCGCCCACTTTGACCGACGAGGTACAGCATGCGTCGCCCTATGGTAGCTGGTAACTGGAAGATGCACGGTACCCGCACCAGCGTCGCTGAGCTGATCGACGGCCTTGGTCGTCTGGACTTGCCGAGCGGTGTTGACGTTGCGGTATTCCCGCCTTGCCTGCATATCAATCAAGTGATTGATGGCTTGAAAGGCCAGCCGATTTCGATCGGCGCGCAGAACTCTGCGGTGGAATCCATGCAAGGCGCATTGACCGGTGAAGTTGCACCGAGTCAGTTGGTGGATGCAGGTTGTTCCCTGGTGCTTGTCGGGCACTCCGAACGCCGCCAGATCATGGGCGAGCAGGACGGAATGCTGATCCGCAAGTTCGCAGCGGCACAGGCATGTGGCTTGATTCCGGTGTTGTGCATAGGGGAAACCCTTGAGCAGCGCGAAGCCGGTAAAACTCTTGAGGTTGTCGGGCGTCAGCTGGACAGCATCATCGAGGAGCTGGGTGTCGGTGTCTTTGCCAGGGCGGTCATCGCTTACGAGCCGGTCTGGGCCATAGGCACCGGGCTGACGGCTTCGCCGCAACAGGCGCAGGATGTGCACGCAGCCATTCGCGCCCAGTTGGCGGCAAAGAATTCTGAGGTCGCACAAGGTGTGCGGCTTCTATACGGCGGCAGCGTGAAGGCGGCCAATGCGGTCGAACTGTTCGGCATGCCGGATATCGATGGGGGGCTCATTGGTGGAGCGTCCCTGAATGCAGATGAGTTCGGTGCGATTATTCGCGCCGCGGGAAACTGAAAAAATGCTGGAAACAGTCGTAGTCGTTTTTCATCTGCTGGGTGCATTGGGCGTAGTTGCTCTGGTTTTGCTGCAGCAGGGTAAAGGTGCGGATGCTGGCGCGTCTTTCGGAGCAGGTGCTTCAAATACTGTGTTCGGAAGCCAAGGTTCCTCTACCTTTCTTAGTAAGTTTACTGCTATACTTGCCGCAGGTTTCTTCATAACCAGCTTAGGGTTAGGTTACTTTGCTAAAGAGAAAGCTCACCAGCTGACTCAAGTAGGTTTGCCAAATCCAGCGGTGTTGGAAGTTCCAAAGCAACAACCGGCTTCTGATGATGTCCCGGTGCTTCAAGAGCAAAAGTCGGCTACTCCAGCGACTGACGTGCCTCCAGCTCAAGAGCAAAAGTAAGAAGGGTTTCAAACGCAGTATTGCCGAGGTGGTGGAATTGGTAGACACGCAACCTTGAGGTGGTTGTGCCCATAGGGTGTAGGGGTTCGAGTCCCCTTCTCGGTACCAATTATCAGAAGAGCCCGCTGTTGCGGGCTTTTTTGTAGGTGGAAGGTTACATTGACCCTGTCAGGGATCGGTCGTATACTTCCGCCCCAGCTTTGTCGCGGGGTGGAGCAGTCTGGTAGCTCGTCGGGCTCATAACCCGAAGGTCGTCGGTTCAAATCCGGCCCCCGCAACCAGTTTCAGGAGCCCCTTTTCAGGGGCTTTTTGTTAGCTGGACACTTTCTACGCCGCTGTTCGACGGCGTTTCAAGGATGGGCGTTTCGCCCATTTTTTTATTTTGCATAGCATGCACATACATGCACGAGGGGGTTCAGGTGTCGAGCAAGCTAGAAGAGTTGCAGGCCTTGTTGGCCCCGGTGGTCGTGGCCCTGGGCTATGAATGCTGGGGTATTGAGTTTTCGGCTCAGGGTCGTCACTCAATGTTGCGCGTTTATATCGATAAAGAAGGCGGCGTGTTGGTGGACGATTGCGCCATCGTCAGCCGTCAGATCAGCGGTGTCCTGGATGTTGAAGATCCGATCGCCGTTGAATACACCCTTGAAGTTTCCTCGCCTGGCATGGAACGCCCGCTGTTCACTATTGAGCAGTTTGCAAAATTTGCCGGTGAACAAGTGAAGATCAAGCTGCGCTCGCCTTTTGAAGGGCGACGCAACTTTCAGGGCCTTCTGCGCGGTGTAGAAGAGCAGGACGTCGTGGTGCAGGTTGAAGACCATGAGTTCCTGTTGCCGATCGATATGATCGACAAGGCCAACATTATTCCCAGTTTTGACTGAGACGCGGATCCCGCGGATCCAATGGCTTGCGAAAGGCGAGGCGTACGATGAGCAAAGAAGTACTGCTGGTTGTTGAGTCGGTATCCAATGAAAAGGGCGTACCGGCAAACGTAATTTTTGAAGCGCTGGAGCTTGCTCTGGCCACTGCCACCAAAAAACGTTTCGAGGACGAAGTCGATCTGCGTGTGGAAATCAATCGCCACACCGGCGCTTACGAGACCTTCCGTCGCTGGACGGTCGTCGAAGAAGCAGACCTGGACGATCCGGCCATCGAAACCTGGCCGAGCAAGGTTGCAGAAACGCATCCGGGCGCCCAAGTTGGTGATGTAGTCGAAGAAAAGATCGAATCCATCGAGTTCGGCCGTATCGCTGCACAGACTGCCAAGCAAGTCATCGTGCAGAAAGTTCGCGAAGCCGAACGCGCTCAAGTCGTTGATGCCTATCGCGAGCGGCTGGGAGAGATCATTTCCGGCACCGTGAAGAAAGTGACCCGCGACAACGTGATCGTCGACCTGGGCAACAATGCTGAAGCGTTGCTGGCCCGTGAAGACATCATCTCTCGCGAAACCTTCCGGGTTGGCGTGCGCCTGCGTGCGCTGCTCAAGGAAATCCGCACCGAGAACCGCGGCCCGCAGCTGATCCTGTCGCGTACCGCGCCGGAAATGCTGATCGAGTTGTTCCGCATCGAAGTGCCGGAAATCGCTGAAGGCCTGATCGAAGTCATGGCGGCGTCCCGGGACCCGGGTTCGCGTGCCAAGATCGCGGTCCGCTCCAAGGACAAACGCATCGACCCGCAAGGCGCTTGCATCGGCATGCGCGGTTCGCGCGTCCAGGCAGTGTCGGGTGAGTTGGGCGGTGAGCGTGTGGATATCGTCCTGTGGGACGATAACCCGGCTCAGTTCGTGATCAATGCAATGTCGCCGGCTGAAGTGGCGGCTATTATCGTTGACGAAGATGCCCATGCCATGGACATCGCCGTTGGCGCAGACAATCTGGCTCAGGCCATCGGTCGCGGAGGTCAGAACGTGCGTCTGGCCAGCCAGTTGACTGGCTGGACCCTGAACGTGATGACCGAATCGGACATCCAGGCTAAGCAGCAAGCAGAAACCGGCGATATCCTGCGCAACTTCATCGACGAGCTGGAAGTCGACGAAGACCTGGCACAGGTGCTGGTAGATGAAGGCTTCACCAGCCTGGAAGAGATTGCCTACGTACCGTTGGAAGAAATGCTCAACATCGACGGCTTTGACGAAGAAACCGTCAACGAGCTTCGTGCTCGTGCCAAGGATCGTTTGTTGACCAAAGCCATCGCTACTGAGGAAAAGCTGGCAGACGCCCATCCGGCCGAAGACCTGCTCTCGCTTGAGGGTATGGACAAGGATTTGGCGATGGAACTGGCGGTGCGCGGCGTAATTACCCGCGAAGACCTGGCCGAGCAGTCTATTGACGATCTGCTCGACATCGACGGCATTGACGATGATCGTGCCGGCAAGTTGATCATGGCCGCCCGAGCCCACTGGTTCGAGTAATTAGGCGCGGCCTGAGGAGAGAAGTGCATGACGCAAGTCACGGTGAAACAACTGGCCGATGAGGTCAAAACACCGGTAGAGCGCCTGTTGCAGCAGATGCGTGAGGCAGGTCTGCCGCACACCGCCGCCGATGAAGGTGTGAGCGATAGTGAGAAGCAGTCTTTGCTGACTCACTTGAAGAGCAGCCACAAGGCGAAAGTGGAAGAACCGCGCAAGATTACATTGCAGCGCAAAACCACCAGCACCCTGCGTGTTGCTGGCAGCAAAAGCATCAGCGTTGAAGTACGCAAGAAGAAAGTCTTCGTACAGCGCAGCCCGGAAGAAATCGAAGCCGAGCGCAAACGCGAACTGGAAGAACGTCGCGCAGTAGAAAATGCTGCACGCCAGAAGGCTGAAGAAGAAGCCAAGCGTCGCGCCGAAGAAGAAGCGCGTCGCCAGCCTGCTGCTGCGCAAACCGCTACTGGCAACGCCGCTGCAGCACCTGCTGCAGTTGCCGAACCTGTACGCGAAAGCGCGCCGGTTGTAGCCGCTGCTCCAGCGCCTTCTGCTGACGTTCGCAACAAGCAGAACGAACAGCGCCGTCCGGACAAACCACGCGCCGACGATAACAATCGTCGTGGCAGTGGCGATGGCGAGCGCAAAAACGCTCCGCATCGTGCTTCGGTCAAGGAAAAAGCGCCTGCTCCACGCGTTGCCCCACGTACTACCGACGAAGAAAGCGACAGCTTCCGTCGTGGTGGTCGCGGCAAGGCCAAGCTGAAGAAACGCAACGCTCACGGTTTCCAGAGCCCTACCGGCCCTGTCGTGCGTGATGTGCAGATCGGCGAGACCATCACTGTTGGCGATCTCGCCAATCAGATGTCGGTCAAGGCTGCTGAAATCATCAAGTTCATGTTCAAACTGGGTACTCCAGCGACCATCAACCAGGTGCTCGATCAGGAAACTGCTCAGCTGGTAGCCGAAGAACTGGGCCACAAAGTGACCCTGGTCAGCGACACCGCCCTGGAAGATTCCCTGGCCGAGTCCTTGAAGTTTGAAGGTGAGACGTTCTCCCGTGCGCCAGTTGTGACCGTAATGGGCCACGTTGACCATGGTAAGACTTCGCTGCTCGACTACATCCGTCGTGCCAAGGTAGCTGCTGGCGAAGCCGGCGGTATCACCCAGCACATCGGTGCGTACCACGTTGAAACCGAGCGCGGCATGGTCACCTTCCTCGACACCCCTGGTCACGCCGCGTTTACCGCAATGCGTGCCCGTGGTGCCAAGGCGACCGACATCGTGATCCTGGTAGTTGCAGCGGACGACGGCGTGATGCCGCAGACCATTGAAGCTGTCCAGCACGCCAAGGCCGCTGGTGTTCCACTGGTTGTTGCAGTGAACAAAATCGACAAGCCGGGCGCTGATCTCGATCGCATCCGCAGCGAACTGTCGGTTCACGGCGTGACTTCCGAAGAGTGGGGCGGTGATACGCCGTTCGTTTCCGTCTCGGCGAAAGTCGGTACTGGCGTAGACGATCTGCTCGAAGCGGTCCTGCTGCAAGCTGAAGTACTCGAACTGAAAGCAACCCCATCGGCCCCAGGTCGCGGTGTTGTGGTTGAGTCGCGTCTCGACAAGGGTCGTGGCCCGGTTGCAACCGTTCTGGTTCAAGACGGTACCCTGCGCCAAGGCGACATGGTCCTGGTCGGTTCGAACTACGGCCGTGTACGTGCCATGCTCGACGAGAACGGTAAGCCAATCAAGGAAGCCGGTCCTTCCATCCCTGTCGAGATCCTCGGCCTGGACGGTACCCCGGACGCTGGCGACGAGATGAGCGTGCTGTCGGACGAGAAGAAAGCCCGTGAAGTGGCTCTGTTCCGTCAAGGCAAGTTCCGCGAAGTCAAGCTGGCTCGTGCTCACGCCGGCAAGCTGGAAAACATCTTCGAGAACATGGGTCAGGCAGAGAAGAAGACGCTTAACATCGTCCTCAAATCCGACGTCCGTGGTTCCCTCGAAGCGTTGAACGGCGCCTTGAACGGCCTGGGTAACGACGAAGTGCAAGTGCGTGTTGTCGGTGGCGGTGTCGGTGGTATCACCGAGTCCGACGCCAACCTGGCACTGGCCTCCAATGCTGTACTGTTCGGCTTCAACGTGCGTGCCGATGCTGGCGCTCGCAAGATCGTCGAGCAGGAAGGTCTGGATATGCGTTACTACAACGTGATCTACGACATCATCGAAGACGTCAAGAAAGCCCTCACCGGTATGCTGGGCAGCGATGTTCGCGAGAATATCCTGGGTACTGCTGAAGTGCGTGACGTGTTCCGTTCGCCGAAGTTTGGCGCGATCGCCGGTTGCATGGTTATCGAAGGTGTTGTTCACCGTAACCGTCCAATCCGTGTACTGCGTGAAGACATCGTTATCTTCGAAGGCGAGCTGGAATCCCTGCGCCGCTTCAAGGATGACGCTTCCGAAGTACGTGCCGGCATGGAATGCGGTATCGGCGTGAAGAGCTACAACGACGTCAAAGTCGGTGACAAGATCGAAGTCTTCGAGAAGGTTCAGGTTGCTCGCAGCCTCTAACTCGCGCACTTCAAGAGCCGTGATGGCCCGCCGCGTTCAACTGCGCGGCGCATCAGTCGGACTCTAAACGCAACGCCCGGTCTGGCTTCTGTCAGGCCGGGCGTTTGCCGCTTTCAGACCACACGGGTTTCACCGTGAGGCAGTAACAGGTAACAAGACATGGCAAAAGAATACAGCCGTACCCAACGTATCGGCGATCAGATGCAGCGTGAGCTGGCACAGCTGATCCGTCGTGAAGTCAAAGACCCGCGCGTCGGCCTGGTCACCATTACCGCTGTTGAAGTCAGCCGTGACGTCGGTCACGCCAAGATTTTCATCACCGTGATGGGCCAGGACAACGCCGAAGACATCGCGCAAAGCATCAAGGTGCTCAACTCCGCCGCCGGTTTCCTGCGCATGCAGTTGGCCCGCGAAATGAAGTTGCGCAGCGTTCCGCAGTTGCACTTCCACTACGACGAAAGCGTCGTGCGTGGCGCGCACCTGTCGGCCCTGATCGAGCGTGCGGTGGCTGAAGACAGTCAGCGCCCGGTAGCCGCTGAACCCGAAGACGCCAAGGAGTAATCGGTGGCTCAGGTCAAACGCATCCGTCGTAACGTCAGTGGCATCATTCTGCTCGACAAACCGCTGGGGTTTACCTCCAACGCCGCGTTGCAGAAGGTTCGCTGGCTGCTGAACGCCGAGAAGGCCGGGCATACCGGCAGTCTCGATCCGCTGGCCACCGGCGTGTTGCCGTTGTGCTTCGGCGAGGCTACAAAGTTCTCGCAGTACCTGCTCGATTCCGACAAAGCCTATGAAACCCTGGCGCAGCTGGGCAAGACCACCACCACGGCCGATGCCGAAGGTGAAGTTTTGCTGGAGCGGCCGGTGACCGTTGGTCGCGCCGATGTCGAAGCGGTGTTGCCCGGTTTTCGTGGGCAAATCAGTCAGATACCGCCGATGTACTCGGCGCTCAAGCGTGATGGCCAGCCGCTGTACAAGCTGGCCCGTGCAGGCGAAGTAGTGGAGCGCGAACCGCGTTCTGTTACTATTGCGCGCTTGGAATTGCTGGCCTTTGAAGGTGATACTGCGCGGCTGGCGGTGGATTGCAGCAAAGGCACCTATATCCGCACCCTGGTGGAGGATATCGGTGAGCAACTCGGTTGTGGCGCTTACGTTGCTGAATTGCGACGTACCCAGGCCGGGCCTTTCACCCTGGCGCAGACGGTCACCCTGGAAGAGCTGGAAGCGGTACATGCCGAAGGCGGCAACGAAGCGGTCGATCGCTTCCTGATGCCATCGGACAGCGGCCTGCTGGATTGGCCACTGTTGCAGTTCTCGGAGCACAGCTCGTTCTACTGGCTTAACGGCCAGCCGGTACGCGCCCCGGATGCACCGAAGTTCGGCATGGTACGGGTACAGGATCACAACGGTCGCTTCATCGGTATCGGTGAAGTGAGCGAAGACGGGCGCATCGCGCCGCGTCGACTGATTCGGTCAGAATGACCGGACGAGGGTGGCTGTCAACAGGCACGGTCACTACTCATTTTTAGATACAGGGATTTGTCCCTGGCCTGTTGAAACTGTTTTTCTGAAACAGTTTCCTGATAAAAGGATTGCCTCATGGCTCTCGACGTTCAAGAAAAAGCTCAAATCGTAGCTGACTACCAGCAAGCTGTTGGTGACACTGGTTCGCCAGAAGTGCAAGTTGCACTGCTGACCCACAACATCAACAAACTGCAAGGTCACTTCAAGGCCAACGGTAAAGATCACCACTCCCGTCGTGGTCTGATCCGCATGGTAAACCAGCGTCGTAAGCTGCTGGACTACCTGAAAGGCAAGGATCTGGGCCGTTACCAGGCTCTGATCGGTCGCCTGGGTCTGCGTCGCTAATAAGCGATTGCGCTAGAGGTTGGTTGTCTGTCGTTCGTCAGCGGGTTTCCCGCTGGCGCATGGCAGGCTCCCAGCCTCAAGTTTTATCTGGACACCTGCTTTACCTGAACGCAGCACCTGGACAATGACAGTCGGGCCGATTCCCGGCGTTGCCCAAGAATTTCGCAAGAAGACAAGTTCCCCAAGAGCCACAAAGAAGGTAGGACACCGTGAACCCGGTAATCAAAAAATTCCAGTTCGGTCAGTCGACCGTTACCCTCGAGACTGGCCGTATCGCCCGTCAGGCCTCCGGCGCAGTATTGGTCACCGTTGACGACGACGTCAGCGTGTTGGTGACTGTGGTCGGCGCCAAGCAAGCCGATCCAGGCAAGGGCTTCTTCCCCCTGTCCGTTCACTACCAGGAAAAGACTTACGCTGCCGGTAAGATCCCTGGCGGTTTCTTCAAGCGCGAAGGCCGTCCTTCCGAGAAAGAAACCCTGACTTCCCGACTGATCGACCGTCCGATCCGTCCGCTGTTCCCAGAAGGCTTCATGAACGAAGTGCAGGTTGTCTGCACCGTCGTGTCCACCAGCAAGAAGACCGATCCGGACATCGCTGCGATGATCGGTACCTCGGCTGCACTGGCCATCTCCGGCATTCCTTTCGATGGCCCGATCGGCGCTGCCCGTGTTGCCTTCCACGAAAGCACCGGCTACCTGTTGAACCCGACTTACGAACAACAGAAAGCTTCGAGCCTGGACATGGTCGTTGCCGGTACGTCGGAAGCCGTGTTGATGGTTGAATCGGAAGCCAAAGAGCTGACCGAAGACCAGATGCTGGGCGCGGTACTGTTTGCTCACGACGAGTTCCAGGTGGTGATCAACGCCGTTAAAGAACTGGCCGCTGAAGCTGCCAAGCCAACCTGGACCTGGGCTCCTGCGCCTGAAGCCACCGCTCTGCTGGGCGCTATCCGTGCCGAGTTCGGCGACGCGATCTCCCAGGCTTACACCATCACCATCAAGGCCGACCGTTACGCTCGCCTGGGTGAGTTGAAAGACCAGGTGGTTGCCAAGCTGTCCGGTGAAGAAGGCCAGCCTTCTTCCAGCGAAGTGAAAGCTGCCTTCGGCGAAATCGAATACCGCACCGTTCGCGAAAACATCGTAAACGGCAAGCCACGTATCGACGGCCGCGACACCAAGACCGTACGTCCGTTGAACATCGAAGTCGGTGTTCTGCCAAAGACCCACGGTTCGGCACTGTTCACCCGTGGCGAAACCCAGGCCCTGGTAGTCGCGACGCTGGGCACCGCCCGTGACGCACAGCTGCTGGATACCCTGGAAGGCGAGAAAAAAGACCCGTTCATGCTGCACTACAACTTCCCTCCGTTCTCGGTAGGTGAATGTGGTCGCATGGGTGGCGCCGGTCGTCGCGAAATCGGTCACGGCCGTCTGGCCCGTCGTTCGATTGCAGCCATGCTGCCTGCTGCCGACGTGTTCCCGTACACCATCCGTGTGGTGTCGGAAATCACCGAGTCCAACGGTTCGAGCTCCATGGCTTCGGTCTGCGGCGCTTCCCTGGCCCTGATGGACGCTGGCGTTCCGATGAAGGCACCGGTTGCCGGTATCGCCATGGGTCTGGTTAAAGAAGGCGAGAAGTTCGCCGTCCTGACCGACATCCTGGGTGACGAAGACCACCTGGGCGACATGGACTTCAAAGTAGCGGGTACCGCCAAAGGTGTTACCGCGCTGCAGATGGACATCAAGATCAAGGGCATCACCGAAGAGATCATGGAAATCGCTCTGGGCCAAGCCCTGGAAGCGCGCCTGAACATCCTCGGTCAGATGAACCAGATCATTGGTCAGTCCCGCACCGAACTGTCGGAAAATGCTCCGACCATGATCGCGATGAAAATCGACACCGACAAAATCCGTGATGTCATCGGTAAAGGCGGCGCGACCATTCGTGCGATCTGTGAAGAGACCAAGGCTTCGATCGACATCGAAGACGACGGCTCGATCAAGATCTTCGGCGAAACCAAGGAAGCGGCTGAAGCAGCACGTCAGCGCGTTCTGGGCATCACCGCTGAAGCCGAGATCGGCAAGATCTACGTCGGCAAGGTTGAGCGCATCGTCGACTTCGGCGCATTCGTCAACATCCTGCCTGGCAAGGACGGTCTGGTTCACATCTCGATGCTGAGCGACGCTCGCGTTGAGAAAGTGACCGACATCCTCAAAGAAGGCCAGGAAGTGGAAGTACTGGTACTGGACGTGGACAACCGCGGCCGTATCAAGCTGTCCATCAAAGACGTGGCAGCGGCCAAGGCTTCGGGCGTTTAATCACGCCCAACGCCTGACCGTTCCAACGTTGTAGAAATGCCCCGCAGTGAAAGCTGCGGGGCATTTTTTTTTGCTCTGTACAGAAAGATCAAAAGATCGCAGCCTGCGATCTTTTGCTTTTACGGTAAGCGAAGTTGCCTGACTCCATGGTCAGTGCTAGGTTTAGCCCACCGCCCGTGTAGCTCAGCCGGTAGAGCAGCGCACTCGTAACGCGAAGGTCGCAGGTTCGATTCCTGTCTCGGGCACCAGCGACACTTTGTTTTCAGATGATCCCGAATGGTTCTGAAGGCCAGATAAACCGGGTTTGCGCGGTTTTTTGCGTCAGAGAGATCCTTGATGATCCAGATCCATCTTCCATTCCCCAAGATCAGAGAGAACGACATGACCGTTAAAGAATTGACTCAAGAAGCCCGGCACGAAGAAGCGCTGAAGAAATACTTGCTGGAATCCCCCCAGCTCGCTGAAGAGATCAAGGACTTGCCCGCCGATGATCAGAAAGACCAGATCCAGTGGGCGTTCGAGGATGAGGCGGAATCCCAGGGCTTGCAGCCTTGGGAGCTGACGCTCAAGTACACCTCGAGCCCTGAAGAGTTCGAGGCGGCGCGCCTGGTGCTGCACAAGGAGGCGGCCGAGGTATTGGGCGTCGAGTGGGAAGAGTACTGCGAGATGAATAATCTGGTGGTCTGACCCCTGTAGGAGCTGGCTTGCCAGCGAAGGCGTCCTTTCAGTCGATAACGATGTCGACTGATCCACCGCTTTCGCTGGCAAGCCAGCTCCTACAGTTATTCATTTCACAGTCGTGTGATCAAAGGCTCAAGCGCATCGACAGATCGACAGCCTTCACATCCTTGGTCATCGCGCCGATCGAAATGTAATCCACCCCGGTCTGCGCAATCGGCAGCAGCGTACTTTCGTTGATCCCGCCGCTGGCCTCCAGCTTCGCCTTGCCGCCGTTCAGGCGCACCGCTTCGCGCATGTCATCCAGGCTCAACTCATCGAGCATGATGATGTCGGCACCGGCCGCCAGCGCTTCTTTGAGCTCATCCAGGCTTTCCACTTCGATCTCCACCGGTTTGCCCGGGGCAATCTTGTGCGCGGCGTTGATGGCCTCGGGAATGCCACCGCAGGCGGCGATATGGTTTTCCTTGATCAGGAAGGCGTCATACAGGCCAATGCGGTGATTATGGCAACCGCCGCAGGTCACGGCGTACTTCTGGGCCAGGCGCAGCCCGGGCAGGGTCTTGCGGGTGTCCAGCAGTTTCACTTGAGTCTGGGCCACGAAATCCGCCAGGTCCTGCGCACGGGTAGCAACCCCCGACAGCAATTGCAGGAAGTTCAACGCGCTGCGTTCGCCGGTCAGCAGCGAGCGTGCCGGGCCCTCGAGGTGGAACAGCACCTGATTGGGTTTCACCCGTTCGCCATCGTTCACTTGCCAATGCACGGCAACCCGCGGGTCCAGTTGCCGGAAAACCGCGTCGACCCATGCGGTGCCGGCGATGACGGCGGCGTCGCGAGTGATGATAGTGGCTTTGGCCAGACGTTCGGCCGGGATCAGCTGTGCGGTGATGTCGCCGCTGCCGATGTCTTCGCGCAACGCACGGCGCACGTTGGCTTCGATTTCGGCGGTCAGATCGGCGAGACGTAGATTCGGCATAACAGACTCCACAAACAAAGTGGTTCGATTATAGGGCCATGGCGGGGAGCAACCCAAGGCATCAGCGTCTTTCCCATCACTCTGGGACCTGCATCCGGTCGATTCGCCGTTCGAGCGACCCTGGCGTCGGTGATCGGCACCCTGCAACGGCTCAATCGCGGCAAGTGATCGCGCCCGGAGGGTCTATCGCGGCATACTGGGCGCCAACACAGTCGTCGTTGAAGGAATCTGTATGCAGTTGGACCCCGCGAGCGGTTGGTGTCAGGGCGTGAATGTATGCCCATCGCCCAACTTCAATGCGCGCCCCCCGGGCGAAATTTCCCTGCTGGTGATCCACAACATCAGCCTGCCGCCGGCACAGTTCGCCACCGGCAAGGTGCAGGAATTTTTCCAGAATCGTCTGGATGTCACGGAGCATCCCTACTTTGCAGGAATCGCCGACCTGCGCGTGTCGGCGCACTTCCTGATCGAACGTGATGGCACTGTCACTCAGTTTGTCTCGTGTCTCGAGCGCGCCTGGCACGCCGGCGTCTCGAGTTTTGAAGGTCGGGAAACCTGTAACGATTTTTCCGTGGGCATCGAGCTCGAAGGCACGGATGATCTGCCGTTCACCGATGCGCAGTATGAGGCGTTGACGGCCCTGACCCGGCAGCTGCAAAGCACCTTCACAGCCATCACCGCGCAACGCATCTGCGGGCATAGCGACATCGCCCCTGGCCGCAAAACCGATCCGGGGCCAGCGTTCGACTGGGCACGCTATCGCGCCGCTCTGGAAAAAGAGGAACAACAATGAGTTTTCTGGTGTTGCTGTTGGCGGTCTGGATAGAGAAGTTCTCGGCCCTGCGCCATCGGGTCCAGCGTGATGGCGGTTGGGTGCGCGAACTGCACAAGCTTGAGGCCAGTGCACGTCTGGTCAATCGGCCATGGCTGATCCTGCTGGTGCTGGTGTTGTTGCCCGTGGCGCTGCTGGGCTTGCTGTTGCTGGTGCTGGAACCGGTGGCCTACGGTCTGCTGGCGTTGCCCGTGCATTTGCTGGTGGTGATTTACAGCCTGGGCCGCGGTGATCTGCTGGCCGGTCTCGGCCCGTTTCGCGATGCCTGGCGTCGGGAAGACCTGCAGGCCGCCGCCCACGTGGCGCAACGTGACCTGGGAATCTGCGCCGACAGCGCCGACCAGTTGCTGGAGCGGGTCCAGGGGCATCTGTTGTGGGAGGCTTACCAGAGCTTCTTTGCGGTGATTTTCTGGTATTTCCTGCTGGGGCCGGTCGCCGCGCTGAGCTATCGACTGCTGGCGCTGGCCGAAGAACACGGGCAGAACCCGGCCGTGGTCGAGCGCGCGGCACAACTGCGTCACGCGTTCGATTGGGTGCCGGTGCGGTTGCTGGCGGCGAGTTTTGCCTTGGTCGGCAACTTTGTCGCGGTCGGCCGGGTGATGTTGCACGAGCTGCTGAACTGGAACATCAGCGCCGCCCGGTTGATCGAGAAGGTCGGACTGGTGGCGGGTGAAATTCCGGCACCGGTGGTCGGCCCGGATGGCATCAACAGCCTCGACCGGATCTGGGAACTGCTGCTGCGCGCGGCAGTGCTCTGGTATGCGGGTTTTGCGCTGTGGACCGTGTTGCCATAGCGTTGTAGGAGCGAGCTTGCTCGCGATGGGCTCAAGTGCGCCGCGTTTACCCAGTAAACAAGCGTTATCGTTAACGACCATCGCGAGCAAGCTCGCTCCTACAGTAGGCCGCATACGCTTAACTGAACATCATTGGGGCAAGCCTCCCCTCACCCGAGAGGTCTCAGTCGTCCAAAGACATCACCTGCCCGATGAACAGGCCCCGCCGTTAACCTTAAGTTACAAAACCTCCCGCCGATTTAAGTTATACAGAGACAGCGTCGAATAGTGGCCATCTGCTCTCGATCCGTGCCTGAATAAAAATAAGAAATCCAAGGGAGACTATCCGTGAAGAGCTTGCTCTATCCCGCCGTCGCGTTGATGAACCGCCTGAGTTTCGGGATGAAGTTCAGTCTGATCAGCGTGCTGTTCCTCGTGCCGATGCTGGTGACCAACTTCTATCTGGTACGCGATTCCTATCGCGAATTCCAGGGCACCCGGGTCGAACTGCAAAGCCTCGACCTGCTGGGCAGCAGCCTGACCTTGCGGCGCGACCTGGAGACCCTGAACAACCTGGTACAGATCAACGTCACGCTCGGTCAATCCGGCAAGGCCAGCAATGTCGAGGGCAAAATCAATGCCTTGGAGCAAAGCGTCCTCGCGCGTATGCAAGGGTTGGCGGCGATGGCGACCGATCCGGAGCAAATCAGCGTATTCGACGCCAAGCGCGATGAAATGATTGCTGCGTTCAAGGCCCAGCAGGCGGAAACCTCGATGCAAAGCAAAAGTGCGCTGATCGGCAAGTTGCTGGGCAATGCGCAAATCTTCAGCCAGATCATCGCCAGTCAGGCCGGGCTCAGCCGCGACAACCAAAGCGACATGCGACAGCTGAGCGAACTCATCACCCACGTCACACCCCTCATCACCCAGACCCTGGGCGATGGTCGAGCCATGGGTGCTTACTCCCTGGGGCAGGGTTTTCTCAATTCATCCTCGAGCACCCGTTTCGACGAGCTACTGGCACAGATCGAAAAACTGCACGCCGAATACGGGTTGAAGTTGCAAGATGCGCTGGGTTCAAGCAACGCGGCACAGCAAACCCTGGCCGGCCAGGCGGAGAGCAGTAAAGCGTCGCTGAAAAAAGCCATCGAGCTGTTCGAAGAGCAGGTGGTGATGGCCGACACCCTCGATGCGCCATGGCAGGCCTTTTACGATCAGGTCACGGGCCTGATGGATCAGACCTATCAACTCAACGAAGCCTCCCTGACGTTTCTGGGCACTCAATTGCAGCAGCGGCTGGATCAGAACCGCACTCACATGGTGTTGCAGGCTGTGGCGTTGTCGGTGGTGTTCGTGTTGATTTTTTACCTTTACGGCGGCTTCTACGCGTCGACCCGCACCACGCTCAAACACCTGGGCGCGATGATGGACAAGGTGGCGGCCGGTGACATGACGGTGACCTTCAATGCCAACAGTCGCGATGAACTGGGCGAGTTGGGCGAGGTGTTCAACGGCACCGTGAAGAAAATCCATGACTTGATCGAGCGGGTGGGGCAGACCGTCGGCGAGGTCGAGCGCCAGGCCGGGCAGGTCGAAAACGTCTCCACCCAGAGTAGCCAGGCAGTCGCAGGGCAGCGTTCGCAGATCGAGCAGGTCGCCACGGCGATGAACCAGATGTCGGCGACCTCTCTGGAGGTGGCGCGCAGTGCCGCTGCGGCGGTCAGCAGCGCCCACAGCGTCAACGACGAGACCATCAGCGGTCGCGGGCTCGTGGAGTCCCAACAGGGCAGCATCGCGGCACTGGCCAACGAAATCGATCAGTCGGTGCGGGTGATCAATCAACTGGCCAGCGACAGCCAGTCCATCAGTCGCGTCCTGGAAGTGATCAAGAGCATCGCCGAGCAAACCAATTTGCTGGCCCTCAACGCCGCCATCGAAGCCGCCCGGGCCGGTGAGCAGGGCCGGGGTTTTGCGGTGGTGGCGGATGAGGTCCGGACCCTGGCCAAGCGTACTCAGCAATCGACCGAAGAAATCGAGCAGATGATCGCCAGGCTGCACAGCGGTGTCGGCGCTGCGGTGAAGGCCATGGGCGCCAGCCATCAGATGGCCGGCGGCACCGTAGGGCAGTCGGAAAAGGTCCAGCAGGCGCTGGAAAACATTCTCGGTGCCGTCGGCATGATCGTTGACCAGAACCAGCAGATCGCAGCCGCAGTGGAGCAGCAAACCGCCGTGGCTCACGACATCGACCAGAACATCGTCGAGATCAACCGCGCCGGCGAGCGG
Source organism: Pseudomonas sp. MPC6 (assembly GCF_006094435.1). NCBI lineage: Bacteria > Pseudomonadati > Pseudomonadota > Gammaproteobacteria > Pseudomonadales > Pseudomonadaceae > Pseudomonas > Pseudomonas sp. MPC6. The sequence continues at coordinate 6,019,410 of NZ_CP034783.1, read as the reverse complement.
ACCGCCGAAGGTGCGAGCCGGACCGAGGATGCCAGTCGTGCGTTGTCGGCTCAGGTGGTGGAGCTCAAGCAGCTGATCAGCGCGTTCCGGGTGTAGTGCCACACACCGCGAGTAAATGTGGGAGCGGGCTTGCTCGCGAAGGCTGACTGATATTCAACATCTATGTCGACTGTCATGCCGCTTTCGCGAGCAAGCCCGCTCCCACAAGGGATTGTGTGCACAACTGAGTTACCAGTTGAACAACTCACAGGCATTGGCGGTGCTCGCAGCCGCCAGTTGTTCGGGGCTGACCGCCATGATCCCCGCCAGCGCCTCGCAGATCGCCGGCAAATGCGCGGGGCTGTTGCGTTGCCCGGGAAACATCGCGGGCGCCATGTCCGGTGAGTCGGTTTCCAGTACCACCGAATCCAGCGGCAGTTCGGCAAGGACCCGGTGCATGCGCAGTGCCTGTGGCCAGGTCGCGGCGCCACCGAGACCGAGTTTGAAACCGAGCTTGATGTACTCGCGGGCCTCTTCCTTGCTGCCAGCGAAAGCGTGGATGATCCCCGCGCGTTGCAACTTGAACCGTTTGAGCGTGGCAATCACCGCCGCGTGGCTGCGCCGGACATGGATCAGCGCGGGCAGATTGAAGTCATTTGCCAGCCCAAGCTGCGCCTCGAACAACCCCTGCTGACGTTCGCGATCGAGGGTCTCGATGAAGTAATCCAGGCCGATCTCGCCCACTGCACACACCTGTCGATGACCGGCCAACCGCGTCAGCCAGTCGCCGAGTGTTTTCAGGTCTTCAGGGCGATGGTCATCCAGATACACCGGGTGCAAACCGAACGCCGCATGCAGGTCGGGATCGCTTTGCACCAGCGCCCAGACCCGCTGCCAGTTGCCCTGATACACGCCCAGCACCACCATCCGCCGCACCCCCAGGGCGCGGCTTTCGGCCAGCAGCGCCTGGCGGTCCTCGTCGAAGTCCGGGAAATCCAGATGAGTGTGGCTGTCGATCAGCTCCACGATTCAGTCCTGGCGAATGCGCTGCTTGAAGGTCCGCGCGATGGCCTGCACGCCGGGTTGGTAGTCGGACTGCTCGATGGCGGCCAGCGCCAGCGCCAGGGCCTTGTCGGCAATCAGTTGATGCTGTTGGGCCATGGCATTGACCGGCAATGGCAGGAAGTCCAGCAACTGCGTGTCGCCAAAGGTGCCGAGGCGCAGCGGGCGGGATTTCAGCGGGAAATCGTGCAAGGCATCGAACACGCCCTGCAGCAGCACATAGGACGTGGTCACCAGCGCATCCGGTAAATGGCCCAGGCGCTGGAGCAATTCGTCCATCAACTGTTTGCCGCACTCGCGGCTGAACGATTCGCCGTGTTCGATCAGGATGTCGCCGTCAAACCCGGCCAACGCCTGTTTGAAACCGGCCGCACGCTCCTGGCTGATGCTCAGTTCCGGGCGGGCGCCGATCAGCGCGATCTGCTTGGGCAACGGCTCAAGCAGACTGCGCGTGAGCTGCAGGCTGGCCTCGCGGTCATCGCTGATCACCGAGCAGAAATGCTCAGGCTCCATCACCCGGTCGATGGCGATGATCGGAATGCCCTTGGCTTGCAACTGACGGTAACTGTCATCACCGGCCGGCAGGCAGCTGGCGACGATCAGTGCATCGCAGCGTCGGGCGCGGAACAGTTGCAGCAACTGCCGTTCGCTGTCCGGCGCATCGTCGGAGCTGGCGATCAACAATTGATAGCCGCGCGCCCGGGCGCCTTGTTCCAGCAGTTTGGCGATCCGCGCGTAACTGGGGTTTTCCAGGTCCGGCAGAATGAAGCCCAGGGTGCGGGTGTGCCGACTGCGCAGTCCGGCGGCCTGGGGGTTGGGCGTGAAGCCATGTTGTTCGACGACCGCGCGCACGCGTTCGACGGTGGCACTGCTGATGCGTTGCTGTTCGGCCTTGCCATTGATGACATAACTGGCGGTGGTAACGGACACACCGGCCAACTGTGCAATATCACTGAGTTTCAACCCGGGATTTCCTTGTTTTTTCGAGCGTGCCGCGACATTTTCGCCAATCCTACCCGATTCAGGCAGGCGACCCTTGTCTCAACGCATCCGACAAGTTGGGCTTCAAGGATGAGACATTATCGAGTAACGTGCCAATCAATCTAGATTAAACGTTTCAGCAGGCGTATTTTCTACGTTTAAGGCGCATTTGTCCGGTTCTGCCGCGAAACTGCCAAATGGCTTCTGAAAAGCTCGTACCCAGCGCCTAAGCTGAACATTCACAACAATACCTGGTGCCCAGGCACCAAAAAGGAGAAAGCATGCTCGAGCTCACCATAGAGCAGATTTCCATGGGCCAATCGGCTGTGGACAAGTCCACGGCGTTGAACCTGCTGGCCCGGCACCTGGTCGCCGATGGCCTGGTGGCCGAGGGGTATCTCGCCGGCTTGCAGGCGCGCGAAGCCCAGGGCTCGACCTTTCTCGGTCAAGGTATTGCGATCCCCCACGGTACTCCGGAAACCCGCGACCAGGTGTTTTCCACCGGGGTGCGGCTCATGCAGTTTCCCGAGGGCGTGGATTGGGGCGACGGTCAGATCGTCTACCTGGCGATCGGTATTGCGGCCAAATCCGACGAACACCTGCGCCTGCTGCAACTGCTGACCCGAGCGCTTGGCGAGACCGACCTGGGCCAGGCCCTGCGCCGCGCCAGTTCCGCCGAAGCCTTGCTGAAGCTGCTGCAAGGCGCGCCGCAGGAGCTGGCGCTGGATGCACAGATGATCGGCCTCGGTGTGTCTGCCGATGATTTCGAAGAGCTGGTCTGGCGCGGTGCGCGTTTATTGCGTCAGGCCGACTGCGTGAGCAACGGTTTCTCCGCGGTGCTGCAGCAGGTCGAAGCGTTGCCGCTGGGCGACGGCCTGTGGTGGTTGCACAGTGAGCAAACGGTCAAGCGTCCGGGCCTGGCCTTCGTCACCCCGGACAAGCCGATGCGTTATCTCGGCCAGCCATTGAGCGGTCTGTTCTGCCTGGCCAGCCTTGGTGAAGCCCATCAGGCGTTGCTGGAGCGGCTGTGTGCATTGTTGATCGAAGGTCGTGGCCATGAGTTGGGTCGCGCCACCAGCAGCCGCAAGGTCCTCGAAGTACTCGGTGGCGAACTGCCGGCGGACTGGCCGAGCGCGCGTATCGCCCTGGCCAATGCCCACGGACTGCATGCGCGTCCGGCAAAAATCCTCGCGCAACTGGCGAAAAGTTTCGAAGGCGAAATTCGTGTGCGCATCGTCGATGGCCAGGACAGCGCGGTGTCGGTGAAGAGCTTGAGCAAGCTGCTCAGCCTCGGCGCCCGGCGCGGTCAGGTGCTGGAGTTTGTCGCCGAACCGAGCATCGCCGCCGATGCCTTGCCAGCCTTGATGGCCGCCATCGAAGAAGGCCTCGGTGAAGAAGTCGAGCCGCTGCCAGCCGTGAGCCAACAGCGCGAAGTGATCGCCGATGTGGCCGAGGTAATCCTTGCGCCAGCGTCCGGCAGTCTGGTTCAGGCCATCGCCGCCGCACCGGGCATCGCGATTGGCCCGGCGCACATTCAAGTGCTGCAAGCCATTGAATACCCGCTGCGCGGTGAGTCCGCCGCCATCGAGCGCGAGCGTCTCCAGCAGGCGCTGGCGCAGGTGCGTCGCGACATCGAAGGACTGATCGAGCGCAGCAAATCCAAGGCGATTCGCGAGATCTTCATCACCCACCAGGAAATGCTCGACGACCCGGAATTGACCGATGAAGTCGCCACCCGCCTCAAGCAAGGGGAAAGCGCCGAAGCGGCGTGGATGGCGGTGATTGAAGCGGCTGCCAAACAGCAGGAGTCGTTGCAGGACGCCTTGCTCGCCGAACGTGCCGCCGACTTGCGCGATATCGGTCGGCGGGTGCTGGCGCAACTCTGTGGTGTCGAAACCCCGAGCGAGCCCGAGCAGCCGTACATTCTGGTGATGGATGAAGTCGGCCCGTCGGACGTTGCCCGTCTCGACCCGACTCGCGTCGCCGGCATTCTCACTGCCCGTGGCGGTGCCACCGCTCACAGCGCCATCGTCGCCCGGGCCCTGGGTATTCCAGCGTTGGTGGGCGCGGGTGCGGCGGTATTGCTGCTGGCGCCGGGCACGCCGTTGCTGCTCGATGGCCAACGCGGTCGCCTGCACGTGGACGCCGACGCGGCCACCTTGCAGCGCGCCACCGAAGAACGTGACACCCGCGAGCAACGCCTCAAGGCCGCCGCCGAACAACGCCATCAACCGGCATTGACCACCGACGGCCACGCCGTGGAAGTGTTCGCCAACATCGGCGAAAGCGCCGGCGTCACCAGCGCGGTGGAGCAGGGCGCCGAAGGCATTGGCCTGCTGCGCACCGAACTGATTTTCATGGCCCACTCGCAAGCGCCGGACGAGGCCACCCAGGAAGTCGAATACCGTCGCGTGCTCGATGGCCTGGCCGGTCGGCCGCTGGTGGTGCGCACCCTCGATGTCGGTGGCGACAAACCGCTGCCGTATTGGCCGATCGCCAAAGAGGAAAACCCGTTCCTCGGTGTGCGCGGCATTCGCCTGACCCTGCAACGCCCGCACATCATGGAGGCGCAATTGCGCGCCTTGCTCCGTGCGGCGGATAACCGTCCGCTGCGCATCATGTTTCCCATGGTCGGTAGCGTCGATGAGTGGCGTCAGGCCCGGGACATGACCGAACGCCTGCGCCTGGAAATCCCCGTGGCCGATCTGCAATTGGGGATCATGATCGAAGTGCCGTCGGCGGCTTTGCTGGCGCCGGTACTGGCCAAGGAAGTCGACTTCTTCAGCGTCGGCACCAACGACCTGACCCAATACACCCTGGCCATCGACCGCGGCCATCCAACCTTGTCGGCCCAGGCTGACGGCTTGCACCCGGCGGTGCTGCAACTGATCGACATCACCGTGCGGGCGGCTCATGCCCATGGCAAGTGGGTCGGCGTGTGCGGCGAGTTGGCGGCCGACCCGCTGGCGGTGCCGGTGCTGGTCGGATTGGGGGTGGATGAGCTCAGCGTGTCGGGCCGCAGCATTGCCGAGGTCAAGGCGCGCATCCGCGAACTCAGCCTGGCCCAGACTCAAACCCTTGTCCAACAGGCCCTGGCCGTGGGCAGCGCGAATGAAGTGCGCGCATTAGTGGAGGCCCTGTAATGGCCAAGATCTTGACCCTGACCCTTAATCCGGCACTGGACCTCACCGTCCAGTTGCCGCGCCTGGACCCCGGACAGGTCAACCGCAGCGACGAGATGCACACCCACGCCGCCGGCAAAGGGGTGAACGTGGCGCAGGTGCTGGCGGACCTTGGGCATCAGCTCACGGTCAGCGGTTTTCTCGGCGAAGATAATCCCCAGGCGTTCGAAGCACTGTTCGCCAAGCGCGGTTTTATCGACGCGTTCATTCGCGTCCCCGGCGAAACGCGCAGCAACATCAAACTGGCGGAAAGCGATGGACGCATTACCGACATCAATGGTCCCGGACCCCTGGTCAGTGAAGCGGCGCAGCAGGCGTTGCTCGATCGCCTGGAGCAACTGGCGCCCGGTCATGATGCGGTCGTCGTTGCCGGCAGTCTGCCCCAAGGCATCAGCCCCGAATGGCTGCAGGCGTTGATTGTGCGGTTGAAGAGCCTCGGGCTGAACGTGGCGCTGGACTCCAGCGGTGCAGCCTTGCGTGCCGGGCTCAAGGCCGCGCCGTGGCTGATCAAGCCCAACACCGAAGAGCTGGCCGACGTGCTCGGTTGCGAGGTGGTTTCGGTCACTGCCCAGGCCGAGGCCGCGAGCCGCTTGCACGCTCAAGGCATCGAACACGTGGTGATTTCCCACGGTGCCGACGGGGTGAACTGGTTCAGTGTCGGTTCGGCCTTGCATGCCACGCCGCCCAAGGTCAGCGTCGCCAGCACCGTGGGTGCGGGCGATTCGCTACTGGCCGGCATGCTTCACGGTCTGCTCAGCGCCGACACGCCTGAACAGACCCTGCGCACCGCCACGGCGATTGCCGCGATGGCGGTCACCCAGATCGGTTTCGGCATCGGCGACGTCGCGCAATTGGCGCGGCTCGAACAGGGTGTGCGCATACGCCCCCTGACAGAACAATAAGAGGGTTAGTCATGAAGTTAGCCATTGTTACGGCCTGCCCGAACGGCATGGTCACCAGTGTGCTGTGCGCGCGGTTGCTCGATGCCGCAGCCCAGCGTCAGGGCTGGAGCACCAGCGTCGAAGTCACCGATGCCGCGCATCCGGAGCGTCAATTGTCGGCGGCCACGATCGAAGCCGCCGAGTGGGTACTGTTGGTGACCAGCGCACCGGTGGACCTGTCGCGATTCGTCGGCAAGCGGGTGTTCCAGAGCACGCCGGCCCAGGCCCTGCAAGATGTCGAAGCGGTGCTGCGCCGGGGTGCTGAAGAAGCCCGGGTATACGTCGCCCCGCAAACGGTCACCGAGCCTGCGGCTGTGATCAAAAACGCCCCGCGGCTGGTCGCAGTGACCGCCTGCCCGACCGGCGTCGCCCACACCTTCATGGCTGCCGAAGCCTTGCAGCAGGCAGCCAAGCGCCTGGGTTACGACCTGCAAGTGGAAACCCAGGGCTCGGTCGGCGCGCGCAATCCGTTGAGCGCCGCCGCCATTGCCGATGCCGATGTGGTGTTGCTGGCGGCGGACATCGAAGTCGCCACCGAGCGGTTCGCCGGCAAGAAGATTTACCGGTGCGGCACCGGCATTGCGCTCAAGCAAGCCGAAGCGACGCTGAACAAGGCGCTGGCTGAAGGCACGCAGGAAACGGCTGCCACCGGCGGCAAAGGCCCGGCCAAGCAAGAGAAGACCGGCGTCTATAAACACCTGCTGACCGGGGTGTCGTTCATGCTGCCGATGGTGGTGGCGGGCGGCCTGATGATTGCCTTGTCGTTCGTGTTCGGCATCACCGCGTTCAAGGAGGAGGGCACGCTCGCGGCCGCCCTGATGCAGATCGGGGGCGAGACCGCGTTCAAGCTGATGGTGCCATTGCTGGCGGGTTACATCGCCTACTCGATCGCCGACCGTCCGGGCCTGGCACCGGGGATGATCGGCGGTCTGCTGGCCAGCACCCTGGGCGCCGGTTTCATCGGCGGGATCATTGCCGGCTTCATCGCCGGTTATGCGGCGCAGGCGATCAATCGCTACGCGCGCTTGCCGCAAAGTCTCGAAGCGCTGAAGCCGATCCTGATCATCCCGTTGCTGGCGAGCCTGTTCACCGGCCTGGTGATGATCTACGTGGTCGGCAAACCGGTGGCCGGGATGCTCACCGGACTCACGCACTTCCTCGACAGCATGGGCACCACCAACGCGATCCTGCTCGGTGTGTTGCTCGGCGGCATGATGTGCGTCGACCTCGGCGGACCGATCAACAAAGCCGCTTATGCCTTCTCGGTGGGACTGCTGGCGTCGCAGAGTTATGCACCGATGGCCGCGACCATGGCCGCCGGCATGGTGCCGCCGATCGGTCTCGGTATCGCCACCTTCATCGCCCGGCGCAAGTTCGCCCAGACTGAACGCGAGGCCGGTAAAGCGGCGTTGGTGCTGGGGCTGTGCTTTATCTCCGAAGGCGCGATTCCGTTTGCCGCGAAAGACCCGTTGCGGGTGATCCCGGCGAGCATTGCCGGTGGTGCGCTGACCGGCGCCTTGTCGATGTACTTCGGCTGCAAACTGATGGCGCCCCACGGCGGGTTGTTCGTGCTGGCGATTCCGAATGCGATCAATCATGCCATGTTGTATCTGCTGGCGATTGTGGCCGGGAGTCTGCTGACGGCGGTGGCGTATGCGCTGCTCAAGCGGCCGGAAGTGGTGGAGATGGCCATAGAACCCGTCAACGCCTGACACCCCCTGCAGGGGGGCTTCGGCGAACATGAAATCGGTGAACGACGCCGATACAGTGTAGGAGCTGGCTTGCCAGCGAAAGCGGTGTGTCAGGCGACATCAATATTGACTGTCCCGCCGCTTTCGCTGGCAAGCCAGCTACTACAGGGATCGCATTTCACGCCAGTGTCATGCGCGCATGCTTAAGTTTTCCTTTTTCAGGGAGAACCCCATGAGCGAATTCGACCTCGGTCGCCGTCGTGTCATGCAAGCCGTCGGCGCCGGGCTGTTGCTTCCCGGCCTTGCGCCAGCGGTGATCGCCTCGGTCAAGGACCGTCCGCAACTCACCGATGGCGTGCAGTCCGGCGACTTGCTGGGTGACCGGGCGATGGTCTGGAGCCGCAGCGACCGTCCTGCGCGGATGGTGGTGGAGCACGTTACTCAATGCACACCAACTGCACGATATGGTTCGCGTCTCTCAGTATCTTGCCGGTCCAGGTTTCAAGTGTTTGCACTTGTTCTGGAGAAAGGTCGTAGCCATCAAACTCATCCTCCGGTGTTTGCCAATTCATTAGTTTTGCTAGCTCTTGGTGACGGCTGTTAGGTACTTCCACACTCAGGAGAAGTTCCTCAGTCTGTCTGTCGAAGACCTCTATGACATGCTTCATTTTTCTACTTTCCTTGACGGGTTGGCAGGCTTGGTTTGCTCTCCTGTTTTCGGGTCGTACTCTCCAAGATGTTTTCCTTGCTTGGTGTACATTTCATGCTTCATCTTTCTTTAAATCCAGGTAAGCCCTGAGCTGCCCGCCATTTCTTCACAGTCTGTGTGATGCCTTCAGCTGATTCATCAGCACCGTCTTCTGGGTAGAAAATTAGGTCTGATCCAGCCGGATGCTCACTGATCTTTTCAAAGTGGAACACTAAAGTGTCTACTTCATTCTCAGTCCCATCGTGGCTGATGATGCTCTGAAGCAAAGCCACGAATTCGTTTTCTGTGTAATCACTGAGTTTGTTTTTCATGGTTTTTGCCGATCTTCCTTGTGTATTTCAACGTGTCGTTTGGGCGTCATTACGCGAAGGTTATCAATATCGAAAACAGCGCCGCCATGCTGGATACGCTCAATGTGATGTATTTCGTAGCGAGCATTCCCCCCGTTCTGTTCGGACTTCGGTGCAAACGGCGAGTTGCCACTTAATACGAAGCTTTGGTTGGTGGTTTTGAACTGGCGGAGCAACTCGGGATCGTTTCCAATGGCAGTCCAAAATGCCTTCCTGAAAGCGTCGAAGTCTCTAAACGTTTGTCCTCTTAACTGATCCGCAATCCGCGTTGGAATTGGGGCGCCTAGGCCGGTGCCAGCCCCTGCAAGCCAGACCCCCGACACATCTTCGCCCACACCTGTGACGACCCCGGAGTCATACCGGGCGCTGAGCACGATGTAGATTGGCTCAAGCCCCGCATCGGCAGGAAACCAGATGATTGCATCCTGATACTCGGGCGGATGCTCGGGGTTTACCAGTATCTTGTTGGCTTGTTCGGTGGGCGGGTACACCCATATCGTCGGCAGTGGCGGGGCGCCTTCCAGTGCTGGGATTCTCGGTACATCGTCAGGATTAGCCGCTGGCGTCCAGGTCAGGCCGATGCCGTTGCCGATGTCGGCGACAAACTTTTCACCTTGCTTTGTTGCCTGGATGACCGGGACGAATTCCCAGTCTTTTTTCCCTCCGGTGTAGACGCCGTAAGCGCTGACGGAACCATCGGGCAGTGTCTTCATGTTGATGCGTACACGGGTTCGTCCCGCATCGAGCTCCGCGTACTGCTCTTTCTTGTAGAAGGCGCTATCGGGCGAAAGGCTGGTGTTCGGCATCAATAGCGCCACTGTCCCGACTGCGGTGCCAGCCGCCACCGAGCCTGTCAGAGCGAGGGCAAGCGAACCGCCAAGCCGTTGGGCGAGGGCGCCGCCCGTGGCCGAGCCGGCCACCCATTTGAGCGGTATGCCTTCGGCGGTGATCGCTGCGCCGGTGCCCAGCACGGCCCACAATCCGTAGTCGGCCAGTCTTTCGAGCGGGACGAACCCGGTCGAATTTTGGTGGTTGATGACGCCATCAGGGAGGTTGCAGCTTTTGGCGAACACGCAACCCTTTTCAGAAGTGTGTCTGTCATGGCTACTCGCCTTTGAATCCCGGCAGTCCCTGAGTCGCTCGCCAATTCTTCACAGTCTGTGTAATACCTTCATTTGAGCTGTCCGCGCCTTCTTCAGGATAGTAAATGAGGTCAGTTCCATCAGGATGCTCTGTAATCTCGCAAAAATGGTTTAACAAAGGATCGAAAGTCTCGTCCGGTGCATTCTTGTTCGCGGCCCGAATTTTTTGCATGAGTTGAATGAACTCAGTTTCGGTGTAATCAGTGAAGTTCTTTTTTTCAAGATCAGTCCCTAAAACCCGGCAAGTTTTTGGAAATGCAGTAGTCATTGATTATCTGCACTACTCCCTTCGGCGAATCATCTGCTCCTTCCTCTGGATAGAACAACAAATCGCTACCCGAAGGGTGCGGCACGATCTTGTTGAAGTGTTCCACCAACTCCCCCCGGTCTTCTTCTGTCCCGGCATTGTTGATAGCACCAATCAGGGCTATGAATTCCTGTTTGGTGTAGTCGGAAAGATTGCTCTTAATTTCCATTACTCAGTCTTTCTGTGTAGGTCGATATGACGCCTTGGTGTGACAGCTCGCAGATTGTCAACATCGTATACGGCGCCACCATCCTTGATTAGTTCTATGTGGTGTAGCCCGAAGGCAACTCGTTTTCCGGCATGTTCGATTTTGGGTGCGGCAGGGGCCAAGCCGTTCACTGTCCTGAGGGCTAAACGACGTTGCGTCGTTGCCTACAACTACGCCAGAATTCGCCGGCTTGTGAGCCTTTACCTGTGAATTGGTGATGGATATATATACTCCTTCAGGGCTTTGGGTCTCTTCGGCGGAAAACGACTCGGAGCTGAAGCTCACTCAGCAGCCGGCAAAACTACTTTGTCTGGCTAGCGTGGGGGGCTGTCCCGTTTACTGAACCCGCACCTGTACTTCGCCAGATCCTCATTCAGCTCAACCCGGGCCAATATTGCCACTTGAGGTCACTCGCTTCTGAAACCCGGCAAGCCCTGAGCTTCACGCCATTCTTTGAGAATCTGAATGATTTCTTTCGCTGAATTTTCAACGTTGTTTTCTGGGTAAAAGATCAAGTCTGATCCTGCTGGATGACCAACAACTTTTTTGAAGTGAAAGATAAGCTTGTCCTCTTGCGCTTCATCATTGGAACCGAATTTGATTTCATTGATGAACTCGATGAATTCAGCTTCTGTGTAGTCGGATAGCTTGCTCTTCAATTCCATTCACTTGCTCTCATTATGGGTTTGAATATGTAGTGTTGGCGTCATGACTGAAAGGTTATCTACGTTGTAAACCTCACCACCGTTCTTGATGTGTTCAATATGGTGAATCTCAAATCTCATTCGGTCTCCTGCATGCTCGGATTCGATTGCTATCGGGGCTTTGCCTTGGGAGATTTTCCTTTGATTATCTAGACAGAATTGATCTCGTAGTACCGCGTCGTTCGAAACTTCAAGCCAAAACGCAGCCCTGAAAGCGTCGAAGTCTCTAAACGTTTGTCCTCTTAACTGATCCGCAATCCGCGTTGGAATTGGGGCGCCTAGGCCGGTGCCAGCCCCTGCAAGCCAGACCCCCGACACATCTTCGCCCACACCTGTGACGACCCCGGAGTCATACCGGGCGCTGAGCACGATGTAGATTGGCTCAAGCCCCGCATCGGCAGGAAACCAGATGATTGCATCCTGATACTCGGGCGGATGCTCGGGGTTTACCAGTATCTTGTTGGCTTGTTCGGTGGGCGGGTACACCCATATCGTCGGCAGTGGCGGGGCGCCTTCCAGTGCTGGGATTCCCGGTACATCGTCAGGATTCGCTGCTGGCGTCCAGGTCAGGCCGATGCCGTTGCCGATATCGGCGACAAACTTTTCACCTTGCTTTGTTGCCTGGATGACCGGGACGAATTCCCAGTCCTTTTTCCCGCCGGTGTAGAAGCCGTAAGCGCTGACGGAACCATCGGGCAGTGTCTTCACATTGATGCGCACACGGGTTCGTCCCGCATCGAGCTCCGCGTACTGCTCTTTCTTGTAGAAGGCGCTATCGGGCGAAAGGCTGGTGTTCGGCATTAATAGCGTCACTGTCCCGAGCGCGGTGCCAGCCGCCACCGAGCCTATCAGAGCGAGGGCAAGCGAACCGCCGAGCCGTTGGGCGAGGGCGCCGCCCGTGGCCGAACCGGCCACCCATTTGAGCGGTATGCCTTCGGCGGTGATCGCTGCGCCTGTGCCCAGCACGGCCCACAATCCGTAGTCGGCCAGTCTTTCGAGCGGGACGAACCCGGTCGAATTTTGGTGGTTGATGACGCCATCAGGGAGGTTGCAGCTTTTGGCGAATACGCAACCGTTAAGCTGCGAATCGGGCTTTGTGTCGATGGCGTCCTGTTGTTTTTTTTGATGTCTCTCCCAACGGGCATTGGCGTCCAGTGCATGCTTTTTGTTCTTGGCGGATACCGCTGCACTGGCGTCCTGGAAGGCTTGGATCTGCTCCCTGGTGGGTTGTCGCGTTGGGGCGGGCAGAAAGTCCGGGGATTCCGGGAAACCGAGCTTTTTCATCAGCGCTTCTTTGTTCGTCCTTGGACAATCCCAGCGTGTAGCCGGGTTTTGCCACGACCTTACCCGGATCGCTCAGGCGCTGGCGGTAGGACGTTTCCGAAATACGGCGCTGAAATTTCCTATTTCATGTTGTTGCTGGAGAGGGAGGGTAATTGCTTGGGTTCGGCTGTGGGCCGGCACTTGGCGCCGAAAACCGCGATGCTTTGCATCAAAATGCCGTTGTCCTGAGGGCTACACGACGTTGCGTCGTTGCCTACAACTACGCCAGAATCCGCCGGCTTGTGCGCCTTGGGCCTGGGTTCTATCGTTTCCCGGTCGCTGAAAAACAGCGATCGGGTTTGGTAGCCCGAGTTTGCGAAGTGCACAGCTCCATAATTTGCAGTGATTTTTCGTCTCTGCTTTTATGGTGGTCATGCACAGGGCGCCTTTGTGCGCGCCGGTTCCTCGCATCCCGGTCTACCAACCTGCGCATGGCCGCCACCTTCGTTTGGTAGCGAAAGGTGATGGCTCCTTTTTATGATGGGAGGAGTTTCATCTATGTTCAAACCAACACCTAATCCGCCGGACACCGATCCGGCGTCCCCGCACGAAAGCCTCGATTCAAAAAAAACCAACGATGCCGCCGAGCGTGCGCTCGATTACTACCTCAATCCGTCCGCCAACATCATGGCCACGCCGCGAAAACCCAGCACCCTGTTCACCATCAACCCGGAACTCGATACTGAAACCCTGTTGGCCCACGCTTGCGAGTCGCTGGCCTCGGCCAATGTCATGGCCAGTGATCTGGCAGGGTTTCTGGAGGGGACGCATCGCAATACCCTGCTGGGCATCGCTCAAGTCATCATGCTCGGTGAGTTGGCGGTTAACCGGGCGCTGGATAATCTAGACCCTCAGTAGTCGCTCGATCGTTCCCACGCGTGGGAACGATCATCCAGGTCAGACACCTAACCCTTGTGGGAGCGAGCCTGCTCGCGAAGGCGGCCTGTCAGTGAAGTGGATGTTGACTGACACGGCGCCTTCGCGAGTAGGCTTGCTCCCACAAGGGATCTGCGGTGTTGGCAGGTTTTTGTGTCATGTGTGGGTCACACGGCCATGCTTTAGTTTTCCTTTTAAAGGGAGAACCCCATGAGCGAATTCGACCTCGGTCGCCGTCGTGTCATGCAAGCCGTCGGCGCCGGCCTGTTATTGCCTGGCCTGGCGCCAGCGGTAATCGCCTCGGTCAAGGACCGTCCGCAACTCACCGATGGCGTGCAGTCCGGCGACCTGCTGGGCGACCGGGCGATGGTCTGGAGCCGCAGCGACCGTCCTGCGCGGATGGTGGTGGAGTGGGACACCCGCAGCCTGTTCAGCAACCCCCGTCGATTCGTCTCGTCCTTGGCCGATGCCCGCACCGATTTCACCGCCCGGGTCGAACTCAGCGGCCTGCCCGCCGATCAGGCGATTTTCTATCGCGTGTATTTTGAAGACGCCCAAAGCGGTGTCGCCAGCGAACCCTGGTTCGGTCACCTGCGCAGTGTCCCTCAGGCCCGCCGCGACATCCGCTTCGTCTGGAGCGGCGACACCGTCGGCCAGGGGTTCGGCATCAACCCGGACATCGGCGGCATGCGCATCTACGAAGCCATGCGTTTGCGCCTGCCGGACTTTTTTATCCACAGCGGCGACTCCATCTACGCCGACGGCCCGGTGCCGGCGCAGCTGATGACTGAGAGTGGGCGCGTGTGGCGCAATCTCACCAGCGAAGCCAAGAGCAAAGTCGCCGAGACCCTCGACGACTATCGCGGCAATTACCGCTACAACCTGATGGATGAAAACATCCGTCGCTTCAACGCCGAAGTGCCGCAAATATGGCAGTGGGACGACCACGAAGTGGTGAACAACTGGTCACCGGGCAAGCAGTTGGACCAGCGCTACAACCACAAAGATATCCACAGCCTGGTGAGTCGCGGGCGCCAGGCCTGGCTGGAATATGCGCCGATGCGGTTGCAGGGCGCCGATGGCGGTGGGCGGATTTATCGCAAGCTCGGTTACGGCCCGTTGCTCGATGTGTTCGTACTCGACATGCGCAGTTATCGGGGGGCGAACGACGATAATCTGGGTGCCGCCAAACCCTTCCTTGGACGTGAACAACTGGATTGGCTCAAGCGTGAACTGAAAGGCTCCAGTGCCCAGTGGAAAGTCATCGCCGCCGACATGCCGATCGGCCTCGGTGTCTCTGACGGTGAAGTCAGCCCAGGGGTCTCGCGCTGGGAAGCGGTGGCCAATGGCGATCCGGGACCGGCCCAGGGGCGCGAACTGGAAATTGCCGAACTGCTGGGTTCTCTGCGCGTACAGCAGGTGCGCAATGTGGTCTGGCTGACGGCGGACGTGCATTACTGCGCGGCCCATCACTACCACCCGGATCGCGCGGCGTTTCAGGACTTCGAGCCGTTCTGGGAGTTTGTCGCCGGACCGTTGAATGCGGGGAGTTTCGGCCCTGATCCACTGGATAAAACCTTTGGCCCGGAAGTGGTGTTCGAAAAGGCACCACCGACGCAGAACGCCTCACCCTTTGCCGGGTTTCAGTTTTTTGGCGAGGTGAATATCGATGGGCAGACGGGGGAGATGAGCGTGGTGTTGCGGGATCTGGATGGGGTGAGTGTGTTTGAGCAGAAGCTGCAGCCAGTCTGAGAGGTATCAGCAAGCCGACACCGGATCAATGTGGGGCTTGCTCGCGAATGCGGTGGGTCAGTCAACATCTCTGTTGAATGTTAAACCGTATTCGCGAGCAAGCCCGCTCCCACAGGGATTGTGGGGTGTCAGTAGACGTCGCGGCGGTAACGGCCTGCCTCGATCAGGCGGTCGACCGCTTCGATTCCAAGCACTTCGTTGAGCACGTGATCCACTCCTGAAGCCATCCCCTGCAAGCTGCCGCAGATGTAGATGACTGCGCCATCCGCCAGCCATTTCTTCAACTCTTCGGCTGACTCGCGCAGTCGATCCTGCACGTAGATCTTCTCGGCCTGATCCCGCGAGAACGCCAGGTCCAGCCGCTCCAGATCCCCCGAAATCAACCATTCTTCCAGCTCATCGCGACACAGATAGTCATGCTCGCGATTGCGCTCGCCGAACAACAGCCAATGACGCTGCTGCCCATCGGCGATGCGCGCCTTGAGCAGGCTGCGCAGCCCGGCCAGCCCGGTGCCGTTGCCCAGCAAAATCATCGGCACCGGCTCGGTCGGCAGATGGAAACCGCTGTTGCGCCGTACCCGCAGGCTGATAGTGCTGCCCACCGGCACGTGTTCGGTCAGCCAGCCGGAGCCGATGCCGAGCGTGCCGTCGGGGTGCAGTTCCTGGCGCACGATCAGTTCCAGTACGCCATCGGCGGCAATCGAGGCGATGGAGTATTCGCGCATGGCCAACGGCACCAGGGCGTCCACCAGCGCTTGCGCGTGCAGACCGACCAGATGGGCCCGGTTCTGGGGCAACTGGCGGCTGGCCAGGGCTTGCTCCAGCGGTTGCGACAGGTCATCGAGCGTCACCGTGGCTCGACCGTCGATGCCCAGGCCATCGAGGAAGTGCTCGATCGCCCACGGGCAATTGCGCGGCAGCACTTCCACCAGGTCCCCGGCCAGCCAGCTGCTGGTGGTGGGGGCGGCGAGGCCCAACAGGTACACACCCGAAGCGCTGCTGTCAGGGTTGAGCAACTCCCGGCGGATCAGGGTCCAGTGGTCATAGCCGGGCGCTTGCCAGGTGTCCATGGGCGCCTGTCCGGTCACCAGGCCGAGTTGCTGCTGCCAGTGACGCAAGGCGTAAGGGTCGCCGCTGTCGACTTCCACCGGGGCGAACAGGGTCTTGCCGCCGTGCTCGCCCAGCCAGGTGTGCAAGCGTCGGGCGAAACCGCAGAAGTGTTGGTACTGCCGATCACCGAGACCGAGCACCGCATAGTTCAGGCGCTCCAGGCTCGGCGCCTGGCCCAGCACGTTGCGTTCGAAGCCCCGGGCGCTGTCCGGCGCTTCACCGTCGCCGAAGGTGCTGACCACGAACAGCGCGTTGCTGGAATCGCGCAGATCCTGCTCGCTGACCTGCGCCAGTGGCTGAACCTTCACCGGCAGGCCGGCGGCCTGCAATTGCCCGGCGGTCTGCCACGCCAATTGCTCGGCAAACCCGCTCTGGCTGGCGAAGCCGATCAACCAGGCCGGCGCATGGCTGTCCGATTGCGCGAGGCCTTTGCGGGCGTCCTTGATCTGCTTTTTCTTGCGTCGACGATCGAGGTACAGCAACCAGCCCGTGACAAAGAACAGCGGCATGGTCAGCGCGCTGAGCGTCAGGATGATCCGCCCGACAATGCCGAAGTAGCTGCCGACGTGCAGCGCATAAATGCTGGTCAGCAACTGCGCCTTGAGGCTCTTGTCGCTGTAGCGGTCATGGCGTTTGACGATGCCGGTGGCCGGATCGAGGCTGATCTGGTTCAGTGCCCGGTCATGGGGTGAACTGTTCAACAGGTAGAACACGGTGGCCGGTTGCCCGGCCACTGGCGGCATACGAATGTTGTAGGTACTCAGGGCCGGGCCGGCGGCGCTGTAGATGCTGCTCCACATCGCGGCGTAATCGGCGGTAGGCGCCGGGCCGGCGGGTGCAGGACCACGGCCGCCGCGGACACGCTCGTTTTGTGGCGAATCGGACAGCAGCCGCGTCAGGCCCTTGTTGTACCACTCATAGGACCAGGACAACCCGGTCAGCGCCGCCAGGAGGTAAAACACCAGGCACCAGGTGCCCGCCACCGAGTGCAAATCCCAATTGAAGCTGCGACCTTTTTTCTTCCAGTCGAGGGTCAGCCAGGCACGCCAGCTGTTCCACTGGCGCGGCCACCGCAGGTAGAGGCCGGACAGGCAGAAGAACACCAGGATCAGCGTGCAGGCGCCGGTGATCTGCCGGCCGGTGTCACCCATGGCGAGGAAGCGGTGCAGTTGCAGCATGAAGCCGAAGAAGTCCTGGCCGGTGACGTCGCCCATGAATTCGGCGGTGTACGGGTTGAAGTAGCGCATCTCGCCACGGCGTTCGCCCGGCGGCGGGGTAAAGGACACCCGCGCGGCATTGCCGCTGTCGGTCTCGACCCAGATCATCGCGACTTTCTTGCCCGAGGCGCCTTCGATTTTTTCCACCAGCTCGGCGGGTGGCAGGACGCCGGCGACCTGCTTCTCGACCTGCAACACAGTCGGGTTCAGCACGCTCAGGATTTCATCCTGAAACGATACCGTCGCCCCGGTGACGCCCATCAGGGCCAGGACCAGCCCGGCGCTGATGCCGAAAAACCAGTGCAACTGGAACAGGGTTTTCTTCAACACGTCGCTCGCCTTGTTCGTTCGAAAATAATCATCACGGCGCGCATTATGCCGTGGGTTGTCGAGAAGCATTCTTTTTTACGCACAAAGGCCCCGTTCATCTGGATGAACGGGGCCTGGTCCAGCGCCGATACTGTAGGAGCGAGCTTGCTCGCGACAAACTCGAGGACGACGCGAGGTATCAGGTTTCCCGCGTCATCGTTGACGACCTTCGCGAGCAAGCTCGCTCCTACAGGTTTCTATCAGAAGTGGAAGTTGGTGCTCAGCAACGCGGTACGGCCTGCCGCCTGGTTGGCGAAGTGGGTCGAGAACGCTTTGTCGTAGTAGGTTTCGTCGGTCAGGTTTTGCACGTTCAGCTGCAGGTCGACGTTTTTGGTCAGCTTGTAGGCCACCATGGCGTCGTAGCGAACATAGTCATCGACCATGGTGGTGTTGGCCACGCTGCCGAATACGTCGTCGACGTAGAACGCACCGCCACCGACGGTCAGCTTCGGCGTGACCTGGTAGGTCGTCCAGAGGCTGGCGCTGTTTTTCGGCGTGTTAGGCAGTTGGTTGCCGTCGTTGGCTTTGTTTGCCGGCAGGTCGCCACCATCGATTTGCTCGCTGTCCATGTAGGCATAACCGGCGAAGACTTGCCATTTGTCGGTGATCTTGCCGGTGGCCGACAGTTCGATACCTTGAACGCGGGTTTTGCCGGCGTTTTCAAAGGACGTGGTGTCGACTTGTACCCGGGCGTTGTCTTTCTCGGTGCGGAAGATATCGGCAGTCAGGGACAGACGATCGTTCAGCAGGTCCCACTTGGTGCCGATCTCGTAGTTCTTGGTGGTTTCCGGCTCCATGTCGCTGCTCAGCAGGTTGCCGCTGCGATCCGGAGTGCCGCTCAGCGGGTTGCCTTCCTGACCTTCACCCAGGGTGTTGCCCGGTGGTGTGGCGGAAGTGGCGAACGAGGCATAGATGCTGCCGTTTTCAGCAGGCTTGTAGATCACGCCGAACTGCCCGGTGACGAATTCGCTGGTGTCGTCGCCCTTGGCCGTGGTGTTGCCGGCCGCGGTGTAGGTTTTGTACTTGGTGTCGAAATGGTCGTAACGCAGACCCATGTTCACCAGCCACTGCTTGGACAACTCCAGGGTGTCGAACACGTACAGCGCGCGGGTGGTGCTGGAGGTGTCGGTGCCGGCGTAGTTGCGCGAAATAGCACCGTTCCACGGGTCGTTCGGGTTCGGACTGGACAACGAGGTGCAGTTGTAACCGCTTGGCGCGCCGATCAGGGCCGGGGTGCAATTGGTCGTGGCCACTGCGGGGGTGCCAGGCGTGGTGTCGGTGTTGACGTTGTACGAGGATTTTTCGCTGTCCTCGTGGCTCAACTCGATACCGGTGGAGAAGTTGTTCTTGAAGCCGGCGATGTAAAACTCACCAAACAGGTCGGTCTGGTTGGTGGTGGTCTCGGTGTTGCTGACACGGGTGTTGGCCCGGCGCCACACGCTGCCGTTGTTGACGTTGCCTTTGCTGTCGTCCGGCTGGGTCAGGATGTAATCCTGCATGCTGCTGCCGTGGCGCAGGGTGTTCTTGACGGTCAGCGCGTCGTTCAGGTCGTGCTCGATGGCGAAGGTCGCGGTGTCGGTGCGGCCCTTGCGGAAATCGCGGTCCAGACCGTAGAAGTTGCTGTCGTCGCCACCGGCGTAAGGCTTGTCCGGGTTGGACTTGGTGCGGGCGGCAGCAAGGCCGGTTGGAATGGTGTACGGAATGCCCGAATCCGGCGTGTCGTTACTTTCCAGGTGGTAGTAATCGAGGTTCACCCGAGTGTCGGTGCCCAGGCCGAACGCCAGGGATGGCGCGATGCCCCAACGGTCGTAATCGACCTTGTCCCGGCCGGCGACGTTGCTTTCGTGGCTCATCAGGTTCAGACGGCCGGCGGCGGTGTCGGTGAACTGGTAGTTGCCGTCGAAGGTGTAGCGCTGGGTCTGGTCCGAGCCCCAGGTGAAACCACCGTCGAGCGAGTCGCCCAGGTGTGCTTTCTTGCTGACCAGGTTGATGCTGCCACCGGCGGCGCCACGGCCGCCAATGGCGGAGTTCGGGCCCTTGCTGACTTCGATCGACTCGACGGCGAAGATCTCGCGGCTCTGCGAACCGGTATCGCGCACGCCGTCCAGGTAGGTATCGCCCTGGGCATCGAAACCACGAATGAATGGACGGTCACCCTGGGGGTTACCGCCTTCACCGGCACCAAAGGTGATGCCTGGAACGGTGCGCAGCGCGTCCTGCATGTTGAGGGCGCCGGTGTCCTTGAGGACTTGTTGCGGGATGACAGTGACCGAGCGCGGGGTGTCTATCAGCGGCGCGGTGTACTTGGGCGAGGAGGCTTTCTCGACCTGGTAGGACGTCGCGTCCTGAGCCTCGCCGGTAATGGCGGTAGCATCCAGGGAAATCGCATTGTTCGGCGCTTTCTCGTCGGTCTTCTCAGCAGCGAAAACCATATGGCCAGCAGAGCCGGCAGTGATCGCCACGCCAATTGCAGACGCGAGCAAACGCGGTGAACTGACCGGTAATTGTGAGTATTGGCGTGACATGAACATTCCCCTCCCCAAGGATTTGAGGCCGCGGAATATAGGGTAAACAGGTATTTGTATCAATTGCGAAACATTACTATTCGCACTGAATTTACATTCTTTACAATTTAACCTTACGGTTTTTGATGTTTCATTCGTCGCCAGGGTTTTACACAGGCAATAAGAATCAATACCATTGCCATCCTTTTGCCTTCAGGTGTTTCCCCCATGTTGCTGCACATTCCCGGGCTGTTCGCTAAAGAAGAAGTGCGGCGCATCCGCGAGGCTCTGGAGCAGGCCGATTGGGCGGATGGCAAGATCACTGCCGGTTATCAGTCAGCAAAAGCCAAGCACAATCTGCAGCTGCCTGAAGGGCACCCACTGGCCAAGGAAGTGGGCGCGGCGATGCTGGAGCGGCTGTGGAAAAATCCGCTGTTCATGTCGGCCGCGTTACCGCACAAGGTCTTTCCGCCCTTACTGAACTGTTATACGGCCGGCGGCAGTTTCGACTTCCATGTCGACAACGCCGTGCGCCAGCCAAAGAACAGCATCGAGCGGGTACGCACCGATCTGTCGGCGACGCTGTTTTTCAGCGAGCCCGACGACTATGACGGCGGCGAGCTGGAAATCCAGGACACCTTCGGCACCCAACGGGTCAAGCTGCCCGCCGGCGATATGGTGCTGTACCCCGGCACCAGTCTGCACAAGGTCAATGCCGTCACCCGCGGTACGCGTTTTGCCTCGTTCTTCTGGACCCAAAGCCTGGTCCGCGAAGACAGCCAGCGCGCCTTGCTGTTCGAGATGGACGGGGCGATCCAGCAGTTGACGCAAGACATGCCCGACCATCCTTCGCTGATCCGCCTGACCGGCACTTACCACAACCTGCTGCGCCGCTGGGTTGAGGTGTAGGTCATGAGTTATCAATTGCGACGGGAGGAAGTGCTCGATGGCGACCGGCTGAAAGCCATGCTGGAGGAAAGTCCTGCACGCGCGGCCCAGGCGATTCTGATCGCCGCCCGCGAAGGTGTGCTTGATGCCCAGGCGCTGTTGGGGCAGATCCTCCTGGACGGCCAAGGCATCGAGCAGGATCAGCCACTGGCCGTGCGCTGGTTCGAGATTGCCGCGCAGCGTGGGCACTTGATGGCGCGCAACATGCTCGGCCGTTGTCATGAACATGGCTGGGGTTGCAGCGCCGACGCCTCGACTGCCGCGAAGCATTATCGTGCCGCCGCCGAAGCCGGACTGGATTGGGCGATGTACAACTACGCCAACCTGCTCGCGACCGGACGCGGAGTGGTCGAGGATCCGCTGCAAGCGCTGAACCTGTATCGCCACGCGGCCGAGCTGGGCCATGCGAAGTCGATGAACCTGTTGGGACGATACCTGGAAGAAGGGCAGGTGTGTCCGGCAGATCCGCAGACCGCACGCGATTGGTATCGACGCTCGGCGATCGGCGGTGATTTTCGGGGACAGTTCAGTTACGCCGCTGTGCTGGCGGATGAAGGCCAGATTGAAGAGGCGCTGGTCTGGTTGCGCAAGGCGCTGGCGGGCGGCAATCTGAATTTTTTGCGGGTCGCGAGCAAAGCTTTGTTGAACGCAACCGATCAGCAGATTCGCGCCCTTGCAATCGACTATGCCCGGCGCCACGCCGAACTCGAGCAAGAACACCACCCCCTGTAGGAGCCGGCTTGCCGGCGAAGGCGGCCTTGAGTCTTGCACCGCCCCTGAAGACGCCTTCGCTGGCAAGCCAGCTCCTACAGGGGCGGCGGTGTATTCCAGATATAAAAAAGCCCATGACGCGTCATGGGCTTTTTGATTCCAGCGTAGAGCGCTTACACGTAGAACGATTTCAGCGGCGGGAAGCCGTTGAATTCAACCGCGCTGTAACTGGTGGTGTAGGCACCGGTCGACAACCAGTACATACGATCACCAATGGCCAGGTTCAGCGGCAAACCGTACTTGTAGTTTTCGTACATGATGTCGGCGCTGTCGCAGGTCGGGCCGGCGATAACCACTTCTTCCATTTCGCCTTTCTTCTCGGTCCAGATCGGGAACTTGATGGCTTCGTCCATGGTTTCGATCAGGCCGGAGAATTTGCCCACATCCGTGTACACCCATCGCTCGACGGCGGTACGGGATTTACGCGCAACCAGCACCACTTCGCTGACCAGTATGCCGGCGTTGGCGATCAGCGAACGGCCCGGTTCCAGGATGATTTCCGGCAGGTCGTCACCGAAGTCTTCCTTGAGGAAACGGATGATTTCTTCGGCGTAGGTTTCCAGGCTGTTGGTGCGGGTGATGTAGTTGGCCGGAAAGCCGCCGCCCATGTTGATCAGCTTGAGTACGATGCCGTCTTCTTCCTTCAAGCGCTCGAAGATCACTTTGAC
This sequence comes from Pseudomonas sp. MPC6, assembly GCF_006094435.1. Taxonomy (NCBI): domain Bacteria; kingdom Pseudomonadati; phylum Pseudomonadota; class Gammaproteobacteria; order Pseudomonadales; family Pseudomonadaceae; genus Pseudomonas; species Pseudomonas sp. MPC6. Next base: position 5,996,616 of record NZ_CP034783.1, on the reverse strand, counting down.
CTTGGCGATCGCCGCGTCCCAGACGCTGATGTCGCGCTGTTGCGAGCCGACGTGGAACGAGATGCCGTAAGGCACCAGGCCCAGGTCACGGGCGAGGATCAGCAGGTCCATCGCCATGTCGGTCTGGCAGCCGAATTTGCGCGACAGAGGCCAGTCGGCGGTCGTCGAGCCTTCGGTGAGGATGCGCACGTAGACTTTCGAGCCCGGTGCGGCCTTGGCGATGTTGCGCAGGTCGGCTTCGGAGTCGGTGGAGAACAGGCGCACGCCTTTCTCGTAGAAATAACGGATGTCTTTGGATTTCTTGATGGTGTTGCCGTAGCTGATACGGTCGGCGCTGACGCCGCGGTCCATCACCTTGTCCAGCTCATAGATCGAGGCGATGTCGAAGCTCGACCCCTTGTCTTTCAACAGGTCAATGATCTCGACAGCCGGGTTGGCTTTTACCGCGTAATAGACTTTGGCGAATTCGAAACCGGCGCGCAGGTCATCGTAGGCCTGGCTGATCATCGCGGTGTCGATCACCACGAACGGGGTTTCTTGCTTGTCGGCGAACGCCTTCATTTTGTCAAAGGTGGCGCGCTCGAAATAATCTTCGACGTTGATCGACATGCTGGAGACTCCTAAGGGCAAACTGAAATTAACAATGGGTGCAAATGAACGTCCTCCGTATCCCCACTTTGGTTCGCCTACTTCCCAAGGCATGTCGCCGAAAGCAAAAAAGGCCACGGGAGGCGGTGCTTACCCTTGGCCTTGCTGTCTCGTCGTCAGTACTTGAGCCGGATGGATCGTTTCCAGCATGGACGTTCGGCGCGAACTTTAGGGCGTGAGGGGCTCGAGATCAACAAAAAATGTCGCGTTATTGCACGCTTCCGTCGTGCGGTCCCGGACATCTACTGATGTAACGGACCTGCATGACAGTGTGATGTTCCCGTAGGAGGGAGATTTGAGGTGTTTCAGGCGGGATTTGTGGTGCCCCATTCGCGAGCAAGCCCGCTCCCACAGGGTTTCTGGTGTACACAAATTTTGTATACGGCGGAACCACTGTGGGAGCGGGCTTGCCCGCGAAGGCGTCAGGTCAGGCGACCGCAGCCTCGGCAGGCGAAACAATGCTGGTCTTGCCGCCACGGGACTTACCGGAGCTCAGGTACTCGGCAATCGATTCCTGGGTCACTTCACCGAGGAACACCCGCTCGGCATCCATCACCGGCAGCCACGAACGGTTGAACTCGTACATGCGCGACAGCAGGATGCGCAAATGTTCGTCGTACGCCGCGGTGGCGTTGAACTCGCGCCGGTATTGCGCGCAAGTGCCGGTCTGACGGTGCAGGTCGCGACGTCGTACATAACCGAGCGCCTTGTTCTCGGCATCAGTCACCACCACGTAACGACGGTCCAGTTCATCCATCAGTTCCAGCGCATCCGCCACCGGGGTTTCCGGGCTCACCGACGGGGCGTTGTCCGCTGCGTCTTCGGCCTTCACCAGCAACAGGCGCTTGAGCGTGCTGTCCTGGCCGACGAAGTTGCTGACAAAATCGTCCGCCGGGTGCGCGAGCAAGGTGTCCGGATGGTCGATCTGCAGCAGCTTGCCAGCGCGGAAGATCGCGATCTTGTCGCCCAGCTTGATCGCTTCGTCGATGTCATGGCTGACCATGATCACCGTCTTGTTCAGCGCCCGTTGCATCTCGAAGAATTCGTTCTGGATCATCTCGCGGTTGATCGGGTCGACCGCGCCGAACGGTTCATCCATCAACAACAGCGGCGCATCGGCCGCCAGCGCACGAATCACGCCGATCCGCTGCTGCTGCCCGCCGGACAGTTCGCGCGGGTAGCGATTCAGGTACTGCTTGGGTTCCAGCTTGATCATGCTCATCAATTCGCGGGCACGGTCATGGCATTTCTGCTTGTCCCAGCCCAACAGGCGCGGAACGATGGTGATGTTTTCCTCGATGGTCATGTTCGGGAACAGACCGATCTGCTGGATCACATAACCGATGTTGCGGCGCAGGGTCACGGCGTCGAGGTCGGTGGTGTCTTCGCCGTTGATCAGGATCTTGCCCGAGGTCGGCTTGATCAGGCGATTGATCATTTTCAGCGTGGTGCTTTTGCCGCAGCCCGATGGCCCGAGGAACACGCAAATCTCGCCTTCATTGACGGTCAGGCTGACCGAGTCCACGGCTTTCACATCTTTGCCGTTGCTTTGGAAGGTCTTGCTGAGGTTTTGAAGTTCGATCATTTCAGGAGTCCTTTTGGAGTCAGCGTGCGTTGCAGCCATTGCAGAAGCAGGTCGGCGAAGATGGCCAGGAGACTGACCAGCACGGCGCCGACGATCAGCATCGACATGTCGCTGCGGCTGATTGAAGCGAGAATAAGTACACCGAGGCCACCGGCGCCGATGGTCGCGGCGATGGTCATGACGCCAATGTTCATGACCACGGCGGTGCGCACACCGGCGAGGATCACCGGCACGGCAATCGGCAGTTCGACCATGCGCAGGCGCTGGCCAAAGGTCATGCCGATGCCGCGGGCGGCTTCGCGAATGCCGGGTTCTACACCGGTCAGGGCGAGGTAGGTGTTACGCATGATCGGCAGCAGCGAGTACAAAAACACGGCGGTGATCGCCGGCATCGGGCCCAGGCCCTGGCCGAACTTCGAGTAGAACGGCAGCAGCAGGCCGAACAGGGCAATCGACGGCACGGTCAGCAGCACGGTGGCGCTGGCTTGCAAGGGGCCGGCGAGCGTCGGGAAGCGCGTCATCAGGATGCCCAGCGGCACGCCGACCAGAATCGCCAGGGTCACGGCGATGCCGACCAGGGTGATGTGCTGCCAGGTCAATTGCGCGACCTGCGCCCAGTCGAGATGGGAAAAGGCGTTCAGAAATTCCATGTCTTTTCCTCCTTAGTTGAGTGGGTGCTGGCGCAGGAAATCTGCGGCAACGGATGAAGGGCTTTCGTGGCCGACATCGACCCGTGCATTCAGCGCACGCATGGTGGCGTCATCGAACAGCTCGGCCAGCGGTTTGATGTCTTCCGCCAGTTTCGGATGGGCGTCGAGGTAAGCCTGACGCACCACCGGTGCGGCGGTGTAGTCCGGGAAGTAATGCTTGTCGTCTTCCAGCAACTTGAGCTTGAACGCGTTCAAGCGACCGTCGGTGGTATAGACCAGGCCGGCAAACACCTGACCATTGCGCAGGGCGGTGTAGACCAGCCCGGCATCCATCTGGCGGGTGTTTTTACGGGTCAGGTTCATGCCGTAGAGGTCGACCATGCCGGCCAAGCCGTCGGAACGATTGGCGAACTCGGTGTCCAGGGCGACGAGGTGGTTGGTCTTCGCCTCAGCCTGCAGCACCGTGTTCAGCTCGCTGATGGTGTTGATCTGCGGATAAGCCTTCGCGGTGCTTTCCGGCAATGCCAGGGCGTAGGTGTTGCTGAACTTCGACGGGGTGAGCCAGATCAGGCCTTTTTTCGCGTCGAGTTCTTTCACCCGGGCGTAGGACTGAGCGCTGTCGAGTTTGTCGGTGATGTGGTTGTAAGCCACCAGCGACACGCCGGTGTATTCCCATATCAGGTCCAGTTGGCCGCTTTCCTGGGCGCTGCGGGCGAGGTTGCTGCCCAGACCGCCGGTCACCCGGGTGTCGTAACCCTTGGTGCGCAGGTACTGGGAGGTGATTTCGGCGAGCAGGGTTTGTTCGGTGAACACCCGGGCGCCGATGCGGATCACGGGTTTTTCAGCGGCTTGGGCAAATCCTGCGAACAGCAGGGCGCAGCCTAGTAACAAGCTAAGTCTTTTCATGATTATTCCTTTGCCGAGGCTTAAGACGGGCGCAGCCCGCGTTCGAGCCAGAGGCGGCTGGCAAGTGTCACCAGGCCGTCGAGCAGCAAGGCCAGCAGGGCGGTGCAGGCCGCGCCGAGCATCAGTTGCGGCTGATTGTTCAGGGCGATGCCAGGGAAAATCAGGCTGCCCAGGCTGTTGGCGCCGATCAGGAACGCCAGGGGTGCGGTCCCCACGTTGATCGCCAGTGCCACGCGCACGCCACCGATGATGATCGGCACGGCGTTCGGCAGTTCGACCCGCCACAGCACCTGGGTCGGTGTCATGCCGATGCCGACGGCCGCTTCCTTGAGCGAACCCTGGACGTTTTTCAGGCCTTCATAGGTGTTGCGCACGATCGGCAACAGCGAGGCGAGGAACAGGGCGAAGATCGCGGGGCCGCTGCCGATGCCGAGGATGCCCAGGGCGATGGCCAGTACGGCGAGAGGCGGCACGGTGTTGCCGATGTTGAAGATCTGCATGAAGCGTTCGGCGCGTCCAACCATGGTCGGGCGGCTGAGGAAAATGCCGGCGGGTATGCCCACAACAAGGGCGGCCAGCATGGAAACGAGGACAAGAATCAAATGAGCTTGCAGGTAAAACAACAAATCGTCGCGGTAATGTTCGATCGTGTTGATGCCAATCCAATGGACCAGCAGGGCCAGGAGGGCGACGACAACCGCACCTCCTATCAGCCCTTTGCCATAGCGAATAGCCACAGGCGGACTCCTTTTGTTCAGTCGGCGGACGCAGTCCCGTGTGGCATGCCATTCCTGGCTGCCGGGAAAACAACGTTCGCGAGAAGCAGCTCTTCATGCCGAGCGCTTTCCCCTGTAGGAGCTGGCTTGCCAGCGAAGGACGTCAACGATGACGCGTTCGGTCTGAATGAACGCATTGGTCTGGACGTTTTTCGCGAGCAAGCTCGCTCCTACAGAGGGGAAAACGTACGGTTTATCGAGCCATAAGCGCAGCCTCGTCAGGCTAACTTGCTGATTTTTCAACCCTGACGAATAGTCGTAACAGGGGAGTGGACGCCTCCACGGTCTGAAAGGTTCCCATCTGAAGCAGCATTTGGCCACCCCTAATGTGCTCAACGGTTCGGTTATTGACTCAAGTTGGGCTATAATCTGCGCCCTTTTTTGAATCACCTGCCAGGCGATTTCCCATGACCAAACAGGCCGCCGAAGTCGCGAAACGCCGCACTTTCGCCATTATTTCCCACCCCGATGCCGGTAAGACCACCATCACCGAGAAGCTTTTGCTGATGGGCAAGGCGATTGCGATTGCTGGCACGGTGAAGTCACGCAAGTCCGACCGCCATGCCACCTCCGACTGGATGGAAATGGAAAAACAACGGGGTATTTCCATTACCACGTCGGTCATGCAGTTCCCGTATCGCGACCACATGATCAACCTGCTCGACACCCCGGGCCATGAAGACTTCTCCGAAGATACCTACCGCACCCTGACGGCGGTGGACTCGGCCTTGATGGTCCTCGACGGCGGTAAAGGTGTTGAGCCACGTACGATTGCGCTGATGGACGTCTGCCGTCTGCGTGATACTCCGATCGTCAGCTTTATCAACAAACTCGACCGTGACATCCGCGACCCGATTGAACTGCTCGACGAAATCGAAGCGGTCCTGAAGATCAAGGCGGCGCCGATCACCTGGCCGATCGGTTGCTACCGCGACTTCAAGGGCGTTTATCACCTCGCCGACGACTACATCATCGTCTACACCGCGGGTCACGGCCACGAACGTACCGATGTGAAAATCATCGAGAAACTCGACTCCGACGAAGCCCGCGCGCACTTGGGCGACGAGTACGATCGCTTCGTCGATCAGCTGGAACTGGTACAGGGCGCCTGCCACGAATTCAATCAACAGGAATTCCTCGATGGCCAACTGACCCCGGTGTTCTTCGGTACTGCATTGGGCAACTTCGGTGTCGATCACGTGCTCGACGCGGTGGTCAACTGGGCGCCGAAACCGCTGGCCCGTGTGGCCAACGAGCGCACCGTGGAACCGGTTGAAGAGAAATTCGCCGGCTTCGTGTTCAAGATCCAGGCGAACATGGACCCGAAACACCGCGACCGTATCGCCTTCATGCGCATCTGCTCCGGCAAGTACGAAAAAGGCATGAAGATGCGCCACGTGCGCACCGGTAAAGACGTGCGGATCGGCGACGCGCTGACGTTCTTCTCCTCCGAGCGTGAGCAGCTGGAAGAAGCGTTTGCTGGCGACATCATCGGCCTGCACAACCACGGCACCATCCAGATCGGCGACACCTTCACCGAAGGCGAAGTCCTGGGCTTCACCGGCATCCCGCACTTCGCCCCGGAACTGTTCCGTCGCGTACGCCTGCGTGACCCGCTGAAATCCAAGCAACTGCGCCAGGGTTTGCAGCAACTGGCGGAAGAGGGCGCCACGCAGGTGTTCTTCCCGACGCGCAGCAACGACATCATCCTCGGCGCCGTCGGTGTGCTGCAGTTCGATGTGGTCGCCAGCCGTTTGAAAGAGGAATACAAGGTCGAGTGCTCCTACGAGCCGATCACTGTCTATTCCGCGCGCTGGATCGATTGCAGCGATAAGAAGAAGCTCGAAGAGTTCCAGATCAAGGCGGTGGAAAACCTCGCCATCGACGGCGGCGGTCACCTGACCTACCTGGCCCCGACCCGGGTCAACCTGGCATTGATGGAAGAGCGCTGGCCGGACGTGAAATTCCGCGCGACGCGTGAGCATCACTAAGCGCTGATTGGTTACATCCAAAACCCCGTGGCGAAAACTGCGGGGTTTTTTTGTGTCGCAAACAAAAGATCAAAAGATCGCAGCCTTCGGCAGCGCAGGGGTATCGCGAACATCTTGCAGGAGCAAGCTTGCTCGCGATGGAGTGTCAGCTAAGCAGATGTTGACTGACCCACCATCGCGAGCAAGCTCGCTCCTACAGGGGCATCTAACGCCTGTTAAATAACCATTCGCCATAGAGATTATGCAAAACCATTCTCTGCATCCATGGCATTTCCCGGCGATCATCAACGTCCTGGTCTGAGAACCCGCTCGATCGCAACTGAATCTCGCACAAACGCCACGGCATCCGGGTTCGCCGCGGGCAGGAGGGAATCGGCTATGGGCATGTTTATACGCGTTGTGTTGTTGCTGAAGGTGTTGGTGCTGCTGTCCCTCGGTTCGTCGGCGGCGTGGGCGGAATGTCAGGACCATGAAAAGCAGGCCTGGAATTGGCAGGGCACGCAGGGCGAGACGATGATCGCCAAATCCGAATCTGAGCCCGGTGACCAGGGCCAGGCTGGTAGCGCGGGCGATGACGATTCGATGGACGGTGACGAGGGCGAGGACGACAGCCAGACGTGAAACGCAGGCAAAAGAAAACCTCTTCTACCTCGACTGATGTGCAATCGCGGTGGAAGAGGTTTGGTTAACCCTTGACCCTAGGTGAAACGCAGTCCCTGTAGGAGTGAGCTTGCTCGCGAAAGCGGTATGTTCAGTCGATACTTTCATTGACTGATCCTCCACCTTCGCAAGCAAGCTCGCTCCCACAGTTTTTTTGTGTCGATTCCAGATTTGCTTATGCCGCGCCGTCGAGGAATTGCTCGGCGTAGTGGCACGCTACCTGCCGGCTGTCCAGCAGGCGCAGGGCCGGCTCTTCAGTGCTGCAGCGCTCGGTCGCGTACGGGCAGCGCTTGTGGAAGGCGCAGCCGGACGGCGGGTTCAGCGGGTTGGGCAGTTCGCCGACGATCTTGATCTTCGGCTTGTCCGGGTCCGGGTGGATGGTCGGCGTCGCCGACAACAGCGCCTGGGTGTAAGGGTGCAGGGGACGGGTGTAGATGTCTTCCTTGGGGCCCATTTCCACCGGACGGCCGAGGTACATCACCATCACGTGATCGGCCACGTGTCGCACCACTGCCAGGTTGTGGGAGATGAACACGTAAGCGGTGTTGAACTCCTGCTGCAGGTCCATGAACAGGTTCAGCACCTGGGCCTGGATCGATACGTCCAGCGCCGAAGTCGGTTCGTCCGCCACCAGCACTTTCGGTTGCAGCATCATCGCCCGGGCCAGGGCGATCCGCTGGCGCTGACCACCAGAGAACATGTGCGGATAACGCTGGTAGTGCTCGGGACGCAAGCCCACCTGCTTCATCATCGCCTGGACTTTTTCACGGCGCTCAGCCGCTGAAAGATTGGTATTGATCAGCAGCGGTTCGGCCAGCTGATCACCGACTTTCTGCCGCGGGTTCAACGAGGCGTACGGGCTCTGGAACACCATCTGCACGTCTTTGCGCAATTGCTTGCGTTGGGCCTTGTCGGCGCCGGCGACTTCCTGCCCGGCGATTTTCAAGGAGCCGGAGGACGGCTCCTCGATCAGGGTCAGGGCACGGGCCAGGGTGGATTTGCCGCAACCCGATTCGCCGACGACGGCGAGGGTCTTGCCGGCTTCCAGTTCGAACGACACACCGTTCAGGGCACGCACGGTGGCGTGGCCCTTGAACAGGCCCCGGGACACTTCGTAGTGACGGGTCAGGTTGCGGGCGGTAAGTACGACGGCCATTACGCCACCTCCTGATTCAGCGGGTAGAAGCAGCGGGCGAGGCTGTTGCTTTTCGGGTCAAGGCCCGGACGTTGCGTGCGGCAGTTGTCCTGCACGTACGGGCAGCGCGGCGACAGCAGGCAGCCTTGCGGACGGTCGTAACGACCGGGAACGATGCCCGGCAGGGTCGACAGGCGCGCGGCCCCGAGGCTGTGTTCCGGAATCGCTTTGAGCAGCGCTTCGCTGTACGGGTGGGCCGGGATGTCGAACAACTGTGGCACCTGACCGACTTCGACCGCTTGCCCCGCGTACATCACGCACACACGCTGGGCGGTTTCGGCCACGACCGCGAGGTCGTGGGTGATCAGCACCAGGCCCATGTTCTGTTCTTTCTGCAGGGCCAGCAGCAGGTCCATGATCTGCGCCTGAATGGTCACGTCCAGCGCAGTGGTCGGTTCGTCTGCGATCAGCAGTTTCGGTTCGCCGGCAATCGCCATGGCGATCGCAACGCGCTGGCTCATGCCGCCGGACAGTTGATGCGGGTAGGCGTTCATGCGGCTGGCGGCGCCCGGGATTTCAACTTTTTCCAGCAGCTCGATGGCGCGGGCGCGGGCTTGCTTGCCGGACATTTTCAAATGCAGGCGCAGCACTTCTTCGATCTGGAAACCGACGGTGTAGCTCGGGTTCAGCGCGGTCATCGGGTCCTGGAAGACCATGGCCAGGTCTTTGCCGACGATTTGCCGACGCTGGCGGTTGCTGAGCTTGAGCATGTTCTTGCCGTCGAAATTCAGGGCGTCGGCGGTGACGATCCCCGGATGTTCGATCAGGCCCATCAACGCCATCATGGTCACGGACTTGCCGGACCCCGACTCGCCAACGATGGCCAGCACTTCGCCCTTGTCCACGGTGATATCGAGCCCGTCGACCACCGGAACGGCGTTCTTGTCGCCGAAGCGAACGTTGAGATTCTTGATTTCCAACAGTGACATGTGAATCTCCTCAGGCGGCGTTCTTGAGTTTCGGGTCCAGCGCATCGCGCAAGCCGTCGCCCATCAAGTTGATTGCCAGCACGCTGAGCAAAATGGTCAAGCCAGGCAGGCTGACGACCCACCAGGCGCGTTCGATATAGTCGCGAGCCGAAGCCAGCATGGTGCCCCACTCAGGGGTTGGCGGTTGTACGCCAAGGCCGAGGAAGCCCAGTGCCGCGGCATCGAGAATCGCCGAGGAGAAGCTCAAGGTGGCCTGAACGATCAGCGGCGCCATGCAGTTGGGCAGCACGGTGACGAACATCAGGCGCGGCAGACCGGCACCGGCCAGGCGCGCGGCGGTCACGTAGTCGCGATTCAATTCGCCCATCACCGCGGCGCGGGTCAGACGAACATAGGACGGCAACGAAACCACGGCGATCGCGATGATGGTGTTGATCAGGCCAGGGCCGAGGATGGCGACAATCGCCACGGCCAGCAGCAGGGACGGCAGGGCCAGCATGATGTCCATCAGCCGCATGATGGTCGGACCCAGAATGCGCGGGAAGAACCCGGCGAACAGCCCCATCAGGATCCCGGGGATCAGCGACATCACCACCGACGACAAGCCGATCAGCAGGGACAGGCGCGAACCGTGGATCAGCCGCGACAGCAGGTCGCGCCCCAGTTCATCGGTGCCGAGCAGGAACTGGATCTTCCCACCTTCCAGCCAGGACGGCGGGGTCAGCAGGAAATCGCGGTATTGCTCGCTCGGGTTATGCGGGGCAACCCACGGCGCGAAGATCGCGCAGAAAATGATCAGCAGCATGAACATCAGGCCGGCAACGGCGCCTTTGTTGCGGGAGAAGGCGTGCCAGAATTCTTTGTACGGCGACGGGTACAGCAGGCTTTGATCGACTGTTACCGCTTGATTTGAAGTTGAAGCTGGAGTGGTCATGGTCATGATGATCTCAGCGCTGATGACGAATGCGTGGGTTGGCAAAGCCGTAGAGGATGTCCACCACGAAGTTGACCAGAATCACCAGGCAGGCGATTAACAGGATGCCGTTCTGCACCACGGGATAATCCCGTGCGCCAATGGCTTCGATCAGCCACTTGCCGATGCCGGGCCAGGAGAAGATGGTTTCGGTCAGGACCGCACCCGCCAGCAACGTGCCGACTTGCAGGCCGACCACGGTCAGCACCGGAATCAGCGCGTTGCGCAGGCCGTGGACGAACACCACGCGCGACGGCGACAGGCCTTTGGCGCGGGCGGTACGGATGTAGTCCTCACGCAGCACTTCGAGCATCGAGGAACGGGTCATCCGCGCGATCACCGCCAGCGGGATGGTGCCGAGCACGATGGCCGGCAGGATCAGGTGATGCAACGCATCCAGGAATGCGCCCATGTCATCGGCCAGCAAGGTGTCGATGAGCATGAAGCCGGTCCGCGGCTCGATGTCGTAGAGCAGGTCGATCCGCCCGGACACCGGGGTCCAGCCCAGGGACACCGAGAAGAACATGATCAGGATCAGGCCCCACCAGAAGATCGGCATCGAATACCCCGCCAGGGAGATGCCCATCACCCCGTGGTCGAACAGGGATCCTCGCTTGAGTGCCGCGATCACCCCGGCCAGCAGGCCCAGGATGCCGGCGAACAGCAGGGCGGCCATGGACAGTTCCAGGGTCGCGGGGAACAGCGAGCTGAACTCGGTCCAGACGCTTTCCCGGGTGCGCAGGGATTCGCCGAGATCGCCCTGGGCCAGTTTGCCGATGTAATCCAGGTATTGGGCATACAGGGGTTTGTTCAGACCAAGGCGTTCCATTGCCTGAGCATGCATTTCGGGGTCGACCCGACGTTCACCCATCATCACTTCCACGGGGTCGCCCGGAATCATGCGAATCAACGCGAAAGTCAGCAAGGTGATGCCGAAGAACGTAGGGATCAACAACCCCAGTCGGCGGGCAATAAAACTAAACATCGTGTGGTGTACCTCATCAGCCGGTTAGGCGTGCCCGGCGTCCCTGGGGTCAGGGACACCGGGAATTTTCTTATCTACTTCACCTGAGTGGTGGCGAAGTTATTCGTGGTGAGCGGGCTAATGTGATAACCCTCTACGTTGTTGCGCATTGCGGTAAACATACGGGTATGCGCCATGCTGATCCATGGCTGGTCCTGGTTGAAAATCGCCTGGGCTTGCTCATAGAGCGCCGCGCGTTCGTCCGGGTTCACTGTGGCCCGGGCTTCATCGAGCAACGCCTGGAACTTCTCGTTGCACCAGCGCGCGTAGTTTTCGCCGTTTTTAGCCGCCTCGCAACTGAGCATAGGCGTCAGGAAGTTATCCGGGTCGCCGTTATCGCCCGCCCATCCGGCCGCCACCATGTCGTGTTCGCCATTTTTCGCGCGCTTGAGCATCTCGCCCCATTCCATGACGCGAATATCGAGCGTGAGGCCGATCTTCGCCAGGTCAGCCTGCATCATCTGCGCGGCGAGCATCGGGTTCGGGTTGGTAGCCCCGCCACCGTTGCGGGTGAACAGGGTAAACACCGTGCCTTGCGGTACGCCGGCTTCCTTGAGCAAGGCGCGCGCCTTGTCCAGGTCGCGGGGCGGGTTGCTCAATGTGTGGTTGTAGCCCAGCAAGGTGTCAGGGTACGGGTTGACTGCCACCGTGGCATTGCCCTTGCCGAACAGGGCGTTGACCGCCGCTTCCTTGTCGAAGGCGATGTCGATGGCTTTGCGCACCCGCACATCGCTCATGTACTTGTGAGTGGTGTTCATGGCGATGTACGAAACGGTCATCGCGTTCAGTTCATCAACCTTCAGGTGGCTGTCTTTCTTGATGCTCGGGATGTCATCCGGCTTCGGATACAGCGCAACCTGGCACTCGTTGGCCTTGAGTTTCTGCAGGCGCACGTTGTTGTCGGTGGCGATCGCCAGGATCAGCGCGTCTGCCGGCGGTTTGCCACGGAAGTAGTCCGGGTTGGCCTTGAAGCGAACCTGGGCGTCCTTGTTGTAGCGCTGGAAAACAAAGGGGCCGGTACCGACCGGTTTGTTGTTCAGGTCGCCGGTCTTGTTGGCCTTGAGCAACTGGTCGGCGTATTCGGCGGAGTAGATCGAGGCGAACGCCATGGCGATGTCGGCCAGGAACGGCGCTTCGCGGCGGGTCAGGGTGAACTTGACGGTGGTGTCGTCGACTTTCTCGACGCTCTTGAGCAGCTCCTTGAAGCCCATGCTTTCAAAGTACGGGAAGCCCACGCTCGATTGTTTGTGCCACGGGTGATTCGGGTCCAGTTGCCGCTGGAAACTCCAGAGCACGTCGTCGGCATTCATGTCGCGGGTCGGCTTGAAGTAGTCGGTGGTGTGAAACTTGACGCCTTTGCGCAGGTGGAAGGTGTAGGTCAGGCCGTCCTCGCTGATGTCCCAGGATTCGGCCAGCGCCGGAATCACTTCGGTGGTGCCGGGCTTGAAGTCGGCCAGGCGGTTGAAGATGGTTTCGGCTGCGGCATCGGCGGTGACTGCAGTCGTGTACAGGGCCGTGTCAAAGCCTTCCGGGCTGTTTTCAGTGCAAACCACCAGGGGCTTGGCCGAGACGCCGACAGCGGCACTCAGCAACGCGGCAGCGATGGCCGCACGTAGGGCGAGCATGTTCATCAAGAACCCTCTGCAATCGGTTAAAGGACCCAAGCCAGACGGCCGACCATGATGAGTCAGTCGTCTGGCGGGCGTTTTACAGAATGTTGAACGGAATGGTGGTCACGAGACGGAACTCGTTGATGCTGCCATCCGCCTGGTTTTCGCTGGCGCGGTGCGTGGTGTAGGTCGCGCGGATCGCAGTGGCTTTGAGCGGGCCGCTCTGCACCGCGTACGCAGCGCCGATCCCGTATTCCTGGTGATGTTCGCCATCCTGGGCCTGGATACCGTCGTAGCCTTTGCCCGCCACGCCTTCGTTACCCTTGTAGTGAGTACCGTCGATCCCCCAGCCGCGTGCGCTGTAGAGGTTGAACTTCAGGCCCGGCACGCCGTATTCGGCCATGTTCAGGCCGTAGGCCACCTGGAAGGATTTCTCGTTCGGGCCGTTGAAGTCCGACAGCAGGGAGTTGGCCAGGTAGATGCCGTTGGTTTCGTGCAGGTAGTCGAAGTACTCGTTACCGTTAATTTCCTGGTACGAGAAGGTCAGGCTGTGGGCCAGGTGGGTCAGGCCGAGCGACAGGGAGTAGGTGTCGTTGTCGATATTGCCGATCAGCGCTTTGCCTTCTTCCTGGGTCTTGTAGTAGTTCAGGCCGGTGGTCAGGCTCAGGATCGAGCTGTCGCCCAGTACATGGCTGGCGCCGAAGTAGTACTGGTTCCAGATGTCTTCGGCCTGGGTGGCCCAGAGGCTGGTGGTCAGGCTGGCAAATGGGGTGTAGGTGATGCCCGCGGTGTGGACGTGATCGCTTTCAACGATGCCGTTGGCATATTCGGTGCGGAACTTGCGCTGGCTCTGTTCCGTACGCGGAGAGTTGCGATCGAAGGTGCCGACATCGAAGGACAGGTTCTCCAGCTCTTCGCTGTGCAGGCTCACACCCTCGAAGCTTGAAGGCAGTGGGCGGTTACCGATCACATCGACCATCGGGCTGCTGAAGTTCTGGCGACCGGCCGTCAGGGTGGTGTTGGAGACACGGGCCTTGACGTTGGCCAGGCCCAGCTTGCTCCACTGGTCGACGGCGTCGCCGCCTTCTTCGGTCAGGGTCCGGTTGTTGCCTGCGCCTGGACGCGTGCCCGGTGCGCCGCCGTTGTTGGAGGCCAGGTCCTTGCGATCACGATCCAGGGCAATGGCGTTGTAGGCCGCCACTTCGGTGCTGATGCCCACGGTGCCTTCGGTGAAACCGGAGTTGTACTTGATGATGGTGCCTTGCACCCAGTTGATCCGACGATCCGTATCGGTCGACACGCCGTTTTTCTTGTAAGCGAACTGGCCGCCCCGTTTCAGTTGCTCGTTCGCATACCAGTTACGCGTGGTGCCGCTGATCGACTGACCTTCAACGAAGCCGGTGGCTTCGCTTTGGGCACTTTTCTCTTTCACGGTAACCGGGGTAAACGCCTGGCTTTGGGATTCTGCGTAGGCCGTGGCGGTGACGCTGCTGATGGCCAGGGCCAATAACGCGGTGCTGCTCAGTTTCATGGGTGAAGCTCCTTGGTTTCTTTTTTTTATGCCGGTCTTTTTTTGGTGATCCGGCTATTGGTTTAAGCACTTTCAAGGCATCGCAAACGTTTGCTGCAGGTCAATTCGACGAATTGCGGCAATACGCTTGCGTGAGGGCGCAAGCGCCCCCGGCGGTTGTGGCTAATCGGTTATTTTTCCAGGCTGACACCCGAGAACACGTTGCGGCCGAAAGGACTCACCTTGAATCCTTCGACCTTGGCGCTTAACGGCTGGTTGACCGTCGAGTGGGCGACAGGCGTGATCGGCACTTGCTGCTTGAGCAATTGCTGAGCCTGTTTGTAGAGCACGGTGCGCTGGTCGCGGTCGGTGACGACCTTGGCCTGCTTGATCAGCTTGTCGTAAGCCGGATCGCACCACATGGAGTAGTTGTTGCCGCCAATGGCGTCGCAGCTGTAAAGCGTGCCGAGCCAGTTGTCCGGGTCACCGTTGTCACCGGTCCAGCCGATCAGGCTGACGTCGTGTTCGCCATTCTTGGTGCGCTTGATGTACTCGCCCCATTCGTAGCTGACAATCTTGACCTTGAGACCGATCTTCGCCCAGTCGGCCTGGAGCATCTCGGCCATCAATTTGGCGTTGGGGTTATAAGGACGCTGGACCGGCATCGCCCAGAGGGTGATCTCGGTGCCTTCCTTGACGCCGGCGGCCTTGAGCAATTCCTTGGCTTTTTCCGGGTTGTAGGCGACGTCCTTGATGGTCTCATCGTAGGACCACTGGGTCGGCGGCATGGCGTTGACCGCCAGTTGACCGGCACCCTGGTAGACGGCGTTGAGAATGCCTTGCTTGTTCACCGCCATGTCCAGTGCCTGGCGCACTTCGAGCTGGTCGAACGGCTTGTGACGCACGTTATAGGCGATGTAGCCCAGGTTGAAACCAGGCTTCTCGATCAGCTTGAGCTTCGGGTCGTTCTTCAGCGCAGTCACGTCGGCAGGGCGCGGATGCAGGGTGATCTGGCACTCGTTGGCCTTGAGCTTCTGCACCCGCACCGAGGCGTCGGTGTTGATGGCGAAGATCAGGTTGTCGAGCTTGACCCGGCTCGGGTCCCAGTACTGTTTGTTGCCGGTGTAGCGGATATTGGAATCTTTCTGGTAGCTCTTGAACGCGAACGGGCCAGTGCCGACCGGCTTCTGGTTGATGTCGCTCGGCCTGCCGGACGCCAGCAACTGATCGGCGTATTCGGCCGAAAGAATGGCGGCGAAACTCATGGCGATGTTCTGGATGAACGCGGCGTCCACGCTGTTAAGCGTCATGACCACGGTCAGCGGCCCGGTTTTTTCGACCTTGGCGATGTTCTTGTTCAGGCTCATCCCGTTGAAATACGGGAATTCAGTCGGGTAAGCCTTACGGAAGGGTTGCTGCGGATCGAGCATGCGATTGAACGTGAACAGCACGTCATCGGCATTGAAGTCGCGGGTTGGTTTGAAGTACGCAGTGGTGTGAAATTTCACCCCTTCGCGTAGGTGAAAAGTGTACTTGAGGCCGTCCTCGGAAATATCCCAACGGGTTGCCAGCCCCGGGACTACGTTGGTGGCGCCTTTTTCGAATTCTACCAGTCGGTTGTACAGCGGCTCGGCCGCGTCGTTATCGGTCGCGGTGGTGTACTGCGCGGTATCGAAACCCGCCGGGCTGCCTTCGGAGCAGAACACCAGGCTGTTGCTGGCGGCCTGGCTGATGGAAGTGGCGGCCAGCAGGCCGGTGCCCAGCAATGCGGAAAAAATCAAGGAATGGCGCATGACGCTCGCTCTTTTTAGTGTTTTTGATAATGAGACGTTGCCCGTCCGGGAACGAGGAGGCCCCACTGATCCCAAGCCATGACGTGCAGCAATAACCGAGAGCCCACGGACTAACTGGTCAGATCCCGACGGTATGAACCTTGGGTCCGGCAGTAAATACGAAGGTTCCGAAAGGCTTGTGGGAAAAGGCAACACGTCCGAAACCGCTGCTGTAGTACGCAGCGGATCATGATGTAGGCCAATTCCTACTTTCTCGGTAGATAACGCAACGGCGACTTCAATAATCGCCGTTGCGCACCCTTTATTTGCTGACGCTGACGCCGTAGAAGGAGTTCAAGCCGAATGGGCTGATCTTGAAATCCTGCACGTTGGCGCGCATGGGTTGGAACACCGTCGAGTGAGCGATAGGTGTCATGGGAACCTGGTCTTTGAGGAGGTGTTGCGCCTGCTTGTACAGTTCGGTGCGCTTGGCCTGGTCAGGTGTCTTCTTGGCTTCTTTGACCAGCTTGTCAAAGTCCTTGTCGCACCATTTGGAGAAGTTGTTGCCGCTCAGCGAGTCGCAGCCGAACAGCACGTTGAGCCAGTTGTCCGGGTCACCGTTGTCGCCGCTCCAGCCGATGATCATCGCCTGGTTCTCGCCACCCTTGGAGCGCTTGATGTACTCGCCCCATTCGTAGCTGACGATGTTGACGTTCAGACCGATTTTCTTCCAGTCCGACTGCAGCATTTCAGCCATCAGTTTGGCGTTCGGGTTATACGGACGCTGAACCGGCATGGCCCACAGCGTGATCTGGGTCCCTTCCTTGATGCCGGCTTCCTTGAGCAGCTCCTTGGCTTTCTCAGGGTCGTACTTGGCATCCTTGATGGTGGTGTCATAGGACCATTGGGTGGGCGGCATGGCATTGACGGCCAGCTGGCCGGCGCCCTGGTACACCGAATCGATGATCTGTGGCTTGTTCACCGACATGTCCAGCGCCTGACGGACCCGCAGGTCGGCCAACGGGTTGTTGTCGGTGCGGCCCTTGAGCACGGGCATGACGTTATAGGCGATGTAACCCAGGTTGAACCCGGCCTGTTCCGGCAGCTTCAGGGTCTTGTCTTCGCGCAGTGCCTTGAGGTCGGCAGGACGAGGGAACAAGGTGATCTGGCACTCGTTTTTCTTCAGCTTCTGGATACGTACCGACGGGTCGGTGGTGATGGCGAAGATCAGGTTGTCGATCTTGACGTCTTCAGGCTTCCAGTAGTCCTTGTTCCCGGTGTAGCGGATGTTGGAGTCTTTCTGGTAGCTCTTGAACACGAACGGGCCAGTGCCGATCGGCTTCTGGTTGATGTCGCCGGGCTTGCCATCCTTGAGCAGCTGGGCAGCGTACTCGGCGGACTGGATGGAGGCGAAGCTCATGGCCAGGTTCTGGATGAAGGCTGCATCAACGCTGTTGAGCACGAATTTGACCGTGCGATCGTCAACCTTCTCGACCTTGGCGATGTTGGTGTCCATGGCCATGTCGGTGAAATACGGGAATTCGGTCGGGTACGCTTTGCGGAACGGGTCATCCTTGTTAATCATGCGATTAAAGGTGAACAGCACGTCGTCGGCGTTGAACTCACGAGTCGGTTTGAAATACGGGGTGGTGTGGAACTTGACGCCTTCACGCAGGTGGAAGGTGTAGGTCAGCACGTCCGGGGAAATGTCCCAGCTGGTCGCCAGGCCAGGAATAACGGCGGTGCCGCCGCGCTCGAATTGAGTCAGGCGGTTGAACATGGTTTCTGCAGAGGCGTCGAAGTCGGTTCCGGTGGTGTACTGACCAGGATCAAAACCGGCCGGGCTCCCTTCGGAGCAGAACACCAGGTTAGTCGCGGCTTGGGCGAAGGGTGCGCTGGCTAACAAGCTCGCGCCGACTAAAAACGGAATGACCGCGTGTTTAAGCATGGTGGCCTCATGATTTGTTGTCATTTTTGGAATTAGAGGACGACCTCGTGAGTCGTGCCTGCGGATACTTATGCAGGGGCCATACCCAATGCAAGTTCCCGAACAGCAACAAGCCTTAAACAGTGGCACGAACGTACCTTAATGTCGCAAATGTATAAATACCTGCGCATTTGAACGTTTGCGCAGGGTTTTTTCGGTGCAATCTGCGCACTGGCAAAGGGCACGCGGAGTGATCGGCGCACCCTGTTGGGGTGCGGTGTTACTTATTTATACCTTCATATTGTAGGCACTCAGCGGGTTTTGGCCTGGCAAAAAAAACGGCGATCACGTGGGTGATCGCCGTTTTTGGTACGGGTCAACGAATCAAGGCATCAACACTTCAATCGACCCGTCCGCCGTCATGCTGACCTGGCTGGTGCCCGCTTCGACTTCCGGGGTCACAGGGGCGGCATCCATGCTGGCGGCTTTCATCATCATCGGCCCACGCATGTACGGCTGTGGGTAACCGTTGCTGTTCAGGTTCAGGTTGACGATCTTGTAGCCCTTGCCGCCCAGCGCGTCGGTGGCCAGTTGGGCGCGGGCCTTGAAGGCGGTGACCGCGTCTTTGAGCAGCGCGTCTTCGCTGGCCTTGCGGGTTGGCGTGGCGATGGCGAAGTCCATGCCGCCCATTTTCAGGTCGGTGAGCAGTTCGCCGGTCAGTTTCGACAGGGCAGCGAAGTCCGAGCTTTCCAGGCGCAGTTCGGCGCGTTCACGCCAGCCGGTGATTTTCTGGCCCTTGGTGTCGTAGATCGGGTAGCTGTTGCGGCTGCCCTGGCGCAGGGTGATGTCCTTGACCTGCTTGGCCTGGGCCAGCGCCTTGTTCATGGTGGTGCTGACGTCGGCGGCAAGTTTGGCCGGGTCGCTGTTCTGTTCTTCGGTGTAGAGCGTCACGATCATCAGGTCGCGGGCCACTTCCTGACTGACTTCGGCGCGCAGGGCGATCTGATTGTAATGCAGCTCGTCGGCGGCCAGGGCCGGGAGGCTGGCGACGGTGCCAACGCTAAGGGCAAGAAGGGCGGCGCTGCGGCGGAAACTGTGCATGAAAACTCCTTGGACGATGCGCAGGGGTTAAGGTCCGAGCCTGCGTGAAACCATCAGACTCTAACTTTAATGATCCGGTTCGCACAGTTACAACTTCTATACAGATGATTGGCCGGTGGCCGCGGTCTCTCTGTAGGCGCTGGCTGTAGGCGCTGGCTTGCCAGCGAAGGACGCATAGGCGCCGCGTTTATCCTGACTGCACGCGTTATCGTTGACGACCTTCGCTGGCAAGCCAGCTCCTACAGGGGGGCGCGTCAGGGTTCGGTCTGCCATGTGGCCGTTTGCCGCACTTTCGCCTGCCAGCCCCCGTGCTTGGTTATACTCCCTGCGATCCGCCTGGAGCGCTCATCAGGAGAGCTCATGCTCGCCCCCGTTCAAATCACTTCCGCGACTCGCCAGAATCTCTGGCGGCTGACGTTCATCCGCACTTTGGTGCTGGCCGCCCAGGCCGGTTCCGTGGGCCTGGCTTACTGGCTCGAGCTGCTGCCGCTGCCCTGGTTTCAACTGGCCGCGACCCTCGGCTGCTCGATGCTGTTGTGTGCGTTCACGGCGATTCGCCTGCGTACCTCGTGGCCGGTCACCGAGCTTGAGTACGCCGTGCAACTGGCATGCGACCTGTTTATCCACAGTGCCTTGCTGTATTTCTCCGGCGGTTCGACCAACCCCTTCGTCTCTTATTACCTGGTGCCGCTGACCATTGCCGCGGTGACCTTGCCGTGGCGGTATTCGGTGATTCTGTCCGGTATCGCGTTGACGATGTACACCCTGTTGCTGGCGCGTTTCTACCCGCTGCAAACCTTCCCGATCGCTCGGGAAAATCTGCAGGTGTACGGGATGTGGCTGAGTTTCGCCCTGGCCGCGGCGGTCATTACCTTTTTTGCCGCGCGCATGGCCGAGGAGTTGCGCCGTCAGGAAGAGCTGCGTGCCATTCGTCGCGAAGAGGGCCTGCGCGACCAGCAGCTGCTGGCCGTCGCGACCCAGGCGGCCGGCGCCGCCCATGAACTGGGCACGCCATTGGCGACCATGAGCGTGTTGCTCAAGGAAATGCGCCAGGACCACCACGACCCGATGTTGCAGGACGATCTGAGTGTGCTGCAGGATCAGGTCAAGCTGTGCAAGCAAACCTTGCAGCAGCTGGTTCGGGCAGCGGAGGCCAATCGCCGGTTGGCGGTGGAGATGCAGGACGTCACCGACTGGCTCGACGAAGCCCTGAACCGCTGGCACCTGATGCGTCCGGAAGCCAGTTATCGCTTCCAGCGCCTGGGCCAGGGCACCGTGCCACGCATGGCGCCACCGCCGGACCTGACCCAGGCGCTGCTGAATTTGCTCAATAACGCCGCCGATGCTTGCCCCGAAGGGCTGCAAGTGACGCTGGACTGGAATGCCGAGGATTTGACCATCAGCATCCGCGACCACGGTGCCGGTGTGCCGCTGGCCATTGCCGAGCAGATCGGCAAGCCGTTTTTTACCACCAAGGGCAAAGGTTTCGGCCTGGGCCTGTTTTTGAGCAAGGCCAGCGTGACACGCGCCGGCGGCTCAGTGAAACTCTACAGTCATGAGGAAGGCGGCACGCTCACCGAGCTGCGCCTGCCCCGTGTCGCCCGAGGAGACGAACATGAGTGACGAGATTCAAGTCGAAGGCGAAGGCGAAGAACTGCCGCATTTGCTGCTGGTAGACGACGACGCAACGTTTACCCGCGTCATGGCCCGTGCCATGGCCCGTCGCGGCTTTCGCGTCAGCACTGCCGGTTCCGCCGAAGAAGGCCTGATCATCGCCCAGGCCGATCTGCCGGACTATGCGGCGCTGGACCTGAAAATGGACGGCGATTCCGGCCTGGTGCTGTTGCCCAAGCTGCTGGAGCTGGACCCGGAAATGCGCGTGGTGATCCTCACCGGTTACTCGAGCATCGCCACCGCCGTCGAGGCGATCAAGCGCGGCGCCTGCAATTACCTGTGCAAACCGGCGGACGCCGATGACGTGCTGGCGGCTTTGCTGTCCGAGCACGCCGACCTCGACACCCTGGTGCCGGAAAACCCGATGTCCGTGGACCGCCTGCAATGGGAACACATCCAGCGCGTGCTGACCGAACACGAAGGCAACATCTCCGCCACGGCCCGCGCCCTGGGCATGCACCGCCGCACGCTGCAGCGCAAACTGCAGAAGCGCCCGGTCCGTCGCTGAACCGGTGCTGAACAATTGTTGTCCCATCGCGTTACAACACGAACTGATCATCTATGATCGGTTCGTGTGTGTTCTTTTCTCCAATGAGCCTTTTCCATGAATCAGAACGCTGAATATTCCGCGGTCAATGATGCTGTGCGCGGGCAGTTCTTTCGCAAAGTCTGGGCGATGATCACGCCTTACTGGCGCAGCGAAGAGAAGGGCAAGGCCTGGACGTTGCTGATCGCGGTGATCGCACTGTCGCTGGTCAGCGTGGGCATTTCGGTGTGGTTCAACACCTGGTACAAGGATTTCTACAATGCCCTGCAACAAAAGGATGAGGCTGCGTTTTGGCGGTTGATCCTGTATTTCTGCGTGATTGCGGCGGTAGCGATTGTCGGCGCGGTATACCGGCTGTACCTGACCCAGATGCTGACCATCCGTTGGCGGGCATGGCTTACCGAAAAGCATTTCGCCCGCTGGTTAGGCAACAAGAATTACTACCAGCTCGAGCAAGGCGGTTACACCGATAACCCGGATCAGCGGATCTCCGAAGACCTCAACAACTTCACCTCGAACACCCTGGAACTGGGCATTGGACTGCTGCGCAATATTGTCAGCCTGGTGTCGTTCTCGATCATCCTGTGGGGTGTGTCGGGCAGTATTGAAGTCTACGGTTTTACCATTCCCGGATATATGTTTTGGTGTGTGCTGGTCTATGCGGTGATCGGCAGCTGGCTGACGCATTTGATCGGTCGTCGCCTGATCGGCTTGAACAACCAGCAACAACGCTTCGAAGCTGACCTGCGTTTCTCCATGGTGCGGATTCGCGAGAATGCCGAAAGCATCGCGCTCTATAACGGTGAGCCGAATGAAAACCGTCGCTTGAGCAGTCGTTTTGGCCTGGTCTGGCACAACTTCTGGGACATCATGAAGGTGTCCAAGCGCCTGACGTTCTTTACAGCCGGTTACAGCCAGGCCGCCATCATCTTTCCATTCATGGTCGCCGCGCCGCGTTACTTCGCGGGCAAGATCGAACTGGGTGAGCTGATGCAGATCAGCTCGGCGTTCGGCAACGTGCAGGAGAGCTTCAGCTGGTTCATCAGCGCGTACCAGAACCTCGCCTCCTGGCGCGCTACCTGTGATCGTCTGCTGAGTTTCCGCCAGGCGATGACCGATAACGAAGAGCGCGCGCCGATGATCGACGTGCAGAATTCGGGCCCGAAGTTGAAGGTACACAACCTGGGCCTCGACCTGGCGGACGGTCGTCACCTGCTGACCAGCGCCGACATGACCGTGGAGGAGGGCGAGCGCGTCATGCTCAGCGGCCGTTCCGGCAGCGGCAAGTCGACCTTGCTGCGGGCAATGGGGCATTTGTGGCCAGCGGGCCACGGCAGTATTCGTCTGCCGGCGGCGCGGTATCTGTTCCTGCCGCAAAAACCCTATCTGCCGATTGGCACGCTGCGCGAGGCGTTGAGTTATCCACAGGCCGGCGATACCTACCCGCACGAGCGCTACGTTCATGTGCTGGAAACCTGCCGCCTGCCGCATCTGGTGGCGCGACTGGACGAAGCCAATCACTGGCAGCGCATGCTGTCGCCGGGTGAACAGCAACGTCTGGCCTTTGCCCGTGCGCTGCTCTATGCCCCGCAATGGCTGTACATGGACGAAGCGACTTCGGCGATGGATGAAGAGGATGAGGCGTCGCTGTATCAAGCGTTGATCGATGAGATACCGGGCTTGAGCATCGTCAGCGTCGGGCATCGCAGCAGCCTGAAACGCTTCCACCCACGGCACATTCGTATCGAGAATGGGCATCTGGTGG
The DNA here is from genome assembly GCF_006094435.1 of Pseudomonas sp. MPC6. Lineage (NCBI taxonomy): Bacteria > Pseudomonadati > Pseudomonadota > Gammaproteobacteria > Pseudomonadales > Pseudomonadaceae > Pseudomonas > Pseudomonas sp. MPC6. The sequence goes on along the minus strand of NZ_CP034783.1, from coordinate 5,973,373 downwards.
ACCAGGCCGTGACGGCCTGAACACCACCATCCCTGTAGGAGCTGGCTTGCCAGCGAAGGCGGTGCATCAGTCAGCGAGATGCTGAATGACACACCGCTTTCGCTGGCAAGCCAGCTCCTACAAGGGGGGTGGGTGATCGTACAACCGCGTTGAGCTATGATGCGGATTCAGCCGAATTTTTCGAGAATGACGTTCACCATGGAAAACCCGATCGACACGCCACGCCTCCCTCGCAAGCGCCGCAGCCTCGCACAGGAATTGGTGACGGTGCTGTCCGAGCAGATTCGCGACGGTCACCTCAAGCGCGGTGACAAATTGCCCACCGAGTCGGCGATCATGGAGGCCCATGGCGTCAGCCGTACGGTGGTGCGCGAGGCGATTTCGCGGTTGCAGGCGGCAGGGCAGGTTGAAACCCGTCATGGCATCGGCACCTTCGTGCTCGATACCCCGAGCCCGAGTGGTTTTCGAATCGACCCGGCGACCGTGGTCACCCTGCGTGACGTGCTGGCGATTCTCGAACTGCGCATCAGCCTGGAAGTGGAATCCGCCGGCCTTGCCGCCCAGCGTCGCAGCGCCGAGCAGTTGGCGCTGATGCGAGCGGCGCTGGACGCGTTGAATGAAAGTGTCTCCCACGCCAGTGATGCCGTGGCGTCGGACTTCCAGTTCCACCTGCAAATCGCCCTGGCGACGGGCAACCGTTACTTCACGGACATCATGACCCACCTGGGCACCAGCATCATCCCGCGTACGCGACTGAACTCGGCACGCCTGGCCCATGATGACCAGCAGCACTACATGAATCGCCTGAGCCGTGAGCACGAAGAGATCTACGACGCGATTGCCCGCCAGGATTCCGATGCGGCTCGTGCAGCGATGCGATTGCATCTGACCAACAGCCGTGAGCGGTTGCGTCATGCCCATGAAGAGGCTGAGGCGCAGCGGGGGTAAACATTTGACTCAGTAAATCCATTGCCTGACAGGCCGCCTTCGCGAGCAAGCCCGCTCCCCACAATAAATTGCGAGTGTTCACAAACCCTGTGTTCATATTCGATCCCATGTGGGAGCGGGCTTGCTCGCGAAGGGGGCCGCAGCCCTGCCGCAATTCTCTGGGGCTGTGCTGAAACAAGCTACCCTCGCTAATCCCTCATTCCCTCTTCCGACAACGTATCTCCTAAACGCCCCATCGGGTGCGGTGTTTTTGCACGCTTTTTTTCTGCGGCAAAGGCCCTGAAGCATTAGTCATCAGCCCATCTTGTCGAACAATTTTCACCCTCGGCGATGAAATGCAGTTGACGGTTATTTTTTAAGTTGTACGATGACCTACAACTTCGGCGCAGGCTGAACGCTTTTCTCACACATAACGTCGCTACCCAGGGTGTTCGAATAATGAATCCACAAGAACTGAAGTCCATCCTCTCTTCCGGTCTGCTGTCTTTCCCGGTTACCGATTTCAATGCTCAGGGCGATTTCCATCGCGCGGGCTACATCAAGCGTCTCGAATGGCTGGCCCCATACGGCGCCTCGGCACTGTTCGCCGCAGGCGGCACCGGTGAGTTCTTCTCTCTGGCGGCCAGCGAATACTCGGAAATCATCAAGACCGCCGTCGACACCTGCGAAACCAGCGTGCCGATTCTGGCCGGTGTCGGCGGTTCGACCCGTCAAGCCATCGAATACGCTCAAGAAGCCGAGCGTCTGGGCGCCAAGGGCCTGTTGCTGTTGCCGCATTACCTGACCGAAGCCAGCCAGGACGGCGTGGCTGCCCACGTTGAAGCCGTGTGCAAATCGGTGAAAATCGGCGTGGTGGTTTACAACCGTAACGTCTGCCGCCTGACCGCGCCGCTGCTGGAACGCCTGGCCGAGCGCTGCCCGAACCTGATCGGCTACAAGGATGGCCTGGGCGATATCGAGTTGATGGTGTCGATCCGTCGCCGCCTCGGCGATCGCTTCAGCTACCTGGGCGGGCTGCCGACCGCGGAAGTCTACGCCGCAGCCTACAAGGCGCTGGGCGTACCGGTTTACTCGTCCGCGGTGTTCAACTTCATCCCGAAAACCGCGATGGATTTCTATCACGCCGTTGCCCGGGAAGATCACGCCACTGTCGGCAAGATCATCGACGACTTCTTCCTGCCGTACCTGGACATCCGTAACCGCAAGGCCGGTTACGCGGTGAGCATCGTCAAGGCCGGGGCAAAAATTGTCGGCTATGACGCAGGTCCTGTGCGTGCGCCGCTGACCGATCTGCTGCCGGAAGAGTACGAAGCTCTGGCCGCGCTGATCGACAAGCAGGGCGCCCAGTAAAAAAACCGATTGAGGAAGGCCGCTGAGCAATCAGCGGCCTTTTGCGTCAGGACTCTTATGTTCAGGAGAAAGATTGTGGCTGATACAAAGCGTTTCGATAACTACATCAACGGCCAATGGGTCACCGGTGCCGACTACAGCGCCAACATCAACCCATCGGAGTTGACCGATACCATCGGTGAATACGCCAAGGCCGATCTGGCTCAGGTCCACGCTGCCATCGACGCCGCTCGCGCCGCGTTCCCGGCCTGGTCCACTTCGGGCATTCAGGCTCGCCACGATTCACTGGATAAAGTCGGCACTGAAATCCTCGCCCGCCGCGAAGAGCTTGGCACTCTGCTGGCTCGGGAAGAGGGCAAGACCCTGCCCGAAGCCATCGGCGAAGTGACCCGCGCCGGCAACATCTTCAAGTTCTTCGCCGGTGAGTGCCTGCGCCTGTCCGGCGACTACCTGCCATCGGTACGTCCGGGCGTCAATGTGGAAGTCACTCGCGAAGCGCTGGGCGTGGTCGGTCTGATCACCCCGTGGAACTTCCCGATCGCGATCCCGGCGTGGAAAATCGCTCCGGCCCTGGCCTACGGCAACTGCGTGGTGCTGAAACCGGCGGACCTGGTACCGGGTTGCGCCTGGGCGCTGGCGGAAATCATCTCCCGCGCCGGCTTCCCGGCCGGCGTGTTCAACCTGGTGATGGGCAGCGGTCGAGTGGTGGGCGATGCGCTGGTGCAGAGCCCTAAAGTCGACGGCATCAGCTTCACCGGCTCGGTGGGTGTCGGTCGTCAGATCGCCGTCAACTGCGTGTCGCGCCAGGCCAAGGTGCAGTTGGAAATGGGCGGCAAGAACCCGCAGATCATTCTCGACGACGCCGACCTCAAGCAAGCGGTCGAACTGTCGGTGCAGAGTGCGTTCTACTCCACCGGCCAGCGTTGCACCGCTTCGAGCCGTTTCATCGTCACTGCCGGGATTCACGACAAGTTCGTCGACGCCATGGCCGAGCGCATGAAGTCGATCAAGGTCGGCCACGCGCTGAAAACCGGCACCGATATCGGTCCGGTCGTCTCGCAAGCCCAGCTTGAACAGGACTTGAAGTACATCGACATCGGTCAGTCCGAAGGTGCGCGTCTGGTCAGCGGCGGTGGTCTGGTGACCTGCGACACCGTAGGCTACTACCTTGCGCCAACGCTGTTTGCCGACAGCGAAGCCGCCATGCGCATCAGCCGCGAAGAGATCTTCGGCCCGGTGGCCAACATCGTGCGCGTGGCCGATTACGACGCTGCGCTGGAAATGGCCAACGACACCGAGTTCGGTCTGTCGGCGGGCATCGCCACCACGTCGCTGAAGTACGCCAACCACTTCAAGCGCCACTCCCAGGCCGGGATGGTGATGGTCAACCTGCCGACGGCGGGCGTGGACTACCACGTTCCATTCGGCGGGCGTAAAGGTTCATCCTATGGATCTCGCGAGCAAGGTCGCTATGCGCAAGAGTTCTACACGGTCGTGAAGACCAGCTACATCGGTTCCTGACAGGAAACGCCGCGGTATCGGCATCGATACCGCGACCCCCTGTAGGAGCTGGCTTGCCAGCGAAGGCGGCGTATCAGTCGACACAACTGTTGAATGACGCACCGCTTTCGCTGGCAAGCCAGCTCCTACAGAGGAGGCACACCCGTTTCACCCCGCATAAAAATAATCAGTGGGAGTACATCTACATGCAAGCGACCAAGCCAACCCACGTCCGCTATTTGATTTTGCTCATGCTGTTCCTGGTGACCACCATCAACTACGCCGACCGGGCCACTATCGCCATTGCGGGTTCCAGCCTGCAAAAAGACCTCGGCATCGACGCGGTCACCCTCGGGTATATCTTCTCCGCATTCGGTTGGGCCTACGTGGCCGGGCAAATTCCCGGTGGCTGGCTGCTGGACCGTTTCGGTTCGAAAAAAATCTACGCGCTGAGCATTTTCACCTGGTCGCTGTTCACCGTGCTGCAGGGCTATGTCGGCGAGTTCGGCATGTCTACGGCGGTGGTTGCGCTGTTCATGCTGCGCTTTTTGGTAGGCCTGGCCGAAGCGCCATCCTTCCCCGGTAACGCACGCATCGTCGCGGCCTGGTTCCCGACGGCGGAACGCGGCACGGCGTCGGCGATCTTCAACTCGGCGCAGTACTTTGCCACCGTGTTGTTCGCACCGTTGATGGGCTGGATTGTCTACAGCTTCGGCTGGCAGCACGTGTTTATCGTCATGGGCGTGATCGGCATCATTTTCTCGGGGATCTGGCTGAAAGTTATCCACAGCCCGCGCCAGCATCCGATGATCAATGAAGCCGAGTTCAAGCACATCGCCGACAACGGCGGCATGGTCGACATGGACCAGGACAAAGGCAAAGGCAAAAAGGTCGACGGTCCGAAGTGGGACTACATCCGCCAGTTGCTGACCAACCGCATGATGCTCGGCGTGTATCTGGGCCAATATTGCATCAACGGCATCACCTACTTCTTCCTGACCTGGTTCCCGGTGTATCTGGTGCAGGAACGCGGCATGACCATCCTCAAGGCTGGTTTCATTGCCTCGCTGCCGGCCATTTGCGGCTTCATTGGTGGCGTGCTGGGCGGGGTGATTTCCGATTATCTGCTGCGCAGAGGCCATTCCCTGACCTTCGCCCGCAAGGCGCCGATCATTGCCGGTTTGCTGGTCTCCAGCAGCATCGTGGCCTGTAACTACGTGGACGTCGAATGGATGGTGGTCGGCTTCATGGCCTTGGCCTTCTTCGGTAAAGGCGTTGGCGCATTGGGCTGGGCGGTCGTGTCCGACACCTCGCCGAAACAGATCGCCGGTTTGAGCGGTGGCCTGTTCAACATGTTCGGCAACATCGCTTCCATCACCACCCCGATCGTCATCGGTTACATCATCAGTTCCACCGGCTCGTTCAAATGGGCGCTGGTGTTCGTCGGTTGCAACGCACTGGTTGCAGTGTTCAGCTATCTGGTGATCGTTGGCCCGATCAAACGTGTGGTGTTGAAAGAGCCGCCTGTCAGCGGCCCTGAAACCAACAGCAAACTATCCCAAGCGCATTCCTGAGGAGCGGCGTCATGCAGTTGATTGAACATTCCGACTCGCCGCGCTACATCCGCCTGCACGAGCGGGACAACGTGGTCATTGTGGTCAACGATCAGGGGGTGCCGGCCGGCACCGAGTTTGCGGACGGCCTGGTCACCCTGGACTTCGTGCCGCAGAGCCACAAGGTCACCCTGGAGGATATTCCCGAGGGCGGCCAGGTGATTCGCTACGGCCAGACCATTGGCTACGCGTTACACCCGATTCCACGCGGCAGCTGGGTCAAGGAAGATCAACTGCGCATGCCGACCGCGCCACCGCTGGACAGCTTGCCGCTGTCCACCGAGGTGCCGGCGGCACAGGCGCCGCTGGAAGGCTTTACGTTCGAGGGGTACCGCAACGCCGACGGCACCGTCGGCACGCGCAACATTCTTGGGATTACCACGACCGTGCAGTGCGTCACGGGTGTGCTGGACCATGCGGTCAAGCGCATCAAGGACGAGTTGCTGCCCAAGTACCCGAACGTCGATGACGTGGTGGCGCTGACCCACAGCTACGGCTGCGGTGTGGCGATTACCGCGACTGACGCGTACATCCCGATCCGCACCGTGCGCAACCTGGCGCGCAACCCGAACCTGGGTGGCGAAGCCTTGGTCATTAGCCTGGGGTGCGAGAAGTTGCAGGCCGGGCAGGTGATGCACGAGAACGACAGCTCGGTGGATTTGAGCGAACCCTGGCTGTACCGCTTGCAGGATTCCAGTCATGGCTTCAGCGAGATGATCGAGCAGATCATGGCGCTGGCCGAGACCCGTTTGAAGAAGCTCGATCAGCGTCGCCGGGAAACCGTGCCGGCGTCAGAATTGATCCTCGGCATGCAGTGCGGTGGCAGCGATGCGTTCTCCGGCATCACCGCCAACCCGGCGCTGGGCTACGCCTCGGACTTGTTGCTGCGGGCTGGCGCGACGGTGATGTTCTCCGAAGTCACTGAAGTGCGCGACGCCATTTACCTGCTGACGTCCCGCGCCGAAACCGAAGAAGTCGCCCAGGAACTGGTGCGGGAAATGGACTGGTACGACCGTTACCTGGCCAAGGGCGAGGCGGATCGCAGCGCCAACACCACGCCGGGCAACAAGAAGGGCGGGTTGTCGAACATCGTCGAGAAGTCACTGGGCTCGATCGTCAAGTCCGGCAGCAGTGCAATCAATGGGGTGCTTGGCCCTGGCGAGCGCTTCAAGCGCAAAGGGCTGATTTTCTGCGCGACGCCGGCCAGTGATTTTGTCTGCGGAACCTTGCAACTGGCGGCGGGGATGAACTTGCATGTGTTCACTACCGGTCGCGGCACGCCTTATGGTTTGGCGATGGCACCGGTGGTGAAGGTCTCGACCCGGACCGAACTGGCGCAGCGCTGGCCGGACCTGATCGACATCGATGCCGGACGGATCGCGACCGGGCGGGCTTCGATCGAGGACCTTGGGTGGGAGTTGTTCCACTACTACCTGGATGTGGCCAGCGGCAAGAAGCAAACGTGGGCGGAGCGGCACAAGCTGCATAACGACATTACCTTGTTCAACCCGGCGCCGATCACGTAAGACCGAGTCGACTGCTTCGCTGGCAAGCCAGCTCCTACAGGATTTGCGTCGAGCACAAAATATGCGTACGACGCGGACCTGTAGGAGCTGGCTTGCCAGCGAAGGCGTTCTACCAGACGCCAACGTCCCAGGTGGCTTATCATTCGCCCCCTGACGACGCCCACCCAAGGTGACCCCCGGCATGCTGGCTATCTTCCTCGAAACCCTGAACATCACCGCGCCGGTGTTTGCCATGCTGTTTCTGGGGGTGCTGCTCAAGCGCATCGACTGGATCAACGACAACTTCATTCACACCGCGTCAGCCCTGGTGTTCAACGTCACCATGCCGGCATTGCTGTTCCTGGGCATCCTGCATGCCGACCTGCACGCCGCGTTGCAACCGGCACTGCTGATCTACTTCTCTATCGCCACCCTGGTCTGTTTTGCCATTGCCTGGGGCTGGGCGATCTGGAAGTGCCCACGGGAAGACCGGGGCATCTACACCCAGGGTGCGTTTCGCGGCAACAATGGAGTGATCGGCCTGGCGCTGGCAGCGAGCATGTACGGTGACTATGGGATTTCCCTGGGGGCGATTCTCGCGGCACTGGTGATCCTGCTCTACAACACGCTTTCGACCATCGTGCTGGCGGTGTACAGCCCGGTGATCAAGTCCGACCCGTGGAGCATCTTTAAAAGCGTGATGATCAACCCGCTGATCATCAGCGTGTTTACGGCGGCGCCGTTTGCCTACTTCAAGATCGGTTTGCCGGGTTGGCTGGAGACCTCGGGGCAGTACCTGGCGCAAACCACCTTGCCCTTGGCGTTGATCTGCATCGGCGGCACCCTGTCGCTGGCGGCACTGCGCAAAAGCGGCTCGATGGCGCTGAGTTCAAGCCTGGTGAAGATGATCAGCCTGCCGATCCTGGCGACGCTGGGGGCCTGGCTCTGGGGGTTTCGCGGGGCGGAACTGGGCATTCTGTTCCTGTACTTCGGCAGTCCGACCGCCGCGGCCAGCTTTGTCATGGCCCGCCAGGCCAATGGCAATCACGAACTGGCGGCGGCGATCATCGTGATCACCACCTTGATGGCGGCGGTCACCACCAACGTCGGGATTTTTTTGTTGCAGTGGGGCGGGTGGATCTAGCTTCCGGATTTGTTGTGTTTTATCGGGCCTCTTCGCGAGCAAGCCCGCTCCCACATTTGATCTCCACCCACACAAAATTTGGGTACGACTCGGTCAAATGTGGGAGCGGGCTTGCTCGCGAAGACGGCCGAACGATCACCACCAATACCGACGATTACTCCGGCTTCTTGTAGCTATCGATCACTTCCTGCGCCGCCCGAAACGCGTCGATGGCCGCCGGCACTCCGGCATACACCGCGCAATGCAGCAGCGCCTCGCGAATTTCCTCCACGGTGCAACCGTTGTTCAGCGCACCGCGCACATGGCCTTTCAGTTCCTGCGGACACTTCAACGCCGTCAGCGCGGCGAGGGTGATCAGGCTGCGGGTTTTCAGTGGCAGGCCTTCGCGGTTCCAGACGCCGCCCCAGGCATGCTCGTTGACGAAGTCCTGCAGGGGCTGGGTGAACTCGGTGGCATTGCCCAGCGCGCGATCGACGAAAGCGTCGCCCATCACTTGGCGGCGGACTTCAACGCCAGGCTTTTTATTATCGGTCACGGCAATTCCCTCTTGTGGTGTTGGCGACGCCAGGCGCGCAGCGACGTGAACAGCAAATACGCCACCAGTGCCGGCAGGACGAAAAACAGCATCAGGTGTTCAAGCTTGCCGGCCAACGGCATACCCGTGGTGAACGACACCACATGCAGGCCGTACGCCAGGTACAGGCCCAGAAATAGCAGGCCTTCGGCCCGGGTCATCCGGTAGCCGGAATAGAACACCGGCAGGCACAGCGCTGCGACGCCGAGCATGACCGGCAAATCGAAATCCAGGGCATTGGGCGACACCGACAGCGGCGACGGCGCAATCAGCGCGGTAAAGCCCAGCACGCCCAGAAGATTGAACAGGTTGCTGCCGACCACGTTGCCCACGGCGATCTCACGTTCTCCGCGCAACGCCGCGATCAACGAGGTGGCCAGTTCCGGCAGGGAGGTGCTGACGGCAACGATGGTCAGGCCGATGATCCGCTCGGAAAGCCCAAGATCGGTGGCGACCGACACCGCGGCGCCCAACAGCAGATGCCCGGCGTACACCAGCATTGCCAGCCCGACGACGATCATCAGCAGGCTGCTGAACCACGGCGCTTGCGCCACATCCTGGGTAGTCGATTGCGGACGGGCCGAGTGCCGCGACTGGCGCAGCAGCAAGCCCAGATACAGCACCAGCGCTGCCAGCAGCAGCACGCCGTCGACCCGGGTCAGCTCTTCATTCCACGCCAGTATGAACACCAGCAGGCTGGCGCCGATCATCAGCGCAATATCCAGGTGCACCAGTTGCCGTGACACCCGCAGCGGGATAATCAGCGCCGAGAGCCCGAGGGTGACGAGGATGTTGAAAATGCTGCTGCCGATCACGCTGCCGACGGCGATGTCGGCGTTGTGCGCCAGGGTCGCTTGCAGGCTGACCGCCATCTGCGGCGCGCTGCTGCCGAGGGCGACGATGGTCAGGCCGATGATCAGCGGGCGAACATGCAGCCGCGCGGCCAGGCGCACGGCGGCGCGCACCATCAGTTCGGCGCCGGCGATCAGTAACAACAGGCCGCTGAGCAGTTCAATCACGCTGAGCAGGGGTAAATCGGCAAGTCCGAAGATGGTCGAGGCTCCGTCGGTCAGTCGAGGGCTTGCACACGAACCCGTGCGGTACCGCTTCTGAGCATGCCCAGGCGTTCGGCAGCCTCGTGTGAAACATCGATCAGACGCCCACGGGTATGTGGCCCGCGATCGTTGATGCGCACTACACAGGATTTATCGTTGTTCAGGTTGGTGACTTTCACCCGTGTGCCAAAGGGTAGCTGACGGTGAGCGGCGGTCAGGGCATTTTTGTTGAAGCGCTCGCCACTGGCGGTGCGTTTGCCTTGGTGTCTGGCGCCGTAATAGGAGGCGGTGCCGGTCTTGTCGTAGCCGTGTGGATCGATGATGTCGTTGCTGGAACAACCGGCCAGCAGGGAGAGCAGGGCGCAGGCACTGAGTAGACGTTTCATTCAAAGGTTTCCCGAAGCAACTGTAGGAGCGAGCTTGCTCGCGAAGGTGTGTCAGCTACTAAGATGTCGACTGATACTCCATCGCGAGCAAGCTTGCTCCTACAGGGGGGTGAGCCAGGCTTGAGTGCTGGCTCCATTGCAATCAGCCTTCGAGCTTGCTTTTCAGCAGCTCATTGACCTGTTGCGGGTTGGCCTTGCCTTTGGACGCTTTCATGGCCTGGCCGACGAAGAAGCCGAACATCTTGCCGCGTTTGGCTTCGTCTGCCGCGCGGTATTGCTCGACCTGTTCGGCATTGGCCGCGAGCATCTCGTCCAGCACTGCCGAGATGGCGCCGCTGTCGGTCACTTGCTTGAGGCCGCGCTTGTCGATGATCTCGTCCGCGCTGCCTTCGCCGTTGGCCATGGCTTCGAACACCACCTTGGCGATCTTGCCGGAGATGGTGTTGTCCTTGATGCGCAGCAGCATGCCGCCCAGTTGCTCGGCCGAGACCGGCGACTGGTCGATGTCCAGGCCCTGTTTGTTCAACAGGCTGCCCAACTCGACCATCACCCAGTTGGCCGCCAGCTTGGCGTCGCCGCTGATGACCACGACTTTTTCGAAGTAATCGGCTTGCTCGCGGCTGGTGGCCAGGACGCTGGCGTCGTAGACCGACAGGCCGAACTGCGCCTGGAAACGCTCGCGTTTCTGCGGTGGCAATTCCGGCAGGGTGGCGCGCACCTCGTCGAGGAACGAGTTCTCGATGACCACCGGCAGCAGATCCGGATCGGGGAAGTAACGGTAGTCGTTGGCTTCCTCTTTGCTGCGCATCGGCCGGGTTTCGTCCTTGTTCGGATCGTACAGGCGGGTCTGCTGGATCACCCTGCCGCCGTCTTCGATCAGTTCGATCTGGCGTTGCACTTCGGTGTTGATCGCCTTCTCGATGAAGCGGAACGAGTTGACGTTCTTGATCTCGCAGCGCGTGCCGAACTCAACCTGGCCTTTCGGGCGGATCGACACGTTGCAGTCGCAGCGCAGCGAACCTTCGGCCATGTTGCCGTCGCAAATGCCCAGGTAACGCACCAGCGCGTGGACAGCCTTGACGTAAGCCACGGCTTCCTTGGCGCTGCGCATGTCCGGTTCGGAGACGATTTCCAGCAGCGGCGTGCCGGCGCGGTTCAGGTCGATGCCGGTGGCGCCGGTGAACTCTTCGTGCAGGCTCTTGCCGGCGTCTTCTTCAAGGTGCGCGCGAGTGATGCCGACGCGCTTGACCGTGCCGTCTTCAAGGGCGATGTCCAGGTGGCCCTTGCCAACGATCGGCAACTCCATCTGGCTGATCTGGTAGCCCTTGGGCAGGTCCGGGTAGAAGTAGTTCTTGCGGGCGAACACGTTGTGCTGGCCGATCTCGGCGTCGATCGCCAGGCCGAACATCACCGCCATGCGCACCGCTTCCTGGTTCAGCACCGGCAGTACGCCGGGCATGCCCAGGTCGACCAGGCTGGCCTGGGTGTTCGGCTCGGAGCCGAAGGTGGTGGAACTACCGGAAAAAATTTTCGACCGGGTGGTGAGCTGGGTATGAATCTCCAGCCCGATCACGACTTCCCATTGCATGTGTTTCTCCTCAGAAGCCGGTTGGGGTGCGGGTGTGCCAGTCAGTGTTCAACTGATACTGATGGGCAACGTTCAACAGGCGACCTTCCTGGAAATACGGGGCGAGCAATTGCACGCCGACCGGCAGCCCGTCGACGAAACCTGCAGGCATGGACAAGCCCGGCAGGCCGGCGAGGTTGGCGGTGATGGTGTAGACGTCTTCCAGGTACGCAGCGACCGGGTCGCTGTTCTTGGCGCCGAGCTTCCAGGCCGGGTTCGGCGTGGTCGGGCCGAGGATGATGTCGACCTCGTTGAAGGCGGCCATGAAATCGTTCTTGATCAGGCGACGAATCTTCTGCGCCTTCAGGTAGTAGGCGTCGTAGTAACCGGCCGACAGCGCGTAGGCACCGACCATGATCCGGCGCTGCACTTCCGGGCCGAACCCTTCGCCGCGGGAACGCTTGTACAGGTCGATCAGGTTTTTCGGATCTTCACAGCGGTAGCCGAAACGCACGCCGTCGAAACGCGACAGGTTGGAGGAGGCTTCCGCCGGAGCGATCACGTAGTACGCAGGGATCGCGTGCTGCATGTTCGGCAGGCTGATTTCCTTGACCACGGCGCCGAGCTTTTCCAGCTCCTTGACGCTGTTGTGGATCAGCTCGGCAATGCGCGGGTCGAGGCCGGCACCGAAGTATTCCTTCGGCACGCCGATGCGCAGGCCTTGCAGCGAACCGTTGAGGCTGGCGCTGTAATCCGGCACGGGCTCGTCGATGCTGGTGGAGTCCTGCGGGTCGAAACCGGCCATGCCTTGCAGCAGGATCGCGCAGTCTTCGGCCGTGCGAGCCAACGGGCCGCCCTGATCGAGGCTGGAGGCGTAGGCGATCATGCCCCAGCGCGAAACGCGACCGTACGTCGGTTTCAGGCCGGTGAGGTTGGTCAGCGCGGCGGGCTGACGAATCGAACCGCCGGTGTCGGTGCCTGTCGCCGCCGGCAACAGACGAGCGGCAACCGCCGCCGCCGAACCGCCGGACGAACCGCCCGGCACGTGCTCCAGGTTCCACGGGTTTTTCACCGGGCCGTAGTAGCTCGACTCGTTGGCCGAACCCATGGCGAATTCGTCCATGTTGGTCTTGCCCAGGGTCACGGCGCCGGCAGCGGCCAGTTTGGCCACCACGGTGGCGTCGTACGGCGCCTTGAAGTTATCGAGCATCTTCGAGCCGCAGCTGGTGCGGATGCCCTGGGTGCAGAACAGGTCTTTATGGGCGATCGGCGCGCCGAGCAGGGCACCGTTCTCGCCATTGGCCCGGCGGGCGTCAGCGGCTTTGGCCTGCTGGAGCGCGAGGTCTTCGGTGAGGCTGATGAAGCTGTTGAGCTGCGGATCGAGCTGGGTAATGCGCGCCAGCAGGACCTTGGTCAGCTCTTCGGAAGAAAACTTTTTGTCGGCGAGACCGCGGGCGATCTCGGCCAGAGTCAATTGATGCATTGCAGGCTCTTTCCCTTTAGTCGATGACTTTCGGAACCAGGTACAGGCCGTTTTCGACCGCTGGTGCGATGGACTGGTAGGCCTCGCGATGATCGGTCTCGGTCACGACGTCTGCGCGCAGGCGCTGGCTGGCTTCCAGTGGGTGGGCGAGCGGCTCGATACCGTCGGTATTGACCGCCTGCATTTCGTCGACCAGCCCGAGAATGCTGTTCAGGGCCGAAGTGATGTGTGGAAGATCGGCATCATTGAGGCCGAGGCAGGCCAGATGAGCGATTTTTTCCACGTCGGAGCGTTCAAGCGCCATGGGAATCTCCAGTGGAAAACAGAACGGACGGCGTCCGTGTGTTAGATTGGTCGGAACACTACCGCATTTCTACGGTCATAAGGCCGCGATTGTGGGGTTTGGTGCACGGAAAAGCGGCCAATTTAACATATTGGCGCCTTGCCCAAAATCCCTGTCGTTGTTAGAGTTTGCCGCACTTTTTTACCCACGCGTTGCCTAGGGTCCTTTCCCCATGTTCAAGAAACTGCGTGGCATGTTTTCCAGCGATCTCTCCATTGACCTGGGCACTGCCAACACCCTTATTTACGTGCGCGAGCGCGGAATCGTTCTGAATGAGCCATCGGTTGTGGCCATTCGGACACACGGTAACCAGAAAAGTGTCGTTGCCGTCGGCACCGAGGCCAAGCGCATGCTCGGCCGTACGCCAGGTAACATTGCTGCCATTCGTCCGATGAAAGACGGCGTTATCGCCGACTTCAGCGTCTGTGAAAAGATGCTGCAATATTTTATCAACAAAGTTCACGAAAACAGTTTTTTGCAACCCAGCCCTCGCGTGTTGATTTGCGTCCCGTGCAAATCCACCCAGGTTGAGCGTCGTGCCATCCGTGAATCGGCCCTCGGTGCCGGTGCCCGTGAAGTCTTCCTGATCGAAGAGCCGATGGCGGCCGCGATCGGTGCCGGTTTGCCGGTTGAAGAAGCTCGCGGCTCGATGGTTGTCGATATCGGTGGCGGTACCACTGAAATCGCGCTGATCTCCCTGAACGGTGTGGTGTACGCCGAATCCGTACGGGTTGGCGGCGACCGCTTCGACGAAGCGATCATCACTTACGTGCGTCGCAACTACGGCAGCCTGATCGGCGAGTCCACCGCCGAGCGCATCAAGCAGGAAATCGGTACCGCCTACCCGGGTGGCGAAGTTCGTGAAGTCGACGTTCGCGGCCGTAACCTGGCCGAAGGCGTTCCACGCGCCTTCACCCTGAACTCCAATGAAGTGCTGGAAGCTCTGCAAGAGTCCCTGGCCACCATCGTTCAGGCAGTGAAAAGTGCGCTGGAGCAATCGCCGCCGGAACTGGCGTCCGATATCGCCGAGCGTGGCCTGGTGCTGACCGGTGGTGGCGCCTTGCTGCGCGACCTCGACAAGTTGCTGGCCCAGGAAACCGGCCTGCCGGTGATCGTTGCCGAAGACCCGCTGACCTGCGTCGCTCGCGGCGGTGGCCGTGCCTTGGAAATGATGGATAAACACACCATGGACCTGCTTTCCAGCGAGTGATATCGCCGGTTGCATCTATGCTGTTGGCGCGCAGGCAGCACTTTGCAGTGCTGCCTGTTGCGTTTATCTTCTGTCAGTCTGCATCCAGGCCGGTCTGCCTATGAATAACGAGAACATTTGCCTGGGAGGAGCGGCTTATTAAACCGCTTTTCACCAAAGGGCCTTCACTGGGCGTGCGCTTGTTGGTGCTGGTCGTGCTATCGGTCGCGCTGATGGTGGTCGATGCCCGCTTCACACTGCTCAAGCCGGTGCGTAGCCAAATGTCGCTGGTGCTGATGCAGTCTTACTGGATCACCGACCTGCCGCAGCGGCTATGGCAAGGTGTGGCCAGCCAGTTTGGCAGCCGTACCGAACTCGTCGCGGAAAACGAAAAACTCAAGACCGAAAACCTGCTGTTGCAGGGCCGCATGCAAAAGCTTGCCGCCTTGACCGAGCAGAACGTGCGGCTGCGCGAGTTGCTCAACTCCTCGGCGCTGGTCAACGAGAAGGTCGAAGTCGCCGAGCTGATCGGCATGGACCCCAACCCCTTCACCCATCGCATCATCATCAACAAGGGTGAGCGCGACGGTGTCGTGCTCGGTCAGCCGGTGCTCGACGCCCGCGGCCTGATGGGCCAGGTGGTCGAATTGATGCCCTACACCTCCCGCGTGCTGCTGCTGACCGACACCACGCACAGCATCCCGGTGCAAGTGAACCGCAACGGCCTGCGGGCGATCGCCAGCGGCACCGGCAACCCGGAACGCCTGGAACTGCGTCACGTGGCAGACACGGCCGACATCAAGGAAGGCGATCTGCTGGTCAGCTCCGGTCTCGGTCAGCGTTTCCCGGCGGGTTACCCGGTGGCCACGGTCAGGGAAGTGATCCACGACTCAGGGCAGCCGTTCGCCATTGTTCGCGCCGTACCGACCGCCGCCTTGAACCGCAGCCGTTATCTGTTGCTGGTGTTCAGTGACAGCCGCACCGCCGAAGAACGCGCCAACGATGCCGCCCAGGCCCAGGAAGCGCTGGATCAGCACGGCGGTGGACCGATCATTCCCACGACCGTGCCCAGACCTGCTGCCGTCATTCCGTCTGCCGTTGTCGCTCCGGCCGCCCCGGTTGCTCCGGTGATTGTGCCTGCCGCCGCCAAGCCGGTCGCCACCAAACCTGCCGCCACCAAGCCGCCCGCCGCCAAACCACCGACAGCTCAACCCGCTGCCGTGAGGCCTGCCGCCAAACCGCCTGTCTCCGCGCCGGCTACCCCTGGGGGAAGAGAATAATGGTCGGTATTACCGCCTCCCGAAACGGCTGGATAGTCTGGCTGACGTTTGCCATCGGCCTGCTGCTCAGCGTCTCGCCGTTGCCGCAATTCATGGAAATCCTGCGCCCCCTGTGGCTCGCCTTGCTGCTGGCGTTCTGGGCGTTGGCCTTGCCGCAGAAAGTCGGCATGGTGACCGCGTGGTGCCTGGGCCTGGCCGAAGACGTGCTGTATGGCACGCTGCTGGGCCAGAATGCGTTGATCCTGACGCTCATCACCTACCTGGTGCTGGCGCTGCAACAGCGCCTGCGGATGTTCCCGATGTGGCAGCAGAGCCTGGTGATCCTGGTGATCTTCGGCCTCGCGCAGCTGGTTCAGCTATGGCTCAGCGCCCTGACCGGCAATCGTCAGCCAACGCTGGCGCTGGTCTTGCCGGCACTGGTCAGTGCGTTGCTCTGGCCTTGGGTCAGCTACGGTTTGCGTGGATTGCGTCGACGTTACAGAATCAATTGATTCGGTCAGGCATTGGCCCGTACCGGTGCCCTGCCAAGGAACAGTATGTGTGCGGCAGGGCGCTAAACAGGGAGATGTCTTGATGAAACAGCTGTACCTCGCCTCTGGCTCGCCGCGTCGGCGTGAACTGCTCACGCAGATCGGCGTGCCGTTCTCCGTCATCAGTGCGGACATCGATGAAACCCCTTTGAATCTTGAATCGCCGTCGGCCTATGTCGAACGCCTCGCGCGTGGCAAGGCTGAAGCCGGGCGCCGGTTGGTCGTGTCCGATGCAGATTGCTGTGTGCTCGGTGCCGATACCGCCGTGGTGCTGGACGGGAAAATTCTCGGCAAGCCGGTTGATGAAGTTGAAGCTTGCGCCATGCTTATGATGTTGTCCGGACATGAGCATGAAGTGCTGACGGCGATCGCGGTGCTCGAGGGTGAACATTGCGAATCCCGGGTGGTGCGCAGTCTGGTGCGTTTTCGCCCCATCGACCGCGAGGAAGCGCTGGCCTACTGGGCCAGCGGCGAACCGCGGGACAAGGCGGGCGGCTACGGCATTCAAGGGTTGGGCGCGGTATTTGTCGCCCAGTTGAATGGAAGCTATTCGGCGGTCGTCGGACTGCCGCTGTGCGAAACCTCGGAGCTGCTCGGCCATTTCGGCATACCCTGTTGGCAAACCCTTAACGCGCGCTGAGCGTCGTACTGACAAGATGCGGCCATTATCGTGAATATGCCTGAACGAGACCCTGCCATGAGTGAAGAGATCCTGATCAACATCACGCCGATGGAATCGCGCGTGGCGGTGGTTGAAAACGGTGTTCTGCAAGAGGTTCACGTCGAACGCACGCAAAAGCGCGGCATCGTCGGCAACATTTACAAAGGTAAGGTCGTGCGGGTATTGCCCGGCATGCAGGCGGCTTTCGTCGACATCGGCCTGGACCGCGCCGCGTTCATTCACGCTTCGGAAATTTCCCTGCGTGAAGGCCCGACGGTCGAGAGCATCAGTGCGCTGGTCCATGAAGGCCAGAGCCTGGTGGTGCAAGTCACCAAGGACCCGATTGGTTCCAAAGGCGCACGCCTGACCACTCAGCTGTCGATTCCATCGCGCTACCTGGTGTACATGCCGCGCACTGCCCACGTCGGCATTTCGCTGAAGATCGAAGACGAAGCCGAGCGCGATCGCCTCAAGCAAGTGGTCACCGATTGTGTCGCCGCGGAGGGCATCAAGGAAGCCGGCGGTTTCATCCTGCGTACCGCTGCCGAAGGTGCCGGCGCCGATGAAATCCTCATGGACATCCGCTACCTGCGCCGGCTCTGGGACCAGATCAACGACCAGATCAAGACCATCAGTGCGCCAAGTGTGATTTACGAAGACCTCGGCCTGGCGCTGCGCACCCTGCGTGACCTGGTCAGCCCGAAGATCGAGAAGATCCGCATCGATTCCCGCGAGACCTTTCAGAAAACCACGCAATTCGTTGCTGAACTGATGCCGGAAATCGCCGATCGCCTGGAGCATTACCCTGGCGAGCGACCGATCTTCGACCTGTACGGCGTCGAAGACGAAATCCAGAAAGCCCTCGAGCGTAAAGTGCCGCTGAAGTCCGGCGGCTATCTGGTGGTGGATCCGGCGGAAGCCATGAGCACCATCGACGTCAACACCGGGGCCTTCGTCGGTCATCGCAACCTCGAAGAAACCATCTTCAAGACCAACCTCGAAGCCGCCACCGCCATCGCCCGTCAGCTGCGCCTGCGCAATCTGGGCGGGATCATCATCATCGACTTCATCGACATGGAAGACGAAGAGCATCAGCGCCAAGTGCTGCGCACCCTGGAGAAACAGCTGGAGCGCGATCACGCCAAGACCAACATCATCGGGATCACCGAGTTGGGCCTGGTGCAGATGACCCGCAAGCGTACCCGCGAAAGTCTGGAGCAAGTGCTGTGCGAACCCTGCAGCAGTTGCCAGGGCCGCGGCAAGCTGAAGACCCCGGAAACCGTTTGCTACGAAATTTTCCGCGAAATCCTCCGCGAAGCGCGCGCTTATCAGGCCGAAGGCTATCGTGTATTGGCGAACCAGAAAGTCGTCGACCGTTTGCTCGATGAGGAGTCGGGCAATGTCGCCGAGCTGGAAGGTTTTATCGGACGCACCATTCGGTTCCAGGTGGAAACCATGTATTCGCAGGAACAATACGACGTGGTGCTGCTCTGAATCGTCGTGTTTTAACCCTACTGGAACAGCTGGCCTCAGCTTTTTGCATTGTCTTTGCCATGGGAGCCAACTGACATGGACCGTCTGACACGCATACTGGCCGCACTGACCCGCTGGGGTCTGGGCCTGTGCGCGTTGGTCCTGGTGCTGATGGCACTTTACGTCAGCCTCGGCCGGGAGTTGACCCCCCTGGTGGCCGAATACCGCGCCGAAGTCGAAACCAAAGCCGGTGCTGCGTTGGGCATGCCGCTGCATATCGGCGAACTGGAAGGCAACTGGAGCGGTTTCGCGCCGATTCTGTTCGCTCACGACGTGATGGTCGGCGAGGGCGCCAATGCCCTGCGTCTGGATCAGGTGCGTGCGGTACCGGATCTCTGGGCCAGCCTGCTGGCACGGGAGGTGCGCATCGCTCACCTGGAGCTCGATGGCCTGAAAATCAGCCTCAAGGAAGGCGCGGACGGTCACTGGGCGCTGGAAGGTCTGCCGGTACAGCAGGATCAGCCGCTTGATCCGCAGCAGCTGCTCAATCGCCTGCAAATGGTCCGGCAGCTGTCAGTGCTCGACAGCCAGATCACCTTGCAGCCACTGGATCAGCCACCGCTGACCCTGACTTACGTCGGCTTGAGTCTGACAACCGGTGCCTCCCGCCAGCGACTCGACGCCCGCCTGACCCTGCCCGACGGCCAACCGGTGGCCATGAGTCTGCGTACGCGTATTCGCGCCAGCGAGTGGAAGGACGGCGAGGCGGACGCCTACCTGAGCCTGCCGCAAAGCGACTGGTCGAAATGGCTGCCGGAGCGCCTGACCCAGCAGTGGAATTTCTCCGAGATCAAGGCGGGCGGCGAGCTCTGGCTGAACTGGGGCAAGGGCGCCCTGCAAAGCGCCGCACTGCGTTTGAATGCGCCGCAACTCAAGGGCGCCTACGCCGAGCGCAAGCCGATCCAGATCAACAATCTGGCACTCAACGGTTATTTCCAGCGCAGTGCCGAAGGCTTCCTCGCGAGCCTGGATTCCCTGGCCATGAACCTTGGCGAGACGCGCTGGGAGTCGCGTTTGCAACTCAAGGGGAGCGTGGCCACCGACAAGACCGAAGAGCTCTGGCATCTGCAGGCCGACCGCCTCGACCTCACCGCGCTCACGCCTCTGCTGAATGCCTTGGGGCCACTGCCCCAGGGTGTTTCCACGGCGGTGGAGCGGCTGAAGGTGACCGGTGGTTTGCGCAATGTGCTGATCGATTTCCGGCCCAACGCCACCGACGACAGCAAGTTCAGCTTTGCCGCCAACCTCGATCGGGTCGGCTTCGATGCCTATCACGGCGCGCCAGCGGCGCGTAACGTCAGCGGCAGTATCAGCGGTGACCTTGGGCGCGGTGAGTTGCGCATGGACAGCAAGGATTTTTCCCTGCACCTGGACCCGATCTTCGCCAAGCCCTGGCAATACCTCCAGGCCAACGCAACCTTGAACTGGAAGCTTGATAAAGAAGGCTTCACCCTGATTGCGCCCTATCTCAAGGTGCTGGGCGAAGAGGGCAAGATCGCCGGCGATTTCCTGATCCGCCTGCATTTCGATCGCACGCAGGAAGATTATATGGACCTGCGGGTCGGCCTGGTGGACGGCGATGGCAAGTACACCGCCAAGTACTTGCCGACAATGCTCAGCCCGGCGCTGGACGAATGGCTGCGTACGGCGATTCTCAAAGGCGCAGTGGACCAGGGCTTCTTCCAGTATCAGGGTTCGTTGAACAAGGGCGCGGCGGACGCGGATCGCAGCATCAGCCTGTTCTTCAAGGTGCACGATGCCGAGCTGGCCTTCCAGCCGGGCTGGCCACATGTCAGCAAGGTCACGGGTGACGTGTTCGTCGAAGACAGCGGCGTGCGCATCCTGGCCAGCAAGGGCCAATTGCTCGACACCCAGGTCCGCGACATTTACGTCAATATCCCTCACGTAGCGAGTGGCAAAACCAGCCACCTGTTGCTCGACGGCGCGTTCGCCGGCGGCTTGGGCGATGGCCTGAAGATTCTGCAACAAGCACCGATCGGCACCGCCCAGACCTTTGCCGGTTGGGAAGGCGAGGGTGATCTGCAGGGCAAGCTGAAACTGGATATCCCCTTGGCCAAAGGCGAACAGCCGAAGATCCTCGTCGATTTCAAGACCGCCAAGGCCCGCCTGAAACTGGCCGAGCCGAGCCTGGAACTGACCCAGCTCAAGGGCGATTTCCGTTTCGACAGCGCCAAGGGCTTGAGCGGGAAGAACATCAGCGCTCGCGCCTTCGACAAACCGGTCAGCGCGCAGATTTTCGCCGATGGCAGCCCGGGCAACCTCAAGACCCGCGTTGCCGCCTCGGGTCAGGTCGAGGTGAAGAAACTCACGGACTGGTTGAGCGTCACCCAGCCGCTACCAGTGTCCGGCTTGATTCCCTATCAGCTGCAATTGAATCTTGAGGGTGACAACAGTCAATTGATGGTCAGTTCCAGCCTCAAGGGCGTGGCGCTCGATTTGCCCGCGCCGTTCGGCCTGGCCGCCGATGTGGGGCGTGACACTACCTTTCGTATGACGTTGCAAGGTCCGCAGCGGCGTTATTGGGTCAACCACGGCGAGCTGGCCAACTTCACCTTCGCGGCGCCGCCCGGCAATTTTGCCGACGGTCGCGGTGAGTTGATCGTCGGTGGCGGCAATGCCGTGCTGCCCGGTGCCAAAGGCCTGCGGGTGCGTGGCGCGCTGCCGGAACTGGATGTCGGACCGTGGAAGGATCTGCTGGACAAATACGCCGGCCAGGACCCGGGCGGTAATGCCAAGCAGTTGCTCAACAGCGTGGACTTCAAGGTAGGCAAGCTCAGCGGGGTCGGTACCACCCTCGATCAGGCTGACATTCAGCTGAACCGCAAACCGAGCGCGTGGGCCTTGCAACTCGATAGTCAGCAGGTCAAAGGGGGCGCCAGCGTTCCCGATGCCAAAGCCGCGCCGATTGCGGTCAATCTGCAATACGTGCGTTTACCCGCGCCGGATCCGACAGTGCTGGCTGACGAAAACTCGCCTGATCCGCTGGCCGCGGTAGACCCGACGAAAATCCCGGCGCTGGATATCACCATCAATCAACTGTTCCAGGGCAAGGATCTGGTGGGCGGCTGGTCGCTGAAAGTACGTCCGACCGCCAAGGGCATCGCCTTCAATACGCTGGACCTGGGCCTCAAGGGGATTCTGTTGCAGGGCAGCGGCGGTTGGGAAGGCACGCCAGGCTCCTCCAGCAGCTGGTTCAAGGGCCGGGCCAGTGGCAAGAACCTCGCCGATGTGCTCAAAGGCTGGGGCTTTGCACCGAGCGTCACCAGTGAAAATTTCCATATGGACGTCGACGGTCGCTGGCCTGGTTCGCCGGCGTGGCTGGCCACCAAGCGCTTCTCCGGAACCCTCGACGCCTCGTTGAATAAAGGCCAGTTTGTCGAAGTCGAGGGCGGCGCCCAGGCATTGCGGGTGTTCGGACTGCTGAATTTCAACTCCATCGGCCGCCGCCTGCGCCTGGACTTCTCCGACCTGTTTGGCAAAGGCCTGAGTTACGATCGGGTCAAAGGCCTGCTGGTGGCGACCAACGGCGTGTACGTCACCCGTGAACCCATCCGGTTGACCGGTCCGTCGAGCAATCTTGAGCTCAACGGCACCCTGGACCTGGTAGGGGACAGGGTGGATGCCAAGTTGCTGGTGACCTTGCCGGTGACCAACAACCTGCCGATCGCCGCACTGATCGTCGGCGCACCGGCCATTGGCGGGGCGCTTTTCCTGATCGACAAGCTGATCGGTGATCGCGTGGCACGTTTTGCCAGCGTGCAATACAGCGTCAAGGGGCCGTGGAAAGATCCGAAAATCACCTTCGACAAGCCTTTTTGAAATCCCGTCCCTGGCCCGATGGAGTAGCATGGCCGTAGCGACGCAATCCCCTGTAGGAGCCGGCTTGCCGGCGAAGGCGTCTTCATGGGCGGTGCAAGGCTCGAGGCCGCCTTCGCTGGCAAGCCAGCTCCTACAAGGTCTGCGTTAACTCCAGATCAGGAAAAAACCATGTCTGTAGCGGTGATTCAAATGGTCAGCCAGAGCGATGTGCTGGCCAATCTGGCCCAGGCCCATCGCTTGCTCGAGGAAGCGGCCGCGGGTGGTGCGCGCCTGGCCGTGCTGCCGGAAAATTTCGCCGCCATGGGGCGTCGCGACGTTGCCGACATCGGCCGCGCCGAGGCAGCGGGCGAAGGACCGATCCTGCCATGGTTGAAACAGACCGCACGCGACCTCAACTTATGGATAGTGGCCGGCACATTGCCGCTGCCGCCGGTGGATCAACCGACGGCGAAAGTGCATGCCTGCTCGTTGCTGGTGAACGACCGGGGCGAAACGGTGGCGCGCTACGACAAGCTGCATTTGTTCGACGTGGATGTGGCGGACAATCGCGGGCGTTATCGCGAATCCGATGACTATGCTTATGGCAGTGGTGTGGTGGTGGCGGACACGCCCGTCGGTCGAGTCGGCCTGACGGTGTGTTACGACTTGCGATTTCCAGAGCTTTACAGTGAATTGCGTGCCGCCGGCGCGGAGTTGATTACCGCACCGTCGGCCTTTACCGCGGTGACCGGCGCGGCCCATTGGGACGTGCTGATTCGCGCACGAGCGATCGAGACCCAATGTTACGTGCTCGCGGCCGCCCAGGGTGGGACCCATCCGGGGCCACGGGAAACCTGGGGGCATGCCGCAATCATCGACCCTTGGGGGCGGGTATTGGCACAAAAGGATCAAGGCGAGGCCGTGCTGCTGGCCGAACGCGATAGCAGCGAACAGGCGTCCATCAGGGCGCGGATGCCGGTGTCCAGTCACCGGCGCTTTTTCTCGCAGGGCGCACAGCGACCTGCCCGGAACGACGAATTTAAGGCGTAAAGCATATGAGCGAGTTGTTGTCCTCAGTCAGTGAACACCTCCTGGCGCCCGGTGGCGTAACGATAGAGAGCCTGCAAGGGGTGCTCGGCGACCTGGCCGGTCCAGGCATCGATGCGGCCGACCTGTATTTCCAGGGGCAGATTTCCGAGTCCTGGGCGCTGGAAGACGGCATCGTCAAGGAAGGCAGTTTCAACCTCGACCAGGGTGTCGGCGTGCGGGCGCAATCGGGTGAAAAAACCGGATTTGCCTACAGCAACGCCATTACCCTGGAAGCGTTGGGGGCGGCGGCACGCGCCGCCCGTTCGATCTCCCGCGCCGGGCAGAACGGCACGGTGCAGGCGTTTACCACCCAGGACGTGGCCCAGTTGTACGGGCCGGATAACCCGCTGGAAGTGCTGACCCGCGCCGAGAAAGTCGAGTTGCTCAAGCGCATCGACGTCGCGACCCGCGCCCTCGATCCGCGTATCCAGCAAGTCACCGTCAGCATGGCCGGGGTCTGGGAGCGCATTCTGGTGGCGTCCACCGACGGCGGCCTGGCGGCGGATGTGCGGCCGCTGGTGCGCTTCAACGTCAGCGTGATCGTCGAGCAGAACGGTCGCCGCGAACGCGGCGGTCATGGCGGTGGCGGGCGTACCGATTACCGTTATTTCCTCGGCGAAGACCGCGCCATGGGCTACGCCCGTGAAGCCCTGCGTCAGGCGCTGGTCAACCTTGAGGCCATTCCGGCGCCGGCCGGTACCTTGCCGGTGGTGCTGGGCTCGGGCTGGTCCGGCGTATTGCTGCACGAAGCGGTGGGTCACGGTCTGGAAGGCGATTTCAACCGCAAGGGCAGCTCCGCCTACAGCGGGCGCATGGGTGAGATGGTTGCGTCCAAACTCTGCACCATCGTCGATGATGGCACGCTGGCCGGTCGTCGTGGCTCGCTGAGCGTCGACGATGAAGGCACCCCGACCGAGTGCACCACGCTGATCGAAAACGGCGTGCTCAAAGGCTACATGCAGGACAAGCTCAACGCCCGCCTGATGGGCGTGGCCCGCACCGGTAACGGTCGCCGTGAATCCTACGCGCACCTGCCGATGCCTCGCATGACCAATACCTACATGCTGGCGGGCGAAAGCGATCCGGCGGAAATCATCGCCTCGGTGAAACGCGGCATTTACTGCGCGAACCTCGGCGGTGGTCAGGTGGACATCACCAGCGGCAAGTTCGTGTTCTCCACCAGCGAGGCGTACCTGATCGAAGACGGCAAGATTACCGCCCCGGTCAAAGGCGCGACGTTGATCGGCAATGGGCCGGAAGCCATGAGCAAAGTGTCGATGGTCGGTAACGACCTGGCGCTGGACAGCGGCGTGGGGACGTGTGGCAAGGATGGGCAGTCGGTGCCGGTGGGTGTCGGCCAGCCAACGCTGAAAATCGATGCGATCACTGTGGGTGGCACAGGATCGTAAGGGGCTCTGAAAACGTGAAGCTTCGGGTGAGTTGCGAGGCAACCCACCCGATTCGGGACTCAGCGCAAACCGCGTTGAGTCTCGTCCAGCTCACGGATGTACTTGAAGATCTTACGGCTCGAGGCCGGTGGCTTGTTGGTCGCCAGTTCGTGCTGGGCCTGACGGATCAGGGAGCGCAATTGCTGACGATCAGCCTCCGGGTAGTCGAGCACGAACTTCTCCAGGACGCCGTCGTCGCCTGCGATCAAGCGATCGCGCCAGCGTTCCAGGCCATGGAAACGTTCGTTGTACTGCCGGGTGGAGGCATCGAGTTGATCGAGCAGAGTCAGAATGGCGTCAGTGTCCTGATCGCGCATCAGCTTGCCGATGAACATGAGGTGCCGTTTACGCGCGATATTCGCGGTGTGCTTGGGCGCATCGGCCAGGGCCCGGCGCATGGCGTCGGTCAATGGCAGTTTTGCCAGCAAGTCAGGCTTGAGCGTTGTAAGGCGTTCGCCGAGGCCAACCAGAGCATGCAGCTCGCGTTTGACCTGGGATTTGCTTTTTTCTCCCGTATCGAGGGAGTCGTCGTAAGAATCAACCATGGTGGCCGTCCGCAAAGAAACGCCGCCATGATAACCAGTCGGGGGCCGCTTGTCCGGCCCGGTCGCTCGAAGGCCTTACCGAAAGCAGAATTTGAGTGGAGAACAGCATGAGTGCAGTTGAAAGCGTCGGCCCACAAGCGTTGCCGGCACTGCAAGAACAAGTCGAGCAGATCATCGCTGAAGCCAAGCGCCAGGGCGCCAGTGCCTGTGAAGTGGCGGTGTCCCTGGAGCAGGGGCTGTCCACGACCGTGCGCCAGCGTGAAGTCGAAACCGTCGAATTCAACCGCGACCAGGGTTTTGGCATCACGCTGTATGTCGGCCAGCGCAAAGGTTCGGCGAGTACTTCGGCCAGTGGCCCCGAGGCGATTCGCGAGACCGTCGCTGCCGCGCTGGCCATCGCCAAGCACACCTCGGAAGACGAAGCCGCAGGCCTGGCCGATGCCGCGCTGATGGCCAAGGATCTGCACGATTTCGACCTGTTCCACCAGTGGGACATCACCCCGGAACAAGCCATCGAGATGGCTTTGACCTGTGAAGCGGCGGCGTTTGCCGCCGACAGCCGGATCAAGAACGCCGATGGCACCAGCCTCAGTACCCACCAGGGTTGCCGCGTTTACGGCAATAGCCATGGGTTTGTCGGTGGCTACGCATCGACTCGCCACAGTCTGAGCTGCGTCATGATCGCCGAGGCCGACGGCCAGATGCAGCGCGATTACTGGTACGACGTGAACCGTCAGGGCAACCTGCTGGCCGACCCGGTGAGCATTGGCCAGCATGCCGCGCAACGGGCGGCCAGCCGTCTGGGCGCGCGTCCGGTGCCGACCTGCGAAGTGCCGGTGCTGTTTTCCGCGGAACTGGCCGGTGGTCTGTTCGGCAGTTTCCTCTCGGCAATTTCCGGCGGCAGCCTGTACCGCAAATCGTCCTTCCTCGAGGGCACGCTGGGGCAGAAACTGTTCCCGGAATGGCTGACCATCGATGAGCGTCCGCATTTGATGCGCGCACTGGGCAGCGCGGCGTTCGATGGTGATGGCCTGGCGACCTATGCCAAACCGTTCGTCGAAAAAGGCGAGCTGGTGTCCTACATCCTCGGCACCTATTCCGGTCGCAAACTCGGCATGCCGAGCACCGCCAACGCCGGCGGCGTGCACAACCTGTTCGTCACCCACGGCGACGAAGACCAGGCTGCCCTGCTGCGGCGCATGGGGCGCGGCCTGCTGGTGACCGAACTGATGGGCCAGGGCCTGAACATGGTCACCGGCGATTACTCCCGTGGAGCGGCGGGTTACTGGGTCGAAAACGGCGAAATCCAGTTTGCGGTCCAGGAAGTGACCATCGCCGGCAACATGCGCGACATGTTCAAGCAGATCGTCGCGGTGGGCAATGATCTGGAACTGCGCAGCAACATTCGCACCGGGTCGGTGTTGATCGAGAAGATGATGGTGGCGGGTAGCTAACCCCCGACCGTTACACAAAAAAGGCGCGCTTCCCGATTGGGTGGCGCGCCTTTTTTATGCGTCTGGCGCGGTCCCCTGCAGGAGCTGGCTTGCCAGCGAAAGCGGTATGCCAGTCAACAAAGATGTCGAATGTCACACCGCCATCGCGAGCAAGCTCGCTCCCGCAGTTTAAGATCTTGCCTGCATCATCGGGGTTGTTTTGCTTCTCATTATCATATAATAATAAATCTCATTACCGAATGAGCCCGGATTATGAGTTCTGCCTTGCACGAGCAGCCCTACCTCGAAAACTGGCGCTGGATGAGCCGCCAGATCCGTTGCGCGATGGACCCCGACGAACCGCGCCTGATCGACCATTACCTGGCCGAAGGCCGGTATCTGGCATGTTGCACGGCAACTTCGCCCTGGACCATCGCCGAAACTTCTTTCCGTTTATTGCTCGATACCGCCGCCGACGTCGCGCTGCCGTGGCACTGGCGGACCTATTGCCTGGATCGGGCCTGGCGTCCGCTGCGCGAACTGGAACGCCTCTCTCTGTGCAAGTGCCGCCTCAAGCGCTGGCAGAGCTACACCTGGCAACTGGCGACCTGCGAGTTGCATCCCTCGATTCCTCTTATTGAACTGGTGCAAGGATTTTCAGATGACCAAGACACGTATTGAGCGCGACAGCATGGGCGAGCTGCAGGTCCCGGTAGACGCGCTTTACGGCGCGCAGACCCAACGCGCGGTGGATAACTTCCCGATCAGCGGCAAACCGATGCCCGTGCAATTCATCCGCGCGTTGATCCTGGCCAAGGCCGCCGCCGCCCGGGCCAACGTCGAGCTCAAGCAAATCAGCGAAGCCCAGGGCCAAGCCATTGTCGATGCGGCCCAAGGCCTGCTCGAGGCTGACTTCATGCAGCACTTCCCGGTGGACATCTTCCAGACCGGCTCCGGCACCAGTTCCAACATGAACGCCAACGAAGTGATCGCCACCCTGGCCAGCCGTCTGCTCGGCGAGCCGGTGAACCCTAACGATCACGTCAACTGCGGGCAGAGCAGCAACGACATTATCCCGACCACCATCCATGTCAGCGCTGCGTTGGCGTTGCATGAGCAATTGCTCCCCGCGCTGCTGCATCTGGTGCAAGTGATCGAGCGCAAGGCCGAGGCCGTTCATCACCACGTCAAGACCGGGCGCACGCACTTGATGGACGCCATGCCGGTGCGCATGAGCCAGGTGCTCAATGGTTGGGCGCAACAGCTCAAGGCTAACATCGGTCATTTGCAGGATCTGCTGCCGAGCCTGCAAGCCCTGGCTCAGGGCGGCACGGCGGTGGGCACCGGGATCAACGCACACCCCGAGTTTGCGGGGCGTTTCAGTCAGCAACTGACCCGGCTGACCCAGGTGCAGTTCACGCCGGGCAAAGACCTGTTTGCGCTGATCGGTTCCCAGGACACTGCGGTTGCGGTGTCCGGGCAGCTTAAAGCCACGGCGGTCTCGTTGATGAAAATCGCCAATGACCTGCGCTGGATGAACTCCGGCCCCCTGGCCGGCCTCGGTGAAATCGAGCTCGAAGCCTTGCAACCGGGTTCTTCGATCATGCCGGGCAAGGTCAATCCGGTGATTCCGGAAGCCACGGCGATGGTCGCGGCTCAAGTGATCGGCAACGACACGGTGATCACCATCGCCGGCCAGTCGGGCAATTTCGAACTGAACGTGATGTTGCCGATCATCGCCCAGAACCTGTTGAGCAGCATCGAGTTGTTGGCCAACTCCAGCCGTCTGCTGGGGGACAAGGCCATCGCCAGCTTCAAGGTCAACGAAGCCCGGCTCAAGGAAGCGCTGTCGCGCAACCCGATTCTGGTCACTGCACTCAACCCGATCATGGGTTACCAAAAAGCCGCTGAAATCGCCAAGAAGGCCTATCAGCAGGGTCGTCCGGTGATCGATGTCGCCCTGGAACACACCGACCTCACACGCGACCAGCTTGAGGTGTTGCTTGACCCGGAAAAACTCACCGCAGGCGGCGTGTAATCACTGTTAACGCTTTGGAGCCCACCATGGAGCACTGGAAACGCACGATCGAAAGAGCCAATCGCTGTTTCATGCTGGGCGAACTGGTCGATGCCCGCGAGGCTTACTTGCAGGCATTGGCCCTGGCCCAGGGCAGACCACGCAGGACCCGCGCCTGGCGCCGGCCTTGCGTGAAGCGGCATGGCGTCAGAGCAGCAAGACCTACGTCGAGCTGCTGAGTTTCATCAGCGAGCACGGCGAGTACCCGCGCAGCCATCGTTTACTGGACATGGATGTCGCCTCACCTGCACCTCTTCATCATGGAGTCCATTGAACATGGCTTTTACCCTGCCTGCCTTGCCCTACGCCTACGATGCCCTGGAACCGCACATCGATGCGCAGACCATGGAAATCCATTACACCAAGCACCACCAGACCTACATCAACAACCTCAATGCCGCGGTGGAAGGCACCGAGTATGCCGAGTGGCCGGTGGAGAAACTGGTGGCAAGCATCCAGCAACTGCCGGAAACACTGCGCGCGGCGGTGATCAATCAGGGCGGCGGCCACGCCAATCATTCACTGTTCTGGGAAGTGATGGCGCCTCATGGCGGCGGTCATCCCGACGGTGCGCTGGCCAAGGCGATCGATGAGCAACCGGGTGGCCTGGACACGTTCAAGGAGGCCTTCACCAAGGCCGCGCTGACCCGGTTCGGCAGCGGCTGGGCATGGCTCAGTGTCACGCCGCAAAAGACGTTGATCGTTGAAAGCAGCGGCAATCAGGACAGCCCGTTGATGAGCGGCAATACGCCAATTCTCGGCCTTGATGTCTGGGAGCACGCTTATTACCTGCGGTATCAGAACCGCCGTCCGGAATACATCAATGCGTTCTACAACGTGATCAATTGGCCACAAGTCAGCGCGCGCTATCAGGCAGCGCTGGCTTGAGTTTTCTATAAAAACCATCC
The DNA here is from genome assembly GCF_006094435.1 of Pseudomonas sp. MPC6. Classification (NCBI taxonomy): domain Bacteria; kingdom Pseudomonadati; phylum Pseudomonadota; class Gammaproteobacteria; order Pseudomonadales; family Pseudomonadaceae; genus Pseudomonas; species Pseudomonas sp. MPC6. The sequence continues at coordinate 5,943,393 of NZ_CP034783.1, read as the reverse complement.
AAGGCTGATTATGGGCACTGAAACACTGGCGATCGGAAGTGGACGAATGTTTCGTTACGCGTTGGGATCGCTGTTGCTGCTGGCGCGGGCATGACGTTATTGGTCGTCCATGGGCTGGCGTGGCTGGACCTGGAGCCGAAACTGTTACGCGCATTGCAAGGCGGGGCGATCTGCGCGCTGGGTACGGCGTTGGGCGCGGTGCCGGTGTTGGTGATTCGGCAGATGCCCCAGGCGGTCAGCGATACGCTGCTGGGCTTCGGCGCCGGGGTGATGCTCGTGGGGACCGTTGAACATCCGGTGATTCCCCCGCGAATCTGGCTGTTTGTGTTTGCCATCATCGCTCACAACATACCGGAAGGCATGGCAGTGGGCGTCTCGGCCGGCGGCGGGATGCCGGATGCCGACAGTTTGGCCATGGGCATCGCCTTGCAGGATGTGCCGGAAGGGCTGGTGATTGCGTTGGTCCTGGCCGGGGCAGGGATGTCGCGGGTCAAGGCATTCCTGATCGGTGCGGCGTCAGGATTGGTCGAGCCGGTCTTCGCGCTGTTATGCGCCTGGCTGGTCAGCCTGGCCGAGATGTTGCTGCCATTGGGGTTGGCGTTGGCGGCGGGGGCCATGCTGTTGGTGGTTACCCATGAAGTAATTCCGGAGTCGCGCCGGCATGGTCACGATAAGCTGGCCAGCCTGGGGTTGCTGGTCGGGTTTTGTTTGATGATGGTGATGGATACGGCGTTGGCGTGAAGAAAGTTTAAGATCAAAAGATCGCAGCCTCGTTGCACTCGACAGCTCCTACAGGTGCAACGAGGCTGCGATCTGTTGACGTTTACTCGCCTTCATCGAAGTAGTTGTTGATCAACGCCACCAGCGCATCCAGCGCTTCCTGTTCCTGCTCGCCTTCCGTGCTCAGATGAATTTTCGTGCCCTTGCCAGCCGCGAGCATCATCATCGCCATGATGCTTTTGCCATCGACCGTAGATTCCGGCGTACGTCCTACCCTGATCGAGCAATCCTTGAACTGACCGGCGACGCCGACAAATTTTGCAGACGCACGGGCGTGCAGGCCCAGCTTGTTGATGATTTCGATTTCCAGAGCAGGCATCGCGATGTGAATCCTTTAGCTGAGGTCGCGGTGGCGGACCTGGACGTTCTTCAGGGTTTTTTGCAGGGCCTGACCCAGACGTTCGGTCAGGTAGACGGAGCGGTGATGCCCGCCGGTGCAGCCAATGGCGATGGTGACATAAGCGCGATTGCTGGCCGCAAAGCGGGGCAGCCACTTGAGCAGGTAGGTAGAAATGTCCTGGAACATTTCTTCGACGTCCGGCTGTGCCGCCAGGTAGTCGGCGACCGGCTTATCGAGCCCGGACTGTTCACGCAACTCCGGCTTCCAGTAGGGGTTCGGCAGGCAACGCACGTCGAACACCAGGTCGGCGTCCACCGGCATGCCGCGCTTGAAGCCGAAGGATTCCACCAGGAACGCCGTACCGGGTTCCGGTTGATTCAGCAGGCGCAGCTTGATGGTATCGCGCAACTGATACAGGTTCAGGTTGGTGGTGTTGACCTTGAGATCGGCGAGGTCGGCGATCGGCCCGAGCAGGGTGGTTTCATCGCTGATCGCTTCCGCCAGTGAGCGGTTGGCGTTGCTCAGGGGGTGACGCCGGCGGGTCTCCGAAAAACGTTTGAGCAAGGTTTCTTCGTCGGCGTCCAGGTACAGGACATCGCACTGGATATGCCGGCTGCGGACTTCTTCCAGCAGCTCGGGGAAGCGCGACAGGTGGCTCGGCAAGTTGCGCGCGTCGATCGACACGGCAACCAGCGGCTGGGCCAGTTCGGTGTGGATCAGTGCACGTTCGGCCAGTTCCGGCAAAAGCCCGGCAGGCAGGTTGTCGATGCAGTAAAAGCCGTTGTCCTCGAGAACATCGAGCGCGGTACTTTTACCTGAGCCGGAACGGCCACTGACGATGATCAAGCGCATGATTACTGACCGTTTTGCTCGTCCAGGACAACCTGATACAAGGCTTCATTGCTCGGGGCGCTGCGCAGCTTTTCGCGTACTTCCTTGCGATCGAGCATGCTGGCGATCTGCCGCAGCAGCTCCAGGTGCGCATCGGTGGCGGCTTGCGGGACCAGCAGTACGAACAGCAGGTCGACCGGGGCACCGTCGATGGCGTCGAAATCGATGGGTGCGTCCAGATGCATCAAGGCACTGACGGGTGCGGTACAGCCCTTGAGGCGACAGTGGGGGATGGCGATGCCGTTGCCAAAACCGGTCGAGCCGAGTTTTTCACGGGCAATCAGAGCCTCGAAGACATCTTGCATCTCCAGATCCGGGACTTCTTTATGGATGAGGTTGGCAATTTGCTCGAGGGCTTTCTTTTTACTGCCGCCCGGCACGTTCACGAGGGAACGGCCGGGGGTCAGGATGCTTTCAAGTCGGATCATGGGTTGGGAGTGTTAACGACCGGTCGCGCCCTGGAGGAGGCTTTGGGTCTTTTCCTTATGCTTTTTGAGTTGTTTATCCAGCTTGTCGGTCAATGCGTCGATCGCCGCGTACATATCGGTATGTTCCGCGTTGGCGACCACTTCATTGCCGGGAATATGCAGCGTGGCTTCGATTTTCTGCTTCAGCTTTTCGACCGTCATCGTGACCTGCACGTTGGTGATCTTGTCGAAATGCCTCTCCAATCGTTCGAGCTTTTCGCCGATGTAGGTGCGAAGAGGTTCGGTCACTTCCAGTTGGTGTCCACTGATGTTGACTTGCATACAGCTTCTCCTTCGTTGCCAGTGCATAAAGCGGCAGGCAGAAATGCCTGCCACTGGAACGCTGTGGCGTGGCTCTACATCAACCGCTTGCGTTCGCTCGAAGGCGCGATCCCGAGGGATTCGCGGTACTTGGCGACGGTGCGGCGAGCCACCTGAATGCCTTGTGCCTCCAGTAAACCAGCGATCTTGCTGTCACTCAACGGCTTTTTCTGATTTTCCGCTGCAACCAGTTTTTTGATGATCGCGCGGATCGCCGTGGACGAGCATTCACCGCCTTCCGAGGTGCTGACGTGGCTGGAAAAAAAGTATTTCAGTTCATAGATGCCCCGGGGGGTATGCATGAATTTCTGCGTAGTCACCCGGGAAATCGTCGACTCGTGCATGCCCACCGCCTCGGCAATGTCATGCAGCACCAACGGTTTCATGGCTTCGTCGCCGTACTCCAGGAAGCCGCGCTGATGCTCGACGATCTGGGTGGCCACTTTCATCAGGGTTTCGTTGCGGCTCTGTAGGCTCTTGATGAACCAGCGGGCCTCTTGCAACTGATTGCGCATGAAGGTGTTGTCGGCACTGGTGTCGGCGCGGCGCACGAAACCGGCGTATTGGGCGTTGACCCGCAGCCGCGGCACCGATTCCTGGTTCAGCTCCACCAGCCAGCGCTCGTTGTCCTTGCGCACGATGACATCGGGGACGACGTATTCGGCTTCGCTGGACTCGATCTGCGAGCCAGGCCGCGGGTTGAGGCTCTGCACCAGTTCGATCACCTGGCGCAGTTCATCTTCCTTGAGCTTCATGCGGCGCATCAGCTGGCTGTAGTCGCGGCTGCCAAGCAGGTCGATGTAATCGCTGACCAGACGCTTGGCCTCGGCCAGCCACGGGGTCTTGGCGGGCAATTGGCGCAATTGCAGCAACAGGCATTCGCCCAGGTTGCGGGCGGCGATGCCGGCGGGTTCGAATTGCTGGATGCGATGCAGGACGGCTTCTATTTCGTCCAGTTCGATGTCCAGTTCCGGGTCGAAGGCTTCGAGAATTTCCTCGAGGGTTTCGTCCAGGTAACCCTGATTGTTGATGCAGTCGATCAGGGTCACGGCAATCAGGCGATCGGTGTCGGACATCGGTGCCAGGTTCAGTTGCCACAGCAGATGGCTTTGCAGGCTTTCACCGGCCGATGTACGGGTGGTGAAGTCCCACTCGTCGTCATCGTTGCTCGGCAGGCTGCTGGCGCTGGTCTGGTAAACGTCCTCCCACGCGGTATCGACGGGCAGTTCGTTGGGAATGCGCTCGTTCCAGTCACCTTCCTCGAGGTTATCCACCGTCGGGGCGGTTTCCTGGTAGGAGGGTTCCGACACGTCGGCATTGGGGAGCTGTTCGGCTTTGTCGGCCAAGGGGTCGGCGTTATCGAAGTCGTCGCCTTCTTCCTGGCGTTCGAGCATCGGATTGGACTCCAGGGCCTCCTGGATTTCCTGTTGCAGGTCCAGGGTCGACAATTGGAGCAGGCGGATGGCCTGTTGCAGCTGCGGTGTCATCGTCAGCTGCTGGCCCATTCTCAAGACTAGCGATGGTTTCATGGCAGGGGCTTAACACCTTATTCGCCGGCGCACATGCGCCATCCACTACAGGGCGCCGGAGCGCCAAACATAAGCAAATTATATGCCCGAAACTTTAGCGTTTGCCTAGAGCGCTGTAACAATAAAAAAGTGTTGATTTTTTATCGAGACAAGCGCTTGAGCGGCAAGGCGGACACCTCAACGCTACAGGCGGAACTCATGGCCCAGATACACTTCCTTGACCAGTTCGTTGGCCAGGATGGTGGCAGAGTCGCCTTCGGCGATCAGTTGCCCATCGTTGACGATGTAAGCGGTTTCGCAGATATCCAGGGTTTCGCGGACGTTGTGGTCCGTGATCAGCACGCCAATGCCCTTGGCCTTGAGGTGGTGGATGATCTGTTTGATGTCGCCCACCGAAATCGGGTCCACGCCGGCGAAAGGTTCGTCGAGGAGGATGAATTTCGGGTTGGTGGCCAGTGCCCGGGCGATTTCCACGCGGCGGCGTTCACCACCGGACAGGCTCATGCCGAGGTTGTCGCGGATGTGGTGGATGTGGAATTCCTGCAGCAGGCTTTCCAGCTCCTTGCGGCGACCGGCCTTGTCGAGTTCCTTGCGGGTCTCGAGGATCGCCAGGATGTTATCGGCTACCGAGAGTTTGCGGAAGATCGACGCTTCCTGCGGCAGATAGCCGATACCGGCTTTCGCGCGACCGTGCATCGGCTGGTGGCTGACGTCAAGGTCGTCGATCAGGACGCGGCCCTGATCGGCCTGTACCAGGCCGACAATCATGTAGAAGCAGGTGGTTTTGCCGGCGCCGTTAGGGCCAAGCAAGCCGACGATCTGACCGCTGTCGATGGACAGGCTGACGTCGCGCACGACCTGGCGGCTCTTGTAGCTCTTGGCCAGATGCTGAGCTTTCAGAGTTGCCATTACTGGGCCTTTTGCTCGTCGGATTTCTTTTTCGGCTGGATCACCATGTCGATGCGCGGGCGTTCTTCGGTGACTTTGGTGCCGGTGGCGCGGCCAGCGTTAGCCAGTTTCTTGACCGTGTCGTAGACGATTTTTTCGCCTTGGGTGACGTTGCCGTCCTTGTCGATGACTTTGGCGCGATCGATCAGCACAACGCGGTCTTGCGAGGCATGGTACTGGATCGTGACGCCATAACCCTGAACCGGCTTGGCGTCGCCGGCAGTCTGCATCTGCTCGAAGTAGGCCAGGTTGCCCACCGAGGTCACCACGTCGACGTCGCCGGAAGCGGTGCGGGTGATGGTCACGGTGTTGCCGGTGACCTTCATCGTGCCCTGGGTGATGATCACATCGCCTTTGTAGGTGGCGATGCCTTGCTTGTCGTCCAGTTGGGCGTCGTCGGCCTGAATGCGGATAGGCTGGTTTCTATCGTCCGGCAGAGCCCAGGCGCTCACGCTTCCCAGTGCTGCGCCCAGACTGAGCAAAATAGGGAGGGTTTTAACGAGCCTCATACTGTCCTCTTACGTTCGATAGCAGGTGTATCCTGCTTTCTTTCAAATACGCTTTCATGCCCGTGCCGGTCGACACGCCACCAGCGCCGTCGATTCTAACGGGTTGCACGGTCTGCGCATATTGCTGCTGCGGGAACACGGTCATGCGACTGCTGGTGATAATGGTCGTGCGCTTTTTTTCGTCGGTGCGGGCGATACGTACCGAGTCGATCAGTTCGACTTCGGTTCCGCCGGAATTGACTTCGCCGCGTTCGCTCTGCACATGCCACGGAAACTCGGTGCCGCGGAACATGTTCAGGTCAGGTTTGCTGACCAGCGTCACATCAGTGGCCTTGAGGTGTTCGACCTTGTCGGACGTCATGTCGTACTGCAATTTGCCGTCTGGCAGGTACTGCACGCTATGGGTGTTGGTCGCGTACCAGTCGATCCGGGTTTCATCGGCCTTGGCCACCGGCTTGTCGAGGAACCGCTCCGGACTGATGTTCCAGTAGCCGACCGCCGCGAAAAGGGCGGCGATGCAGCCGAACACCAGGAAATTGCGAATCTTTTTGCTCAGCATAGTGGGCTCACAGGTACGCGGCGTTGGCCGCATCGAGGCGGTCCTGGGCGCGCAGGATCAATTCGCAGAATTCGCGAGCGGCACCTTCGCCACCACGGGCCTGGGTGATGCCGTGGGCGTGTTCGCGCACGAAACTGGCGGCACTGGCCACCGCCATGCCCAGGCCGACGCGGCGAATGACCGGCAGGTCCGGCAAGTCGTCGCCGAGGTAGGCAACCTGTTCATAGCTTAGGCCGAGTTTGGCAAGAAGCTCGTCGAGCACCACCAGTTTGTCTTCGCGACCCTGGTACAGGTGTGGAATGCCGAGGTTCTTCGCGCGTCGCTCGACCACCGGGGTCGTGCGCCCGCTGATGATAGCGGTCTGCACGCCGGCTGCCATCAACATCTTGATGCCCTGGCCGTCGAGCGTGTTGAAGGTCTTGAATTCGCTGCCGTCTTCCAGGAAGTACAGGCGTCCGTCGGTCAGTACGCCGTCGACGTCGAATACCGCCAGTTTGATGCGCTTGCCGCGTTCCAGCAGGTCGGTCGTCATTACATTACTCCTGCACGCAGCAGATCGGACAGGTTGAAGGCGCCGATCGGACGGTCCTCCTTGTCCACCACCACCAGTGCGTTGATTCGATGGTCTTCCATGATTTTCAGGGCTTCGGCGGCCAGCATTTCAGCGCGAGCGGTCTTGCCGTGAACGGTCATGACCTGGTCGATGGTGGCGTGATGGATGTCGATGGCGCGGTCCAGGGTGCGGCGCAAATCGCCGTCGGTGAAGATCCCGGCGAGTTTGCCATCGGCTTCGAGAATCACGGTCATGCCCAGGCCTTTGCGGGTCATTTCCATCAGCGCGTCCTTGAGCAGGGTGCCGCGCTGGACCTGCGGCAGTTCCTGTCCGGCGTGCATGACGTTTTCGACTTTCAGCAGCAGGCGTCGGCCAAGGGCGCCGCCGGGGTGGGAAAAGGCGAAATCTTCAGCGGTAAACCCGCGGGCTTCGAGCAGCGCGACGGCCAGGGCATCGCCCATGACCAGGGCCGCGGTGGTCGACGACGTCGGTGCCAGGTTCAACGGGCAGGCTTCGTGCTCGACGTGCACGTTGAGGTTGACCTCGGCAGCCTTGGCCAGCGGCGAGTCGGGGTTGCCGGTCATGCTGATCAGTTGGATGCCCAGGCGCTTGATCAGTGGCAGCAGGGTCACGATTTCATTGGTCGAACCGGAGTTCGACAGGGCCAGGATGATGTCATCGCGGGTGATCATGCCCATGTCGCCGTGGCTGGCTTCGGCCGGGTGCACGAAAAAAGCCGTGGTGCCGGTGCTGGCCAGGGTGGCGGCAATCTTGTTGCCGATGTGCCCTGACTTGCCCATGCCGACCACGACCACGCGGCCTTTGCTGGCCAGAATCATCTCGCAAGCGCGTACGAAATCCGCGTCGATACGGGGCAACAAGCCGGTGACGGCTTCCAGTTCGAGGCGGATGGTGCGTTGTGCAGACTGAATCAGGTCGCTGGATTGGCTCATGTCGGAAATCGTATAGCCTGATGAAAAGGCGGCGATTATAGCGGTAATGATCGAAACCCTCACGCAAGTTCGTCGCGCTTTGTCACTCCCTGTTACTTAATCCCATCAAATACACGCTTTTACCCTGCCGGGTTGCTGAACATGAACCGGCTTGGGCCTTGGGCGCTTGGCCTTTGCAGTGATATAGTTCGCCGCCAGTTCGGCCCTGCCCGGGGAGGCATGTGCTTTCGCAAGAAAGCCAGGCGTCCGAGTGAGAGGCTGCATCGCAAGGAGTTTAGATGAGTGCCGATAACGCCTACGCGGTCGAGCTGAAGGGACTGACCTTCAAGCGCGGTGCGCGCAGCATTTTCAATAACGTCGATATCCGTATACCGCGCGGCAAGGTCACCGGCATCATGGGGCCTTCCGGGTGTGGCAAGACCACACTGTTGCGTTTGATGGGTGCCCAATTGCGCCCGACCAAGGGCGAAGTCTGGGTCAACGGCCAGAACCTGCCGAAGCTGTCGCGCAGCGACCTGTTCGATGCTCGCAAGCACATGGGCGTACTGTTCCAGAGCGGCGCGCTGTTCACCGATCTCGATGTGTTCGAGAACGTCGCCTTTCCGCTACGGGTTCATACCGAGCTTCCGGAAGAAATGATCCGGGACATTGTACTGCTCAAATTGCAGGCCGTGGGCTTGCGTGGCGCCATCGACCTGATGCCCGACGAACTGTCCGGCGGCATGAAGCGCCGTGTCGCGCTGGCCCGGGCGATTGCCCTCGATCCGCAGATCCTCATGTATGACGAGCCCTTTGTCGGTCAGGACCCGATCGCCATGGGCGTACTGGTGCGCCTGATCCGCCTGCTCAACGATGCGCTGGGCATCACCAGTATCGTGGTGTCCCACGACCTCGCCGAGACAGCGAGCATTGCCGACTACATCTATGTGGTGGGTGACGGGCAGGTATTGGGGCAGGGCACGCCTGACGAACTGATGAATTCCAGTGAACCCCGTATCCGTCAGTTCATGACGGGGGACCCTGACGGACCGGTCGCCTATCACTTTCCAGCGACGGATTACCGCGCAGATCTTCTGGGGAAGCGTTGATGCGCAAGATTTCACTGCTAGAACGAGTGCGCCGCTTCGGCCATTCCGGCATCGATGTGCTGGCCGTGTTTGGCCGTTCGGCGATATTCCTGTTTCATGCCCTGTTCGGCCGCGGCGGTATCGGCGGCGGTTTCGGGCTGCTGGTCAAGCAACTGCATTCGGTGGGCGTGATGTCCCTGGTGATCATCGTGGTCTCCGGGGTGTTCATCGGCATGGTGCTGGCGCTGCAAGGGTTCAACATCCTGTCCAGCTATGGATCGGAGCAGGCGGTCGGGCAGATGGTTGCGCTGACGTTGCTGCGTGAACTGGGGCCGGTGGTCACCGCCTTGCTGTTCGCCGGGCGCGCAGGTTCGGCCCTGACGGCCGAAATCGGCAACATGAAGTCCACCGAGCAATTGTCCAGCCTGGAAATGATCGGTGTCGATCCGCTCAAGTACATCATCGCCCCGCGCCTGTGGGCCGGCTTCATTTCCCTGCCGGTGCTGGCGATGATCTTCAGCGTGGTGGGTATCTGGGGTGGTTCGTGGGTGGCCGTCGACTGGCTGGGGGTCTATGAAGGCTCCTACTGGTCAAACATGCAGAACAGCGTGACCTTTGCCGACGATGTGCTCAACGGCATCATCAAAAGCATCGTCTTCGCCTTTGTCGTGACCTGGATCGCCGTATTCCAAGGCTATGACTGCGAGCCCACTTCCGAGGGGATCAGTCGTGCCACTACCAAGACCGTGGTGTATGCCTCTTTGGCAGTGCTCGGCCTGGACTTTATTCTGACCGCCTTGATGTTTGGAGATTTCTGATGCAAAACCGCACCCTGGAAATCGGTGTCGGCCTTTTCTTGCTGGCTGGCATCCTGGCTTTGCTGTTGCTGGCGTTGCGGGTAAGTGGCCTGTCCCCGAGCGCAACGACCGATACGTATAAACTTTATGCCTATTTCGACAATATCGCCGGTTTGACGGTCAGAGCTAAAGTGACCATGGCCGGTGTGACCATCGGCAAGGTCACGGCGATCGATCTGGACCGCGACAGTTTCACCGGCAGAGTGACCATGCAGCTTGAAAAATCGGTGGATAATCTGCCGACCGACTCCACTGCATCTATCCTGACCGCTGGCCTGTTGGGCGAGAAGTACATCGGTATCAGCGTGGGCGGCGAAGAAGGCTTGCTCAAGGATGGTGGAACTATCCACGACACCCAGTCGTCGCTGGTGCTCGAGGACCTGATCGGTAAATTCCTGCTCAATACCGTTAGCAAAGAAGCCAAATGAGGAGTTTTTGAATGATCTCTACCTTGCGACGTGGCCTGTTGATATTGCTTGCGGCCTTGCCGTTGATGGCTAACGCAGTGGCGGCGCCGTCGGCGCACGATCTGATAAAGGACACCACGACCCGGATGCTGGCAGATCTGGCGGCCAACAAAGACAAGTACAAACAGGATCCGTCAGATTTTTATACGGCACTGAATACTATCGTGGGACCCGTTGTGGATGCCGAGGGCATTTCCAAGAGCATCATGACGGTCAAGTACTCGCGCAAAGCCACGCCCGAGCAAATGAAGACGTTTCAGGAAAACTTCAAAAGAGGCCTGTTCCAGTTTTATGGCAATGCCTTGCTCGAATACAACAACCAGGGCATCACCGTCGATCCTGCCAAGGATGAGTCGGGCGACCGTACAAGCGTTGCCATGACGGTCAAGGGCAGCAGCGGTTCGGTCTATCCTGTGTCCTACACACTCGAGAAAATCAACGGCGAGTGGAAAGTGCGCAACGTGATCATCAACGGTATCAACATCGGCAAGCTGTTCCGTGATCAGTTCGCTGACGCGATGCAGCGCAATGGCAACGACCTGGACAAGACCATCAATAATTGGGCCGGTGAAGTCGCCAAAGCCAAGGTCGCCACCGAGAAACAAGCGCCGGCGAAGCAAGCCCAATGAGTGTGTCGGCCATTCGCATGAACAACGCCGGCGAGTTGCTGCTCAGCGGCATGCTGGACTACCGCACCGGCCCCGGCCTGCGCAAGCAGGGCCAGGCGCTGATCAAGTCCAGCAAGGCGGCTACATTGGTAGTCGATTGCTCGGCGGTGTTGAAGTCCAGCAGTGTCGGCTTGTCGCTGTTGCTATGCTTCATGCGCGATGCAGAGGCGGCCGGCAAGGCGTGGAGCATCCGTGGGATGCCGGAAGACATGCGCGAAATCGCTCAGGTCAGCGAATTGACCGAGCTGTTGGCGCAACCCTAACCAGCATCTATGAACAAGCCCCCCGTCAGAGTCCTGCTTAGCGGGGTTCGCAGGCGCGGGGCTTTTTTGTATGATGTCCGACCCGCGCGCACAGGGCGCCGATTGAGGTTGAGCATGCAGGCCACCGAAGTAAAGAGCTTCCTTGAAGGAAAGCTGCCCGGAACGTTGGTAGAAGTTGAAGGCGAAGGCTGCAACTTTCAGCTGAACGTGATTAGCGATGAACTGGCGGCGTTGAGCCCGGTGAAGCGTCAGCAGCAGATCTATGCCCATTTGAACCCATGGATCACCGATGGCAGCATCCATGCGGTCACTATGAAATTTTTCAGCAGCGCGGCCTGGGCCGAGCGCACCTGAGCCCAAGGGCGTCGAGATTCTTATGGATAAATTGATTATTACCGGTGGCGTTCGTCTTGATGGCGAAATCCGCATCTCCGGGGCAAAGAACTCTGCCCTGCCGATCCTGGCTGCCACCTTGCTGTGCGATGGCCCGGTGACCGTGGCCAACCTGCCGCACCTGCACGACATCACCACCATGATCGAGCTGTTCGGTCGCATGGGCATCGAGCCGGTGATCGACGAGAAGCTCAGCGTCGAAATCGACCCGCGCACCATCAAGACCCTGATCGCCCCGTACGAACTGGTTAAAACCATGCGTGCGTCGATCCTGGTGCTGGGCCCGATGGTTGCCCGTTTCGGTGAAGCCGAAGTCGCACTGCCTGGCGGTTGCGCCATCGGTTCGCGTCCGGTTGACCTGCACATCCGCGGCCTTGAGGCCATGGGCGCAGTCATCGACGTCGAAGGCGGCTACATCAAGGCCAAGGCGCCTGAAGGCGGCCTGCGCGGTGCGCACTTCTTCTTCGATACCGTCAGCGTGACCGGTACCGAAAACATCATGATGGCCGCCGCACTGGCCAAGGGCCGCAGCGTGCTGGCAAACGCCGCTCGCGAACCTGAAGTCATCGACCTGGCGAACTTCCTGAACGCCATGGGCGCCAAGATCACTGGCGCCGGCACCGACACCATCACCATCGATGGCGTCGAGCGTCTGCACCCGACCACTTACAAGGTGATGCCCGACCGTATCGAGACCGGCACCTACCTGGTGGCCGCAGCGGTCACCGGCGGTCGTGTGAAGGTCAAGGACACGGATCCGACCATCCTTGAAGCCGTCCTCGAAAAACTCCGCGAATCGGGTGCCGAAATCACCTGCGGCGAAGACTGGATCGAGCTGAACATGCACGGCAAGCGGCCAAAAGCGGTCAACGTGCGTACGGCGCCGTACCCGGCGTTCCCGACCGACATGCAGGCACAGTTCATCTCCCTCAACGCCATTGCCGAAGGCACCGGTGCCGTGATCGAGACGATCTTCGAAAACCGCTTCATGCACGTTTACGAACTGCACCGCATGGGCGCCAAGATCCAGGTCGAAGGCAACACCGCCATCGTCACCGGTACCGAGAAGCTCAAGGGCGCGCCAGTGATGGCCACCGACCTGCGTGCATCGGCCAGCCTGGTCATCTCGGCGCTGATCGCCGAAGGCGACACCCTGATCGACCGCATCTACCACATAGACCGTGGTTACGAGTGCATCGAAGAGAAACTGCAGATGCTCGGCGCCAAGATCCGCCGCGTACCGGGCTAGTTTCTGCTGCAGGGGCACAGGGACGTGCCCGTTGGTTTCGTTTCAAGTCGAGCCTGTTTCAGGCTCGATGTGTGTCCGGCGCCATTTGCGACCGGGCATCAGTAGCCTGATAAGGACTGACGTTTCCCATGTTGACCATCGCACTGTCCAAGGGCCGCATCCTTGACGACACCCTGCCGCTTCTGGCTGAAGCGGGCATCGTGCCGACCGAGAATCCGGACAAGAGCCGCAAGCTGATCATTCCCACGACCCAGGCCGATGTGCGCCTGCTGATCGTGCGCGCCACCGATGTGCCGACTTACGTCGAGCATGGTGCCGCCGACCTCGGTGTCGCCGGTAAAGATGTGCTGATGGAATACGGCGGCCAGGGTTTGTACGAGCCGCTGGATCTGCGTATTGCCCTCTGCAAGCTGATGACCGCTGGCCGTGTCGGCGATGTCGAGCCCAAGGGCCGGTTGCGGGTGGCGACCAAGTTCGTCAACGTTGCCAAGCGCTACTATGCCGAACAGGGCCGTCAGGTCGACATCATCAAGCTCTACGGCTCGATGGAACTGGCTCCGCTGATCGGTCTGGCGGACAAGATCATCGACGTGGTCGACACCGGCAACACCCTGCGCGCAAACGGCCTGGAGCCGCAGGATTTCATTGCCGACATCAGCTCTCGCCTGATCGTCAACAAGGCGTCGATGAAAATGCAGCACGCCCGTATCCAGGCGTTGATCGACACCCTGCGCAAGGCAGTGGAGTCTCGACACCGCGGCTGATTCACCTGCGCGACGCTGAGTCGCGCCGTCTATCCGCCTCATAGCCAGAATTCTCAGGTGCCCAAGCGGATCGAATGTTAGCTTCGGGCGCCTGAGTTTTTGCCAATTCTATGAGGCTCTCGCTATGACCGCACCGACTGCAATTCGCCGACTCAACGCTGCTGACCCGGATTTCGCACATCATCTGGATCATCTGCTGAGCTGGGAAAGTGTGTCCGACGACTCGGTCAATCAGCGCGTGCTGGACATCATCAAGACCGTGCGTGAGCGTGGCGATGCGGCGCTGGTGGACTACACCCGGCAGTTCGACGGCCTGGACGTTGCCTCCATGGCCGACCTGATCCTGCCGCGCGAGCGCCTGGAACTGGCCCTGACGCGGATCACCGTGCCCCAGCGCGAAGCCCTGGAAAAAGCCGCGTCCCGCGTGCGCAGCTACCACGAAAAGCAGAAGCAGGACTCCTGGAGCTACACCGAAGCCGATGGCACGGTGCTGGGCCAGAAGGTCACGCCGCTGGATCGCGCCGGTCTGTACGTACCCGGTGGCAAGGCGTCGTATCCGTCCTCGGTACTGATGAACGCGATTCCGGCCAAGGTGGCCGGCGTGACCGAAGTGGTCATGGTCGTGCCGACTCCCCGCGGTGAAATCAACGAGCTGGTGTTGGCCGCGGCCTGCATCGCCGGTGTCGACCGCGTCTTCACCATCGGTGGCGCGCAAGCGGTCGCCGCGCTGGCTTATGGCACCGAAAGCGTGCCGAAGGTCGACAAGGTGGTCGGGCCGGGCAACATCTATGTCGCCACCGCCAAGCGCCACGTGTTCGGCCAGGTCGGTATCGACATGATCGCCGGCCCCTCGGAAATCCTCGTGGTGTGCGACGGCAAGACCGATCCGGACTGGATCGCCATGGACCTGTTCTCCCAGGCCGAGCACGACGAAGACGCCCAGGCGATCCTGGTCAGCCCGGACGCCGAGTTCCTCGACCAGGTCGCCGCCAGCATCGCCAGACTGCTGCCGACCATGGAGCGCGCCGAGATCATCGAAACCTCGATCAACGGCCGCGGCGCGCTGATCAAGGTCCGCGACATGGACCAGGCCATCGAAGTGGCCAACCGCATCGCGCCGGAACACCTGGAGTTGTCGGTCGCCGATCCGCAAGCCTGGCTGCCGCAGATCCGTCACGCCGGCGCGATCTTCATGGGCCGTCACACCTCGGAAGCCCTGGGCGACTACTGCGCCGGTCCGAACCACGTGCTGCCGACTTCCGGCACTGCACGGTTCTCCTCGCCGCTGGGTGTGTACGACTTCCAGAAACGCTCGTCGATCATCTTCTGCTCCGAGCAGGGTGCGTCGGAGCTGGGCAAGACCGCTTCCGTGCTGGCCCGTGGCGAGTCGTTGACCGCCCACGCGCGAAGCGCCGAATACCGCATCGTTGACGAAGACTTTCCACAAGGGCAGGGGAACTGAACATGAGCAAATTCTGGAGCCCGTTCGTCAAGAATCTGGTGCCTTACGTACCGGGCGAGCAGCCGAAACTGGCCAAGCTGGTGAAGCTCAATACCAATGAAAATCCGTACGGTCCATCGCCCAAGGCCCTGGCGGCGATGCAGACCGAACTGAACGACAATTTGCGCCTGTACCCGGACCCGAACAGCGATCTGCTGAAAAACGCAGTCGCCAGGTACTACGGGGTACAGAGCAATCAGGTGTTCCTCGGCAACGGTTCCGATGAAGTCCTGGCGCACATCTTCCACGGTCTGCTGCAACACGATCAGCCGCTGCTGTTCCCGGACATCAGCTACAGCTTCTACCCGGTCTACTGCGGGTTGTACGGCATCGCCTTCGACGCCGTACCGCTGGACGCGCAGTTCCAGATCAATCCGACCGACTACGCCAAACCGAACGGCGGGATCATTTTCCCTAACCCGAACGCGCCGACCGGCTGCCTGCTGGCGCTGGAAGCGGTCGAGCAAATCCTCAAGGCCAGCCCGGACTCGGTGGTCGTGGTGGATGAGGCTTATATCGATTTTGGTGGCGAGACGGCGATCACGCTGGTGGACCGTTACCCGAACCTGCTGGTGACTCAGACCCTGTCCAAGTCCCGCTCTCTGGCCGGGCTGCGGGTGGGTCTGGCGGTCGGCCATCCGGACCTGATCGAGGCACTGGAGCGGATCAAGAACAGCTTCAACTCCTATCCGCTGGATCGCCTGGCGATTGTCGGCGCGACGGCAGCATTCGAAGATCGCGAGCACTTCGACAAGACGTGCCGGTGGGTGATCGAGAGTCGCGACAAGGTGGTCGGGCAATTGCAAGCGAAGGGCTTTGAAGTGTTGCCGTCAGCGGCGAACTTCATTTTTGCTCGCCATCCGCAACACGATGCAGCGGGCCTGGCGGCGAAGTTGCGCGAGCAGGGTGTGATCGTGCGGCACTTCAAGCAAGAGCGGATTGCCCAGTTCCTGCGGATCAGCATTGGTACGCCTGAGCAGAACCAGGCGCTGATCGACGGCCTGGCCGACCTCTAAACCACACCGCGGTCCCTGTAGGAGCGTGGCTTGCCCGCGAAGGCATTCTACCAGTCAACATCATCGTTGAATCTGATGGCCTCTTCGCTGGCAAGCCAGCTCCTACAGGGATTTGTGTTGCTGCTTACTCTTCTTCTTTCTCTTTGGCCGGCGCCGGTGCAGGCGGCGGACGCAGTCCGACTTCCGCCACGAGCTTGAGCTCCTTGCCGTTGCGCATCACCTCAATCGTGACCTTGTCGGTCGGCTTGATCCGCGCCACCTGGTTCATCGAACGACGGCCATCGCCAGCCGGTTCGCCATCGATGGCGAGGATCACATCGCCCAGTTGCAGGCCGGCCTTCTGCGCCGGGCCATCACGGAAAATCCCCGCCACTACGATTCCCGGACGCCCGGACAGACCAAAGGACTCCGCCAGTTCCTGGGTCAACGGCTGCACTTCGATCCCCAGCCAGCCGCGGATCACCTGGCCGTGCTCGATGATCGACTTCATCACGTCCATGGCCAACTTGACCGGAATCGCGAAACCGATGCCTTGCGAACCGCCGGACTTGGAAAAGATCGCCGTGTTGATGCCGGTCAGGTTGCCGTTGGCATCCACCAGCGCGCCGCCGGAGTTGCCCGGGTTGATCGCCGCATCGGTCTGGATGAAGTCTTCGTAGTTGTTCAAGCCCAGCTGATTACGCCCGGTGGCACTGATGATGCCCATGGTCACGGTCTGGCCGACGCCGAACGGGTTGCCGATGGCCAGGGCCACGTCGCCGATGCGGATATTGTCGGAACGGCCGACGGTGATCGAGGGCAGATGCTTCAAGTCGATCTTCAGCACCGCGAGGTCGGTTTCCGGGTCGCTGCCAATCACCCGGGCCAGGGTTTCCCGGCCATCCTTGAGCGCCACCACGATCTGGTCGGCACCGCTGGTCACATGGTTGTTGGTCAGCAGGTAGCCTTCCGGGCTCATGATCACGCCCGAACCGAGGCTCGACTCCATGCGCTTCTGCTTGGGCGAGTTGTCGCCGAAAAAGCGCCGGAACTGCGGATCCTCGAACAGCGGATGGTTCGGTTTGTTGATGACCTTGGTGGTGTACAGGTTGACCACCGACGGCGCGGCCGTGGTCACCGCATCGGCATAGGACACCGGGCCCTGTTGCATGATGGTGGTTTGTGGGGCTTGCTGCAGGTTGACGTCGAGGCTCGGGAGCCCGACCCACTGCGGGTAACGCTGGATGATCAATAGAGCGATAAGCACGCCGGCCAACAGCGGCCAGCCGGAAAAACGCAGCGCCTTGAGCATTAAGCACGTCCTGAAAGGTTGCAGGCGGTATGAGACCGCCCATAATGTCGCGCATTATACGAGGCCAAGCGCGCCTCCGAACGGGATATTTAGGAGTCTTTTATGGCCGTCGCCCTGAGCACCCTGGTCGAAGAAGCCGACCGTTACCTGAACAGTGCCAAGATTGCCGATTACTGCCCCAACGGCTTGCAGGTCGAAGGCCGGCCGCAGGTGATGCGCATCGTCAGTGGCGTCACCGCCAGCCAGGCGTTGCTCGACGCCGCGGTGGAGGCCAACGCCGATCTGGTGCTGGTGCATCATGGCTATTTCTGGAAGGGCGAGAATCCGTGCATCACCGGCATGAAGCAGCGTCGGTTGAAGACGTTGCTCAAGCACGATATCAGCCTGCTGTCCTACCACCTGCCGCTGGATCTGCACCCGGAAGTCGGGAACAACGTGCAGCTTGCTCGTCAGTTGGACATCACTGTCGAAGGCCCGCTGGACCCGGACAACCTCAAGGTTGTCGGCCTGGTCGGCTCCTTGAACGAACCGCTGACACCGCGGGATTTCGCCCGTCGCGTGCAGGAAGTCATGGGCCGCGAGCCATTGCTGATCGAAGGCAGCGAGATGATTCGTCGGGTGGGTTGGTGCACCGGTGGCGGCCAGGGTTACATTGACCAGGCGGTGTTGGCCGGCGTCGACCTGTACCTGTCCGGCGAAGCCTCCGAGCAAACCTTTCACAGCGCCCGGGAAAACGACATCAGCTTCATCGCCGCCGGTCACCATGCCACCGAGCGCTATGGCGTGCAGGCGTTGGGCGATTACCTGGCACGGCGTTTTGCCTTGGAACATATCTTCATCGATTGCCCGAATCCGATCTAACCCGGATTGCGGGTATATGAACCCCTGCAGGAGCTGGCTTGCCAGCGAAGACGTTCTTGAGAACGCCGCAAGATTCAAGGCCGCTTTCGCTGGCAAGCCAGCTCCTACAGGGGGTCTGCAGCACCCAAACGAGGGGGTATATTCATATACCCTTTCGATCTAGTTAGCGTCCTGATTAGAAGAGGTCGCTGTGCTAGGATTCCTCGCTCGAACACGGCCCGCTGGCCGTCCATAAGATCGTTTTCGTGAGTAGCCATGGTCGACAAACTGACGCATCTGAAACAGCTGGAGGCCGAAAGCATCCACATCATCCGCGAGGTCGCCGCCGAGTTCGATAACCCGGTGATGCTGTACTCCGTCGGTAAAGACTCCGCCGTAATGCTGCACCTCGCGCGCAAGGCATTCTTCCCGGGCAAACTGCCGTTCCCGGTGATGCACGTCGACACCCAGTGGAAGTTCAAGGAAATGTACGCGTTTCGCGACCGCATGGTCGAAGAACTTGGCCTGGACCTGCTGGTGCACGTCAATCCCGAGGGCGTGGCACAGGGCATCAACCCGCTGACCCACGGCAGCGCCAAGCACACCGATATCATGAAAACCGAAGGCCTCAAGCAGGCTCTCGACAAGTACGGTTTCGACGCCGCGTTCGGCGGTGCCCGTCGCGATGAAGAGAAGTCCCGGGCCAAAGAGCGCGTGTACTCCTTCCGTGACACCAAGCACCGCTGGGACCCGAAAAACCAGCGCCCGGAGTTGTGGAACGTCTACAACGGCAACGTCAACAAGGGCGAATCGATCCGCGTATTCCCGCTGTCGAACTGGACCGAACTGGACATCTGGCAGTACATCTACCTCGAAGGCATCCCGATCGTGCCGCTGTATTTCGCCGCCGAACGCGACGTCATCGAGATGAACGGCACCTGGATCATGATCGACGACGAACGCCTGCTCAATCACTTGAGCGACGAAGACAAGGCACGCATCGTCAAGAAAAAGGTCCGCTTCCGTACGCTCGGCGACTACCCGCTGACCGGTGCGGTCGAGTCCGAGGCCACCAGCCTGACCGACATCATTCAGGAAATGCTCCTGACGCGAACTTCCGAACGCCAGGGCCGGGTCATCGACCACGATGGCGCAGGCTCGATGGAAGAAAAGAAACGTCAGGGTTATTTCTAAGGGGTTGTCATGTCGCACGTATCTGATTTGATCAGCGAGGACATCCTCGCCTACCTGGGCCAGCACGAACGCAAGGAAATGCTGCGCTTTCTGACCTGTGGCAACGTCGACGACGGCAAGAGCACCCTGATCGGGCGCCTGCTGCACGACTCCAAGATGATCTACGAAGATCACCTGGAAGCCATCACCCGCGACTCGAAAAAAGTCGGCACCACCGGTGACGACATCGACCTGGCCTTGCTGGTCGACGGCCTGCAGGCCGAGCGTGAGCAGGGCATCACCATCGATGTCGCCTACCGCTATTTCTCCACCGCCAAACGCAAGTTCATCATCGCCGACACCCCCGGCCATGAGCAGTACACCCGCAACATGGCCACCGGTGCGTCCACCTGTGACCTGGCGATCATCCTGATCGACGCCCGTTACGGCGTGCAGACCCAGACCCGTCGCCACAGCTTTATCGCGTCGTTGCTGGGGATCAAACACATTGTGGTGGCCGTCAACAAGATGGACATCAATGGCTTTGACCAAAGCGTGTTCGAGTCGATCAAGGCCGATTACCTGAAGTTCGCCGAAGGCATCGCCTTCAAGCCGACCACCATGGCCTTCGTGCCGATGTCGGCGCTCAAGGGCGACAACGTGGTGAACAAGTCCGAGCGCTCGCCGTGGTACACCGGCCAGTCGCTGATGGAAATTCTCGAAACCGTCGAAATCGCCAGCGACCGCAACTACACCGACCTGCGTTTCCCGGTGCAGTACGTCAACCGTCCGAACCTGAACTTCCGTGGTTTCGCCGGCACCCTGGCCAGCGGTGTCGTGCACAAGGGCGACGAAGTCGTGGTGCTGCCGTCGGGCAAGAGCAGCCGGGTGAAATCCATCGTCACCTTCGAAGGTGAACTGGAACACGCAGGTCCTGGCCAAGCGGTGACGCTGACCATGGAAGACGAGATCGACATCTCCCGCGGCGACTTGCTGGTACACGCCGACAACCAGCCGCAGGTGACCGACGCTTTCGACGCCATGCTGGTGTGGATGGCCGAAGAGCCGATGCTGCCGGGCAAGAAATACGACATCAAGCGCGCCACCAGTTACGTGCCGGGTTCGATCACCAGCATCGTCAACCGCGTTGACGTGAACACCCTGGAAGAAGGTCCGGCCAGTTCGTTGAACCTGAACGAGATCGGTCGGGTCAAGGTCAGCCTCGACGCCGCCATCGCACTGGATGGCTACGCGAGCAACCGCACCACCGGTTCGTTCATCGTCATCGATCGTCTGACCAATGGCACCGTGGCAGCCGGCATGATCATCGCTCAGCCGTTGAGCCATGGCACCAGCACCCACCACGGCAAACTGGCGCACGTCGCCACCGAAGAACGCGCCCAGCGCTTCGGCCAGCAACCGGCCACCGTGCTGTTCAGCGGCTTGTCGGGCGCGGGCAAAAGCACTTTGGCTTACGCTGTTGAACGCAAGCTGTTCGACATGGGCCGTGCGGTGTTTGTACTCGACGGCCAGAACCTGCGTCACGACCTGAACAAAGGTCTGCCACAGGATCGCGCCGGGCGTACCGAGAACTGGCGTCGTGCCGCGCACGTCGCGCGTCAATTCAACGAAGCCGGCCTGGTGACCCTGGCCGCCTTCGTTGCGCCAAGTGCCGAAGGTCGTGAACAGGCCCGGGAACTGATCGGCAAGGAGCGCCTGCTGACGGTCTACGTCCAGGCCTCGCCGACGGTCTGTGCCGAGCGTGACCCGCAAGGCCTGTACGCGGCGGCCGGGGACAACATCCCGGGCGACTCCTTCCCGTACGACGTGCCGCTGGACGCCGACCTCGTGGTCGACACCCAGTCGCTGTCGCTGGAAGAAAGCGTCAAGCAGGTGCTGGACCTGCTGCGTCAGCGTGGCGCGATCTAAGCGCTAGCTGCACTTAAAACACCCGCCGATGAGGGATCATCGGCGGGTTTTTTTGTGCCCGTAATATCGCTTTCGCTGCGGTGCGGCGATCCGACAAGCCAGTCCCCGCAGGATGCGTGTTGTCGCACCTTCATCGTACGACGCGGACCCTGTAGGAGCTGGCTTGCCAGCGAAGAGGCCGGTAAATCCAAACAAAAAATCCAACTCATACTTACAGCGCCTCTACTCCCAAAGCCAATATTTCCCATATCGAAGTAGTCCGAAAATTAAGAAGTTGTAGGAAAGTTCCTTTAGAAAGCCCTTGTGTCAGACGGCCTTACAAATAAAAAGAAACAACAGATAGGGCCTACGAAAATTTGGGAAGTATGGGTGGTTACATGTGGTCGGTCGCTAGTGATCTAATTGTTTCAGCGCCATACACAGAGAACTATCTGTCCGACATTTGCGGGGTTCATGCATGATCAAGGCTTGGATAAAGTGCACGATTTTTTTTATTATTGGCTGTTTTCTCCTGGTCGTCTGTGCGGTTTGTTGGCTTGCTTTTGAAGCTGGAAGTGCACATCAGGTGATGAGGCGTTTTGGTGGTATTGAAGTTGTTGGAGATTGGAGTGTCACTCCTTCAGGAGCGGATGATCTTTATGTCAGGGCTGTGAGCCTGAGACCTCAGCAAGACATTGTATACGACATGAGAGCACTTCAGCCATGCACGGAATACACTCGGGAATGTATGGTGCAGGAGGCTGCTGCGATCAATCTGCAGATGATAAGTACAGGTATGATACTCAAAGATGTCGACGAATTCTTCGAGAAATACAAACCAAGCGTAGAATCGTTTGACGATGGTTGTCCTGCTGTTTATGAAACGACAGCGATTATAAAAGAAAATGAGGTATTGAGCCGTCTTCCAGTAGAGCGACGTCGAATAGCCGCTCAGGAAGTAATGGAGAAAATAAAGAACGATGGAGGGCTAACATATTCACTGGTGACCCCAGAGTGTAGGAGTTTTTTTCGCGAAAAACCCTATATGGCTCGAGCGTACACTCTTTATCTAGCTCTTATCATGCACCGTGCCGAGGGGTCGTTTTCGGCTTCATGGGTGTTTTTAGCGGTACTTCCGGAAATGCGTTCAGGTGCTAGATAGGTAGCGGCAATGATTAATTGTTTCGCGTGTTACTAACAATCAAAACTGTAGTGTTCTGCCGACTCGCAGGGAAATTCTCATGCAAAAATTAGTTATCACCACGCTTCTGCTCGCTCTGGCTTCAAATATTTGTATGGCCAGCGAAGGTGAGGATCAAGCCGCCTCATTCTTCAAGATTTATTCGTCGCTTTGCCTCAAGAATCTTTTCAAACTTGAGGAACTGAGAGAAACGCTGAAACCTATGCCAAAGCTTCCGCCTGAAAAGGCAGAACTGTTTCTGGCAGGTAAACCCGGGGATGCTTGGCCTGTTCCAGACAAATACGCAACAGTCGTACTTACCTTGCTGAAGGGGAAGAGTTTCTGCGCAGTTTATGTCCGCAAGGCAGACCCTGATGCTGCGATAAAAATGTTTACTTCAATGGCCGCAAGTGCGCCATTTCCGATAAAAGTGAAACTGCTAAAGAATGAAACAAGGCAAACCATCGTGAATGGACAGATTAAAACTATTTCATACGAATGGTCAGCTCCAAACGCGAAGAGTGGAATGATGTTTACTCTCACGACAGCCTCTGCCGATTTCGCACAAATTCAAGTGCTCGGTTCCGCAGCGGTCGTCAGACTACGACATTCACCCGAGCTTCTGCAGGACATGAACAAATAGCCGAGTAGGCGTGAAATGGAGTGTTGTCGGAGGTCAGGGGTTGCCGTCAGCATGAGCTGCGCTGTATCGCTCCTTCAAGTCTGAAGGAGCGAATTTCACCCTCACTCACTTCCGAACCGGATACTCCCGATGCATCTGCTCCAGCAGCGCATCCTTATCCAACCACAACTGATTGATCCACCCCTGAAACTGCAATCGATACTCCCCATCCTGCTCATAATTCTTGCCGATAAACTCCGGCGGAATCTTCACCTCCTGGAAGTGCACCACCACATCCTTCACGTTCCCGCAGAGCAAATCCCAATACCCCGGACGTCCCCCCGGGTAGTGAATCGTCACGTTGACGATCGACTCCAGCTGCTCGCCCATCGCATCCAGAACAAACGCGATGCCACCGGCCTTGGGCTTGAGCAGGTACTTGAACGGGGATTTCTGCTGCGCATGTTTGGCTTCGGTAAAGCGCGTGCCTTCGACGAAATTGAAAA
This sequence comes from Pseudomonas sp. MPC6, assembly GCF_006094435.1. Taxonomy (NCBI): domain Bacteria; kingdom Pseudomonadati; phylum Pseudomonadota; class Gammaproteobacteria; order Pseudomonadales; family Pseudomonadaceae; genus Pseudomonas; species Pseudomonas sp. MPC6. The sequence continues at coordinate 5,919,778 of NZ_CP034783.1, read as the reverse complement.
TGCCCACCGAGTCATGGCGGAACTTCGCACAGGTCTTGCGCGTGGTTGCCAGGTCCTTGCCTTTCTTCTCCGGGTGCTTTTCCAGGTAGGCCTTGGAGTAGCGCTTCATGAACGGAAAGCCCAGCGTCCACCAGGCCAGGCCAATCACCGGGACCCAGATCAGCTCCTGCTTGAGAAAGAACTTCAGCGGCTGGATGCGCCGGTTGAGCACGTACTGCAGCACCATGATGTCGACCCAGCTCTGATGATTGCTGGTGATCAGGTACGAGTGGCGATAGTCCAGGCTTTCGAGACCGCTGAGGTGCCAGCGGGTGTGGCAGACCAGGTCCATCCAGGCTTTGTTGTTGCTGATCCAGGCTTCATGGGTATGGCTCATCAGCCAGCGCGTGAAGCGCTGGGCGAGGGCGAAGGGCAATACCTTGAAGATCGCCACGCAGAACAGGAACGAGCACAGCAGGATGGTATTGAGTGCCAGCAACAACGATGCAATCACGCCGCGTACGGCGGCAGGCAGGAAATCGAGCATTTAAAGGTCCACAGGTCGGTTGGCCGCTTGAATCGCGGTCAACGCGATGGTGTAGACGATGTCATCGACCTGGGCGCCGCGGGGCAGGTCGTTCACCGGTTTGCGCAGGCCTTGCAGCATTGGCCCGAGGCTGACGCAGTCGGCGCTGCGTTGCACGGCCTTGTGGGTGGTGTTGCCGGTGTTGAGGTCGGGGAACACGAACACCGTGGCGCGACCGGCCACCTGGCTGTTCGGCGCCAGTTGCCGGGCGACGGTTTCGTTGGCGGCGGCGTCGTATTGCAGCGGGCCGTCGATCAGCAGCGAGTGCTGTTGTTCATGGGCGAGCAACGTGGCCTCGCGCACCTTCTCGACTTCTTCGCCGCTGGCCGATTCCCCGCTGGAGTAGCTGATCATCGCCACGCGCGGGGTGATGCCGAATGCGGCTGCCGAATCGGCGCTTTGCAGGGCGATCTCCGCCAGTTCGCTGGCGCTCGGGTGCGGGTTCATCACGCAGTCGCCGTAGACCAGCACCTCTTCGGGAAACAGCATGAAGAACACCGACGACACCAGGGTGCAGCCCGGCGCGGTCTTGATCAGCTGCAGGGCCGGGCGGATGGTGTTGGCGGTGGAGTGAATGACCCCGGACACCAGGCCATCGACTTCATCCAGCGCCAGCATCATGGTGCCGATCACCACGGTGTCTTCCAGTTGTTGCTCGGCCATTGGCGCGTTCAGGCTTTTGGTCTTGCGCAGCGCCACCATCGGCTCGACGTACCGCTCGCGGATCAGGTCCGGGTCGAGAATCTCCAGCCCCGGCGGCAGCTCGATGCCCTGGGCGCGGGCCACGGCTTCCACGTCCGCGGGTTTGGCCAGCAACACGCAGCGGGCAATGCCGCGCGCCTGGCAGATCGCCGCGGCCTGCACGGTCAACGGCTCGCTGCCTTCGGGCAGGACGATGCGCTTGTTGGCGGCCTGGGCGCGCTGGATCAGTTGATAGCGGAACACCGCCGGCGACAGGCGCATTTCCCGTGGCGTGCCGCAGCGCTGGTGCAGCCAGTTGGCGTCCAGGTGGCTGGCGACGAAATCGGTGATGATCTCCGCACGTTCGCGGTCGTCGATCGGGATTTCCTTGTTCAGGCCGTTCAGCTGGTTGGCGGTGTCGTAGGAACCGGTGCTCACCGACAACACCGGCAGGCCCGCCTGCAACGCACCGCGACACAGGTCCATGATGCGCGGGTCGGGCAGGGTGTCGCTGGTCAGCAGCAGGCCGGCCAGGGGCACGCCATTCATGGCCGCGAGGCTGACGGCGAGGATGATGTCGTCGCGATCGCCGGGGGTCACCACCAGCACGCCGGGCTTGAGCAGCTCCACGGTGTTGCGCATGGTGCGGGCGCAGATGATGATTTTGGTCATGCGCCGGGTTTCGTAATCACCGGCATTGAGGATCTGCGCGCCCATCAGGTCGGCGACGTCGCGGGTGCGCGGCGCGTTGAGTTCCGGCTGGAACGGAATGCAGCCGAGCAATCTGAAATCGCCGCTACGCAGCAAAGGCGAGTGTTCCTTCATGCGCGCGGCGAAGGCTTCCATGCTTTCGTCGGTCTTGACCTTGTTGAGGATCACGCCGAGGACTTTCGGGTCTTTCGGTCCGCCGAACAATTGCGCCTGCAGTTCCACCCGGCCGGACAGTTCGGCCAGCACTTCGTTTTCCGGGGCAGAGACCAGGATCACGTCGGCGTCGAGGCTTTTGGCCAAGTGCAGATTGACCCGTGCGGCATAACTGGCGCTACGGGTCGGGACCATGCCTTCGACGATCAGCACGTCCTTGCCGATGGCGGCCTGCTGATACAGGGTGATGATTTCTTCGAGCAGCTCGTCGAGCTGGCCGTCGCCGAGCATGCGCTCGACATGGGCCAGGCCCAAGGGCTGCGGCGGTTTCAAGCCGTGGGTGCGGGCCACCAGTTCGGTGGAGCGTTCAGGCCCGGTATCACCCGGATGGGGCTGGGCAATCGGTTTGAAAAAGCCGACCTTGAGGCCGGCCCGCTCAAGGGTACGCACCAGCCCGAGGCTGATGGAGGTCAGACCCACACCAAAATCGGTGGGTGCGATAAAAAAAGTCTGCATGCGAATTCTCTGGGGGTGCATGGCAATGGTGACAACTTATGACGGGTCGTCTACCGAATTTCAGTCGTCAAGGTTATCGCTTACAGAGCCTTGTGCACACCAACCGCAAGCAAAGGGCTGGCCTATTTTTTCATTGCGCAGCAAAGGGTTCAGCACCCAGGCCCGGGACTGCCACGGTGGCTGGTGGCGCAGGTGCTGAGTGTGGCCGCAGGAAAGCTCGGCCACCCAGTGGCCGTCTTCGTCCTGATGGAAGCCTGTAACAGTCGAGCCTTTCGCTGCGGTCCGTCTGTCCGGGTTGTGTTCGCTTTCGGGCGATTGCTTCGCTAAACTGGGTCTTTCAATATTCTTATGCAAAAGGTCTCGCCCCATGCTGATCGCCGCCAATAAGGCTGTCTCCATCGACTATACCCTGACCAACGACGCTGGTGAGGTCATCGACAGCTCCGCCGGCGGCGCGCCGCTGGTCTACCTGCAAGGCGCAGGCAACATCATTCCAGGCCTGGAACGGGCCCTGGACGGCAAGGCAGTCGGTGACGAACTGACGGTCGCCGTAGAACCTGAAGATGCCTACGGCGAGTACGCTGCCGAACTGGTCAGCACCCTGAGCCGCAGCATGTTCGAAGGCGTCGACGAACTGGAAGTGGGCATGCAGTTCCACGCTTCCGCGCCGGACGGCCAGATGCAGATCGTCACCATTCGCGATCTGGATGGCGACGACGTCACCGTCGACGGCAACCACCCGTTGGCCGGTCAGCGCCTGAATTTCCAGGTCAAGATCATCGACATCCGTGATGCCAGCCAGGAAGAAATCGCTCATGGCCACGTCCATGGCGAAGGTGGCCATCATCACTGATTTTCTGCGCTAAGCTTTCGAGTACTGGAGAGGCGCCCGAGGGCGCCTTTTTAGTCCGCGGCTGTCCTTGATGGCACCGCCAAGTGGCTGTTTTGAGAAGAACGGGAATCTGGAGTTCGTCATGAGTGCTTTTCACGACCTTAAATTGACAGCCCTGGATGGTCAGGAGCTACCGCTGGCACCCCTCAAGGGGCGCGTCGTGCTTGTGGTCAACGTCGCCTCCAAATGTGGTTTGACCCCACAGTACGCGGCGCTGGAAAACCTTTATCAGAAATACGAAGCCAAGGGTTTCAGTGTGCTGGGCTTGCCGTGCAACCAGTTTGCCGGGCAGGAACCGGGCACCGAGCAAGAAATCCAGGCGTTTTGCGAACTCAACTATGGCGTGACCTTTCCGTTGTCCAGCAAGCTGGAAGTCAACGGCCACGATCGCCATCAGTTGTACCGTCTGCTGGCGGGCGAGGGCGCCGAGTTCCCGGGTGACATCACCTGGAACTTCGAAAAATTCCTGCTCGGCAAGGATGGACGCGTGCTCGCGCGGTTCTCGCCGCGTACACCGCCGGATGATCCTGCGGTCGTCCAGGCGATCGAAAAAGCCCTGGGCTGACATCTCTTTGTAGGAGCTGGCTTGCCAGCGATGTACCTGAGAACGCCGCGCAGTATCAGGCTCGCAGCGTTATCGTTGACGACCATCGCGTGTAGGAGCTGGCTTGCCAGCGATGTGCCTGAGAGCGCCGCGCAGTATCAGGCTCGCAGCGTTATCGTTGACGACCATCGCGTGTAGGAGCTGGCTTGCCAGCGATGTACCTGAGAACGCCGCGCAGTATCAGGCTCACAGCGTTATCGTTGACGACCATCGCGAGCAGCTCGCTCCTACATTATTCATACCTTTTGAACCTTAATCACCGCAATCAATAGTGCTGTTCAATCTGTCGCGCGCTCAATATTATACTCGTCATAAAATATTTCCTCGTGGAGCGCCCCCATGCCCGTCAAAGCCCTGTTCAAACCGTTCCACCTCGGCACCCTCGAACTGCCGACCCGGGTCGTCATGGCCCCGATGACCCGCTCGTTTTCGCCGGGCGGCGTACCCAATTCCAAAGTGATCGAGTACTACCGTCGTCGCGCCGCCGCCGGCGTCGGGTTGATCATCACCGAAGGCACCACCGTCGGGCACAAGGCGTCCAACGGCTACCCGAACGTACCGCACTTCTACGGTGAAGCAGCATTGGCCGGCTGGAAGAAAGTCGTCGACGCAGTCCACGCCGAAGGCGGCAAGATCGTGCCTCAGCTGTGGCATGTCGGCAGTGTGCGCCGCATCGGCACCGAGCCGGATGCCAGCGTGCCGGGTTACGGTCCGTCGGAAAAACTCAAGGACGGTCAGGTCGTGGTTCACGGCATGAGCAAACAGGACATCCAGGAGGTGATCGCTGCGTTTGCCCAGGCGGCCAAAGACGCGCAGAGCATCGGCATGGACGGCGTGGAAATCCATGGTGCCCACGGCTATCTGGTCGACCAGTTCTTCTGGGAAGGCAGCAACCAGCGCACTGACGAATACGGCGGTAGCCTGGCCAGCCGTTCGCGTTTCGCCATCGAACTGATTCAGGCGGTGCGTGCAGCGGTCGGTGAAGGGTTCCCGATCATCTTCCGTTTCTCCCAGTGGAAGCAGCAGGATTACACCGCGCGCCTGGTGCAAACCCCGCAAGCGCTGGGCGAGTTCCTCAAGCCATTGTCCGACGCTGGCGTGGACATTTTCCACTGCTCGACGCGCCGTTTCTGGGAGCCGGAATTCGACGGTTCCGAACTGAACCTGGCAGGCTGGACGCGCAAGCTCACCGGCAAGCCGACCATCACGGTCGGGAGTGTCGGCCTGGATGGCGAGTTCCTGCAGTTCATGGTCAACACCGACAAGATCGCCCAGCCGGCCAGTCTGGAAAAACTGCTGGAGCGGTTGAACAATGATGAGTTCGATCTGGTGGCGGTGGGGCGTGCGCTGCTGGTGGATCCGGATTGGGCGCAGAAAGTGCGGGACGGGCGTGAAGAGGACATCCTGCCGTTCAGTCGTGAGGCGTTGATGACATTGGTTTAAGCGGCGCCTGGAAGGGCCTCTTCGCTGGCAAGCCAGCTCCTCAGGGTTCCGGGTGTTCACATATCATGTGGTCGCCACAATCCTGTAAGAGCTGGCTTGCCAGCGAAGACGGCCTTAATGTCAGCAAAAATTCAGGGCATGGTCGGTGCATTAGGCACCACCAACTCCCCCACGCAAGCCCCCCGCAACTGCCCCTCGAACTGCTCGATAATCGCCGCCCATCCCTGGCGACTCGCATGCTGCCGCGCATTGAGCCGCACGCAGCGCAAGGTCTCCTCCTCCTCGAGCAACCACACCGCGGCATCGCAAAACGCCTCTTCATCCCCCGGCATCGCCAGTACGCCGTTGTAGCCATGGCGAATATGCTGAGCGGCCGCGGCCATATCGTAGGCCACCACCCCCAGCCCCGAAGCGAGCGCCTCAAGCACCACATTGCCGAAGGTTTCGGTCAGGCTCGGAAACAGAAAAAGATCCGCCGACGCATAGTGACTGGCCAAGGCTTCGCCGCGTTGCGAGCCACAGAAAATCGCCTCGGGCAGTTCCTTCTCCAGAATCACGCGTTGCGGCCCGTCACCCACCACGATCAACTTGATCGTACGCTTTGGATAAGCCGCTTTCAGCGCATCAAAACTGCGCCTGAGCAAACCGGTATTCTTCTCCGGTGCCAAGCGTCCTACGTGGATGACGGCGATGTCGTTCTCCGCCAGTCCCCACTGTTCGCGCAGTGACTGCAGCCGTTTGGCCGGATGAAACAACTGGCTGTCGACACCTCGCGACAACAGCGCCAGGCGCTCGAAATGCCGACGTTCCAGCTCCAGGCGCTGGCTGATGCTTGGCACCAGGGTCAGGGTCGAACGGTTGTGAAACCAGCGCAGGTAGTGGGTCAGCAGGCGCGTCAGCAAGCCCAGCCCGTACTGGCTGGTGTATTGCTGGAAATTGGTGTGAAAGCCGCTGACTACGGAGATCCCCAGGCGCCGTGCCGCGCGCAATGCGGACAGTCCCAACGGTCCTTCCGTGGCGATGTACAGCACGTCCGGCCGATGGCGTTTCCAGCGGCGCAGCAACTTGTGCATCGATGACTGCCCCCATTGCAAACCGGGATAACCCGGCAGCGGCCAGCCCCGGCACAACAGCAATTCATCGTCGCTGCCCAGCTGCTCGTCGCCCACCTGTCGCGGCCGCACCAGTTCCACCTGGTGCCCGCGCGCACGCAGGCCGTCGCACAAGCGGCCGAGGGTGTTGGCCACGCCGTTGATTTCGGGAGGAAAGGTTTCGGTGATCAGAGTGATATGCAGAGCTGTCGTCATGACCCCAGTATCGGCTGAGGCCATGTCGTCATTGTGGCGGTTTGATGATGGATTTGTGACCCGCTCAGCCCTGGACCACCAGGTTTTCCGCGCCGCGCTCACGGACCCAGAACAGCGTCGCCCCCGCCACGGCGGCCGGCATCATCAGGATGTTGACCACCGGGATCAGCAGCACCAGGTAAACGCTTCCGCCGAAACTCATGCTCTGCCAGCGTTTCTGCCGCAGCCAGGCGAGCATTTCGTTCCAGCCCAGCTTGTGGTTATCCGCCGGGTAGTCGATGTACTGGATCGCCATCATCCACACCCCGAACAACAGCCACAGCGGCGCGGCGATGATGTTGACCACCGGGATGAACGAGAGGATGAACAAGCCGATGGCGCGGGGCAGGAAGTAGCCCAGCTTGCGCATTTCCCGGGCGAGGGTGCGGGGAACCATGGCAATCAGTTCACCCCAACTGAAGGCCGGGAAGTCGTCGGTGCCGCGCACCACCACTTCGACTTTCTCCGCCAGGAAACCGTTGAACGGCGCGGCGATGACATTGGCGAGCATGGTGAAGGTGAAAAACACCATCAACACCACCAGCACCACGAACAGCGGCCAGAGGACATAACTGAGAAAGCTCAGCCATTCAGGCAGGGACGGCATCAAGGTCTCGACCCACAGGCTGAATTGATGGCTGGCCAAATAGATCAATCCGACGAACAGCACCAGGTTGATCGCCAGCGGCAACAAGACGAACAAGCGCAGGCTGGGGCTGAGGACCAGCCGGAGGCCTTCGCGCAGGTATTGCGGGCCGGACAGAACGGGGGCGGGCATATCGAGCTCCGAGCAAAGGGGAAACGCGCCGACCTTACCGGCTTTGCCTGACAGGCGAAAGCGTGGCGGTGACATCGACATTAACAGTAACAAAGGCGTCTATATCTGCACCGTGACTGGATAGAGACCGCCTATGAGCTGGATTGTTAAACCGTATTTCCTTAATCTTCGCCCCCTCGATACGCTGCACCCATTCTTTTTACAGGATTGTCGAGCCAAGCCTTCCCCAAGTGCTTTCAACGATCCTTTTTTATTCCCGCCGGCAACCCGGCGTTCCGCGCCAGGTATTCCAGGCCGGTCAACAGGAGCAGGTCATGTCTGAAGTCCGTCATTCGCGAGTGATTATTCTCGGTTCCGGCCCTGCCGGTTACAGCGCCGCCGTCTATGCCGCCCGTGCCAACCTCAAGCCTTTGCTGATCACCGGCATGCAGGCCGGCGGTCAATTGACCACCACCACCGAAGTCGACAACTGGCCGGGCGATGTCCATGGCCTGACCGGCCCGGCGCTGATGGAGCGCATGAAAGAGCACGCCGAGCGCTTTGAAACCGAGATCGTCTTCGATCACATCAATGCCGTGGACTTCGCTGCCAAGCCATACACCCTGACCGGCGACAGCGCGACCTACACCTGCGACGCGCTGATCATCGCCACTGGCGCCAGCGCCCGTTACCTCGGCTTGCCGTCGGAAGAAGCGTTCATGGGCAAAGGCGTTTCGGCCTGCGCGACCTGCGACGGTTTCTTCTATCGCAACAAGCCAGTGGCCGTGGTCGGTGGCGGCAACACCGCTGTCGAAGAAGCGCTGTACCTGGCGAACATCGCCAGCACTGTGACCTTGATCCACCGTCGCGAAACCTTCCGCGCCGAGAAGATCCTGATCGACAAGCTCAATGCCCGGGTGGCCGAAGGCAAGATCGTCCTGAAATTGAACTCGACCCTGGACGAAGTGCTGGGCGACAACATGGGCGTGACCGGTGCTCGCCTGAAGAACAACGATGGCAGCTTCGACGAGCTGACTGTCGACGGTGTGTTCATCGCCATCGGCCACACCCCGAACACGTCGTTGTTCGAAGGCCAGCTGACGTTGAAAGACGGTTACCTGGTGGTGCAGGGCGGCCGTGACGGCAACGCGACGGCCACCAGCCTGGAAGGTATCTTTGCCGCCGGTGACGTGGCTGACCACGTTTACCGTCAGGCCATCACCTCGGCCGGCGCCGGCTGCATGGCGGCACTGGATGCCGAGCGTTACCTCGATGATCTGCAGAACGCCAAGTTCTGATTTCGTCGCCATGAAAAAACCGGCTTCGGCCGGTTTTTTTGTATCCACGACAAGTGCGCGTCCACCACATCTCCTGTAGGCGCTGGCTTGTCGGATCGCCGCACCGCAGCGAAGGCGTCCGTTCAGTCGAAAAATTTTCCAGCTGACCCACCGCTTTCGCTGGCAAGCCAGCTCCTACACGGATTGTGTTGGCCGCGTCGATTGCGTTCAGCCGCGCAACCGCTCCTGGACAAAATCCATCACCTTCAACGATTGGTAAATCGCATTCGCCGCAACCCGTCCGAATGGCCCCCCGTTCCAGTCCAGCAGGTACGGCTTGAACAACTCATGCCGCGCCGTTTCCCCACACACCGCCTCGGCAATCACCCGGCCGCCAATCGAGCCGGTGTTCAAACCATGGCCACCAAACGAGGTGCAGGCCCAGACGCCTGGTTCGAGCATTCCCAGGTTGGGCATTTTGTTGGTGGAGTAACCCATCAGGCCAGACCAGGCCAGTTCGATGTTCACCGGCGCCAATTGCGGATAGACCGAAACCATGTCCGCCTTGAGCATCGCCGCCAGCGCGTGTTCGTTCTGTTCGTTGCGGGTGGTGATGCGTCCGCCCCACAGCAGGCGATCGCCTTCGACGATGCGGTAGTAGTCCGAAGCGCGGCGGTCGTCGGAAAACGCGGCACCGGAGTCGAGGATGGTTTTGATCGAGTCGCCCAGGTGTTCGGTCAGCACCACGTAGGTCGCGATGGGCAGGTAGGCGCGGCTGAGTTTTTGCAGCTCCGGGCCGCCGTAGCCACCGGCGCAGAACACCAGGTCCTGGCAGTGCACGGTGCCGTGGGCGGTCTGGACGATTTTGTCGGCGCCTGCGCGACGCCAGGCGAGCATTTTCGATTGTTCGAAAATCCGTCCCCCACTCGCTTCGATGGCCAAGGCCAGGCCCAGGCAATAATTCAGCGGGTGGAAGTGCAGGGCATTGGGGTCTTCGACCCCCTGGAAATAGCGCGAAGTGTGCGCCCGTTCGCGGACTTGGGCGGTGTCGAGGTAGTTGAGCGAGTAGCCGAAGTCCCGGCGCATGCTATCGATATGGCTTTTCACGCCAACGCTGTCGTCGTAGCGCTTGACCCGAATCGTACCGGCGGATGGATCACAACCGGACAGCGCCAGTTCGGCAATGTTGCGCCGGACGATTTCCACGCCTTCGACCGACATCTGGAACAGCGCCTTTGCGTGTTTCAGTCCAAGTTTCTTGCGGATCGCCCCCGAACCTTCGGCCCAGCCCGGTGAGACGACCCCGCCGTTTCGACCGGACGCGCCCCAGGCGACTTGATGGGCTTCAAGGATGATCACGCGTTTGCCGCGTCGACTCAGTTCCAGGGCGGCGGTCAGGCCGGCAATCCCGGCGCCGATGATGCAGACGTCGCAGATTTGATCGGCGTTCAGTTCAGGCCTGGTTGCGCGGGGCAGCGAGGTTTGGGAATACCAGGTGGTGGGGAAGGACATGGTCAATCCTTGAGAAACTGTTTTTTTGTAGGAGCGAGCTCGCTCGCGAAAAACGCAGGGGCGCCGCGTGCATTCAGACTGCCTGCGTCATCGTTGACGTCCTTCGCGAGCGGGCTCGCTCCTACAGGGGGCAGGTGTTTAGTTGACGGTTGAATAATCCACGCCATACCACTTGTTCGACAGCTTGGTCAGCGTGCCGTCCTTGTGCATCGCGCCGATGATTTCACTCAGCTTGGCCTTCAACTCCGGGTCACCCTTGTCGGTAGCAATCGCCAGCGGTTCGTAGAACACGATGCTGTTGTCGACGGCCCGCAGCGGGTAATTCTTTTTGATCGCCGCTTCCAGGGTGCTGCGTTGCGTGAGGATGCCATCAAGACGAACGCCGTCGCCCAGACGCAAGTCATCCAGCGGGCCGAGGGAGCCGGCATAGGTTTTCATTTTCTTGGTCTGCACGTCATAAACCACAGGCGGCACGTCAGTGGTTTCGATGGCCAGCGCCTGGCTGAAATAGTCCTCGGAGGTGGTGCCGCCTTCGACGCCGATGGTCTTGTCATTGAGCGCTTTGTGGTCGGTCAACGCCGATTTGGTATGGACAGCAAACACATACGGCACGTAGTAATAGGTCGCGGGGAAGTCGAGGATCCGCGCGCGACTTTTGGTGGCGGTCATCGAGCCCACCGACATGTCCCAGCGCCCGTTCCACTTGCCCGCGGTGATCACGTCCCAGTCAGGGGTGATGAATTTGACCTCGACCCCCAGACGCTTGGCGATCTCCTTGGAGACGTCGATATCGAACCCGTCGATTTCATTCTTGTCGTTGATAAAACCCTGGGGTGGCCAGGTCGCCGACGTGGCGACGGTCATGGTCTTGCTGCTCTGGATCTTGTCCAGGACGGCGCCGGCGTTGGCGGCGCCGATGAACGCCAGCGAGAGTGCGGCGGCTAACAGGTGTTGTTTGCTGATCATGTCCATCTCCACTTATCGTTATTGTTTTGGGGCGGCAAAGCGGTGCTCAGTGACCAATGATCTGTGACAGGAACTGTTGTGCGCGTTCGGTCTGCGGGTTGTTGAAAAATTCGGCGGGGGTGGCTTGCTCGATAACCTGGCCCTGGTCCATGAACAGCACGCGGTCGGCGACCTTGCTGGCAAAACCCATCTCGTGGGTCACGCAAATCATGGTCATGCCATCGGTGGCCAATTCGCCCATCACGTCCAGCACTTCGTGGACCATTTCCGGGTCCAGGGCCGAGGTCGGCTCATCGAACAGCATGACCTTGGGTTTCATGCACAGCGCCCGGGCAATCGCCACGCGCTGTTGCTGACCCCCCGACAATTGCGACGGGTATTTGTCGGCATGCTCGGCTATGCGCACCCGCTCCAGGTACACCTGGGCGCGTTTTTTCGCCTCGGCGGACGACACGCCTTGCACCAGTTGCGGGGCCAGGGTCAGGTTGTCCATCACGCTCAAATGCGGGAACAGGTTGAAACTCTGGAACACCATGCCGATTTCCCTGCGCACGGCGCTGACACTTTCCGCCTCGCTGGTGAGGGTGATGCCGTTGACCTGAATCTGGCCTTTCTGGAAGTTCTCCAGGTGGTTGATGCAGCGAATCATCGTCGACTTGCCTGAGCCCGAGGGGCCGCACACCACCAGGATTTCTCCGGTGGCGACGGTCAGGTCGACATCGCGCAAGGCGTGAAAATTGCCGTACCACTTGTTCAGGCCAGTGATGGAAATCATGGAAGGGCTGGTCTGCGCAGCAGGTACCAGGTCGGGCAGTTCAGCGGTATTGGTCCGAGTCATCAGCCATTCAACCCCTTGCTATGGATCGATTGACCCGTTTTTCGATCCGCGCCTGCACCCGTTCAAGGATGAACGACAGCGCCCAGTAAATCATCGCGGCGGTGATCAGCATTTCCAGGTGGCGGAAGTCCGCGCGGCCCTGGGTCTTGGCCAGGTACATCAGTTCCCAGACGCCGATCACCGACACCAGCGAACTGTCCTTGAGCATGGCGATGAACTGGTTGCCGGTGGGCGGGATGATCACCCGCAAGGCTTGCGGCATGATCACCCGGCTCAGGGTCTTGAACGGGTTGATGCCCAGCGCCCGGGAAGCTTCCCACTGGCCAACCGGAATGCTCTGGATGCCTGCGCGAAAAATCTCGGTCATGTAGGCGCCGTAACACAGCGACAGCGCAAGAATGCCCGCCGGCACCGCGTCGACCACATAACCGAGCTGCGGCAGTCCCAGGTAAATCAGGTAGATCTGGATCAGCAACGGCACGCCGCGAAAGAACGAGGTGTAGAACGAGGCGATGGCATTGGCCAGGCCGTTGTTCGACAGCTTGGCCACGGCACCGATCAATGCCAGGACGAAGGCAATCACAATCGCGATGGCGGAAATGTACAGCGTGGTGGCAGCGCCCTGGATGATCAGGAAGCCGATCTTGTCGAGGATGAAACTGTAGGACAGGTCGAAGGTGTCGAAGAACGCCAGGAACAGGATCAACAATTCGATCCAGACCACGGTGGTCTGCACCTTGAACTTCAAGCGCCCGAGGACGTGGAAGTTCAGCGTGCCCAGTGCGGCGATGCCCAGGCCGATGGCGATATTGCGTGCGGTCAGGCTGTCCGGGGCATTGCCCAGCAGCGGATGCAGGAAGTGACTGAGGGCGCTGTTACCCAGGTTCATCAGGTAGGAGCCGAGAAACAGCACCACGGCGACGCCAAGCAGGAATTGAGGATCGTTGGACTTTTTCTTATAAATTATATTGTCGTGATACATGACGACCTCAGGTGTGTAGGTGGCAGTGATCTCGCTTGATGAACGGGGGGTTGACTGATCCAAACGCTCAGGTGATCTGCTTTTTGTAGGAGCCGGCTTGCCGGCGAAGGCGTCCCCAAGATCGCCTGCGCCAAGTCGGATCGACGCATTGCTAGCGCCTGCAGCAAGGTCTTTAGCCAGTATTGCGGCGCATTTTCAGGGACCGCAAGCGAACATAATTCGCTACGTCAGTCCCTGATCGTAGTTTGCTTTTCAGGAAAGCCTGGCGAGGCATGCCTCAAGAATGTCCAGTCCTTCCTCCAGCACCGCCGCTTCAGTGGTCAGCGGTGCCAGGAGCCGGATGATGTGGCGCGACTTGCCGCTGGGCATCAGCAGCAAACCCGCGTCGCGCGCCAACGCCAACAGTTGCGTCAACTGCGCCGATGCCGGAGTGCCGTCGGCATTGATCAGCTCGATGCCGCGCATCGCCCCGGCGCCGGTCAGGCGACCCAGATACGGCGACAGCTTGCGGGTGCGCCAGGCTTGGTAGCGGCTGACAATCGCTTCTTCCTGTTGCGCACCCCAGGCGTGCAGATGCGCGTCGGTCATTTCGTCGAGCGTCGCCAATGCCGCGGCGCAGGCAATGGGATTGCCCGAGTATGTGCCGCCCAGTCCGCCCTTCGGCAACGTGTCGAGCAGCGCCTTGCGCCCGACCACCGCCCCCAGCGGCACGCCACCGGCGATGCTTTTGCCCAGCAGGATCAGGTCCGGCTCGATGCCCAGTCGCGAGAACGCAAAGCGTTGCCCGGTGCGACCGAAGCCGGACTGGATTTCATCGGCGATCAACAGGATGTTCTTGTCATCACAGAAGCGCCGCAGCACCTGGGCGAACTCCACGTCCATCGCCAGGAAGCCCGCTTCGCCCTGCACCGGTTCGACGATAAAACAGGCCACGTCCTCGACGTCGATTTCGACGCTGAACAGGCGCTCCATGGCTTTCAAGGCCTCGGCGCAGCTCACGCCGTTGTCTTGACTGGGGAAGGGCAGGTGGTACACCGGACCCGGCAACACGCCGACTTTCTGTTTGTAGGGCGCGACTTTGCCGTTGAGGTTGAGCGTGGCCAGCGTGCGGCCATGGAAGGCGCCATCGAAAGCAATGATGGCGGTGCGGCCGGTGGCGCCACGGACGATCTTCAGGGCGTTTTCCGCCGCTTCCGCGCCGCTGTTGGTCAGCATGCCGCTCACCGGATAGTCCACCGGGATAAACGCGGCGAGACGATCCATCAGTTCGATGTAGGGAACATGAGGCGCGGCGTTGAACGCGTAGTGGGTCAGTCGCGTGGCCTGTTCACGGATGGCTTCGACGATGCGCGGATGGCAATGGCCGAGGTTCAGTACGCCGATGCCGCCGACAAAGTCGATGTAGCGTTTGCCGTCGGTGTCCCAGACCTCGGCGTTCTTGCCGTGGCTGAGGGTGATGGGGTGCACGATGTTGATCGACCGGCTGATGGTTTCGCTGCTCATGAATGCCTGACTCTGAAGAAGGGATGCTTCTTTTTATCTAAGCCGTGAGCAGCGGTACCCGGCAAACGAAATAAAGTCGCCGGGTCAATCTTAAAAGTCGGGATGTGGTTTGCGCGCTATGCAAATCATCCGGACAACGCAGAACCTTGTAGGCGCTGGCTTGCCAGCGAAGGGGCCCTCGAGTCGTGTATCGCCCTTGAGGACGCCTTCGCTGGCAAGCCAGCTCCTACAGGGGGTTATCGGCGGGTCAGTGGCTGCTGGGTGAACTTCACGCCAGCCAGGCCATGGGCAATCAACGCACGGATATTGCCGTGGTCGCTGCCCTCAGGCGTCGCCACCACCGAACGATAATGCTCGCCAAACGCCAACAGCGCTTCCTCATCGCTCAGACCTTCCAGCAGTGCCAGGCCCAGGGTCTTGCACGAACCTTCGTTCTGCCCGGCGGCGTTTTCCACGCCGCCATTGCTGAACGCCTGAGGCTGATAGTCGTAGCCGGCGGCGATGAAGGCCAGGGTGTCGGCGAATACGTGTGCGCCACTCTTGAGGCTGGCGCGCAGGGTGTTCAAATCACTCATTGGGTTTTCCTTTGGCGAACGCCGCTTGTTGTTCGGCGCTGGCTTCCTGCTGGTATTGGGCTTTCCACTCGGCGTACGGCATGCCGTAGACCACTTCGCGGGCGTCATCGAGGCTGACCTCGATCTGGCGTTCGTCGGCAGCGGCCTTGTACCACTTGGACAAGCAGTTGCGGCAGAAACCGGAGAGGTTCATCAGGTCGATGTTCTGCACATCCTTGCGGCTGTCCAGGTGGGCGACCAGCCGGCGGAAGGCGGCGGCTTCAAGTTCCAGGCGTTGTTGATCGTTCATGGGGGTCTCGGAGAGACAGCTTCAAGCGGCAAGCTTCAAGCTGCAAGATGGATTGCGGTGGCTGTCAGTTTACAGCTTGCGACTTGAGGCTTGAAGCTTAGCGGCTCGCCGCCAGCGTAATCGACACCGACTCGGCGAAACGCAGGGCGTGGGGCTTGTCGACTTCGACCTCGGCATACAGCACCGACTCGTTGGCCATGACCAGGTCGAGAATTTCCTGGGTCAGGCGTTCGAGCAGGGCGAAGCGATTGCCCTCCACGTGGGCGATGATCGCCTTGGTGATGGTCCGGTAGTTCAGCGCGTGATCGATGTCGTTGTCACGCACCGCTTCCTGGGCGGCATAGAGGATGGTCAGGTTGATCAACACATCCTGCTTGTTGAGGATTTCATCCTCGTTGATCCCGATGAAGGTGCGCAGGCACAGGTCCTTGACCCGGATGCGCGCCATTCCTGGTTGAAGTTGTGGCATTGCTACTTGCTCCGTCCGATCAATTGCAGAAACTCCTGGCGGGTGTTGCTCGATTCGCGAAAGGCGCCGAGCATCACCGAGGTGTTCATGGTCGAATTCTGTTTCTCGACGCCGCGCATCATCATGCACATGTGCCGGGCTTCGATGACCACCGCGACGCCCGCCGCACCGGTCACTTGCTGCACGGCATCGGCGATTTGCCGGGTGAGGTTTTCCTGGATCTGCAGGCGACGGGCGAACATGTCCACCAGCCGCGCAATCTTCGACAGGCCCAGCACCTTGCCCGTTGGAATATAAGCCACATGAGCCTTGCCGATGAAGGGCAGCATGTGATGTTCGCAAAGCGAGTACAGCTCGATGTTGTCGACGATGATCATTTCATCGTTGTCGGAAGCGAACAGCGCACCGTTGACGATTGCTTCGACACTCTGCTCGTAGCCATGGCAGAGGTACTGCATGGCCTTGGCGGCGCGCACCGGGGTGTCGCGCAGGCCTTCGCGGTCGGGGTTTTCGCCGAGACCGATGAGGATCTCGCGATAGTTCTGGGGCAGGGATAACGTCATGGAACATCCTCGCGGGGGCGCTTATTTGATGTGCCGTCCGCCGTTGACGGTCAGGGTGGTGCCGGTGACATAAGGGTTGTCGAGCAGGTAGCGCAAGCTCTGGTAGATCACTTCGCTGCCGGGTTCGATGCCCAGGGCCGACTTGGCCAATGCCTTGGCGCGGTACGCCGCGTCGTCGTCGGGGTTGAACAGTAGCAGGGCTGGCGCGATACCGTTGACCTTGATGGTCGGCGCGTATTTGGCGGCGAAAGACAGGGTCAGGCTATCGAGCCCGGCTTTGCTGGCGCAATAGCCGATGTGCTTGCTGCTGCCCTTGCGGGTCACGTCATCGCTGATGTGCACGATGTCGGCGGGGCACGAGCGTTCGAGCAAATCGGCACAATGCAGGTTGATCAGGTAGGGCGCCAGCATATGCACGTTGAACATGCGGGTAAAGGCGGCGGCGTCGGTGTCCGGGGTTTCGGCCAGCCATTCGGAGGCGTTATGGACGATCGCCCGCAGGCTGTCGGTGTGGGTGTTCAGTTCGCGGATGAAGGCAAAGATCCCGGCCTCGGTGGAGAAGTCTGCAAACACCGCGGTCGCCCCCAGGTCGCGCAGGGTTTGCACACCGGGGCGCTCGCTGCGGTAGCTGAAGATCACCGGGTGGCCGTCTTCGAGCAATCGCTGCGCACAGTGCAGGCCGACACGCTGGCCGGCGCCGGTGATGAGGATCGGGGCGAATGAAGAGGTCATGAACGGCTCGCGTCGCAGTGAGAGCAAAACTATACCAGCGAACGGGAGACCTACACCTATTACGCGCGTGTCTTCTGCAGGCCTTGAATAACGATAGGGCAAGCGCGGTACAATAGGATCCAATTCACATGGACGTAGACATGTACATGCCTGTGTTGACCGACGATGTCCCAACTGTGCAAGGCACTGCTTCGCTCGGACAGGAAGAGCTGTTTCCGATTCGTGAAGTGGCGCGCCTGACCGGCGTCAACCCGGTCACGCTACGCGCCTGGGAACGACGTTATGGGCTGATTCAGCCCATGCGCACCGACAGTGGACATCGTCTGTATTCGATGGACGATATCGAGCGCATTCGCAGCATTCTCAGCTGGATCGAACGCGGCGTTGCGGTCAGCAAGGTCGGCAAGATTCTGGCTCGGGCTGCACCGCTCCAGGCGCTGTCGCCCATTATCCCGAATGAGCTGGTGCAAGCGGATTACGCGCAATGGCAGGAGCAAGTCCAGGCGGCGGTCGTTGCCTTTGACGAGCCTCGCCTGGAGCAGGTCTATGGGCAGATCTTTGCCAGTTACCCGCTGACGGTGGTGTTTCAGAACATCCTGCTGCCGCTGTGGAAACTGTTGCTGCAGCGCCAGGAAGCCTATGGCCAGGCCAGCGAATGGCTGTTTCTGGATGGCTTCCTGCGTTCTCGGGTGTTGCAGCGTCTGCTGCTGGTGCGGGTCATGCAGCCGCGACGGGTGATTGTCTGCGCGCTGAACGATCAGTGCCGTGAACTCGAAGTGCTGGTCACGGCGCTGTTTCTGAGCAGTGTCGATTCGGCCATTCAAGTGCTGGCGCTGGGTCAGCCTTTCGACGAATTGACCCTGGTCTGCGAAAGGGTCAAGCCCCAGGCGCTGGTGCTGTTTTCCAATCATATGCCAGCACCCGAGTTGCCACGACGCTTGAATCGCCTGGCCTTGGGGCTGGATTGCCAGTTGATGCTGGCAGGGGATGCGTCGGATCTGGCGCAGGAGAGCCTGGCCGGATCGTCGGTCGGATGTCTGGGGAGCGAGGCAATGGTGATGCGCCAACGGTTGAAGCAGTTCCTGGCCGGCAATCTCGATACGTGAGTCAGAGATGCAGGGCGGGATGGGTTAGCCGATGCTGTTGCAGGATGAATTGGCGCAGACGCTCGGTTTCGTCCTTGTCGCCCTGGTTCAGCTGATAGGCATGGAAGCCGTTATCGGTTTCTTTCTCGAGGGTGCCGCGCAACGCAATCCGCTCATAGCCTGACGGGCTGAACCACAAGGCGAAATGCCTGGGGGGTTTGGTCTTGTTGCGAACTTCCAGCAACACCCCTTTGAACGACACTTCGTGTACCCACATTCTGCCGGGCTGGCCACTGGCATTTTCCAGCGCCACCGGCTCCTCAAGTACCAGGCGCCAGGGCCGGACCATCGGCCCGTCTTCATAGATGCTGGGTACGCCGAGGCGTAAATGCAGCGCATGAAACTCGTCTTCCACCAGCTGCAGCGGGAAGGTCATCTGCTGGTTTTCGAACGTGGCCTGGAGGGTGACTTGCTCATGAGCGGCAAGGCGCGTGAGCAAGTCACGGATCTGCGAACCACCGTTGACCAGCAGGCTCGACGTCGCATCCCGCACATTGAGTTGCGGGTTATGCTGCATGGTCTGGATAAAATCCAGTTCATCCTGGGTCAGGAGTGCGTCGCGCTGCATGATTGGCTCGAAGAAAATAGTTACAAAGTCATCGGTGATTGTAGTAAGTGACCATTAATTCGCGGTTTTGTTTTCGCCGTTCGTCGCTTTGAGTGCGGCAAGTTCGGCCTGGACTTCAGCCAATTGCGCCTCCAGCTGCACCACCCGCTGCTGCGCCTTGACCTGGACGGTGACGTCTTTCTGCACGCCGACAAAATAAGTCTGCCCGTCGTGCGGATTTTTCACCGTCGACAGCGACAGTTCGTTCCAGAATGGCGTGCCATCCTTGCGGTAATTGCGCAGAATTTCCCGGCAGGAACCGCCGCTGCGCAATGCCTCTCTAATCAATGGCAGGGCTTGCTGATCGCGGTCCCCGGACTGAAGGAAGCGGCAATCCTGATAGAGGATTTCTTCGCTGGTATAACCGGTCAGCCGCTCGAATGCCGGGTTGACGTAAATCAGAATGTTGTCCTGCTCGCCTTCCTTTTCGGCAATCACGATGCCGTCGTTGGAAGCGTTGATCACCATTTGCAGCAGTTGTGCGTTGATCATCGGAGGGTCCTTTCCAGATTGATTGAGCAGCATTCTAAAAAAGAACTCTAGTGGCCCTCAATGCGAAATGAGAGCTAATCGCAGATTTTTTGCTGTGGCTGTTAATATCCCCCCTCTTTTTTACTCAGATTCAGGATCAGATTGATGAAAGTCGCCATCCTTTCCGGCTCGGTGTACGGCACGGCTGAAGAAGTCGCCCGCCACGCTGCGAGCATTTTGCAGAACGCAGGCTTCGCCACCTTCCATAACCCGCGCGCGAGCCTCGCCGATGTTCAGGCCTTTGGCCCCGAGGCCTTCCTGGCGGTGACCTCGACCACTGGCATGGGCGAGCTGCCGGACAACTTGCAACCGATGTATTTCGCCATACGCGACCAGTTGCCAGCGGCCTGGCGTGGCTTGCCGGGCGCCGTGATCGGGCTGGGCGATGCGAGCTACGGCGACACCTTCTGTGGCGGCGGGGAGCTGATGCGTGAACTGTTCGGCGAACTGGGCATTCGCGAAGTGCTGCCCATGCTGCGCCTGGACGCCAGCGAAAGCGTGACCCCGGAAACCGACGCCGAGCCCTGGCTGGCGGAGTTGGTCAGTACCCTGCGGGGCTGATCGACCGCTCGCGCGGCAAGGCGAGACTTTGATGGGATCCAGCCTGGCGGCGCACTGACTCGCTAGGCCATCAAGCTGGCTGCCAATGCAACTACACGATCTCTGGAGGCTGACTAGACTCGGTAGTCATTGGCAACACTCCATAATAAAAAGCCGAGGTTCCTTGCCGTGAGCGTAACCACCGTTCATTCACCCTCCAGTGTCAAAGGGCCGGCGCTGCTGCGCAAACTCGATAAACTCGACCCGGGTTATAAATGCTGATGCCACTCGCCGAGATCCCCCTGTGTGTCTGGCGCAAGCGCGGCCAGACGTTCGTATTTCGTGGCCAGGCCATCCGTTACTGGACGGCGGGGCAGGGTGAGCCGCTGTTGCTCATCCATGGCTTCCCGACCGCCAGCTGGGACTGGCATTACCTGTGGCAGCCCCTGATCCAGCGGTATCGGGTGATTGCCTGTGACATGCTCGGCTTTGGCGACTCCGCCAAACCGCAGGACCATGAATACAGCCTGCTCGAGCAAGCTGATCTGCAGCAGGCGTTACTGGCTCATTTGAATGTCGAGCAGCCGGTCCATGTGCTCGCCCACGATTATGGTGACAGCGTCGCCCAGGAACTGTTGGCCAGGCATTACGAAACGCACATCGATATTGCCAGTTGCGTATTCCTCAACGGTGGCCTGTTCCCCGAAGCTCATCGCCCGGTGCTGATGCAAAAACTGTTGCTCAGCCCCTTGGGCTGGATGATCGGGCGAGCCTTTTCCCGTGACGGGCTGGTGAAGAGTTTCCGGCAGATCTTCGGTCCCCAGAGCCGCCCCACCGAGAGCGAGATGGATGATTTCTGGAGCCTGATCGAGAGCAATAACGGGACACGGGTCATGCACAAGTTGATCGCCTATATCCCCGAGCGGCGAGTGCAGCGCGAGCGCTGGGTCGGTGCGATGCAGCGCGGTGAAGTGCCGTTGCGGGTGATCGACGGCGAGGTCGATCCGGTCTCCGGTGCGCACATGGTCGAGCGCTATCGGGAGCTGATCCCCAACCCGGATACGGTCCTGTTGCCCGGCATCGGCCACTACCCGCAGACCGAAGCGCCGGGGCTGGTGCTCAAGCACTATCTGGAGTTCCGCGATCAGCAGGTTTCGCCGCCGCGCAAGGTGGCGTGTTCCTGAGTCGCACCGAAAAGATCGCAGCCTCGTTTCACTCGTCAGCTCCTACGCCAACCGGGTACATCCGCGACATTGCGGCGTACACGCACTCTGTAGGAGCTGACGAGTGAAACGAGGCTGCGATCTTTTAACATCCACCGCAAATTCCAACTCATCATCCCCCAGCCTTATCGCACACTATTCAGCCTCCCCCGTGTTCATTGTGACCAGCATCGCCGTGCCTGACACTCGGACTCACTGTCCCTGGCCTGCTGGAGTCCCCCCGATGAACGAGTCTGTGCGCTTCGAAGATAAAGTCGTGATTATTACGGGTGCAGGTGGCGGCCTGGGGCGGGCGCATGCGCTGTTGTTCGCCAAACAGGGCGCCAAAGTACTGGTCAACGACCTCGGCGGCTCGGCCCAGGGCGAAGGCGCAAACGCTTCGGCGGCGGACCGTGTGGTGGCCGAAATTCGCGAGGCGGGCGGCACTGCCGAGGCCAACCATGACTCCGTCACCGATGGCGACAAAATCGTCCAGCACGCCCTCGATGTATTCGGTCGGGTCGACGTCGTGGTCAACAACGCCGGGATCCTGCGGGACAAGACCTTCCATAAAATGGACGACGGCGACTGGGACCTGGTGTACCGGGTCCACGTCGAAGGCGCCTACAAAGTCACCCGCGCCGCCTGGCCGCACCTGCGCGAGCAGAACTACGGCCGGGTGATCTTCACCGCCTCGACCTCGGGCATCTACGGCAATTTCGGCCAGTCCAACTACGGCATGGCCAAACTCGGCCTCTACGGCCTGACCCGTACCCTGGCCATCGAAGGCCGCAAGAACAACATCCTGGTCAACGCCATCGCCCCCACCGGCGGCACCCGCATGACCGAAGGCCTGATCCCGCCGCAAGTGTTCGAACAACTCAAACCGGAACTGGTCAGCCCGCTGGTGGTGTACCTGGCCAGCGAGAACTGCCAGGAAACCTCCGGACTGTTCGAGGTCGGTGGCGGCTGGATGGGCAAGGTCCGCTGGGAGCGCAGCCTGGGCGCCGGGTTTGATCCGCGGGTGGGGTTCTCGCCGGAAGATGTGGCGGCGCATTGGCAGCAGATCTGTGACTTCGAGGGGGCGGCGCATCCGAAGGATAATATTGAGGCGTTGAAGGAGATGATGGGGAATTTGCAGAAGTATTCGCTTTAAGGGATGTCATGACCCAAGCCGCTGGATGCGGCTTGGGGTGTCATTTTTTACTCGACGTAGCGTTTTTCCATGACGAATTGGTAGGCTTTCGTTCATCAAGAAAAATACTTACGAACCAACGCCGTCAGATTCGCTGCCGTTTGCGCATCCATGACCCCATCATATTTTTCCGGGCGAAAGTGCAACTGAAATGCCCGGACAAGCTGGGTGAAGCCTTGTTCGGTCGTCGCGCCGGATACGCCATACCCGTAAGTCTTGAACAACTTCAGCAATTCGGACCGGGCTGGAATGCCGGACTCGACATATTGCTGCTAAATGGCATTTCGAGTGGTCTCGTCGAACCAGGCACCGATGCCTTTCAAGTAAAGCGCATGCCAGGGAAATTGCGCCCCCGGGTCACTTTTGCGCCCGATCGCAATATCGCAGTGGCCCAGAACACGGGTGGGGTTGATGCCCGGATAGCGTTCAAGGATGTCCAGCGCCAGCTCTTCAACTGCTGCAATTTGTGCTGGATGATAAGGAGGTAAGGTGAACTTCCCCAGGTTAAAGGACGCGAGGTTGACAATTTCTACACCGATAGAAGCGTCATTCAGATTGCTCCGCTCGCCCCAGTGACTGACGCCCGCATGCCAGGCGAGCTTGGTTTCGACCTGTAGGAGCCGGCTTGCTGGCGATGGACTCAAGTGCGCCGCGTTTACCCAGACCGCACGCGTTTTCGTTAACGATCATCGCCAGCAAGCCGGCTCCTACAAGGGATCGTGTCCAAGCTGGAAAATGCAGTGGCCTCCAAACCAGTGAATGCCGCCCATAAAAAAGGCCGCTGCAAACGCAGCGGCCAAAGTAAGACGTTGGATCAAGGAGCAACAAATCAACGTCAGTGAACACAGGGTGACGAGTCGAATATTTTCAATTCATCTGAAATCCGTCGCCAATGGAATGGATTGATCACAGGCCATTGGTTTGATGCTTTCAGGCTGTTTGCCGTTAAAGCCCGACAAGAATAAGCCTTTGGCCGCAAAGGAAAAATAGTGATTTCGGTCATGCACTGTTGCGGTTTGGGTAACAGTAGATTTTTGCTCGCCGCTGCGCCATGCCTTGCGTTGATAACCCTCCATCCAGCCCATCCATATCCCGGGCAGAACCCCACCCGCTGCCGCCATTCATCCTTAAGAGCGACACCACGAATACCTCCTTGGTGCGCTTATCGCCCCCGTCATGCAGCAGTAGGGTGTGGCCTTCTGTCACTCACCGGGGAAGACGCATGACAAAAACAACAATGCGCGCCATCTTCACACCGCAGGCCCTGGCCACCGCGGTGGCCTTGGGTTGTTGCGCCCAGGCGCAGGCCGTTTCATTCAACATCGGCGAAATCGAGGGGACCTTCGACTCCTCGCTGTCCGTCGGCGCGAGCTGGGGCATGCGCGATGCCGACAAGGCGCTGGTGGGCACCGTCAATGGCGGGACTGGTCAGGCGTCGACCGGTGACGACGGGCGGCTGAACTTCAAGAAGGGCGAAACCTTCTCCAAGATCTTCAAGGGGATCCACGATCTTGAGCTGAAGTATGGCGACACCGGGGTATTTGTCCGTGGCAAGTATTGGTACGACTTCGAACTGAAGGACGAAGACCGCGAGTTCAAGCCGATCAGCGATCACAATCGCAAGGAAGGTGCCAAGTCTGCCGGTGCGCAGGTCCTCGACGCCTTCGTCTATCACAACTATTCCATCGCCGAGCTGCCGGGCACTGTACGCGCAGGCAAGCAGGTGGTCAGCTGGGGTGAAAGCACCTTCATCGGCAACTCGATCAACAGCATCAACCCGGTCGATGTGTCGGCGTTCCGCCGCCCTGGCGCCGAGATCAAGGAAGGCCTGATCCCGGTGAACATGCTGTTCGCCTCCCAGGGCCTGACCGACAAACTCACGGTAGAAGGCTTCTATCAACTGGAGTGGGACCAGACCGTTCTCGACAACTGCGGCACCTTCTTTGGCGGTGACGTGGCAGCAGACGGTTGCACCACGGGCTACACAGTCGCCAGCCCGGCCATCGCGCCGTTGCAACCGATTGCCGCCGCATTTGGCCAGGGCTTCCAGGTCGGCAGGGAAGGGGTGATTGTGCCCCGTGGCGGTGACCGCGACGCCCGCGACTCCGGGCAATGGGGCACGGCGCTGCGCTGGTTGGGCGACGACACCGAATACGGCCTGTACTTCATGAACTACCACAGCCGCACCCCGAACGTCGGCACCACGACGGCCGGCCTGGGCACGTTGTCGCAAATCCCGGCCATCGTCGGTACCGCCAACGCGATTGCGCCCGGCACCGGATCGGCGCTGGCCCAGAGCGTGATGCTCGGTCGCGGCCAGTACTACCTCGAGTACCCGGAAGACATTCGACTCTACGGTGCGAGCTTCTCGACCACCTTGCCTACCGGCACCGCATGGACCGGTGAGATCAGCTATCGCCCCAACGCACCGGTGCAGCTCAACAGCACCGACCTGACGCTGGCGATGCTCAACCCGATCGCCGGCGGCGCGGCATCGCCGATCGCGACGACGCCAGGCGCGGACAACAAAGGCTATCGCCGCAAGGAAGTGACGCAGATCCAGAGCACCCTGACCCACTTCATCGACCAGGTGATGGGCGCGGACCGGCTGACCCTGGTGGGTGAAGCGGCCGTTGTCCACGTCGGTGGGCTGGAGGGCCGCTCCAGGTTGCGCTACGGCCGCGACTCGGTGTACGGCCAATACGGTTTTGGCGGCGATACCGACGGCTTCGTCACGTCGACCTCCTGGGGCTACCGCGCCCGCGCCATCCTCGACTACAACAACGTCATCGCCGGGATCAATTTCAAACCCAACCTGTCCTGGTCCCATGACGTCGCCGGTTACGGCCCCAACGGGCTGTTCAACGAAGGCGCCAAGGCGATCAGCCTCGGTGTCGATGCCGACTACCGCAACACCTATACCGCGAGCTTGAGTTACACCGATTTCTTCGGCGGTGACTACAACACCCTGGAAGACCGCGACTTCCTGGCGCTGAGCTTTGGCGTGAACTTCTGATCTGGCTGAGAGGATGAAATCAATGCGCAAGATGATTCTGCAATGCGGCGCCCTGGCCCTGAGCTTGCTGGCTGTCAACGTGATGGCCGCGGTGTCGCCGGAAGAGGCGAACAAACTCGGCACCAGCCTGACCCCGCTGGGCGGCGAGAAGGCCGGCAACGCCGATGGCTCGATCCCGGCCTGGACCGGTGGCCTGCCGAAAAACGCCGGAGCCGTGGACAGCAAGGGTTTCCTGGCCGACCCGTTCGCCACTGAAAAGCCGTTGTTCATCATCACCGCGGCGACGGTGGACAAGTACAAGGACAAGCTCTCCGATGGCCAGATAGCAATGTTCAAGCGCTACCCGGAGACTTACAAGATCCCGGTTTACCCCACCCACCGTACCGTGGCCGTGCCAGCGGAGATCAATGAGTCGGCCAAGCGCAGCGCCTTGAACGTGACACCGATCAATGACGGCAACGGCTTGGCCAATTTCACCGGCAATCGCTACTACGCGTTTCCGATTCCGAAGAACGGCGTCGAGGTGATCTGGAACCACGTCACCCGTTATCACGGCGGTAACCTGCGCCGCACCATCACCCAGGCTACACCGCAGACCAATGGGGATTTCACCGTCATCCGCTTCAAGGACGAGGTCGCCGTGCCGTCGCTGCTGGGGGATCTGAAACCGGGCAGCGATGAGAACGTACTCAGTTATTTCAAGCAGGAAGTCACCGCGCCAGCGCGGCTGGCGGGCAACGTGTTGCTGGTGCACGAGACCCTCGATCAGGTCCAGGAACCGCGCAAGGCCTGGATCTACAACGCCGGCCAGCGCCGTGTGCGCCGTGCGCCGCAAGTCGCCTATGACGGCGTGGGCACTTCGTCCGACGGGCTGCGGACCACCGACAACTTCGACATGTTTTCCGGGGCACCGGATCGCTACGACTGGAAGCTGGTCGGCAAGAAAGAAATGTACATCCCGTACAACAGCTACAAGCTCGATTCGCCCAACCTCAAGTACACCGACGTGATCCAGGCCGGGCACATCAATCAGGACCTGACCCGGTATGAGCTGCACCGGGTCTGGGAGGTGGTCGCGACGGTCAAGCCGAACGAGCGGCACGTGTATGCCAAGCGCCACATGTACATCGATGAAGACAGCTGGCAAGTCGCACTGGCCGACCACTACGACGGTCGCGGTCAGCTGTGGCGCGTCGCCGAAGGGCATGCGCAGTTCTACTACGATCACCAGGTCCCGGCGTATACCGTCGAAGCGCTGTATGACCTGATTGCCGGTCGCTACATTGCCCTGGGGATGAAGAACGAGGAGAAGCGCAGCTTCGAGTTCGGGGTCGTCGCCAAAGCAGGGGACTACACGCCGGCAGCCTTGCGGAGTACAGGGGTGAGGTAGCTTTCCTACAGTCGTCCTACAGAAAAAGGTGACATAAGGTCACCTTTTTTATAGGGCGCGATCAGTGTGTTGAATACTTCTTCAACAAGCTGGCGGGACAGGGCTAGGGTGGCGCCACAATTATAAAAAGGCGCACCACTATGACTGCCATGACGCTGTGTCTGGACCGTCCTGGACTCCTGCCCCGTTTGTCTTGCCACCACCAGTCCCGCGAACGGTTGATCGAACCCTTGCTGGCATCGACGGCGCGGGTGAAATTGCTCTGCGCACCGGCGGGAAGCGGCAAGAGTGCGCTGCTCATCGAATGCCTGCTGCAGGCGCCCGCACAGTGTCAGGTCCATTGGCTGCCGTTGGCGGGGGAGGCGATCGGTGTGGTCGATTTTCGCCAGCGCCTCGCGCAAACCCTGGGGTTGCCGGCATCGGATGAACCCGCATTGCTGGCGCATCTGGCTCGATTGCAGACAGCCACCTGGCTGTTTCTCGATGACTATTGCCGGTTGCCCCAGCCGCAACTGGATCTGTTGCTCGACCGGTTGCTGGCCATCAGCAGCCCGCAGGTTACCTGGTGGCTGAGCGGTCGGCGGCGTCCGCAATGCAATTGGCCACGCCTGCTGCTGGATGATGAATTGTACGATTGCGAACGCTCCACGCTGGCGTTCACCCAGGGTGAAATCGAACCCCTGCTGCATCACCTGGAGCCGGCCCAGGCCACGAAAGCTGCCGAGTGGATTTTCCAGCGCACGGGTGGCTGGTGCGCCGGGGTACGGGTGGCGCTGCTGCAAAAATGCGACGGGTCACGCAGCGACACGCTCCACGGTCGGCCGGACACCCTGCACGATTACCTGGAACATGAGCTCTTCACCAGCTTGACCCCGGAGCTGGCCGAAGCCTGGCGGGTGCTGGCCCACTTGCCACGTTTCAATGCCCGGCTCTGCGATCACCTGTTCGGCGCGGGCGAGGGCGCTCAATACTTGAATGCGCTGCAGGAACTGGGCTGCTTCATCGAGCCCTGGCAAGACTCGGCAGACTGGCTGCGGATTTTCGCCCCCCTGACCCGCTTGATGCGCGACGAGCAATGGCCGGCCGGGCGCTCCTGGCATCGGCGTGCCTGTCAGTGGTTCGCCGCCGAACGGGACTGGAAGGCCGCGTTCGAACAGGCCTTGCTGGCCGAAGAGTTCGAGGTCGCCGTCAGCCTGTTGCAGCATTTCAATTTCGAGCAGCTGTTCGAAGAGCAGACCGTGGTGCTGCTGTTGCGTTTGCACGAGCAACAAGGCGAAGAACTGATGCTCGGTTCGCCGCAACTGGTCGGGCTGGTCACCGCGGCCTTGTTGTTTGCCGGACGCTTCGAGCAGGCGGGGGAGTGCATCGCCCATTTGTCGCGCTTCCTGCCCCAACCGTCAGCGTTCCATCAACGGCAATTGATCGCGCGCTGGCAGGCGCAACAAGGCTGGTTGCTGCATTTGCAGGGGCGCATGGACGCTTCGCGGGCACACCTGCTTGAGGCGCTTGACGCGCTGGGGCCAGCGCTCTGGCCCGTCCGGCTGCTGTGCCTGTCCGGTTTGACGCAACAGGCCCTGGTGCGGGGCGAACTCGAGGTGGCGCAGGCGCTCAACCGTGAGGCGTTGTGCCTGGCCCGGGCGCAAGGCTCGCTGGTATTCGAAGGCCTGCTGGAACTCGATCACGCCCAGTTGCTCGAGCAACGGGGGGCTTGCGCCAGAGCCGAGCACTTGCTCGCCAACATGGACGGCCTGCTCCTGCGGCAGCAACCGCTGGCCGAACCCTTGCTCGGACGGCTGGCCCTGCATCGTGGCCGCCTGAGCTTGAGTCAGGGCCGAGAAGCGCAGGCCGCGGCGCATTTCGAGAGCGGCCTGCAGATCTGCCTGCGCAACCAGGATAAACGCGCGCTGTACGGGTTCCTCGGCCTGGCCCAATTGGCGGCCAATCGGCTGGATTATGCTCAAGCTTTCGTGCTGCTGCGGGACGCCGAACGGCTGATGCAGCAACGACGGATTCCAGACACGGTGTACCGCAGTGTCCTGCTGCAAATGAGTTGCCATTTCTGGCTGCAACAAGGCCGGCCGCACTTGGCGCACGAAGCCCTGACCCGGGTGCTCCGTCACTATCAGGGGGCCCACGCACGTCAGGCGCCGCCGGCGACGCTGGAGCTGATTCCGGTCCTGGAGTATCTGCTGGTACTGACCGAGGTTTATCTGGAACAGGCGCACAAGCCGTTGGCCCGGCTCGAGGCGCAATTGCAGTGGGCCAGGCTGCGCGGGATGTCGGGGCTGCAGGCGCAATTGCACCTGGCGCTGGCCGAAGTCGCCTGGCTGACCGACCACCCGGCCGTTGCCCGGCAATCGTTGCAGGAAGGCCTGGCCCTGGTCGAGCGTTGTCACCTGCAACAGGCCTTGCGCGATTTGCAGTTGCGCCAGCCACGGTTGCCGCAGGCCATTGGACGGGCCGAACCGGGGCATGATCCCGAGGTGACGGCCGCCACCGGGAGCCGGTTGAGTCAACGTGAAATCGAAGTGCTCGCGTTAGTGGCACAGGGCAACTCGAACCAGCAAATCGCCGATCTGTTATTCATCTCGTTGCACACGGTGAAAACCCATGCGCGACGCATCAATGGCAAGTTGGGGGTGGAACGCAGGACTCAAGCGGTGGCCAGGGCAAAGGCATTGGGCATTGTCATTTGACGGCGGGCGACTCGTAGCCCATCCGCCAACTCACGGCCTGCGTCGTCGCCAGCAATCGCCGGGCCGCCGGGCCGTTTTCGTCGGCATGGAACAACGAGGCCGGGCCGACAATGGTGATCACTGCCGCCACGTGGCCGACGGCGTTGAACACCGGTGCCGACAGCGCATCGACACCGGGCATCAGCAAGCCATGCACATGATGCAGGCCGCGGTCACGGATCTGCCCGAACAGGGTTTCATAGGTCTGATCGTCGGCGAGGGCGTGCGCGCTGTCGTTTTGCAGTTCCTGCTCGCGCAAATCCACGGTTTCCCGCTTGGGCAGGAATGCGCCGAATACCAGCCCGGTCGATGAGCTGAGCAATGGCAGCACCGAGCCCAATTGCGTGACCACCGTCACTGCGCGCACCGCCGGCTCGATATGCACCACGGTTGCGCCCTGATTGCCCCACACCGCCAGAAAGCAGGTCTCGTTCAGTTCATCGCGCAACTCGGCCAAGGGCAGGGCGGCGACTTTGAGCACGTCCATACTGTTGAGGGCGGCCAGCCCGACGCGCAAGGCTTCGCGGCCCAGGCCGTAATGGTTGGTGGTGCTGTTCTGCTCGGCAAAGCCGCTGGCGATCAAGGCCTGCAGGTAGCGGTGAACCTTGCTCGCCGGCATCTGCACGTGTTCGGCCAGACGCGATAACGAGGTCGATGGCGACAACTCGGCCAGGGCCTTGAGGATGTCGGTACCGACTTCGGCCGAGCGGACTTTCTGTTTGCCGTTGCTGTCTGGCTTTTCCATGGAAGCGGTGATCCCGGGACGAATGGGCGTCTTTATAGCTTGACGGTCATTACCAATCAAATTACGTTATGCGTAATTGGATTACGATAAAAATAACCCGGGCGTGCCATGACCTCTCCAACCGAGCGAAAGGCCACTGCCTATTCCCTGTTCAGGAGGCTCCATGAACCTCGATCCAACGGCGCCCGCGCTGGCTTATCAGTCAGGCTTCGGTAACGAATTCAGCAGCGAGGCGTTGCCCGGCGCGTTGCCTGTCGGCCAGAACTCCCCGCAAAAAGCCCCCTATGGCCTCTACACCGAATTGTTCTCCGGCACCGCGTTCACCATGGCCCGCAGCGAAGCGCGGCGCACCTGGATGTACCGCATTCAGCCGTCGGCCAACCACCCGGCGTTCGTCAAACTGGACCGGCAACTGGCCGGCGGCCCCTTGGGTGAAGTGACCCCCAACCGCCTGCGCTGGAATCCGTTGGAGATCCCGAGCGAGCCCACCGATTTCATCGACGGGCTGGTGAGCATGGCGGCCAACTCGGGCGCGGAAAAGCCGGCCGGGATCAGCGTCTACAGCTACCGCGCCAACCGCTCCATGGAACGGGTGTTTTTCAACGCCGACGGCGAGCTGCTGCTGGTACCGCAACTGGGCCGTCTGCGCATCGCCACTGAACTGGGTGTGCTGGATCTTGAGCCGCTGGAAATCGCGGTACTGCCGCGCGGCCTGAAATTCCGCGTCGAACTGCTCGATCCGCAAGCCCGCGGCTACATCGCCGAGAACCACGGCGCCCCGCTGCGCCTGCCGGACCTGGGGCCGATCGGCAGCAACGGCCTGGCCAATGCACGGGACTTCCTGACCCCGGTCGCCCAGTACGAAAACCTGAAGCAACCGACCACCCTGGTGCAGAAATTCCTTGGCGAGCTGTGGGGCTGCGAGCTCGATCATTCGCCGCTGAACGTGGTGGCCTGGCACGGTAATAACGTGCCGTACAAATATGACCTGCGCCGCTTCAACACCATCGGCACGGTCAGTTTCGATCACCCGGACCCCTCGATCTTCACCGTCCTGACCTCGCCCACCAGCGTGCACGGCCTGGCGAACCTCGACTTCGTGATCTTCCCGCCACGCTGGATGGTGGCCGAGAACACCTTCCGTCCACCATGGTTCCACCGCAACCTGATGAACGAATTCATGGGCCTGATCCAGGGCGAATACGACGCCAAGGCTGAAGGCTTCCTGCCGGGCGGCGCGTCGTTGCACAGCTGCATGAGCGCCCACGGCCCGGACGGCGAAACCTGCACCCGGGCGATCAACGCCGAACTGGCACCGAGCAAAATCGACAACACCATGGCCTTCATGTTCGAGACCTGCCAGGTGCTGCGCCCGAGCCGTTTCGCCCTGGACTGCGCGCAATTGCAAACCACCTACGACGCCTGCTGGGCCACGCTGCCCGCCACTTTCGACCCGACCCGGAGATAACCCATGACTCAGACTTCCATCACTCGTAGCTGGGTTGCTTCCGCCAACGGCCATGCTGATTTCCCGCTGCAGAACCTGCCATTGGGCGTGTTCAGCGTGAAGGGCTCGGCACCCCGCAGTGGGGTGGCCATCGGCGAGCATATATTCGACCTGGAAGCGGCACTCGATGCCGGTCTGTTCGACGGCGCGG
Source organism: Pseudomonas sp. MPC6 (assembly GCF_006094435.1). Lineage (NCBI taxonomy): Bacteria > Pseudomonadati > Pseudomonadota > Gammaproteobacteria > Pseudomonadales > Pseudomonadaceae > Pseudomonas > Pseudomonas sp. MPC6. Next base: position 5,887,640 of record NZ_CP034783.1, on the reverse strand, counting down.
CAAAGACTGCAGTCGAAGCCACCCGTGGCGGTCAGTTGAATGCGTTCTTCGAATTGGGCCGCGACGCGCGTGTCGCCCTGCGCGAGCGCCTGCTGGAACTGTTCACCGAAGGCAGCACCCTGCACGGCAAGATCGAAGCCCAAGGCGCGAAACTGCTGCCGCTGGCGGCGAATTGCGAGCTGCACCTGCCGGCGAAAATCAATGACTACACCGACTTCTACGTCGGCATCGAGCACGCGCAAAACGTCGGCAAACTGTTCCGCCCGGACAACCCGCTGCTGCCGAACTACAAGTACGTGCCGATCGGCTACCACGGCCGCGCCTCGACCATTCGCCCGTCCGGCACCGACGTGCGCCGGCCGAAAGGCCAGACCCTGCCGGCCGGCCAGACCGAGCCGACCTTCGGCCCCTGCGCACGCCTGGATTACGAGTTGGAACTGGGCATCTGGATCGGCCAGGGCAACGAGATGGGCGACTCGATCGCCATCGGCGACGCCGCCGATCACATCGCCGGTTTCTGCCTGCTCAACGACTGGTCGGCGCGGGACATCCAGGCCTGGGAATACCAGCCACTGGGGCCGTTCCTGTCGAAAAGCTTCATCACCAGCATTTCGCCGTGGGTGGTGACCGCCGAAGCGCTGGAGCCGTTCCGCCGCGCGCAACCGGCCCGTCCCGAAGGCGATCCGCAGCCGCTGCCGTACCTGTTCGACAAGCGTGATCAGGCCGCGGGCGCCTTCGACATCGAACTGGAAGTGCTGCTGCTCACCGAAGCCATGCGCGAGCAGAACCTGCCGGCCCATCGCCTGACCCTGAGCAACACCCGGCACATGTACTGGACCGCGGCGCAACTGGTCGCCCACCACAGTGTCAACGGCTGCCAGCTGCAGGCCGGCGACCTGTTCGGCTCGGGCACCTTGTCGGGACCGGAAAACGGTCAGTTCGGCAGCCTGCTGGAAATCACCGAGGGCGGTAAAAAGCCGATCGAACTAGCGTCGGGCGAGGTGCGTAAATTTCTCGAAGACGGCGACGAAATCATCCTGCGCGCCCGTTGCAGCCGCGAGGGTTTTGCCTCCATCGGTTTCGGCGAATGCCGCGGCACAGTGCTGCCGGCACGTTGAGAGGATCGGTTCATGGAGCTCTATACCTACTACCGTTCGACGTCGTCCTATCGGGTGCGGATCGCGTTGGCCCTCAAGGGCCTGGACTATCAGGCGCTGCCGATCAACCTGATCGCGCCGCCGGGTGGCGAGCACCGGCAACCGCCATACCTGGGCATCAACCCGCAGGGCCGGGTGCCGGCCTTGCGCACGGATGACGGTGACCTGTTGATCCAGTCGCCGGCAATCATCGAGTACCTGGAGGAGCGTTATCCACAGGCGCCGCTGCTGTCCAGGGACCTGACTGCACGCGCCCGCGAACGCGGCGTCGCGTCACTGATCGGTTGCGATGTGCACCCGCTGCACAACGTCAGCGTGCTCAACCGGCTGCGGCAGCTGGGCCACGATGAACCCCAGGTGGTGGAATGGATCGGCCACTGGATCAGCCAGGGGCTGGCGACGGTGGAGCAGTTGATCGGCGATGAAGGTTATTGCTTCGGTCCGCAGCCCGGGCTGGCGGATACCTACCTGATCCCGCAGCTCTACGCCGCCGAACGCTTCAACATTTCGCTCGAGGCGTATCCGCGGATTCGCCGAGTGGCGGCACTCGCCGCGGTACACCCGGCATTCATCAAGGCGCATCCGGCGAACCAGCCCGACACCCCCTGAAGCCATACACCTCTGTAGGAGCGAGGCTTGCCCGCGAAGAGGGGGTGTCAGTCGGTATCTATTTAGCTGACACACCGCATTCGCGGGCAAGCCTCGCTCCTACATGGGATCTGCGATCAATGCACGATCGAGTTGGGCGGAAGGTGTTCCAGCCGGTCCGTCAGGCGTATCCGCTGGATCGGGTCGTCGCTGAGCAGCAACGCATGCTCAAGGTCGAAGCGCTCGGCGTTCGGGCAGTCCAGCCGTTGGTACAGGCTGGCCCGGGCCAGGTAATCGGCGGCGCTGGCATTGCCCAATTCCAACACCCGTTCGGCATCTATCAGGGCACCGATGTAGTCATCGTTGGAGAGGTGCAACTGGCGCAGGTTGCGTGACAGCCGTTGCAGCATTTGCACCGGCTCGGCGGTCAGCAAGTGCTCGGCGCTGAGTTTCATGTTCGGGCCATACTGGCGCAGCAGCAGTTCCCGGCAATCGTTGGGGTACAGGCGACGGCCACCGCAGGGGTCGAGCAGGTGATCGGCACCCGGTACGCGCAGCAGGAAATGCCCGGGAAAGTTGACCCCGACCATGGGGATTTCCAGCCGCCTGGCCAGCTCCAGCGCAATCAACCCCAGGGCCAGCGGCTGCCCGCGCCGGCGTTCCAGCACCTTGTTGACCAGGGCCACGTGCGGGCGCAAGGGCGTGAAATCGTCCTGGGCAAAGCCCAGGTCATTCATGCGCCGCAACAGCGGCTGGGCCAATTCGCTGACCGGCAACATCGGCAAACCATAACTGACCCGCTGCTGCAGGTCCTTGAAGTCTTTCAGGACCGCCTCCGGATTCACCTCTTTGTCGTGTTCGGCCGCGATCCACAGCGCCGCGTCGAACAGCGCGGGCGGTGAACGTTGCAGACAGGCGAAGAAACATTGGCGCGGCGTCATCAAAATCTCCGGGGTATGCCTCGTTTTAGCCTCGTCTGCGACATTCGTCCAGTACCCCGCGCCAGCCATTCCAGGTTATTTCCGAAAGCCTGCTTGGTGGCTGCGCTTATTCCGGCGCGCTTCTGCAATTTTTTAGCGCAAGCCTATACTGGCGACTACGAGTAGTCATTCGGGAGCCCTGCGATGTTCGCTCTCATGCAAAGCACTCGCCTTGAATCGCTGCATTTGAGCGTCGACCCGGTCACCGGGTTGAAGGCGGTGATTGCCATTCATAACAGTCGTCTCGGACCGGCCCTGGGAGGCTGTCGCTACCTGGCCTATCCTGACGACGAGTCCGCGGTCGAGGATGCTGTTCGACTGGCGCAAGGCATGAGTTACAAGGCGGCGCTCGCTGGCCTGGCTCAGGGCGGCGGCGTGGCGGTGATCATCCGACCGGTGCATGTGGAAAGCCGCGCCGCGTTGTTCGAGGCCTTCGGGCGCTGCATCAATCAGCTCGACGGCCGCTACATCACGGCCATCGACAGCGGCACCTCGGTAGCGGACATGGATTGCATCGCCCAACAGACCCAGCATGTCACCAGCACCACATCGGCGGGCGACCCTGCACCCCACGCGGCCATGGGCGTGTTCACCGGCATACGTGCCACCGCCATGGCCCGCCTGGGCAGCGATAACCTCGAAGGCCTGCGCGTGGCAATTCAAGGGCTGGGCAATGTCGGTTTCGCCCTTGCCGAACAGCTGCATGCCGCCGGTGCCGAACTGCTGGTCAGCGACATCGATCACGGCAAGGTGCAATTGGCGATGGAGCAGCTGGGCGCTCACCCGATCGCCAACGATGCGTTGCTCAGTACACCCTGCGACATTCTCGCGCCCTGCGGCCTGGGCGGCGTGCTCAACAGCAACAGTGTGACTCAACTGCGCTGCGCGGCGGTGGCCGGGTCCGCCAACAACCAATTGATCCACCTGGACGTTGCCGATCAACTGGAGCGGCGGGGCATCCTGTATGCGCCGGACTATGTGATCAATGCCGGCGGGCTGATCTACGTCTCGCTCAAGCACCGCGGCGAAGCGCTGCCGACCATCACCGCACACCTGTCGAAAATCAGCTCGCGCCTGACCGAAGTTTTCGCCCATGCACAGGCGGAAAAACGCTCCCCGGCGCGGGTGGCGGACGAGTTGGCGGAGAGAGTGTTGTACCGCTGAAGCAGATCAAAAGATCGCAGCCTCGTTGCACTCGACAGCTCCTACAGGATTACGCGTCACAATGTAGGAGCTGTCTCGCGGAGCGAGGCTGCGATCTTTGATTTTATGGACATGAAAAAGGCCCTGAATCATTCCATTCAGGGCCTATTCAATTCGGGCGTTGCTTACTTCGGCGTCTTGGCCGCTTTGGCTGGCTTGGTCGGCGCAGCGCTCGGCGCCTCTACCGGTGCTGCTTCGTCCGGTGCCGCTGCAACCGATGCAGCCGCTTTAACAGGTGCAGCCACTGCAACGGGCTCAACGACTTCAGCAGGCGCGTTCAGCAGTTCGGACAAGGCGTCCGGCTGGCTCTTGAACGCCTTGGCAAATACGTCGCGATTTTTTGCCATGTAGATCCCGGCTTCTTCCACTTGCTGTTCAGTCAGGGACGGAACGGCTTTTTGCAACACTTCGGCCAGCAACTCAGCCAGTTCGAGCATTTTGTCATGACGGTCAGCTTCGGCTTTATCCATGAACAAGCGCTCCAGATCTCGGCTGCTGCGGTATACCACTTCGACGGCCATTCACCACCTCACATGCCTTCACATTAAGTTGTCTGTATCGACCACTGTATCTATATACAGCGAAAGGATAAGCGAATCCGCTCGCTTTGGGTAGTGGCTTTTCAATGTAGTGCCTCATTTCCCGCAGCCATCATCTCACCCAAGGCCTCTGGCCTTTTTTCTGCATGCAGAACAACCGTCACGTCCAACCCGCATCATCCGCTCGAACCGAGCTAAGGAAGAATCATCGTGAAAATAAACTGGGCCGAGAAGCTGCGGCAGAACGTGCACCAACTGGCCGAGTCCCTGGGCAACCTGTTCGTCGAAACCTTCCACTACCTGGCGCTGTTCGCCATCGGTGCGGTGACCGCGTGGGCGGCGGTGATGGAGTTTCTGGGAATGCTCGAGGAAGGGCACATCAAGATCGATGACATCTTGCTGCTGTTCATCTACCTGGAACTGGGGGCGATGGTCGGGATTTACTTCAAGACCAACCACATGCCGGTGCGCTTTCTGATCTATGTGGCGATCACCGCGCTGACGCGGCTGCTGATCTCCAACGTATCGCACCACAATCCGCCGGATATAGGGATCATCTACCTGTGCGGCGGGATTCTGCTGCTGGCGTTTTCGATTCTGGTGGTGCGTTATGCCTCGTCGCAATTCCCTTCGGTGAAGATCGAACACCCGCAGCGCAAGATCGGTGCGGGTTCCGGTGAACATCCCGAAGTGGAGAAGGGCGAGATTTAAAGCCCCACGGCCGGCCGGCTGTGGCTTTGGACCTGGGGTGGCGGCAGGTTGCGATTGTCGCCGTCGGTCATGGCTTCGAGGATGGCCACGGCGCTGTGGCCCTGTTCGATGGCGATGCCGAACTGAATGCTTTCCACCAGGCGTTTAAGGCGTTTGGGGTCATTGCGTTGTTCGGTGCTGATCATCCGTTTGGCGACCACGTGGCCGCAGTTGGACAGGGTCAGCATGATGCTGCCGTCCAGCCCCTGAATGCTCAGGTTGATCTGGTAATCCGGTGCGAAGGCATCGGTAATGAGCTGAAAAGGGTTGTCCATGATGCGTCACCGCCTGATTGAACGTGCAGTTGTTGACCGGACGAGATCGGATTGGTTCGCAACACCAGACCATCGGCATCCCATAGCCATATCGCCATCATCGCTTTTGCAGGAGCCTGCGGCGGCTCCTACATACGCAAAGCAAGGGGCATGCCGGGAGGATCGTCGAGCGTTGATTACGGCAGGAGGACTGTTGGCCGATATCTGTAGGAGCTGGCTTGCCAGCGAAAGCGGTGTGTCAGTTAAAACATGTGTCGACTGATACACCGCCTTCGCTGGCAAGCCAGCTCCTCCAGGGGGGCTGCCCGTTTCAGGGCATGAATGAATAAATGATCGCAGACAGTGCAATCAAACCGATCAGCACCACGAACACGTTCGAGGCCTGGCCCGAGTACTGGCGCAATGCTGGTACGCGGCGGATGGCGTACATCGGCATCAGGAACAACAGGCACGCGATGATCGGGCCGCCGAGGGTTTCGATCATGCCCAGGATGCTCGGGTTGAAGGTCGCCACGGCCCAGCAGCTGAGGATCATGAACAGCGCCGTCGCGCGGTTCAGCCAGCTCGCCGACATCACCCGGCCGCGGCCGCGCAGGCTTTTCACGATCAGGCCCTGAAAGCCTTCGCTGGCGCCGATGTAATGGCCGAGGAAGGATTTGGTGATCGCCACCAGCGCAATCAGCGGCGCCGCATAAGCAATGACCGGGGTCTGGAAGTGGTTGGCCAGGTACGACAGGATCGAGATGTTCTGTGCCTTCGCCGCGGCCAGGTCGGCCGGGGACAGCGCCAGCACGCAGCTGAAGCAGAAGAACATCACGGTAACGACCATCATCCCGTGGGCGATGGCCAGGATGCCGCTGCTCTTGCGCTCGGCCTGTTCGCCATAGCGTTGTTTCTGATCGACGGCGAAGGCAGAGATGATCGGCGAATGGTTGAACGAGAACACCATCACCGGGATCGCCAGCCACAGCGTCTGGAAGAACATCGGCAGCGGCATGCCTTCACTGGCGGTGGCGAAGAAGGCGCCGTTCCAGTTCGGGATCAGGCTCAGGCCGAGCAGCAGCAACGCCGCGACGAAGGGGTAAACCAGCACGCTCATGCATTTGACGATGACGCCCTGGCCGCAACGAACGATGGCCATCAGGCCGAGGATCAACCCCAGCGACAGAATCGCCCGCGGTGGCGGGGCGATGTGCAACTGATGCTCCATGAAACTGCTGAGGGTGTTGGTCAGCGCCACGCTGTACACCAGCAGAATCGGGAAGATCGCGAAGAAATACAGCAAGGTGATCAGCTTGCCGGCACCGATGCCGAAGTGCTCTTCCACCACGTCGGTGATGTCCCCGGAGCGACCGGACAACACGAAACGGGTCAGGCCGCGGTGGGCGAAAAAGGTCATCGGAAACGCCAGGACGGCCAGGATCAGCAAGGGCCAGAAACCACCGACGCCGGCGTTGATCGGCAGGAACAGCGTACCGGCGCCAATCGCCGTGCCGTAAAGGCCGAGCATCCAGGTGGTGTCGTGTTTGCTCCAGCCCTTGTGGGATATTTCGGTATTGCGTGTCAGGTCTGCCGCGGGATTATCGGCAGCAGGTGTACGTACATCGGTCATCGATCAGGCCTCGTTATTGTTCTTGCTCGGGCTCACGTGTTGCGGACGGTCAGGGAATGCGCCTCAGCACTCCACCCAGCTCACCGCCAGGCCGCCCCGTGAAGTCTCTTTGTATTTGTCATGCATGTCGGCGCCGGTATCGCGCATGGTGCGGATCACCCGGTCCAGGGAAATGAAGTGCTTGCCGTCACCGCGCAGGGCCATTTGCGTGGCATTGATCGCCTTCACCGCGGCAATTGCGTTGCGCTCGATGCAGGGCACCTGGACCAGGCCGCCGACCGGATCGCACGTCAGGCCGAGGTTGTGTTCCAGGCCGATTTCGGCGGCGTTTTCCAGTTGTTCCGGGGTGGCGCCGAGCACGTCTGCCAGACCGGCGGCGGCCATTGCGCAGGCCGAGCCGACTTCGCCCTGGCAGCCGACTTCGGCGCCGGAAATCGAAGCGTTTTTCTTGCAGAGGATGCCGACGGCGGCAGCACCCAGAAAGAACGCGACCACGTCGTCGTCCGACGCATCCGGGTTGAATTTCATGTAGTAGTGCAGCACCGCCGGGATGATCCCGGCCGCGCCGTTGGTCGGAGCCGTGACCATGCGTCCGCCGGCCGCGTTTTCTTCGTTCACGGCGAGGGCGAACAGGTTGACCCACTCCATGGCCGACAGGGTCGAGGTGATGACATTCGGCTTGCCGATTTCCAGCAGGCTGCGGTGCAATTTCGCCGCGCGACGCGGAACGTTCAGCCCGCCGGGCAAGATGCCTTCATGCACCAGGCCTTGCTCGACGCACTCGCGCATCACCGACCAGATGTGCAGCAGGCCCTGGCGGATTTCGCTTTCGCTGCGCCAGGCCAGTTCATTGGCCATCATCAACTCGGAAACCCGCATCCCATGTTGGTTGCAGAGCTTGAGCAGTTCGGCGGCGCTGGAGAAGTCGTAGGGCAGCACGACGTCGCTGGCTGGCGCAATGCCGGACTCGGCTTCGGCCGCTTCGATAATGAAACCGCCACCGATCGAGTAATAGGTTTGCTCCCACAACTCACCGGTGTCGCCGAAGGCGCTCAGGGACATGGCGTTGGGGTGGTAGGGCAGGCTCTCGTCCAGCAGCAGGAGGTCGTGCTGCCAGTTGAAGGCGATGGTGGTTTTGCCCGCCAGGTTCAGCTCGCCGGTTTCGCGCAGGGCCTGGATTCGGCTATCAATGGACGCGGGATCGATGCTGTCCGGCCATTCGCCCATCAGGCCCATGACACAGGCGCGGTCGGTGGCGTGACCGACGCCGGTCGCCGACAGGGAGCCGTAGAGGCGGATTTCCACCCGCCGTACGTCGTCCAGCAGGTGTTGGTCAATCAGGGCCTGGGCGAAGGTCGCGGCGGCGCGCATCGGGCCGACGGTATGGGAACTGGACGGGCCGATGCCCACTTTGAAAAGATCGAAAACACTGATAGCCATGCTAAAGCCTATACAAGCAATGGAGGAGAAATCGCTGCCATTTTTGTAGGACAAGCGCAATCTCGGCGATACTGCCTCCCTTGGTCCTACGTGACCAACGAAACTTTCTAAGACAGCCTTTAGCAGGACTAAACGATGAGTCGTCAATTGCACGCCCAGACCTACGTCTGGCTGCACGTGTTTTCCTGTGCCGCGCGGCACCTGTCGTTCACCCGATGCGCCGAAGAACTGCACATCACGCCGGGTGCGGTCAGTCAGCAGATCCGGCAGCTGGAGGAACGGCTGGGCTTTCGCCTGTTCCATCGGCGTGCGCGCGGGGTGGAATTGAGCGCGGAAGGCCAGCGACTGGCCATCACGGTCAACGAGGCTTACGGCAGCATCGATGCAGAATTACGACGACTGGACGCGGGCATGATCAGCGGGATTTTGCGGCTGCGCTCGATTCCTTCCTTCCTGAGCAAGTGGCTGACCCCGCGGCTGCCGCGTTTGCAGCAGCGTTTCCCGGATATCCAATTGCGCCTGGTGGCCGAGGACAGCAGCGTGCCCTTGCACGAGGGCGACTTCGATCTGGCCATCGATCTGAACGACGGCAGTTATCCCGGCTTGTTATCCACCACGCTGCTCGACGAGCAAATCTTTCCGGTGTGTGCCCCGAGCCTGTTGCGTGGCCGTCCGCCGCTGCATGGTCCGGCGAACCTGGTGCACTTCCCGTTGTTGCACGACATCACCGCCTGGCGCGGCAGTTATGAGTACGCGGAATGGGAGTTCTATCTCAATGCCATCGGGTTTGAAGGCGCGGACGTCCGGCGCGGGCATACCTTCAATCGCAATCACTTGACCATCGAGGCGGCGATTGCCGGCATGGGCGTAGCGATTGCGCGGCGAACGCTGCTCAACGATGAGCTGGAGCGCGGGACGCTGATCGTGCCGTTTGGCCTGGCGGTGCCCAATCACAAGCGGTACGTGCTGCTCTATGCGCCGGGCGCGCTGAGTCATCCGGGCGTGCGTGCGGTGCATGACTGGCTGGTGGAAGAGGCGGGGATCTTTCGTAGCCTGCACCCGCTGGGAGAGGGGCAGATGTGAGCCGTTCGGGACCTCGGAGCGAGGCGACCCAACTCCCGACCTTAACAGCGCTTTTACCGGTTGTCCGACTTTTTTTGCAAATCCATATTTATCTTTATCCAGGGGTTGAATTGTTTCGCGCGCACACCGATTGTGTAAGTAAGAGGTCACGGTGATGACGCCCAAGGGCCAGCCGATGCGCCTCTCGCGAGCTAGCTGAAATAAGGGATGAACTATGCAAATCCAAGTCAACAGCGATAACCATATTCAAAGCAGCATCCGACTGGAGGAGTGGGTACGTACTACCATTGAGAGCACGCTCGAACGTTATGAAGAGGACCTGACCCGTGTCGAGGTTCATCTGCGGGACGAAAACGGCGACAAGCCCGGACCGCATGACATGCGCTGCCAGCTGGAAGCGCGGCCAAAAGGCCACCAACCGATTTCTGTAACCCATAAAGCCGACTCCCTGGAACTGGCGATCGACGGGGCGGCCGAAAAACTCGAACACGCGCTGGAACACCTGTTTGGCAAACTGCGGGGCAAACCACGTGCCGCTGTAGTGCCATTCGAGCGACCTGCTGCCGATGCGCTGCTGGAAGATGAGTTTCTCGAGAACGAACAGGCTGCGCAAAACGGCTAAAGCCTGATTCACTTTTTACCGTCCCACATAGAACGGGCCTGCTGATGCAGGCCCGTTCGCGTTTGTGCGCCATGCATGATCGTGACGTGTCTTTCAAAACGCATGGATCCCCTGATCGGCAGTGACGATCTCATCGGATCGTTTTGCGTATGCGAATATTTATCATTAATATTGCGACCTTGCTGGTCCCGTGACTTCACGCGACCCTCCCTCGTTTCAAGGTCGAAACATGAAAGGCAAAAGTCTCCCCGTTTCCTATCGGCTGGCGGTCACCTCGCGGGTGCTGGCTGCCGTGTTGGGCGGTTACCTCGTGGCGGCGCTGGCCAGTGTCAGCCTGAGCCTGTGGTTGCCCATGGCCCGCGCCGAAGCCGTGGTGACCGGGATGATGACCTCGTTTCTGGCCTACCTCGTCACGGTGCTGTGGTGTTTTGCCTGTCGCAGCGCATGGCAGGCCTGGTGGGGGCTGATCGTGTCGAGCCTGGTGCTGGCGGCACTGTCGGGGCTGGCGTACTGGGTGGGCCACTGATGAAAGAGGGTTTTCGCCAGGCCATGGCCTGGCTGCACACCTGGGCCGGGCTGATCTTCGGCTGGCTGCTGTTCGCCATTTTCCTGACCGGCACCCTGGCCTATTTCAAGGACGAGATCAGTCACTGGATGCAGCCGGAAATTCCCGCCCGGTCCGCTACCTCCGAGGCCAGCCTGAGCCTGGCCCAGGACTATCTGCAGCAGCACGCAGCCGGGGCTTCGCGCTGGCTCATCGATCTGCCCGATGCGCGGGAGCCCGGTCTTTCGGTGCGGTGGCAGCAAACCCCGGCCAAGCGTGGCGAGCGGGGTCAATTCACCGAGAAACTGCTCGACCCGCAAACCGGCGCCGAAGTGCAGGGCCGGGAAACCCGGGGCGGCGACTTCTTCTATCGCTTCCATTTCCAGCTGCAGATGCCGTATCCGTGGGGCCGCTGGTTGTCGACCATCGCGGCCATGGTGATGTTTGTCGCGTTGATCAGCGGGATCATCATCCACAAGAAAATTTTCAAGGACTTCTTCACCTTCCGCCCGCGCAAAGGCCAGCGTTCCTGGCTCGACGGGCACAACGCCGTGGGCGTGCTGGTGTTGCCGTTCCACCTGATGATCACCTACAGCAGCCTGGTGATTTTCATGTCGATGGTGATGCCGGCGAGCATCCTGGCCTCGTACAAGGGCGATGTCCGGGTGTTTTACGATGAGGTGTTTCCGGCTTCCACTACGCCTGAGCCCGCCGGCCAACCGGGTCAGTTGGCGCCGATGGCGCCGCTGCTGGAACAGGCCCGGGAATTATGGTCGGGCGGTGGAGTGGGGCGGCTGGCGGTCAACAACCCGGGCGATGTGAACGCCTCGGTGGTGCTTTTCCGTGATGGCAGCGACCAGGTGGTCCACGACTTCGGCAGTGCAGTGACCTTTAATGGCGTCACCGGCCAATTGCTCGGCACAACAGCGCAACAGCCTTTGCCCATGGCGATTTCCGGGGCCTTCTACGGTTTGCACATGGGCCATTTCGCGGGGCCGGTCTTGCGCTGGCTGTACTTCATTTGCGGGCTGGCAGGCACGGCGATGATCGGCACCGGGCTGGTGATCTGGCTTGGCAAGCGTCAGCTCAAACATGCGAAAAGCGCGGTGATGCCGTTCGAGCTGCGGCTGGTGCACGTGCTGAACATCGCCAGCATGTCGGGGTTGATGGTCGCGGTGGCGGCGTACTTCTGGGCCAATCGCCTGCTGCCGGTCGACATGGCCGGCCGCGCGGACTGGGAGGTGAGCAGTTTCTTCAGCGTCTGGGGCTTGAGCGTGCTGCATGCCATGCTCCGCCGTGGTCGTGCGGCGTGGGTCGATCAATTGGCGCTGGCTGCGTTGCTGTTTTGCGCGGTGCCGCTGTTGAACGCCATGACCACGCCCTATCACCTGGGTGCCACCTTGGCACAGGGGGACTGGGCCATGGCCGGCTTTGAACTGACATGCCTGGGCAGCGGTGTGTTTCTCGCCTGGGCGGCGTGGAAAATGCAGCGTTCGGCGCACGCTCGAAGCGTTACCCGAACCCCGCGTGGGCAATCGATCGCCCTTGAGCGAGGGGCGCCCTGATGTTGCTGGGCTTGTTGCTTTGCTATGGCGGGTTCACCGCGCTCTGTTTGTCGATGGATCGGCATCATGGCGAACTGCTGGGCCGCAAGCCCTCGGCCCGGCGCCGTCAAGGCATGCGCATCGGTGGCTGGCTGCTGTTGGCCTTGTCCTTGTGGGCGGCGGTGTCGGCGGCGGGTTGGGGAGTGGGGCTGGTGCAATGGTTTGCGGTGTTGATGCTCAGTGCGTTGTTGCTGGTGCTGTTGCTGCCGTATCGCCCGCGCCTGGCGTTGGCATTGGCCGGGGTGAGCCTGCTCGCCAGCCCCGTTGCCGCGTTCGCGCAGTGCTGACCGGATGATCCCCCGCCCCCCGGAACCCCGCGATGAGGAGCATCGGGGCGCCCGTGCGCATTTCCTCCAGGTGTTTCTTTCCCAGCGTTCGCAAATGGAAGCGCTGGTGAGTCGGCGCGTCGGTTGTCGAGCGACCGCGGCGGACCTGGTGCAGGATTTGTTCCTGCGTTTCTGGCGCCGGCCGCTGGTGCAGGTCGAAGAACTCAGCACCTACCTGTTGCGCTGCGCCGGCAATATCGCCATCGACCATTTGCGCAGTGAAGGCACGCGGGTGCGGGTCAACGAAGGCTGGATGCCGGATGCGCCGGACAGTCACGGCAGTGAACCGCAAGCGGCACTCGAGGCGGGCAACGATTTGCGCCACGTCGAAGCCGCGTTGCGCGCCTTGCCCGAGCGTACGCGGCAGATCTTTTTGCTCAACCGCATCCACGGGCGCAAATATGCCGAAATCGCCAAGGCCATGGGGCTGTCCCAAAGCGCCGTGGAAAAACATATGATGCGCGCCCTCGAAGCCTGCAAGGCCAGCCTTCGCGAACCCCAACCGCGCACGCCAGGGAAAGCACCGTGAATACCATTGAACGCGTCACCCCGACGCCGGCTCAGGAGCAGGCGGCATTGGCCTGGCTGAGTCTGTTGCATGACCAGCCGAGCAGCGCCGATCAGGCCACCTTCAGCCATTGGTTACAGGCGGACCCCGCCCACGCCGAGGCGTATGCCCAGGCGCAAGTGGTGTGGGAGTTGACCGAAGCACCGGCGCGCACCTTGGCCGATGAAGAAGCCCTGGCCCTGCAGGGTTACCTCAACGCCATGAACCGCTCGCGCCGGCCCGGGGCGTTGGCAATGGCGGCGTGCCTGGTGCTGATGATCAGCTTCGGCGCCGGCTGGCAGCCGGCGCGCTGGGTGGATGATCTGGGGGCGGACTACGTGTCGGCGCCGGGGGAAATCCGCACCGTCACCCTGGCGGATCAGTCGCAGGTCACCCTGGATGCCGACAGCGCGATTGCCGTGGATTTCAGTCGCGGCGAGCGGCATGTGCAATTGCGTCGCGGTGCCGGCTTTTTCAACGTGACGCACACTGGCGAGCCGTTTGTGGTGGACGCTGAAATGGGTCAGGCGCGGGTGCTGGGCACGCAGTTCGAAGTCCGTCTGCAGCCCCGCGGCGCGCAGGTCACGGTGTTGTCCGGGCGGGTTGGCGTCACGGCGGACGCACAGGCCGGGCAACAGATTCTCACGGCCGGCCAGCAAGTGGCTTATGGCGATGGCTTGGCGGAAAAACTCCACAGCGTCGACAGCGAAGCACAGTTGGCCTGGCGTCAGGGTTGGCTCAATTACTACAAGGCGACACTGGCCGAGGTGGTGCAGGACCTGGGGCGGTATTACCCGGGGCGGATCCTGTTGCTTAACGATGAGCTGGCGGCACGGCGGGTCAGTGGCAGTTTTCCGAGCAAGGATCCGCAGGCGGTGTTGAGTTCGTTGCAGGGGGTGTTGGGGTTTGAGCAGCACCAGGTTCTGGGGCACCTGATTATTTTGCGGTGAGGCATAGGGCGCCTTCGCTGGCAAGCCAGCTCCTACAGGGGATTGCATTCCAGCTGCGACGGCGCCACCGCGCGTCATGACGCCGTGTCGCCGTCGCCAGGTGAATGCATTCCAAATGTAGGAGCTGGCTTGCCAGCGAAGGCGGCCTGTCAAACACCACATCACTCCCGATAAAAATATTTTCAACTTTCTTGTGAGGTAAACCCGATCCCCATCCGTGTAGTGACTGAAACTGCGATTCATTCGCATCCCGTAGGTTCTACACAGGTCATGAGCAATGAAGTCCAGGGCAAAATCGGGTTTGGTCAAACAATGGTTGCAAGTGTCTGCCTTGAGCTTTTCGGCGTTGGCGTTGCTGCCGTTGAGCATCGCGCTGGCGGCTGAGGCTGGCACCGACCAGCAGCGTGCCCAGTTCAGCTTTGCGCTGGCCGCCAAACCATTGCCCCAGGCCTTGAGCGATTTCAGCCGGATCACCGGCATCAGCGTGGTCTACACCGATGAGGCGCCCTACGGCATCACGGCCCCGGCCGTCAGCGGGCAGATGAGTGCCGAGCAGGCGCTGCAGCGTTTGCTCAGCGGCTCGGGGTTCACCTTCCGTCGCACCGACGGCCATACCCTGGTCCTGGAGCCGTTGCCCGGCGCAGGCACCTTGAACCTGGGCGCGACCACCATCACCTCGGTGATGGATCAAGCCACGAGCTACCAGCCGCCGCCCACCAGTTCGGTGATGCGCTCCTCGGCCTTGCTCCAGGAAATCCCCCAGACCGTCAACGTGATCCCGGCCCAGGTCATTCGCGACCAGGCACCGCGCAACCTGGACGATGCGCTGGCCAACGTCAGCGGCATCACCCAGGGCAATACCCTGGGCAGCACCCAGGATTCGGTGATGACCCGCGGCTTCGGCGACAACCGCAACGGCTCGATCATGCGCGACGGCATGCCGGTGATACAGGGCCGAGGCCTCAATGCCAGCGTCGAGCGCATTGAAGTGCTCAAGGGCCCGGCCTCCTTGCTCTACGGCATCCAGGACCCGGGCGGTGTGGTGAACATGGTCAGCAAGAAGCCCGAGCTGGAGCAATACAACGCAGTGACCGTGCGTGGCTCGACCTATGGCGAGGGCAAAAACGGCAATGGTGGCAGTCTTGACAGCACCGGTGCCCTGGGCGATTCCGGGCTGGCGTATCGCATGGTCCTCGACCATGAAGACGAAGACTACTGGCGCAATTTCGGCACCCATCGCGAGACCCTGGTGGCGCCGTCCCTGGCCTGGTTCGGTGACAGCACCACGCTGTTGTTCGCCTATGAACACCGCGAGTTCCTGACCCCCTTCGACCGTGGCACGATCATCGATCCGCGTGACAATCATCCGCTGGACATCCCCCGTGATCGTCGCCTGGATGAGCCGTTCAACAACATGGAAGGGCGCTCGGACCTGTATCGTTTCGAGGCCGACCACGCGCTCAACGACGACTGGAACGCCCACTTCGGCTACAGCTGGAACCGCGAAACCTACGATGCCAGCCAGGTGCGCATCACGGCCATCGACACCAATGCAGGCACGCTGACCCGGAGCATGGATGGCACGCAGAACGCCATCAGCACCGACCGCTTCACCACCGCCAGTCTCGAAGGCAAGGTCAATGTCTGGGGCATGCAGCATGACCTGGTGTTCGGCATCGACGACGAGTACCGCAAGATCTACCGCGAAGACCTGATCCGCCAGAAAAGCCTGAGCACCTTCAGCTACACCAACTCGGTTTACGGCCGCGAAGTCGCCGGCACCACCGTCAGCCCGGCCGACAGCGCGCAGACCGATAAACTGCGCAGCGATTCGGTGTTTGTGCAGGACTCGATCCACCTCACCGACCAGTGGATCCTGGTGGCTGGCGCACGCTTCCAGGAATACGACCAGTACGCCGGCAAAGGCGTGCCGTTCCAGGCCAACACCGACAGCAACGGGCAGAAATGGGTACCGCGCGCCGGCCTGGTCTATCGCTACACCGATGCGTTGTCGTTCTACGGCAGTTACACCGAATCGTTCAAGCCCAACTCGACCATCGCCCCGCTGAGTGGCAGCAGTACCGTGCTCGACGGCAGCATCGCCCCGGAAGAAGCCAAGTCCTGGGAGGTGGGGGCCAAGCTCGATATCCCTGGCCGCGTGACCGGTAACGTCGCGCTGTTCGACATCAAGAAGCGCAACGTGCTGGTGGCCAACTCCGAAGGCCCGGTGACGCTCTACAGCGCGGCCGGCGAAGTGCGTTCCCGTGGCCTGGAAGTGGATTTGACCGGTCAGCTCAGCGACCGCTGGAGCATGATCGGCAGCTATGCCTACACCGATGCCGAGGTCACTGAAGACCCGACCTACAAAGGCAAGCAACTGCAGAACGTCGCCAAAAACAGCGGCTCGCTGTCGGCGGTCTACGACTTCGGCACCCTCGTCGGCGGTGACCAGCTGCGGGTAGGCGCGGGTGCGCGGTATGTGGGGGAGCGGGCGGGTAACGCGGTGAACGATTTCGACCTGCCGAGCTACACCGTGGCGGATGCGTTCGCCAGCTACGAGACCAGAGTTGAAGGGCAGAAGGTCAAGTTTCAGCTGAATGTGAAGAACCTGTTTGATCGTACTTACTACACCTCGGCGGCGAGCCGGTTTTTTGTGTCGATGGGGGATTCGCGGCAGGTGACGTTGTCCAGCACCCTGGAATTCTGACGGTAGACCGAGTCATCGTTCTTCGCGAGCAAGCCCGCTCCCACATTCGACCCAGTTCTTTCAGGAGATTGCGGTTAAATGTGGGAGCGGGCTTGCTCGCGAAGACGGCATCCCGTTCACCTTCATTTTCAGAGATGCCGGCCTGGCGTAAAAAACGCCTGCCGATACTCCCCAGGCGTCCCGCCCAGCGCCTGACGAAACCGGTTGGTAAAGTGACTGGCACTGGCAAACCCGCACGCCAACGCGATGTCGCCCAATGGCTGTGATGTTGTGCGCAACAAGTCCCGCGCCTGGCTCAGTCGTCGCGCCAGCACATACTGATGCGGCGGCAAGCCAAAGCTCTCCCTGAACATCCGCGCAAAATGATATTCGGACAGCGCGCATAGCCCCGCCAATTGCCCCAGGCTGATGGCTTCCGCCAACTGGCTGTCGATGAACTCGACCAACTGCCGACGCTGATGCGCCGCCAACCCACCCTTGAGCCGCAAGCCCTCGCGCATTCCGACCTGGCCGAGCAGCACGTGACTGAGCATTTCATGCGCCAGGCTGCTGGTGAGCAGACGTTCGCCGGGCTCTTGCCAATTGAGCGTGATCAACTGCCGGAAGCGTCGGGCTTGCTGCGGGTCATCGAGGAAGGTGCTTTCACGTAATTGAAGTTCGCGCGGTTCCCGGTCCAGCAACGTGACGCAGCCGAGGGCAAATTGTTCGGGGCTGAAATAGACATGGGCGAGGCGAATGTCGCCGTTGATCACCCAGGCTGACCGGTGTTCGGCCGGCAGGATGCATAGCTTGTCCGGGCCGCCTTTGGTGCCGGGCCGGTCGCGGCGAAAAGTGCCGGTGCCACCGGCGATGTAGCAGGACAGTGTGTGGTGGCTCGGGGCTTCGTAATCCTGGGCGTCGTGATGGTTGCTCCACAAGGCTGCAGCCATGCCGTCACCGAGCTCGGCGCTGTGCTCGAGGCGAGCATTGGGCGAGCGGTTGAGGGCTTGAAACACTTGCAGGCTTTCCAGTGCGGGCATGATCGGTTCTCTCCAACGCCTTGCATCCTACTCCGTAGACGTTGGCCTGCCAGCCCGGCGGCCGACAAAAGCGCAAGTTTATGCAAGTGCGAAAAGGTTTGGCGCAGGACACTGGGCACCTGCCAGGGAGTCTTTGCCATGAACCTTTCGTTGTACTTGCTGACCGTGTTGATCTGGGGCACCACCTGGATTGCCCTGAAATGGCAACTGGGCGTGGTGGCCATCCCCGTGTCGATTGTCTATCGCTTCGGCCTTGCCGCGCTGATGCTGTTCGTGATGTTGCTGCTCAGCCGCAAGCTGCAAGTGATGAACCGCCGCGGGCATCTGATCTGTGTGGCGCAGGGGCTGTGCCTGTTCTGCATCAATTTCATGTGCTTCCTCACCGCCAGCCAGTGGATCCCCAGCGGCCTGGTGGCGGTGGTGTTTTCCACCGCCACGCTGTGGAACGCCTTCAATGCGCGGGTGTTCTTCGGCCAGAAAATCGCGCGCAATGTGCTGATGGGCGGAGCGCTGGGATTGCTCGGGCTCGGCCTGTTGTTCTGGCCCGAACTCGCCGGTCATACCGCCAGCCCGGAAACCTTGCTCGGGCTGGGACTGGCCTTGCTCGGCACCCTGTGCTTTTCGGCCGGCAACATGCTGTCGAGCCTGCAGCAGAAAGCCGGCCTCAAGCCACTGACCACCAACGCCTGGGGCATGGCCTATGGTGCGGCGATGCTCGCGGCCTGGTGCCTGGTCAAAGGCGTTCCGTTCGACATGGAGTGGAATGCCCGTTATATCGGCTCGTTGCTGTATCTGGTAATCCCCGGTTCAGTCATCGGGTTTACCGCCTACCTGACGCTGGTCGGGCGCATGGGGCCGGAGCGGGCCGCCTATTGCACGGTGTTGTTCCCGGTGGTGGCGCTCAACGTGTCGGCCTTTGTCGAAGGTTATCAGTGGACTGCCCCGGCGCTGGCAGGCCTGGTGCTGGTCATGCTGGGTAATGTGCTGGTGTTTCGCAAACCCGGCGCCGGGATCAAACCGGTGGCGGGCAAGTTGGCATGAACG
Source organism: Pseudomonas sp. MPC6 (assembly GCF_006094435.1). Taxonomy (NCBI): domain Bacteria; kingdom Pseudomonadati; phylum Pseudomonadota; class Gammaproteobacteria; order Pseudomonadales; family Pseudomonadaceae; genus Pseudomonas; species Pseudomonas sp. MPC6. The sequence continues at coordinate 5,868,650 of NZ_CP034783.1, read as the reverse complement.
GGTGGTTCATTTGTCATACACCAATACCAGGTATATCAGCGCGAAGAACATGTATTCAATATTACTTCGTGCCCAGTCAAAGGCATTTTGCTGAGCGGAATACTCCATGTCGAACCATTCATTCAATACGACAACGTACAGGACGTAGTAAACAAAAATAGCGGTGGTCAAACCCACTATGGCGAATTTCTTGGCCTCGTGAAATTCGTTGCGCGACTTATTCAGATTCCGAAACAGCTGATAAGCCCCGTACAGGCAACTGAACGTGTAGATGATCTCGAGCGTGATGATCGCCCAGTAAAACCGGTGGTGGAACAGGGTCGAAGTGACCGCCCGGTAGCGTCGGGAGTCGTTACCTTCGGTATGGCTCATGCTGATGATTCGCCCGATATACTCGGTGTATGCCGTGTAATCGGTAAAGTTATTGATCAGGGTGGCTATGCCGAAGAGTGCCCCCATCAAGACAATCACGACTTTGCTCCGCCTGATAGCGCAGACGGCGGTGAATTGATTCATCCAGGTGTTCTCCAAATCCGTTTGGTAGTGCTTCCAGGTTTTTTAAAGTTTATAACGTTTGTGAATAACCCCGGCGAGCGACTGAGTTGCAAGTTATGTCATTCAGGGTGAATCAGGCTAAATAGCGCAGTATCGAAAAAGGCGGGGGTGTTATCAGTTGCCGATTATTGATGCAGCCGTCAGGGCCACGGCACGTCCGCTCGACGTGCCGTGGGGCACTCAGCCCTTCCAGACCTGTGGGTTGACCAAGTCCTGCGGTCGCTCACCCAGCAGGGCGCTACGCAGATTGCTCAAGGCCCGATTGGCCATCGCTTCGCGGGTTTCATGGGTCGCTGAGCCGATGTGCGGCAATGTGACAGCGTTTTTCAACTGGAACAGCGGCGATTCGGCCAGCGGTTCTTTCTCATAGACGTCCAGACCGGCGCCGCGAATACGGTTGTTCTGCAAGGCTTCGATCAACGCCGGCTCGTCGACGACCGGACCACGCGAGATGTTGATCAGGATGGCGCTCGGTTTCATCAGCGCCAGTTCGCGGTGGCTGATCAGGTGTCGGGTCTTGTCGCTGAGCGGCACCACCAGGCAGACGAAGTCGGCTTCGGCCAGCAATTGGTCCAGGCTGCGCAACTGTGCGCCAAGTTCGTGTTCCAGTTCGGTCTTGCGGCTGTTACCGCTGTAGATGATCGGCATGTTGAAGCCCAGGCGCCCGCGACGGGCAATGGCGGCGCCAATGTTGCCCATGCCGACGATGCCCAGGGTCTTGCCGTGTACATCGCAGCCAAACAACGGCGCGCCAACGGTGGCTTGCCATTGGCCGGCCTTGGTCCAGGCGTCCAGTTCCGCAACGCGACGGGCACTGCCCATGAGCAAGGCGAAGGCCAGGTCGGCGGTGCTTTCGGTGAGGACGTCGGGGGTGTTGGTGAGCATGATCCCGCGTTCGTTGAAGTAGCCGACGTCGTAGTTGTCGTAGCCGACCGAGACGCTGGAGACGACCTCCAGTCTGGCGGCGTTTTCCAGCTGCGCGCGCCCGAGTTTGCGACCGACACCGATCAGGCCGTGGGCGTGGGGCAGGGCTTCGTTGAACTGGGCGTTGATGTCGCCGTTTTTCGGATTGGGCACGATGACGTCGAAGTCTTGCTTGAGGCGTTCGATCATCTCGGGGGTGACGCGGCTGAAGGCGAGGACGGTCTTTTTCATGGGGGGAAGGGCTCGTCGGGCTTGGGTGAATGCCAAGCACGCTAACATTCTTCCCGGAGGTTGTGCGAGCCCCTGAATGCCTCGGATGTACGCGTTCCCCTGTAGGAGCTGGCTTGCCAGCGAAAGCGTCCTGTCAGTCACATCAATGCTGGATGTGCCGCCGTCTTCGCTGGCAAGCCAGCTCCTACAGGGTTCGGCGTTGACCACAATCCATCGGTACACCGGTGATCCCTGTAGGCGCTGGCTTGCCAGCGAAAGCGGTGTGTCAGGTACACCGTGTTGCAGCGATCGCCAGCAAGCCGGCTCCTACAGGGCAGGCGGATTTTTAATCCTGCGGATCGACGTTATCCAGGGCCTGGTTCACGGCCAGTTCGCCGAGCATGATGACCTGCTGGATGCCCAGCATGGTGTTGCGATGCGGCCCTTCGAGGAATCCGGCGAGGTCACTGGCCATGACACTGGCCGAGGCGAGGGACTCGCTGGCGTGGACCAATAGGGTTTCGGTTTTGATGTTGGGGGCGACGACGAATAGATGGCTGGGGGTGTGGGGCGGGATGGAGGTTTTCAGGGTGAGTGGTTTTTGGGGCGAGGTGATTTCTGCATCTGGCGGATTAGGCGACGGCTTTTTCATGACGTATTCCTCTTGCTGGACGGAGCCGCCATCTTTCGTTTCCAGGCGAAAAGGTGGCAGCTATGCGCGGGCTGGAAAACCGAGGCAAGAGTAAAACCCGGCAGACCCGAAGGTCTCCCACGCACAGCCGCCATAACAAGTTCTAACGGGTAAAAAAGCGCCGTAGTATGTCATGAAGTCAGGCATCTATACTCTTGAACCTCGGGTTTCCAGACCCGGTCGCTGATTTTTCAGCGACCGCAAAAGCCTACCTATTTCGCTTCCCACACGACAACCGACAGAGCATGTGGGAAACATCCTAGGACGCCACACCCTTAGTAGGAGCGAGCTCGCTCGCGAAAAACGTGAGGCCAGCGCCGGGTGTCAGGTTTACAGCGTTATCGTTAACGACCATCGCGAGCAAGCTCGCTCCTACAGTAATCGGTGGTCTGTAGTCAGTGGTCAATTCGCCAACCGCACCCCACCCAGACTGCCACTCAACTCATACGCCGCCAGTTCCGCCTGATGCGCCGCCAATATCTCCGGCAGCGAACCGCGCAAGTATTCGACCCAGGTCTTGATCTTCGCATCCAGGTACTGGCGCGACGGGTAGATCGCATAGAGGTTCAATTCCTGGGAGCGGTAGTTCGGCATCACCCGCACCAGCGTGCCATTGCGCAGCCCTTCGATGGCTGCATACACCGGCAACACGCCAACCCCCATGCCGCTGATGATCGCGGTGGTCATCGCGTCGGCGGAGTTCACCAGGAACGGTGAGCTGTTGATGGTGACCATTTCCTGGCCATCCGGGCCGTCGAAGGCCCATTTTTCCAGGGGAATCACCGGGCTCACCAGGCGCAGGCAGGCGTGATTGAGCAGGTCGCTGGGTTTATGCGCGCAGCCGTTGGCTTTTACATAGGCCGGCGAGGCGCAAACGATGCTGTAGGTGATGCCCAGGCGCTGGGAGACGAAACCCGAATCCGGCAGTTCGCTGGCCAGGACTATGGACACGTCGTAGCCCTCGTCCAGCAGGTCCGGTACGCGGTTGGCCAAGGTCAGGTCGAAGGTGACGTCGGGGTGGGTCCTGCGGTAGCGGGCGATGGCGTCGATCACGAAGTGCTGGCCGATGCCGGTCATGGTGTGCACCTTGAGTTGCCCGGCCGGGCGTGCGTGGGCGTCGCTGGCTTCGGCTTCGGCTTCTTCGACATAGGCCAGGATCTGCTCGCAGCGCAACAGGTAGCGCTTGCCGGCCTCGGTCAGGGCGATGCGGCGGGTGGTGCGGTTGAGCAGGCGGGTTTGCAGGTGGGCTTCCAGGTTGGAGACCGCGCGTGAGACGTTGGCCGTGGTGGTGTCGAGTTGCACGGCGGCGGCGGTGAAGCTGCCGGCCTCGGCCACGTAACTGAAGGCGCGCATGTTTTGCAAAGTGTCCATGGGGTGCTCTCGAGGGCGATGGCAAATTGTGACACGAAGTTACGGAGGCGGTGACCCCGACGAAGGGATTATCGCGTTAACGGTAACAAAGATTCACAGGAATCCCAGCTTATCGCCATCAAAGCTCACCCCTAGAATTGGCACCCCTGTAGGAGCCAGGCTTGCCGGCGAAGAACGATGACGCGGTGCAACAGATGCACCGCGGCGTCTGGTTCGCGGGCAAGCCGGCTCCTACAGCCCCCTTCCTTAAGGAATTTTCAGCAGTGCCGCGTCGCATCAACAGAGCGCTAAAGACGCTCAGTGTTTTGGTTTTAACCCTGGCAATCAGCGGCTGCATCGGAACCGCAGGCATTGCCCCACAGGGCAAGGCACTGGAGGCCGATTCACTGGCCACCGACGAAGCCATCCAGAGCGCTGCGCAGGACGCTCACTGGCCCGCCGCTCAATGGTGGCAGGCGTATGGCGACCCGCAACTGAACCGCTGGATCGACCTCGCCGTGCAAGGCAGCCCGACCATCGCCATGGCCGCCGCCCGGGTGCGTCAGGCCAGATCCATGGCGGGCATCGCGCAATCCGCCGAGTCACTGCAGATCAATGCCGAGTCCACGCTCAAGCGCCACAACTGGCCCACCGACCCGTTCTACGGCCCTGGCGATCTGGCCAACACCACCACCTGGGACAACAATGCGGCGCTGGGCTTCAGCTACGCCCTCGACCTCTGGGGCCGCGAAAGCAACAGCACCGAACGCGCCGTGGACCTGGCCCACATGAGCGCCGCCGAAGCGCGCCTGGCCCAGCTCGAATTGCAGAACAACGTGGTGCGCGCCTACATCGAGCTCTCGCTGCACTACGCGCAACGGGACATCGTCGCCGCGACCCTGAAGCAGCAACAGCAAATTCTCGACCTGGCGCAAAAGCGCCTCGACGGCGGAATCGGCACGCATTTCGAAGTCAGCCAGGCCGAGACGCCCTTGCCGGAAACCCATCGCCAGATCGATGCGCTGGACGAGGAGATCGCGCTGAGTCGCAACCAGCTCGCCGCGCTGGCCGGCAAGGGGCCGGGGGAGGGCGCGCAGTTGCAACGGCCGACATTGTCGTTGGGCACGGCGCTGAAATTGCCGTCGTCGCTGCCGGCGCAACTGCTCGGTCAACGCCCGGACGTGGTCGCCAGCCGCTGGCAAGTGGCGGCGCTGGCGCGGGGAATCGATGTCGCTCACGCGGGCTTCTATCCCAACGTCGATCTGGTCGGCAGCCTCGGCTACATGGCCACCGGCGGCGGTGCGCTGGAGTTTTTGACTGGCAAGAAGCTCAACTACAACGTCGGCCCGGCGATCTCCTTGCCGATCTTCGACGGCGGTCGCTTGCGTGCCGAACTGGGCGAAGCCTCCGCCGGTTATGACATCGCCGTGGCCAGGTACAACCAGACGCTGGTCAACGCGCTGAAAAACATCTCCGACCAGTTGATCCGCCGCGAGTCCATGGACAAGCAGCAACACTTCGCCGCCGAGTCCGTCGCCACCGCGCAGAAAACCTACGACATCGCGATGATCGCCTACCAGCGCGGCCTCACCGACTACCTCAACGTGCTCAACGCCCAGACCCTGTTGTTCAAGCAGCAGCAAGTGCAGCAACAGGTGCAGGCCGCGCGGCTGAGCGCTCATGCCGAACTGGTGACGGCGCTCGGCGGTGGACTTGGCGCGGGCAACGATGTGCCGACAGACAGCCAGATCCAGGCACCGAAAACCCCGGCCATTCTCACGAGCCTCTCGAATTGAACACCGCTCCTGTAGGAGCTGGCTTGCCAGCGAAAGCGGTGTGTCAGGCGACACATGTATTAGCTGACACACCGCCTTCGCTGGCAAGCCAGCTCCTACAGGGGATCAGTTTTCGCCGCACCACCTTCGACAATTGAGCAGGATCTGATGACTCCCTTGCCCGCACCTTTGCGCTGGCTGTATTCCCTGGAATGGCGCCGGGGTTTTTTCGACTGGGCACGCAGTGACGGCGTGACCTGGGTCTACATTTTCAAAGTGCTGTTCGCCGCGTTCCTGACCTTGTGGCTGGCGATGCGCCTGGAATTGCCGCAACCGCGCACGGCGATGATCACCGTGTTCATCGTCATGCAGCCGCAAAGCGGCCAGGTGTTCGCCAAGAGTTTCTATCGCTTCCTCGGCACCCTGACCGGGTCGGCGGTGATGGTTGCGCTGATTGCCTTGTTCGCGCAGAACACCGAGTTGTTCCTCGGCTCGCTGGCGATCTGGGTGGGCATTTGTTCGGCTGGCGCGGCGCGTTATCGCAACTTTCGCGCTTATGGTTTTGTGCTCGCCGGGTACACCGCCGCCATGGTCGGCTTGCCTGCATTGGCTCACCCGGACGGCGCATTCATGGCCGCGGTGTGGCGGGTGCTGGAAATCTCTTTGGGGATTCTTTGCGCCACGGTGGTCAGCGCCGCGATCCTGCCGCAAACCGCCAGCGCCGCGATGCGCAACGCCCTGTATCAGCGCTTCGGCGTGTTCGCGTTGTTCGTCACCGATGGGTTGCGCGGCCGCAGCAAACGCGATGCGTTCGAAGCGAGCAACGTGCGCTTTATCGCTGAAGCCGTGGGGCTGGAAGGCTTGCGCAGCGTCACGGTGTTCGAAGACCCGCACATGCGCCGGCGCAACGGTCGGCTCAGTCGCCTGAACAGCGAGTTCATGGGCATCACCACGCGGTTCAACGCCTTGCACCAATTGCTCGAACGCTTGCGCAGCCATGGCACCGATCACGTTGTCGCGGCGATCAAGCCGGGGCTGCAGGACCTTGCCGAATTGCTCGACGGTTTCAGCGGCCGCGCCCTGACCAGTCCCGACGCCGCACGGCTGACAGCTGCATTGACGCTTTATAAGGCCAACTTGCCGGCGACAGTCCGCCACCTGCGGGCGACGTTTGAAGAGAGCGATCCGAGCGACGCCGAACAGCTGGATTTCCACACCGCCTACGAATTGCTCTATCGCTTCGTCGACGACTTGCACAGTTATGCACAGACCCATGCCTCCCTGGCCGATCACAGCCACGAGCGGGAACGCTGGGACGAGCCGTTCACCCCGCAGACCAACTGGCTGGCATCAGCCGCCTCGGGGATTCGTGCCGCGTTCATTCTGCTGGCGCTGGGCAGCTATTGGGTCGCCACGGCATGGCCGAGCGGGGCGACCATGACCCTGATTGCCGCGGCCACCGTGGGCCTTTCAGCCGCCACGCCGAACCCGAAACGCATGGCGTTCCAGATGGCCTGCGGCACCCTGCTGGGCGCCTTGATCGGCTTCGTCGAGATGTTTTTCATCTTCCCGTGGATCGATGGCTTTCCATTGCTCTGCGTGATGCTCGCGCCGGTGATCGTGCTCGGCTCGTTCCTCAGCTCACGCCCGCAATACGCCGGGGTCGGCCTTGGCTTGCTGATTTTCTTCAGCACCGGTTCGGTGCCGGACAACCTCACCGTCTACAACCCCTACGCCTTCATCAACGACTACATCGCCATGGTGCTCGGCATGCTGGTGTGCGCGGCGGCCGGGGCGATCATCCTGCCGCCCAACAGCCGCTGGTTATGGCGGCGGCTGGAGCAGGACTTGCGTGGTCAGGTGGTCTACGCCATCAGCGGCAAACTCAAGGGCCTGGCATCGAGTTTCGAAAGCCGCACGCGGGATTTGCTGCACCAGGCCTACGGTCTCGCCGCGGGCCAGCCGCAGGTGCAGCGGGACCTGCTGCGCTGGATGTTCGTGGTGCTGGAAGTCGGCCACGCGATCATCGAGTTGCGCAAGGAACAGGCGATCCTGCCGGTGCATCCGGCCTACGCCGAATCGCAGCCGTGGCGCCAGGCGATCCGGGTGATGGGCCGCTCGCTGGTGCGACTGTTTCTGCAGCCGAGCCAGAGCAATCTGCAGCGCGGGCTGATCGCCGTGGATCACGCCATCAGTCGCGTGCAAGCCACCGATGAACCCTTCGCCCCGCACTTCGATACCTCGGCATTGCGCCGGGTGAAGAGCTACCTGCACTTCATCCGCACCTCTCTGCTCGATCCGCAATCACCACTCGCGGCCTACGCTACGCAGCCTCAAGGACTTGAACATGCCCCGTGAAATCGCCTTCCACGGCGTGTACATGCCGACCATGACGCTGATGTTTTTCATTGCCGCGGCGCTGGCCTGGGCACTTGACCGATTTATGTCCGGGTACGATCTGTACCGCTTCTTCTGGCACCCGGCGTTGCTGCGCCTGAGTTTGTTTACCTGTCTGTTCGGCGCCCTGGCGCTGACCGTCTATCACTGACTCTCTATCACTGAAGAAGGCCCTGATGAAAAAGCTTTTCAGCCTGCTCGCCACCCTGCTGGTACTGGCCCTCGCGCTATGGATCGGACGGACCCTGTGGGTGCATTACATGAACACGCCGTGGACCCGCGATGGCCGGGTGCGCGCCGATATCATCAACGTCGCCGCCGACGTCACCGGGGAAGTGGTGGACGTGCCGGTGCGCGATAACCAACTGGTGAAGAAGGGCGATCTGCTGATGCGCATCGACCCCGAGCACTATCGTATTGCAGTCAAGCAGGCGCAGTCGTTGGTCGCCTCGCGCAAGTCGACATGGGAGATGCGCAAGGTCAACGCCCATCGCCGCGCCGACATGGACAACCTGGTGATCTCCAGGGAAAACCGCGACGACGCCAGCAACATCGCCGACTCGGCCCTGGCCGATTACCAGCATGCCCAGGCCCAGCTGGAAGCGGCCGAACTGAACCTCAAACGCACCGAAGTACGGTCAGCGGTGGATGGCTACGTGACCAACCTCAACGTGCATCGCGGCGACTATGCGCGCATCGGCGAAGCGAAAATGGCCGTGGTCGACATGAACTCGTTCTGGGTCTACGGCTTCTTCGAAGAAACCAAACTGCCCCATGTGCGGGTTGGCGACAAGGCCGACATGCAATTGATGAGTGGCGAAGTGCTCAAGGGGCACGTGGAGAGTATTTCCCGCGGTATCTATGACCGTGATAACCCCGAGAGCCGTGAACTGATCGCGGATGTGAACCCGACCTTTAACTGGGTGCGCCTGGCGCAACGGGTGCCGGTGCGGATTCACATCGATGAAGTGCCGGAGGGGGTGCTGTTGGCGGCGGGGATTACTTGTACGGTGGTTGTTAACTGACCGTAAGGCCGCGACTCGGTCTATCAGAAGTAAGACAAAGGTTCACGCCTGGCAAAACGTCTCCTGCAAATGCCGCCACACCACCTTGCCGCCAGCCTGTTTCTCGAACACCACGGTCGAGCGTCGATCCGAGTGCAGGCCGGTCGCATCGGTCTGTTGCTCGCGGTAACTCACCGTGGCGCCAGTGTCGTGCAGGGCGATGCCGCGCAACTCGCTGAGCTCGATGCGGAACCCGAGTTTCCTGCCACCCGCCAGCAGGAACAACTCGTTCAACCCGTCGAAATCCAGCACCCGGCCCAATGGCGAGACCATGGAAAACTGCGGGGAAAAACGGGTCAGCAGGTGTTGGAGTTCGGACGCATCCCGTTGCTCGGCCAGCCACTGTTCGATGGCAATGTGGGCCTGGATCACTTCGTCGAAGTATTCGCTGTAGTCGGTCATGTTGTTTCCTGAGATTTTTGCAGAGTTAGTTTAGACGCCTGCGCCGGCAAGCCGGTCTCGCGCTCACAGTTGAAATGCATTTCCCTGTGGGCTTGCCCGCGATGGGGTCGATCCGGTCCTAGAGCTGCCCACGCAACCCGAACCGCTTCATCAACCCCGACTCCAGCAATCCCTTGGGTAACAATCCCGCCAGCAACGGCAACGCCCGGCTGCCATTGCCCAGGCGGATCAACCGTGGCGGTTTGCTTTGCTGCACAGCTTTCAGCAAACCGGCGGCAAATTCACCGGTCGGGGTCGGGTTGTCCTGGGACGCCTTGGCCCGCGCCCGAATGCCTTCACGCAGCGGCCACCACGGCGATTGTTCGCTGATCAACTGCTCGGCCTCATGCCCGGCATTCCTGGCGAAACTGGAGGCGATCGCCCCCGGCTGAACTTCCATGACGCGAATACCGAAGGGCGCCAGTTCCATGCGCAGGGCATCGCTCAAGGCGTGCACGGCGGCTTTCGACGCACAGTAAGCACCGGCGAATGGCGTCACCAGAACCCCGGACACACTGCCAATGTTCACGACTAATCCTTTGGCCCGGCGCAACGCCGGGAACAGCGCCCGGGTCACGCCAACGATGGCGAACACATTGGTTTCGAACTGGCGCTGCATGGCCGGCACACCACCGTCGAGCAGTGGGCCCATCGCGCCATAACCGGCGTTGTTGATGAGTACATCGAGACCGCCCGGTTGCTGGTCGATTCGCTTGCTCAACTGTTCGAGTGCCACGCCATCGTTGACGTCCAGTTGCACGGCGGTGAACCCGGCAGCCGCCAGCGTCGCTACGTCTTCAGTTCTGCGGGCGCTGGCCCAGACGTCGTAACCGGCCTTTTTAAAGGCATCGGCCAGGGCGCGGCCAATGCCGCTGGAACATCCGGTAATCAGCGCAACGGGCATGGCGCGGTCCTTGTGCAATAAAAAGGTGTGATGGCAGGAGCGGGCGATACGACTTGCCCGCGATGAACGATAACGCGGTCAGTCAGAGAAACTACCCTGCAAGCGCTCGGCGCGAAACTCCAGGGTTTGCGGGCGATAACCGGGGCGCAACGGCGGCATCGGTAAACAGTCGTCCCAGTTCGCACCCGGCTGCAGTTCGCCCGGGCCGCGATAGCGGGGCGCGGCGTATTGATTGTCGGCCAGGTTCACCGTATCGCCCGGTGCGTACGCCGCGACACGCCAGCGCAACTCGGTCAGCGGCACGTCGTTGCCATTGTTCATGGTCAACTTCAGCGGACGGTCCGCCGGGCATTGTTCAGGCGCATAGGAGATGCGCAGCTCCAGGCGCGCCAGTTGCTTGACCTCGCGGTTGTCCATCCAGATCACCCAGGTGGCTACCACGCCCAACCCTATGGCGGCCGCCACGGAGACGGGCAGGGCCTTGGCCGGGTAACGCAGCAACAGGATCAGCCAGGTGATGACCAGCAGGACGCCGATGAACATGACGTGAAACCTCGGGAGAAGAGAGGGTCATCCTACCTAAGCGCAAGGGGGATTGGCGATGGGCTTGATTTCGGCGGTGGATTCACGGGCCTCTTCGCGAGCTAGCTCGCTCCCACAGGGATTTGCGTCGATCATAAATCATGTGGCAACACCCATCCCCTGTGTGAGCGGGCTTGCTCGCGAAGGGGCCAGCCGGGGCAACAAAAATCCAGGCAAAAAAAAGCCCCCATCCAACCCACTGCGGACGCAGTGAATAGCATGGGGGCTTTTGTATTACCGAGCGTTACTGCGCGATGGTTTTCACCGACACGCCGCGTTCGATCGGGTTGGAACGACCGTAGATATCTTCAAACCGCTCGATATCGTCTTCGCCCAAATAGCTGCCCGATTGCACTTCGATGATCTCGAGTGAAATCTTGCCCGGGTTGCGCAAGCGGTGAACCGAAGCGATCGGGATGTAGGTCGACTGGTTTTCAGTCAGCAGGAACACGTTCTCGTCGCAGGTCACTTCGGCGGTGCCGCTGACCACGATCCAGTGTTCGGCGCGGTGGTGGTGCATCTGCAAGGACAGGCAGGCGCCCGGCTTGACCGAGATGCGCTTGACCTGGAAGCGGCCGCCCATGTCCACCGAGTCGTAGGAGCCCCACGGACGATAGACTTCGCAGTGGGTCTGGGTTTCGCTGCGGCCCTGCGCGTTGAGGGTGTTGACCATCTGTTTCACGCCCTGGACCGAGTCCTTGTGGGCGATCATCATGGCGTCCTTGGTTTCGACGACCACGATGTTTTCCAGGCCGATCACCGACACCAGCTTGCCGTTGCCGTGGATCATGCAGTTCTTGCTGTCCTGGATGACCACGTCGCCTTTGGTGACGTTGCCGTTGGCATCTTTCTTGTTCACTTCCCACAACGACGACCAGCAGCCGACATCGCTCCAGCCCGCAGTCAGTGGCACGACACAGGCGCGCTGGGTTTTTTCCATCACCGAATAGTCGATGGAGTTGTCCGGGCAGCAGGCGAAGGTCGCAGAATCGATGTCGACGGTGTCGGCATCCTGTTCGCTGCGTTCCAGGGTCAGGACGCAGGTGTCGTAGATGTCCGGATCGTGTTTTTTCAGCTCTTCGAGGAAGCGGCTGGCGCGGAACAGGAACATGCCGCTGTTCCAGAAGTAACCGCCGGACTGGACGAACTCGGTGGCGCGTTTCACGTCCGGTTTTTCGACGAACTGCGACACACGGCTGACGCCTTCGGGCAGCAGCGAGTCGTTGGTCGACTTGATGTAGCCGTAGCCGGTTTCCGGTTTGGTGGCCGGTACGCCGAACAGCACCATTTCGCCGTTTTCGGCGGCGACGGTGGCCAGGGCCAGGGCGCGTTGCAGGGCTTTCTGGTCTTCGAGCACGTGGTCGGCCGGCAGGACCAGCATCAATTCATCGCGACCTTCATTGACCAGCATCATCGCGGTCAGGGCCACCGCCGGCGCAGTGTTGCGACCGAAAGGTTCCATCAGGATGCGCTGGGTGTCCAGGTTACGGGCCAGCAGCTGCTCGTTGACGATAAAGCGATGGTCCTTGTTGCAGACCACGATCGGGGTGTCCATGCCTTCGAACACCAGGCGTTCCAGGGTTTGCTGGAACAGCGTGTGTTCGCCGGTCAGGGCGAGGAATTGCTTGGGGAACTGCTTGCGCGAAAGCGGCCAAAGACGTGAGCCGCTACCACCTGACAAGATCACCGGAATCATTTTGTTACTCCTTGAAAATCGTATGGGTCAGAGCTACTGCGTTCTGTCGTTTCACTCTTTTTCTTGTTTCGTGTCCGGATTGCCTTCGCCCTGTGTAGGAGCCGGCTTGCTGGCGATGGCGTCCTTGAGGGCGCCTTCGCTGGCAAGCCAGCTCCTACAGGGGACCGCGTTTACTCAGCGGTCCTGTGGGTGAAATCCCGGCAATCAGGCAAATGTTTTAGCGCGTCGAAACCGGGCGTTTTACCCAGACTGGCGACAGGCTGCTGCCGTTGCCGGTGACGTACAGCACGGCGGCTTCACCGCGTTCCAGGGCAACCGGTTTCACGTCGCCGACTTTCTTGTCGCCATCGTATAGCGCCAGGCTGACTTTGACTGGGTTGATTTCACGCTCGCCACGGCCCTTGGCGGCCACGTTCGGCACCACTTCGGTCTTGCCGTCGGCGGTTTTCAGGGTCAGGGCCTTGTCGCTCAGGTTCTGTACGCGAACCAGGGATTTCTGCTTGTTCTTGAACGGCGGCTCTTCGATCAGTTGCGGCGCGCCGCTGGCGTTGTTGACCAGGGTGTAATAGTGATCACCGGCCAGTTTCACCGGCAGGGACTGGCTGCCGACCTTGGCGCTGTAGTCGCCGCCGGGCATGAAGCTGAAGTCGGTGCTGGACAGCGGCGCGACTTCGGCCAGGTTGGTGGTGCCAACCGTGGCGCTGACTTCAGCGTTACCGGCGTTGTAGACCCGCACGAAGCTCGAGCCTTTTGGAGCGGTCGGGCCGTAGAGCGCGGCGTCGCCGGCGAAGGCTTGCATGGACAACACGCTCATGCCAGCAACAAGAGCCAAAGTCTTAGCGAGACGGCGAGGAGTAGTAGTGAAAGTCATGGTGTACCTCTCTTTCAGTTTTGCGCCCGGTCGGGCGTCTCGGATTTAGTGTTTGCGGCTACGTTTTGTTGGCGAACGCCAGCTTCTTTGAGCTCTGCGACCCACTGCGGGTCGGCGTCACCGATTTCGTTGTTCACAGGCAGATAACGTTCAGGAAACTCCCAGATCAGCACCTGTGGCGGGCTGTTCTTGAAAGCATCGCTTTGCAGATAGCTGAGCATCGGCAGAATCGGGCCGTGGCCGTCTTCGGCGTAATTGACCACGTCGCTGTGCAGCGCTTCTTTGAGCGCACCGACGAAGTTCCAGTTAGGGTTGGCGCTGTAGCTGGTGCCGATCAGGGCTACCGGTACTTCGGTGTTGGCAAACAGCGCGTCATCACCGCCAGCCTGGCCATCAGCAACCACGGTGTTGCGCTTCTGCAACGGCTCGGTGGCCGGCATCAGGTTTTCGAACAGCGGATCCAGCGGCAGGAACAGACGCAAGTCGCCCTTGTGCGTGACCTTTTCCGCAGGTTCGGTCACGAAGTTTTGCGGCTCACCGCTCAGCGGCGTCTTGTCGGCAATGGTCTTGGCCAGGGTCTGGGCAGCGATTTGCGCGCCTTCCGGAGTCCAGTGGGTGTCGGTGCGCAAGAACACTTGCTGACCGTCCAGCTTGCCCTTGAGCATCGGGCCGAGCAGGTCGGGGGCAATCACCTTGTTGGCCGCGACCTGGGCGTGGAAGTCCTGATAGAGATTGGCGTGGATGCTCGAAGGCTTCACGTCACCCAGGTGTTCCGGGTACAGGCGAGTCTTGGCCGGCACGATCGCCATCACCAGTTTCACGCCTTTCTCTTTCAGGGTCTGGCGCACGCCTTCGACCAGCGCGTAGTTGCCTTGCAGGTTCAGCTCTTCGTTGACGATCGGATTGAATTCCTCATCGCTGTACAACCACTGGTCGCGACCGAGCACGACGCCCGGACGACCTTCGTTGAACAGCTTGAAATCCAGCGCGGCCCAGAGGTTGGTGCCCAGGCGCTTGATCGGGAACTCTTCGTCGTAGTGCGTTTCCACGGCCTTGGACCAGCGGCCGTTGAGCACCGTCGTATCGGCATTGGTACTGAAGCCGAGGAAGCTGCGCGTAGACCACAGGCCCAATGCCGTCAGGGTCAGCATGAACAGGGCGATGTAGAAGATGCGTAATGAGCGGGTCATGGTCAGATCCCTCAGAACTGGAAGTAAAGGAACGGCGAGAAGCTTTGCGCCGAGAGTTTCAGGATCGAGGCAATGAACAGCAGCAGTACCAGGGCGCGCATCACATAACGCGACCAGTTGGCGGTCCAGTAGGCCGGTTGCACGGTCGCTTCAACGCCGACGGTGTAGCCCGGTTCATGGATGCTGGCCGGGTCGTCGCCCGGTACGGCCTTGATCATTCCTGGCTGTGCAGTGGCCGGGCCATTGGCCTCGACGTTCGCCGCAGGCTTGGTTTTTTCCGGTGGCAGGTTGCTGTAGAAATCGCGGATGCCGAAGAACGCCAGGGTTGCGTACGCCACCACCAGAGTCGCCACTTGCAGGCCGGTCAGGCTGGCCTGGTTGAGTTCCGACAGCGACCATTCGCCGAAGCTGAACATTGCGCCGTACATACGGCCGGCGACGTGCAGGTTTTCCGAGCGGAAGATCACCCAGCCCATCACCACCAGCAGGAAGGTCAGCGCCCAGCGGATCGGGTTGATGCTGCGTGGCGAAGTGTTCAGGCCCAGGGCCTTTTCGATCGCCAGCCACATGCCGTGCCACGCACCCCAGATGATGTAGGTGATGTTCGCACCGTGCCACAGGCCACCGAGCAGCATGGTCAGGAACAGGTTGCGATAGGTCATCAGCGTGCCCTTGCGGTTACCGCCGAGGGTGATGTACAGGTAGTCACGCAGCCAGGTGGACAGGCTGATGTGCCAGCGCCGCCAGAACTCGGTGATCGACTGGCTGATGTACGGCTGCTTGAAGTTTTCCATGAAGCGGAAACCCATCATCAAGCCCAGGCCGATGGCCATGTCGCTGTAACCGGAGAAGTCGAAATACAGCTGCGCGGTGTAGGCCAGGGCCCCGAGCCAGGCATCGCCCGTGGTCGGGTTCTGCAGGGCGAAGCAATGGTCGGCCACCACCGCCAGGGTGTCGGCGATGAAGACTTTCTTGATGAAACCCTGCATGAACCGCGTGCAGCCCTCGGAGAACTTGTCGAGGGTGTGGGTGCGGTTGTTGAACTGATCGGCGAGGTCGCGAAAACGCAATACCGGGCCGGCGATCAGGTGCGGGAAGATCGCCACGAATGCCGCAAAGTCGATCAGGTTGCGGGTCGCCGGGGTGTCGCCGCGGTAGACGTCGATGATGTAGCTGATGGACTCGAAGATGTAGAACGAGATCCCGATCGGCAACAGCACGTGGGTCAGGATGAACGGCGACAGGCCGACCGAGGTCATCATCGCGTTGATGCTGTCGACGCCGAAGTTGGCGTACTTGAAGTAGCCGAGAATGCACAGGTCGACGCCCACGCCCAGGAGCAACCAGCGCTGCGCCGGTTTGGTCCTGACGCCTGCCGCACCGACTTTGAGGCCGATCCAGTAGTTCCACAGCGTGACGGCGGCGAACAGCGCCAGGAAGTCCACACGCCACCAGGCGTAGAACATATAGCTGGCGAGCAGCAGCAGCAGGTTGCGATAACGTATTCCGCTCAGGTAGTACAGGCCGAGAAAGATCGGCAAGAACAAAAACAGGAATACATTGGACGAAAATACCATCCCGATCTCTCCGTGTTTAACCAACAGTCAGAGGCCAACGGCCCCCCCAAACCCCCCACCCAAAAAACGGGGGAATATCACTCAACTCAAATCTTGCACTGACCCTGTGGGAGCGGGCTTGCTCGCGAAAGCGGTGTGTCAGTCGACATCTTTATCGGATGTGCAGACGCTTTCGCTGGCAAGCCAGCTCCTACAGGGGTTTTGCGTTTGTCCTAGGAGCCTTTGCCTTTCTCGTAAGCCGGGTCGTAGACCTTGGTCAGGTCACCCCCGAGGCGGAAAGTCTTGAACGGCTGCATCTCGTGCTTCTTCTCCAGCACATCCGGCGAGCAGGTGTAGAGCGAGCAGAACGGTTCAAGCCAGGCGAATTTCGAGTCGACCTTGAGGTCGGTCATGTCCTGTTCCTTGCCGCTCTTCTCTTCGAACTCGTCCTGGTCTTCAACGCCGGCGAGCACGCGGTCACCCAAACGTTTCAACGCGCCGTTGTTTTCCTGGCGCAAATCCACACCGTTGACCTGGGCGAAACTGGCGATCATCGCCAGCGGCGGCAGGGCATAGTTGTGGTAGGCGAGGGCACGTTGCTTGCGCTTGAGCTCGTTGGGCAGGAAACCCTCGGCGTCGATTTGATTGGCGCCGACCTTGAATTCCTTCACCGACCAATCGAACAAGTCGCGGCGGTTGGTGGCGATGGAGGTTGCCATCACCGACCAGGCGGACCAGTACGAGTGGTTGTTGGTTTTTTCCAGCGGCAGGTTGTCCCAATCGCTGACCACTTGATCAGCCATCTTGCTGAACCATGCTTCGATCAGTTGCGATTCCTGCTGATGGTTCGCCAACGGATGAGAGTCGGAGAACTTCAGGCGGACGTAGGACGATGCCATGCTGCCCAGCGCCCATTTGCGCATGGACTTGCCGGTGTGGTTGAAATCCTTGGACATCAAGGCATCGGCCTTGGCCCAGGCGGTCAACCAGTTCAGGGTGCATTCCAGCTGTTCCGGGCGACCGTCACGCATGTACTGCATCACGTGCTTGCTGGTGGCGCGCTCGATCTTGGTGATGTCGGCAGTGGTCTCGCGGAAGGCTTTTTCCGAGGCCTCGTTCAGGGTCGAACGGGCCTTGTCGGAGCCTTCGTACTTGCTGCGAAATTGCAGCGAGCCGGTGTAGGGCGTCGGCATTGCGTCACAGCCTTCGCTCTTGTCACCGGTTTTGACTTTTTCGATCGGCGCGAAATAACCCTGGGGTGGACGCAGGGGCGCGGCGGCCTGAGTCGCCCCGGCAAACATGGCCAGGGTCAACAGGGACGGTGCGATCAATCTTTTCAAAGTTCGGGTTTGCATGCATCTCATAAGAGGTTGCCTCATTGCCCGGCTTGAGCGGTACGCTGCCCAACGCCAGGGAACACGTTGCGTTTGCAGATTTTCGCTTCGACTTTCTGCGGCGCGGCACCTGCTTCAGGGCCCTGGACTTCGACGGCCAGCAGATTCTGCGAGCCCCAGTCTTCGTCCGTGCGCAACTCAAAGGCGAAACGCCCGTCGGTGTCGGAGGTTTCCGGTTTTTCGATCTTGATGTCCTCGTGGCGACCGTTCATGTACCAGAGGGTGGCTTGCAGGGTTTTCACCGACGGATCGGCGAAGCGGATATCAACCTGGTGGCTGCTGTTCTGCAGGTTCAGGTTCTTGCTGTTGACCATCAATTCGTTCTTGCCCGGTTTCAACGTGGTGCTGCCGGTCATCTGTGCATCCTTTCCTTCGCAACCGTTGTCCAGCAGCGCCATCATCTGGCGGTAGGTGGTTTCCTGGTCGAGGCGATAGAGCGGCGAGAATTCCCAGATCAGAATCTTCGGCGGCTTGGTCTGGAACTCTTCGCTGCCCAGGTACTGCAGCATCGAACCTTCCAGGCCACCGCCGGGGAACGCCACGTTGAGGATGTCGGCGCCGATGGCCTCCTGGAGGAAACCGGCGAAGTTATAGTTCTTGCCACTGTGGCTGGTGCCGACCAGGGTGATCTCCGGATTCCCGGCATCACTGAACAGATCGCCATCGCCGGCTTCGCCTTTAGGCTCGGTGGTGAATTGATCCATGTACTGGATCGCGTAGCTGGTGCCACAGAGTTGACCGGCCATATTGTGTAATGTTCCGGTCTTGCCCATGCGACCCGACTTATGGGTCTCGAATTCACGCTTGGGAATGTCGGCGAAGCCCGGAATCTGCTTGACCTTCTCGGCCACGATCTTCGCCGTGCGCTGGGCGCCATACGGTGTCCAGTGCTGGTCGCCGCGGAAGTAGAAGTCGTGGGCGGGCAGGGTGTCAGGCAGCGATTCGTTGGTCAGTGGCGACAGGTCTGGAACGACGTAACCCATCTGCGCGAAACGGCCGAGCATGGTCTTGTAGTTCTTCAGCGCCTTGTCGAAATCGAATTGGGCTTTTTCTTCCGGGTTCAGCTTGTTGCGGTTCACCAGGCCACGAGTGGGTTGATAAACAACAACGAGCTCCACGCCTTTGCTCTTGAACGCATCGTGCAGCTCTTTCATGCGTTTGTAGCCGGCGGGGGTGGTATCGAATTCGGTGCGCAAGTCTTCCTGGGTCCGGAACAGCCAGTCACCCTGGGCCTGTACCAGCGTGGTGAAGTTCTGCTGGTAGCGCGTGGTGTAGTTCTTGGCGTCGTGGGCTTCGGGGCACAGGTTGCAGCACGGCTCGGCGCTGAAAGAGGGCGCCTTGGCTTCGTCCGCGCGAGCGCCGCCGCTGGCCGCGAGAATGCCGGCGGCCAGGGCCGACAGGCTGAGTAATTTGATCAAGTGTGGGCGCATAAAATTATCCTCAGTCCTGCATTTCGGTCTGGCGTTCGACCGGGTCGATCAGCACGGCTTTCTGCTGGCGCACCAGCAGGTCGAGAATTTCATCCTGGCGCTCGCCAAGAATCCCGTTGAAGCTGATGCCGCTGGATTTGGTCGGCGCGAGCATGGACACGCGATACAACTCGACGCTCAGCGGCGAGTCGATGGACAGCGGTCCGCTGCCGTTGCCGGCCAGTTCGCCACCGACGATGATCAGGGAAACCTGTGCGTCGAACGGATCGAGGTCGATGTCCCGGTCGGTGTCGGTCAGGTCCTTGATGTGGCCGTAGACACCGGTCAGGCCGTTGGCCATGGCCAGGTTTTCGTACAGGCGGATGTTCACGCTGTTACGAATCCGGATGCCGTGGCGGCGGTTGCTGATCACCTTGTTGCCCCACAGCAGGTTGTTGCCACTCTCGTAGAGGGTGATGCCGTCGGTGTGGTTCTTGTAGATCTCGTTGTAGGCGACCACGTTGTTCACGCTGTTACGGTCGATCACCAGGCCCGAGAGCTTGTTGTCGTAGCTGCGGTTGTTGAAGATGAAGCTGTCGTTGACCTCACGGGAAATGATGATCCCGTGCTTCTTCTTGGTCCCGAACACCGTGTTGTCGGCAATGATCAGGCCGTGGGAACGGTCATGGGGGTCGATGCCGTAGACGATGTTGTCTTTGTAGGTGTTGCCCTTGACCACGAAGTCTTCGGCTTCGTAACAGTAGAAGCCGTACCACATGTCCGAGAACTCGGAACCGACGATCCAGCCAGTCGGTTCCGGGCGCTTGAGCACCTTGGCCATGTTCGGCGTGTACTGGGAAATACTCACGCCGTAGGACTTACTGTTGGCATAGCCGAAACTGGCGATCTTGCTGTTGGCGATATAGGTCTCGGTACCGCCCCAGGACAGCAGGAATGGACGGAATTCCTTGGCCGACTTAAAGGTTGCCGGACCGTTTTCCTTCTCGCGCCAGCCGGTGATCTTGGTATCGCGCACAAACAGCTGGCCGTCGTTGACCAGGAACGAACCGGCCTCCTGGGACAGGCGCAATTCCTGGGTCTGCTTGTCGATTTCCAGGATGCCCTTGTGCCCGACCACGATCGGCAACTTCGCCAGGAACACGCCCGGCGAGGTTTCGCTGAAGTACTGCTTGGGCACCTTCTTGACCAGGTCCTTGAGGTTCATGTAGCCGTCGTCGATGAAGATCGCCTGCGGGATGCCGTGCTGACGCACCACCCATTCGGCCATCTTGTTGTCACCGCCGATGAAGTCCTTCAGGGCGTCTTCCTGCATCATCCGGCGCACGCTGACTTTGCCGGGCTTGGTGCGCACGATTTTCGCGGCGATGGCTTCGGCGGTGTAGCCGGAGGTGTCCGGCAGTTTCGGCTTTTCCAACTCCAGGGGCGCGGTGGGTGCGCTGCTGACGGTATAGGTCTTGGCCTGTTGCAGTTCCTTGGCCACGGTGGCCGGCTTCCCTGTTTGAGGGGTTGCCGGTGCCACGCTGGCGAAGGCCGCCGAGCTTGCCAGCAGCATCGCGCCGGCCAGCAAGGTGATCGAGCCTCTCTTCGGACTGTTCATGTAAGGAACTCCCTTCGCTGTTCGCATCAGAAGCGCCAGATCACGTCGATGAATGCACGGTGCATGTACGAGTCGACGCCTTTGCCGTAGGCATCGCCCGGCTTGAACACACCGCCACGCAAACGCACCAGGGCCGAAGGCTCATCGATCGATTGACTCAAGGCTGCGGGCAGCAGGCCCTGCTTGAAGTACTTGGTGACGACCACGTCCATTTCCTGGCCGAGGTCCTTGTTGCCATCTTCCAGCGGCAGCGAGGTGCTGGAGAGCACGGCGCCGGTCACGTCATCGGTGTCGTTCTGCACGGCGTTGATGCCGTTGCTGCCGACCGGCTTGTTGCCGTCGACGCGCCAGAACTTGTGGTAGATCACGCTGGCGTCGTATTCGTCGTTGAGCATCCACGAGCCGAACAGGGAAGCGCTCTGCATGTTGTTCATTTCGCCACGGAACGCCTCGCCATAACGGTGAACCCGCGAGCGGGTACCGGTGTAGTTCGAGCGGTTGCTTTGCAGGCCGTTCTGTTCGTAATCGGCGCTGGCACGGGCATAGGCTGCACCGACTTGCCATTGCGGATCGAGGCGCAGGCGCACGCCCAGGTCAGTGGCCCAGCCATCGACATCGCCACTGTTCTTGGCTTGTGCGGGCGCTGTGCCGTCGGCGTTCAGCGGGTTGACCCGGTCGCGGTCGCCGCTCATGCCGGTGATGCTGCCCCAGTAATTGACGGTGTTGGTGTTGCGCCAGTTATAGGCATCGCTGTCGGCGGTGAGGCCGATCCAGCTGATGTCGCCGTTTTCTTTCTTGTCCAGGGAATCGGCGGCCACACCCGGCTGCGCGTAGTCCAGCTTGCCGTCATCGTGGGTGTGATGCCCGCGAATGCCGACCCAGTTGCCCGGGTTCCACTGATACGCCGCATCGGCGTAGGCGTGCAGGCGATCCTTGTCCTTGGGCGCGAGTTCGGTGAGGTCGGTGCGGTATTCGCTGAAGCGTTCGGCCACACCGGCGTTGGCGCGCAACAGGGTGGTGTCGAAGGTCCAGTTCAGGGCTTCGATGTTGGTGTCGCGCCATTGGCCGTCGTCATTGCGCAGGCGCTGGCGACCGAGCTTGAGGATCTCGCCGGGGTAGGGCGTCAGACCGCTGTAGCCGACCCAGAACTCACGCATCGCCAGGTAGTTCTTCTTGCTCTTGCGATCACCGTTTTCGGTGGCCAGGGTGCCGTCGCTGTCGGACTGCTGCAGGGTGTCGGTCTCGATGATGTCGGTGGACGTCACGGCCTGACCCATGGCGTAGCCGCTCCACGCGCCGCTTTCGCCATAGATCCATGGACGCAGGTCAAGGCCGACGCCATTGACGTCGCCGCCGCTCGCCGTACCCAGGTCGGTATCGTCTTCGGACTGGGCGGTGATTTTTACGTCAAGGCCGTAGTTCTTGCTTTCGGTCAGGGCCGCCAGGGTCGGGCACGACCACAACAGGGCGAATGACAGGCCGATACCGGCCTTAACGAATGGATTCAACTTCATAGGGATTCCTCGCCGTCTTCTTCTTCCAGGGCATGCAGTTCCAGCGTGTTCTGGCTCAAGGCACCACGAACGGCCTGTTCTTGTTTCAACAGGCGTTGGGCCTCGGCAAGCTGGGCAGGCGGCAGCTGGGCTTCGAGTGTTTGCGCAAGCTCGGTGGCTTGCGGGGTGTTCTGGGCCTTGGCCAATTGGCTGAAGACGTAGGCGTTAAGCGGGTCGGGCTTGGTGCCCTTGCCTTGGGAGAACAATTGGGCGATGGCGAAGTCCGCGCTGTTCTGGCCGTTGCGCGCAGCGGTCAGCAGGTGGTCCAGCGCTTTTTGCGAGTAAACCTTGCCCAGGTAGCCACGGCGGTAGATCTGGCCGAGGTAGTAGTCGGCGGCCACTTCACGGCCGACGGCTTTCTTGAAGTGCTCTTCGGCGACCTTGGCGTCGGCCGGGACTATCTTGCCTTCGTAGTAGAGCTTGCCCAGCAACAGTTCGGCGCGGGGCTGGTCGGCGGCACGGCCGTTGTCCAGGTACTTCATCAGGGTGTCGACGTCGCCGAGTTCCGGGAAGTCGTAGAGCAATTGCGCCAGGCTGACCCAGGAAGCGGGGTAGCCGGGTGCGATGCCTTCGAGCAGCGACTGCGCGGTTTTCTCGTCGGTCGCGCCCAGGGTTGCATCACCCAGTACGCGAGCGACGCTGTCCACGCGCTGAGCGGACACTGCACCGCGCGCCTGGGCGGCTTGCATCTGCTTGATCAGCTCGGCCTGTTGCTCGGGCGCGGCTTTTTTCTGATAGACCGTGGCCAGTTCGACGTAGCAGATGTCGGTGGTGGCCAACGCGGCCTTGCAGATGCTTTCCACTTCGTCCAGATGCTGGTCGTAAGTGCCCTGGGTGCGATACAGCAGCACCTGGGCCAGGCCCGCTTCCGGCTTGCCTTCGGCGCGCCACTGGCTGATCTGCTGCTGTGCATTGACGTTGGGGAAACTGTGGGGGAATTGCAGGTACAGCATCGCCAACGGGATCAGGGTATTGCGTTCCCCGGCGGCGGACGCTTTTTTCAACAGGCCTTCGGCTTCCTGCTGTTCGGCTTCGGTGGCACCGGGCTTGGCCACCAACAGACGACCCAGGCGCGCCTGGGCCCGCGGCGAGACGCTGGCCGCGGCGCGGTAAGTCGCCTCGGCCTGTTTCATCTGCGCCGGGTCATGGCTGTCGACCTGGATATCAGCCAGGCCGACCTGGGCTTCGCTGTAGCCCAGGTCTGCCAGTTGCTTGTAGTTCTGCGCCGCCAGCGCGGTATCGCCGCGCTTGAGGGCTTCGTTGGCCAGGCGCTGGTCGGGCAGGCCGGCGCAACCGCTGAGGCTGACTGCCAACGCGATTGCGCACAACGCATAACCAGTGTGGGAGCGGGCTTGCTCGCGAAAGCGGTGTGTCAGCCAGCATTGATTCTGAATGTTAAACCGCATTCGCGAGCAAGCCCGCTCCCACAGGGGTTGCGGTGTTCTGAGGTTTGGAGTCATCACAGGCATGTCCTCGACTTAAAGACCGGCGGCCATGGCTTTGTCGATCAGCCAGTTCAGGTTCGGACCACGGGTGCTGTTCACTTCGACCGGGCGACCGGCGAAAGCACTGTTCAACGGCTCGTCAGGCTTGATCTGGACGCGGATGTCGGACGACAGGTCGGCGCTGTTCAGGCTGGTGCTGCTGACGATTTTGCCGCTGCGAACTTTGTCTTCGCCGGCGATCTGGAAGCTGACAGTGCTGCCTGGCAACACGTCGCCGAACTGGCGATAGGAGAAGCGCGCTTCGACGTTGGCTTCGCTGTTACGCGGCACCAGTTGGAAGATCACGTCACCCTTGCTGGCGTACTGGCCGTCGGCAACCAGTTGCTGCGCCACGGTGCAATCGCATGGCGAGGTCAGGGTGCCGGTCATCTGCTTGCCGAACAGCTCTTCAACCTTGGCCGGCTGCAGTTGGTTGTCGTCCAGATGGCCCTTGAGCACGTCGAGCATGCTGGTGCTGAAGGTCGCCAGCGGGGCGCCTTTTGCAGCAACGCCGTCGTCTTTGACCAGGCTCTGCACGGTGCCGTCGCGCGGCATGGTGATGTTCATCGCCGGCACGCTGACCAGGCCGGCCTGGGCGTGGCTGACGAAGTACATGCCGTACACCGACTTGAAGATGAAACCGAAGGCCGTCAGGCCGACGAGGAAAATCGCCAGGCTGAAGGTCACTGCGCGCAGACGGCCGAACGGGGTCATGCCGTGGCCGCCATCCTTGACCTTGCGCGCCTTGGTGAAGTTGTCGCGCTGCAGGGTCGCCAGCATCTCACCGACGCTGACGATGTCGCCGGCCAGGTGCGAGGTGATCAGGTGGCGCAGGGTGGAAATGTCCTGCTGCTCCAGGTTCTGGAACTGGCAACCGACGCGGCCGGTCTCGCGATCGAAGGAGCGCACTTGCAGCTCCACGTCCATGGCCAGGCCGAGGTTATCGATGACGAATTGCAGGCGAGCCTTGTAAACCTCGCCGACCTTGAGTGGCAACTGACCGGCGTTGAAGGCCAGGCCGCCAGCGGAGAGGTCGATGACCCGGGCTTCAACCGGAGTCCGGTCAGGACCGAAGAAACGCAGCTTGGCCGGGATTTTCACTCGGGCGTGTTGGCGCTGGGCTTCTGATTCATGCACTACGTTGGCGTTGACGGCGGTATTCATATAGACGATTTCCTAGTTAATTCAGGCGAGTTCGGTCAGACCATCATCAGCAGCACGGCAACAAAAATGCTGCCGGCGGAGAAGGTCATGGTCCGAGACGACCAAGTGTTGAACCAACCTTGAAAGCTGGCGAGATCACGGGTCAGGGAAGTGGGCTGGCGACTCCAGGACTGTCGGTCGAGGCGGAAGAACACGTAGATCTTCACCAGTGCGCCGACGATCTGGTTGTAATAGAGAATCGCCGGGTAGGCCGGGCCGATCGTGTGACCGGACAACGACAGCAGCACGGTCAGGATCAGGCGGGTAATGCCGATCCACAGCAGGTAAACCAGGATGAACGCGGCGCCGTACTTGACGGTGGCGATGAGCGCGACCGTCAGGCCAAGCAGCGACGTCCACATCGACACACGCTGGTCGAACAGCACCACCGACGTGAACAGGCCGAGGCGTTTCATCCCCAGGCCCAGGGCGCGGGAGTTTTGGCGCAGGTTGTTGCCGTACCAGCGGAACATCAGTTTGCGGCTGGCCTTGATGAAGCTTTTTTCCGGCGGGTGTTCCACGGTGTGGATCGCGGCATCCGGCACGTAGAACGTGTCGTAGCCCAGGCGCATCAGGCTGAACCAGCTCGACTTGTCATCACCGGTGAGGAACTTGAAGCGACCCAGGCGCCAGTGTTGCAGCGAATCGCTTTCGACGTCGGCGATGAAGTCCGGGTTGGTGACCACGGAGGCGCGGAATACCGACATCCGGCCGGTCATGGTCAGTACGCGCTTGGACAAGGCCATCGAGCACATGTTGATGTGGCGCTGGGCGAAGCGCAGTTTGTGCCATTCGCTCATGATGTAGCCGCCGCGCACTTCGCAGAACTCGTTGGTGGTCAGGCCGCCGACATTGCCGAACAGCTGGAACCACGGCACGGTCTTGAGCACGACGCCTTCGGCCAGCACGGTGTCGCCATCGATCACTGCAACCACGGCGCGGTCGTCCGGCAAGTGGCGGGAGATGGCGCGGAAACCGTAGGCCAGGCCGTCGCGCTTGCCGGTGCCGGGAATGCGCACGAAGTCGAGCTTGACGCGGTCCGGTGGGTTCATCCGCGACCACAGGCTTTTCACCAGCTTCTCATCGGACATTTCCACGATGGAGCAGACCATGGTGGTCGGCAGGCCGCAGTCGATCGCTTCGCGAATCACCGAGGCGTAGACCTGGGCGGTGGTCAGCGCGTCGATTCGAAAACTGGTGACCATCAGGAACACATGGGACGGGTCTGCCGCTTTACCCAGCTTGCGCACTTTGCGCCGCAGGTGCGGGTAGACCACGTACAGAAACAGCATGCCGCGCAGAAAGTGCGTGGCACCCATCGAGTAGCGCCAGATACCGACGATACCGATCAGGAAGATAAAGTCCCTCGACTCGGAGTCGAATGTGGACGCAGGCAACGCCATGGCGATGCCCATCAATAAACTTAGGTAAAACAGCCAACCGGCGGCCTGAAGTAGGCCGTGCTTTAGCCTGTGCATAATCTGCATCCGTCTCGATCTCGGGCGAGCCTGTGGGGTGGCCCGATGGGGTTAAGGCAGGCGTAAATGCCGAAGGTTGCGGCGCCCGTGATAACGCGTTCGCGGGTAAGCCGGCCCCCGTAGGAGCCGGCTTGCTGGCGATCAGCGCGAAGCGCTTACAACCCGCCGGTTACCAGCAGATGCCTTCGGTGCGGCCACTGACGCTGGTGGCTTGGGACATGAAACCGACCAGGTCGATCACTTGCTTGCCCTGTGGCGCTTGTTGCGCCAGTGCGCGGAATTTCTCGTCACGGTTGCCGAGGATGATCACGTCGCAGTTGTCGATCACGCTGTCGAAATCGGCGTTGAGCAAGGACGAGACGTGAGGGATCTTCGACTCGATGTAGTCCTTGTTCGCGCCGTGAACACGGGCGTATTCGACGTTGCTGTCGTAGATGCTCAGGTCGTAGCCCTTGCCGATCAGCATTTCCGCCAGGTCAACCAGCGGGCTTTCGCGCAGGTCGTCGGTGCCGGCCTTGAAGCTCAGGCCCAGCAGGGCGACTTTGCGTTTGCCGTGGCTGGAGACGATGTCGAAGGCGTTCTGCACCTGGGACACGTTGCTGCGCATCAGCGAGTTGAGCAGCGGCGCTTCCACGTCCAGGGAACCGGCGCGGTAGGTCAGGGCGCGCACGTCTTTCGGCAGGCAGGAGCCGCCGAACGCGAAGCCAGGGCGCATGTAGTACTGGGACAGGTTCAGCGTCTTGTCCTGGCAGACCACTTCCATCACTTCACGACCATCGACGCCGACAGCCTTGGCGATGTTGCCGATTTCGTTGGCGAAGGTCACCTTGGTGGCGTGCCACACGTTGCAGGTGTACTTGATCATCTCGGCGACAGCGATGTCCTTGCGGATGATCGGTGCGTCGAGTTCTTCGTACAGCGATTGCAGGACATCGCCCGACGCTTTGTCGAACTCGCCGATGACGGTCATCGGTGGCAGGTCGTAGTCGGCGATCGCGGTGCTTTCACGCAGGAATTCAGGGTTCACCGCGACACCGAAATCGACACCGGCTTTCTTGCCGGAGCAGTCTTCCAGGATCGGGATCACGACGTTGGCCACGGTGCCCGGCAGTACGGTGCTGCGAACCACGATGGTGTGGCGGGTGGTCTTGTCACGCAGGACAAAACCGATCTCGCGGCACACGGCTTCGATGTAGTTCAGTTCCAGGTCGCCGTTCTTCTTGCTCGGCGTGCCGACGCAAATCATCGACAAGTCGGTGTCGCGAATCGCTTCGGCGAAGTTGGTCGTGCCGCGCAGGCGGCCCGTCTCGATACCCTTCTGCAGCAATTCGCCCAGACCCGGTTCAACGATCGGCGATTTGCCGGCATTGATCATATCGATCTTGTCTTTGGCGACATCGACGCCAACGACGTCATGGCCCCGTGCAGACAGGCATCCGGCACAGACTGCACCGACGTAACCCAAACCAAATATGCTGATGCGCATCGCATTTACCTCTCAGTTAATCAAGTCTGTTTCATCAAGCCATTACATGGCCGGAATTAATGGTGTTAAGCGGTAGTGCACTCGCAAGTGCGGCCTTATCGGCGCCATACTGCAGCGCTCAGGCAAAATAAGTTCCGAGTGTCTAAATAAGTACACTCAGGATGTGCGAACTAGGCCTTGTTATTATGATATGCCCTGTCATGCAGCCGAGCTTCTCTGCGGAAGTCACGGGTGCAAAGGTCTTGCGCGCTCAATGCCAGGCAAATAGCCCGTAAATCAAGCGGTTGGGTGCTCAGGCGAGCACGTTTATAGGGGCGTGGCCTTGGCCTGACAGTGGATAGTGTTGATGCGTTATCTCCTGTCCTTCAGGTATTGCGCAAATCAGGGATTAGTCGCGGAAGTTAATGTGACAACTTCGCTGGGTGAATCACTGTTCTGCGTAAGTTATCTCGTACATGCACCGTGAGAATCGTTACCGGTGGTATGAACTACGCATCTGGACATAGTTCCGGCCCGCTCATCGCGAATCCTGAAATTTCTTGAAATATTGACTGAGATGGCACTGCTTTCATATTGCTAGCAACGTCTGTTTCACCCTTGATACATAGGGCTATGAGCGCAATAGATAGGAATGTGCCACTACCGCTGAAAATTTTCGGTGCCACTACGGAAAAAAATCGGCGAAGTCGAGTGAAACTAAAGTTAGAGAAATGAGCGCTGGATTTCTGACGTCAATAAGACGTCGAAGTGGGCGGGGGATTGTTCGACGATCAGACGTCGGCGCATGACGGCTCATGAAGTGTCGTGCGCCGACCGGGTGACTACTCTGGCGCGTGATCGCGCAGAAAGACCAGCTTGTTCGCTGAGGACTGCTCGGCGCTGTAGCGATAGCCCTGCACGTCGAACTGTTTGAGGGCAGCCGGGTCGTTGACCCGCTCTTCAATGACAAACCGGCTCATCATTCCGCGGGCTTTTTTTGCGTAGAAGCTGATGATCTTGTACTGGCCGTTTTTCAGGTCCTTGAACTCGGTATTGATGATGCGCGCGTTCAGCGCGTTGCGCTTGACCGCGCTGAAATACTCATTGGAGGCCAGGTTCAGCAGCACGTCGTCGCCTTGATCCGCCAGGGCTTCGTTCAACCATTCGCTGATCCGCGTCCCCCAGAACGCATACAGGTCCTTGCCGCGGGCATTGGCCAGTTTGGTGCCCATTTCCAGGCGATACGGTTGCATCAGGTCGAGTGGACGCAACAAGCCGTAGAGGCCCGACAGCATGCGCAGGTGCTGCTGGGCATAATCGAAATCGGCTTCGCTGAAGGTTTGCGCGTTCAGCCCGGTGTACACGTCACCCTTGAATGCCAGCAGTGCCTGTTTGGCGTTGGCGGGGGTAAAGGCCGGCGTCCAGCTGCCGAAACGCGCGGCGTTGAGCCCGCCGATCTTGTCGGAGACATGCATCAACTCGCTGATCTGCATCGGGCTCAGCTCGCGCAACTGCAGGATCAGCTCCTGGGAATGGTCGAGGTATTGCGGCTGGGTGAAGCGCTGGGTTGCCGGCGGTGTTTCGTAGTCGAGGGTCTTGGCGGGGGAAATCACCATCAGCATGAAGTCGTCTCCTTTAATCGTGGGGGCGATTCTAGGGGGTTGTTCGTGTTGACTCCAGCTATGGGTGTGATAGGTGATCGGTGGCTATCCGCTATCCCCTTGTGGGAGCGGGCTTGCTCGCGAAGGCGGTGTGTCAGTTTCCGATGATGCCGACTGACACGCCGCCTTCGCGAGCGAGCCCGCTCCCACAGGAGGCCGTGGCACCCTCGGCATCAGCTATAGTGCCGCCCGGGTTTTGTTATGGAGACATCCCATTGCGCATCGCTTTTCTATTCTCGGCCTGGCTCTTGAGCTTCAGCGCCCTGGCGGCACCGGGCGAGGCGGCGACGCTGGATCGCACTACCTGGCCCGAACAGCTCAACAACCCGACCCTGTTCGACGTCGCCTCGCGCGCCGAGATTCTGATGTTCGCCAGCGTCCTGCTGGCCAGCGAATCCCTGGACGAACCGAGCCTGGCCCAGCGCCTGGGCCTGCGCACGATCAACCTGGCGTCGGTCAACCACCTGCGTCAGCGCCTGTGGCAACGCTTGCTGGGCAACTACAACTTCGCCCAGCAAAGCTGCGATCAGGATGCCTCCTTCTGTTTCCTGGTCGAGGACCTGGACACCTTGCGCCAGCAGGCGGCCAAGTTTCAGGTCAGTGACGACAGCTACTACATCAAGTGGGCCGAGCCGAGTCGGTTGTTCCATGCCCGCTACCTGGACGAGCAATTGCGCAAGGCTGCACTGTTTCCTCAGACCAGCAGCGAAGTCGATCGTTTTGGCGAGCATGAGCGCAACGGCGAGCAGATGAATGACCGGCTGTTCCTGCTGACCTTCGACAGCGCCGCCAATGCCACCCCGGACAACACCGCCTGGGTCACCGAGTACCTGCGCAAGTCGAACATCAGCGGCACCTTCTTCGTCCTCGGCAAGGACATCCAGGCGCGCCTGGCCGAGCGTTCGGTCGCCAGCCTGCAAGCCACTTATTCAATGCAATGCATCGGCGTGCAAGGCTGGGAGTTCCGTTCCCACAGCCACTGGCAGGACTGGCAGGACTCGGTACGACGCAGCGTCGAACTGGTCAAAGGCAAACTGCCGGAGAATTACCTGCCGCTGTTCCGCCCGCCTGACGGTCAGCGTCGTGCGGACGCCGAAACCTTCTTCAACGCCCAGGGCCTGCAAGTGGCGCTGTGGGACATCGATGCCCAGGACGGCGCGGGCAAGCTCAAGCCCGACCAGAGCGCGCAACGGGTGTTGACCCTGATGCTGTTGTGGCGCCACGGCGTGATCAATTTCAACGTCAAGCAAGATGGCGTGAAAACAGCGATGCCCTGGCTCGTCACGCAAACGGCGCAGAGCGGGATCGGTTGGGAAGACTGTCAGGACGGGTTTCGCTGAAAACGGCAAAATCCCGTAAACATTGGGCGGAGGGCGATTTCAGGAGGGAATTCGGTGCAGGCGGACTTCCGACTTTAACGGCACATTGCCTGCACGCCAAGGGCTATTCGTCACTCTGAAAAATAAACTTCAAAAAAGCGTCAAAGTACTTTTTACTGTCACAGGTTTTGGAGTATTACGAAGACAGACCGCCGAAACCTGCAACACAGGTGGCGTCTTCCAAGACCCAGCTTGTTCGCAGTTCACTTGAACCCTCGCAGGTGAATTCGGTGGCCACTTCGAGGCGCAGCACTGTCACGGTATTGCGTCGACTGGCTCCCACAAAGGTGACCGAGTATGGATGATCACGGACGTAGTTTTTCCTCCAACCAGCCAATCCTTTATGTACTCGATACCAACGTATTGATCCACGATCCAAACGCCCTGCTTAATTTCGAAGAACACCACGTTGCCATCCCCATGACCGTGCTTGAAGAGCTGGACAAGCTCAAGAGCGGGCATCACAGCGTGGCCGCGGAATGCCGCCAGGCCATTCGGCTGATCGACAAGACCCTGGGCGACGCCAGCCCTGAAGACGTCGAGCTCGGTGTGCCGATCCAGCGGGGCAAAAGCGGGCCCAAGGGTTTGCTGTCGATCCTGATGAGCAAGCGCGCCGAACCGAACATCATTCTGCCCGAGCACCTGAACGACAACATCATCATCAACCAGCTGATCGACCTGCACGCGCGCGAGCCCAAGCTGCCCGTGGTGCTGGTCACCAAAGACATCAACATGCGCCTCAAGGCCCGGGCGTGCGGGATCGCGGCCGAGGACTACAGCACCGACCAACTGGTTGACGACGTCTCGCTGCTGCCCAATGGTTATCACAACATGGACGGCTCGTTCTGGGACCGCGTGAAGAATGTCGAAACCCGTCAGGACCACGGTCGCACCTGGCACCAGGTGCAGTTGATCGACAACCTGCCGGCGGTGCACATCAATGAGTTCATCATCGACGAACAGGGCTTTGTCGGCTGGATCAAGGAGATCGAGGAAGACCGGCTGCTGATTCTCGACCTGCACCAGGAACCCCTGTTGCACCAGGAAGCCTGGGGCCTGAAACCGCGTGACATCTATCAGAGCCTGGCGCTGTACGCCTTGCTCGATCCGGATATCCACCTGGTCAACCTGACCGGGGCCGCCGGCTCGGGTAAAACCATCCTGGCCCTGGCGGCGGCGATCGAGCAGACCATGGTCAGCAAACGCTACCGCCGGATCATCGCGACCCGTAGCGTGCAGGGCCTGGACCAGGAGATCGGTTTCCTGCCCGGCACCGAAGCGGAAAAAATGGAGCCCTGGCTGGGCGCCATCACCGACAACCTCGAAGCCTTGCACATGGATGACGAAAACACCCATGGCAGCGTCGACTACATCCTCAGCAAGGTGCCGCTGCAGTTCAAATCCCTCAACTACATTCGGGGTCGCAGCTTCCAGCAGAGCCTGATCCTGATCGATGAATGCCAGAACCTCACGCCGCACCAGATGAAAACCATCATCACCCGTGCCGGCGCCGGTTCCAAAGTGGTGTGCCTGGGCAACCTGGCGCAGATCGACACCCCTTACCTGTCCGCGACCAGCTCCGGGCTGACGTACTTGACCGAACGTTTCAAAGATTTCCCGAATGGTGTGCACATCACCCTGCAAGGGGTGCCGCGTTCGATTCTGGCCGAATACGCCGAATCGCATTTGTAACCACGTAACCCGAAAACCGGGCGACTTCCAGGTCGTCCGGTTTTTTTATGCCTTACTCAAATCGAAATGGGGGAGCGGGCTTGCTCGCGAATGCGGGGTGACAGTCTCTATCTGTGGCGACTGACACACCGCATTCGCGAGCAAGCCCGCTCCCACAGGGGGGGTGGTGACTCTGATAATCAAAGGTGCGGAAATCTGACCCACAGGTTTACAATCGGGACTCCTGATCAGGAGTATCCCTGTGCTGACTCATCTCGATTCCCAAGGTCGCGCCAACATGGTCGACGTCACCGAAAAAGCCGTGACGTTCCGCGAAGCCACGGCCCAGGCGCTGGTGCGCATGCTGCCCGACACCCTGCAAATGATCGTCAGCGGCGGTCATCCCAAGGGTGATGTGTTTGCCGTGGCGCGCATCGCCGGCATTCAGGCGGCGAAGAAAACCAGCGATCTGATCCCCCTGTGTCATCCGTTGCTGCTCACCGGCGTCAAGGTCGAACTCAGTGCCGAAGGCGACGATACGGTGCGCATCGTCGCGCGCTGCAAGTTGTCCGGGCAGACCGGCGTCGAGATGGAAGCCCTGACCGCCGCCAGTGTGGCGGCGCTGACGATCTATGACATGTGCAAGGCCGTGGATCGCGGCATGACCATCGAAAGCGTACGTTTGCTGGAGAAACTCGGCGGCAAGAGCGGCCATTTCCAGGCGGATCAGCCATGAACGTCACCGTGAAGTTTTTCGCTCGTTATAGAGAAGCGCTGGGCGTCGACTCTGTGAGGGTTGAAGGCGACTTCGCCACCGTTGATGACGTGCGCGCACTGCTGGTCCAGCGTGACGGTGCCGAAGTGCTGAGCGAGCAGAACCTGATGTGCGCGCGCAACGAAGACCTGTGCCAGCTCGACGAGCCGGTGAGCGATGGCGACGAAGTGGCGTTTTTCCCGACGGTAACCGGAGGCTGAGTCATGGCGATTCGCGTGCAGTCCACGGCGTTCGATCCGGGTGCTGAAGTCAACGCCATGCATGCCGCCAATGTCGGCGTCGGTGCGGTGGTGAGTTTTGTCGGCTACGTGCGCGACTTCAATGAGGGGCTGGATGTGGCCGGGATGTTTCTGGAGCACTACCCCGGCATGACCGAAAAAGCCCTCGGCAAGATCGCGGTTGAGGCGCAGCAGCGCTGGCCGTTGCTCAAGCTGGAAGTGCTGCATCGTATCGGCGCCCTGGAACCGGGCGAGCCGATCGTCTTCGTCGGCGCCGCCAGCGCCCACCGCCAGGCGGCATTCGACGCCTGCGCCTTTGTCATGGACTACCTGAAAACCCGCGCGCCGTTCTGGAAGAAGGAACACACCAGCGATGGCGCGCGTTGGGTGGAAGGGCGTGACAGTGATCATGCGGCGGCGGATCGCTGGAAGCAGTAAGTTCTGTGGCGCTTTCCAGTACGCCTTCGCTGGCAAGCCAGCTCCTACAGGTTTTGTGTCGTGCACCACCTATCATGCGATTGACACCCTACCTGTAGGAGCTGGCTTGCCAGCGAAGAGGCCATCCGCAACACCCGATTTCCGCCTGACCCACCTCCCGACCACCTCCCGACCACCGGCCGGCACATCTTTACTCCCCCCAATTGACGCCTAATACATAAAAGTCCAGTATGGATTTATAAGTACAAAAAAGGCCTCCCCCCCGTTTCTGCTCTTTCTTCTGTCTTGCCAAACCAACAACAACCCGCGAGAGAACGAACATGAAGAAATTCCCCCTCATCACCGGTCTGGCCCTGAGCCTGTTGGCGTGCAGCACGCTGTTTGCCGCCGAGAAAACCCTGCGCATCGGTATCGAGGCGGCCTATCCACCGTTCGCATCGAAAAACGCCGAAGGCAAGATCGTCGGTTTCGACTATGACATCGGCAATGCCCTGTGCGCGCAGATGCAGGTCAAGTGCCAGTGGGTCGAAGGCGAGTTCGATGGCCTGATTCCTTCCTTGAAGGTGAAGAAGATCGACATGGCGCTGTCGTCCATGACCATCAACGAAGACCGCAAGAAGTCGGTGGATTTCACCCACAAGTACTACTTCACCTCATCGCGCCTGGTGATGAAGGAAGGGGCGGTGGTGGATGACCAGTACGCCAGCCTCAAAGGCAAGACAATCGGCGTGCAACGCGCAACCACCACCGATCGTTACGCCACCGAGGTGTTTGAGCCCAAAGGCGTCAACGTCAAGCGTTACAGCAACAACGAAGAGATCTACATGGACCTGGCGGCCGGTCGCCTCGACGCGATTTTCGCCGACACCATTCCGCTGAATGACTTCCTGACGATGCCCCGTGGCAAAGGCTATGCGTTTGTCGGGCCGGAGCTCAAGGATCCGAAATACGTGGGCGAGGGCGCCGGGATTGCGGTGCGCAAAGGCAACGCCGAATTGGTCACCCAACTGAACACGGCCATCGACGGTATTCGCGCCAGTGGTGAATACCAGAAGATTTCCGAGAAGTACTTCAAGTCTGATATCTACGGCGACTGATAGACCGCCTTCGCCAGCAAGCCGGCTCCTACAGGGGATCTTCAGTGAACGCCAAGTTGCTGAACGACGCGGATTCCGTGTAGGAGCCGGCTTGCTGGCGAAGACGGCGGTACAGTCGATAGAAGTGGTGACTGACAGACCGCTTTCGCTGGCAAGCCAGCTCCTACAGGGGATCTTCAGTGAGCGCCAAGTTGCTGAACGACGCGGATTCCGTGTAGGAGCCGGCTTGCTGGCGAAGACGGCGGCACAGTCGATAGAAGTGGTGACTGACAGACCGCTTTCGCTGGCAAGCCAGCTCCTACAGGGGATCTTCAGTGAGCGCCAAGTTGCTGAACGACGCGGATTCCGTGTAGGAGCCGGCTTGCTGGCGAAGACGGCGGTACATTCAGTAGAGGTGTTGGCTGACAGACCGCTTTCGCTGGCAAGCCAGCTCCTACAGGGGATCTTCAGTGAGCGCCAAGTTGCTGAACGACGCGGATTCCGTGTAGGAGCCGGCTTGCTGGCGAAGACGGCGGCACAGTCGATAGAAGTGGTGACTGACAGACCGCTTTCGCTGGCAAGCCAGCTCCTACAGGGGATCTTCAGGGAACGCCAAGTTGCTGAACGACGCGGATTCCGTGTAGGAGCCGGCTTGCTGGCGAAGACGGCGGTACATTCAGTAGAGGTGTTGGCTGACAGACCGCTTTCGCTGGCAAGCCAGCTCCTACAGGGGATCTTCAGTGAGCGCCAAGTTGCTGAACGACGCGGATTCCGTGTAGGAGCCGGCTTGCTGGCGAAGACGGCGGTACATTCAGTAGAGGTGTTGGCTGACAGACCGCTTTCGCTGGCAAGCCAGCTCCTACAGGGGATCTTCAGTGAACGCCAAGTTGCTGAACGACGCGGATTCCGTGTAGGAGCCGGCTTGCTGGCGAAGACGGCGGTACAGTCGATAGAAGTGGTGACTGACAGACCGCTTTCGCTGGCAAGCCAGCTTGTATGTTTAGACTTGTAGGGGTGGTGGGACTAAAAGCCAGCATCTGACTCTAGCCAGTACAGACCGTGGGAGACTTCGCCCCACCCCTTCACCAAAGCGCCGATAAGGAATGCATCGGCCATGACCGACGATAGAAGCAAGCCAGCGCAATGGTGAAGCCCCGACAAGCCTTTAAACCCTAACCCGGAGCTTTCTTTGTGGCAATGAGTGTCTCGCGTTCTGTAGTCGGAGTGGATGTCGCCAAGGCCGAAGTGGTGGTCTATCAGGCCGACACGGATCTGCTGTTGGCCGTGTCAAACGATAAACCGTCTCTTACAAAGTGGCTGAAAACGTTACCTGCAAACAGCGCCATCGCTATTGAAGCCACCAATATCTATCACCTGGATACGGTTGAGCTGGCTCATGCAATGGGACATACCGTCTATGTCATCGACGGCTTCCGTTTGAGTAATTACCGCAAAGGAGTGGGTGGCCGCGCCAAAACAGATGCCAGCGACGCCCGTTTACTGGCGCGTTACTTGAAGAACGAAGAGGAAGAGCTACGTCCTTGGAGCCCGCCGCCGAAGGTCTATACCAAGCTTCAAAGCCTGCTTCGAAGACGAGCGACATTGGTCCAGGCGCGTGTCAGTTTGACTCAAAGCTGGAACGACGAACCGCTGCTGAAAGCGGCATTCAAACAACAGATCGCTGCCATGGGCCGATTGGATTTACTCATCCAGAAGAAGCTGTTGGACGTCGTAAAAGAGGCGGGTCTGCTCGAGCAAGTCAAACGCTGCCAGGCCGTAGAGGGGGTCGGTTTTCTTACCGCCACCGCACTGACGATGGCATTTCAACGCGGCGATTTCGCCAGTGGTGACGCCTATATCGCGTTTCTTGGAATGGATTTGAGAGTCTCTGATTCGGGGCAGATGAACGGACGTCGAAAGCTGACCAAGAAAGGTGACTCAGAGATACGGCGCCTGCTGCATAACGCGGCGATGGCTGCCAGTCGCTCAAAGACCTGGAAGCCGTTTTACGAACGCTATCTGGAGCGGGGATTAAAGACGACTCAAGTGCTGGTCATCCTGGCTCGCAAGCTGGCACGGGTGGCATTCGCCCTGATGAAGAACCAGAGCGAATATCAGCCAAATCCAGTTTTTGGGGCTTCCCCCCAAACATAGAATCTCCTACAGGGGATCTTCAGTGAACGCCAAGTTGCTGAACGACGCGGATTCCGTGTAGGAGCCGGCTTGCTGGCGAAGACGGCGGTACAGTCAGTAGAGGTGGTGACTGACAGACCGCTTTCGCTGGCAAGCCAGCTCCTACAGGGGATCTTCAGTGAACGCCAAGTTGCTGAACGACGCGGATTCCGTGTAGGAGCCGGCTTGCTGGCGAAGACGGCGGCACAGTCGATAGAAGTGGTGACTGACAGACCGCTTTCGCTGGCAAGCCAGCTCCTACAGGGGATCTTCAGTGAGCGCCAAGTTGCTGAACGACGCGGATTCCGTGTAGGAGCCGGCTTGCTG
Organism: Pseudomonas sp. MPC6; assembly: GCF_006094435.1. Taxonomy (NCBI): domain Bacteria; kingdom Pseudomonadati; phylum Pseudomonadota; class Gammaproteobacteria; order Pseudomonadales; family Pseudomonadaceae; genus Pseudomonas; species Pseudomonas sp. MPC6. Next base: position 5,831,123 of record NZ_CP034783.1, on the reverse strand, counting down.
GCGAAGACGGCGGTACATTCAGTAGAGGTGTTGGCTGACAGACCGCTTTCGCTGGCAAGCCAGCTCCTACAGGGGTGAACTGACCCCAAAATGTTGGACGGTCTTTTGTCGCTAGCCAGCGGATTGTGTTCTGTATTCCACAGGGCTCAGTCCGCCGAGCTTCGATTTGATGCGGTCATGGTTGTAGTAACGGATGTATTTGTCCAGGCCTGCCTGGAGTTCTTCTATGCTTTCAAAACGGTTGAGGTAGAAAAACTCGGACTTCAGTGTTCCGAAAAAGCTCTCGATCACAGCATTGTCCAAGCAGTTCCCCTTTCTCGACATGCTTTGCTTTATTCCTCGATCCTTCAGTGCATGCCGGTATCGGGGCTGTTGGTATTGCCAGCCCTGGTCGGAGTGGATCACTAAATTGACCGGGCCTTGCAGCTGCTCAATAGCCTTATCCAGCATCTCGGTTACCAAGGCAAAACTCGGTCGCGTATCGATCTGGTAGGCCAGGATCTCGCCGTTGTAGAGATCCATGACGGGCGACAAATAGAGCTTCTTCAGCCCGACCTTAAATTCCGTAACATCGGTCACCCACTTCTGGTTGGGCCGTTGCGCGAGAAAGTTACGCTCCAGCAGATTCGGCGCTATTTTGCCGACCAGGCCTTTGTAAGAACGATACCTTTTTGGTCGCACGAGCGACTTCAGATTCATGTCTTCCATCAAACGCTGTACCCTTTTTTCGTTGACGGGCTCTTTTTTGCGGATCGCCAAGGTAATGCGTCTATAACCGTAACGGCCCTCATGCTCATGATAGAGCCCCTGAATGGTGGCTTTCAGGTCAGCATGCTTGTCAGGTTTCTGGAGGGCGCCGACTTGGTAATAAAAGGTACTGCGCGCGAGATTGGCCAGTTTGAGCAGACCATCCAAAGGAAACCTCGAGCGCAGCGCTATCACGGTGAGCGTTTTTTCTTGGGGGGACGGCTCCTGTTCGGAGCCTCCCTTATTTCCTCGAGCTTTTTTAGATAGGCGTTCTCCATGCGCAGGTATTCAAGCTCAGCCTTGAATTGTTCCCGACTTTTCGAATCATCATCTACAAACGGGGACTGGGGTGGGACAGGCGATTTTTTTGGCATGGAGACAGTCTTTTTTCTCTTGGGTACATCTAGACCGCCACTGTAATACTGGCGCTCCCAAATGCCCACCTGCGAAGACTGTCCGAGCCCAAACCGGGTGGCGGCCTCGCGACAGGAAAGTCGTTCTTTGTGCATACATTCAACAACCGAAAGCTTGAACACCGCACTGTAGTGGTGACCATTCGCTCGCAGACCCGCGCTGCCACGGGCTTGAAAAGCGGCAACCCAACGTCGCAGAAGACTGCAATCAATCGAGTAGCGATTGGCGATTTTTCGAAACCCATCGTCGCCGTTGATGTAGGCCTCAACGGCTGTGATTTTGAACTGCACGGAATACTTGCCCATTGGAACACCCCAAAAGTCAGGATCTGTGTCCAACTTTTGGGGGGCAGTTCAGGGGATCTTCAGTGAGCGCCAAGTTGCTGAACGACGCGGATTCCGTGTAGGAGCCGGCTTGCTGGCGAAGACGGCGGTACATTCAGTAGAGGTGTTGGCTGACAGACCGCTTTCGCTGGCAAGCCAGCTCCTACAGGGGATCTTCAGTGAGCGCCAAGTTGCTGAACGACGCGGATTCCGTGTAGGAGCCGGCTTGCTGGCGAAGACGGCGGTACATTCAGTAGAGGTGTTGGCTGACAGACCGCTTTCGCTGGCAAGCCAGCTCCTACAGGGGATCTTCAGGGAACGCCAAGTTGCTGAACGACGCGGATTCCGTGTAGGAGCCGGCTTGCTGGCGAAGACGGCGGTACATTCAGTAGAGGTGTTGGCTGACAGACCGCTTTCGCTGGCAAGCCAGCTCCTGCAGGGGGGGCTGCGACGCACACACAGCCAATAGAAAATGCGTGAGCCGGCTCCGGGCGGCGTTCCGGCGAAGAGGCCTTTGGCTTATTCAAAATTCAGGACATCACCGAAATTTTAATCCCTGCTTAACCGGCCTGTCGTCTATTCCCCGATACCCACCCGTGCGCGCCAGACTCTCAAAGGTCGGGGCCAGCGTGTAGACTTTGGGCAATCGATATTCAGAAGGGAAACGCAATGAGCGAGGAAACAATGCGGTTGGGCCGGGAACGGCGCTATCTGGTGTTACTCGGCGCCATCTGCCTGGCGCTGATCGGCGGCGCGCTGTACATGCAAATCGTCCTGGGCGAGGCGCCGTGCCCGCTGTGCATCCTGCAACGCTACGCCTTGCTGCTGATTGCGATCTTCGCCTTCATCGGCGCGGCCATGCGCACCCGCCGCAGCATCACGGGGTTCGAAACCCTGGTGGTGATCAGCGCCCTGGCGGGCGTCGGGGTGGCCGGGCATCACGTCTACACCCAGTTCTATCCGACCGTCAGCTGCGGCATCGATGTGCTGCAACCGATTGTCGACGGTTTGCCGCTGGCGAAGCTTTTCCCGCTGGGCTTCCAGGTCGACGGCTTCTGCTCGACGCCGTACCCGCCGATTCTCGGCCTGTCCCTCGCCCAATGGGCGCTGGTCGCCTTTGTACTGGTGGTCATTCTTGTGCCGCTGCTCACTTCGCGTAACCGCAGAGGGTTGCGCTAAGCCCTGCTGCGCCTACTGCGTAAAAAGCCAAAAACGCCCCGGTCCTCGTCAAGAGCGCCGGGGCGTTTTGCATGGCAGAGGGCAGGCGAAAAGACCTTGATGCGCGACAAGTCGGGCGGCGGCATGTGTGCGACATGTTGTCACAGCGCAAGTGTCGCAGGACATTTCCAGACCGTGAATTCGCGCCAGTCTACGAAACAAAAAGCCGGTTTTTCAACAGCCGGCGGCTGCGACCTTGAAACGCCCGAACAGGCAGTTTTAACAGGGCTCGGCGAATTGCCGGAGCCCTTGTCGCATAGGGGTTAGGGGCGGGTCGAAGGACGACGTAGAGCCTTCGATACTGTCTGAACTGAGCGCGGTAGACCTACTATTTTTGGTGTTTTTGTTGCGAATCAATTTCGATAACATGCCGGACTTTTGCGAAATTCGTGAATGATTGTTGCTGAAATGGATAAAAATTATTTCGGGATGAGACATGGTTTATGAATCGCTACGTCACTACAATCGCCCGCACTGAATTCCCGGCACTGCTCACCCTTACACAGGTGCACGAGCAGGAATAGGGCGTCGAGAGGCCGGATGGCTTCATGCGACTCCCAGGTGTCGGTGCCTTCCACTATCCGCACCAAATGGAATTGGTCTGTAACAAGGCCTTTGACCACGAATTCGAATAAGAACTCACCGCTGTCCCAGGATTTGTCGAGCAGCGTCTGACGCGCGACGGGCAGCCCTTATTCAATCCAAGAAAAATGCCAACCCTTGGCAGGGTGAAGTGTTGGCGATCAAAACCCAACTGCATTGCGCAAGCTGCTTTAGAGGTCGTGAGATGAGTAAAAACAGGTACCCCAGACTACTAGGCTTATTGCCGCTGATCGGCGCGTTGCTGCTGTCAGGCTGCAACATGACCTTGCTCAATCCAACAGGCCAGGTTGGCCTGGAGCAGCGCAACCTGATCATCACCGCAACGTTGCTGATGCTGTTGGTCGTGGTCCCGGTCATCGTCATGACCTTCCTGTTCGCCTGGAAATACCGCGCGACCAACACTGACGCGGTGTACACGCCGAAGTGGTCGCACTCCACCAAGATCGAGATCGCGGTGTGGGCTGTTCCAGTGCTGATCATCATTGCCCTGGGTTACGTCACCTACGTGTCGACCCACGCTCTGGACCCTTACAAGCCGCTGGAATCCGACGTCAAGCCGATCACCATTGAAGTGGTCGCGCTGGACTGGAAGTGGGTGTTCATCTACCCGGAGCAGGGCATCGCCACGGTCAACAAGATCGTGTTCCCGACGAATACCCCGGTCAACTTCAAGGTGACGTCGGACTCGGTAATGAACTCGTTCTTCATTCCGGGCCTGGGCGGCCAGATCTACGCGATGGCCGGCATGCAGACCAAGTTGCACCTGATTGCCAACCGTGACGCTGAAATGGAAGGCATCTCCGCCAACTACAGCGGCGCAGGTTTCACCGGCATGAAATTCAAAGCGATCTCAACTTCTCAGGAAAATTTCGACGCCTGGGTAAGCGAAGTCAAAAAGGCACCTAAACAGCTGGAAAAAGCTGAATACGAAGCCCTTTCCAAGCCAAGCCAGAACAACCCAGTCGAACTCTACTCCTCGGTCACGCCGAACCTGTTCCAGATCATCGTCGACAAGTACGAAGGCATGAATCCGGGCAAGCCGATGCACCACGAGAAGAAAGAGAAAGAAGTGGCCCACAACATGGAAGGGATGGACATGAGTTCGCATTCAGCTGCCGGGGCAGAGGAGTAAACGATGTTTGGTAAATTAAGTTGGGAAGCGGTCCCGTTCCATGAACCGATCGTGATGATAACCATCGCCATGATCGCGCTCGGTGGTCTGGCGCTGTTCGCTGCAATCACCTACTTCAAGAAGTGGACCTACCTGTGGACCGAGTGGCTGACGTCGGTCGACCACAAGAAAATCGGCGTGATGTACATCATCGTCGCCATGGTCATGCTGCTGCGCGGTTTTGCCGACGCCATCATGATGCGTACCCAGTTGGCCATGGCCACCGAGGGTTCGCCTGGCTACCTGCCGCCTGAACACTATGACCAGATCTTCACCGCCCACGGTGTGATCATGATCATCTTCATGGCGATGCCATTCTTCACCGGCCTGATGAACCTGGCAGTGCCGCTGCAGATCGGCGCGCGTGACGTTGCGTACCCGTTCCTGAACTCCCTGAGCTTCTGGCTGCTGGTGTCCGGCGTGGTGCTGATCAACCTGTCCCTGGGCGTCGGCGAATTCGCCAAGACCGGTTGGGTTGCCTATCCGCCGCTGTCGGGGCTGCAATACAGTCCGGGCGTGGGGATGGATTACTACATCTGGGCGCTCCAGCTATCCGGGTTGGGTACGACGCTGACGGGGGTCAACTTCCTGGCCACCGTGCTGAAAATGCGTACCCCTGGCATGAAGCTGATGGACATGCCGATCTTCACCTGGACCTGCACCTGGGCCAACGTCCTGATCGTAGCCTCGTTCCCGATCCTGACCGCTACCCTGGCGCTGCTGACGCTTGACCGTTACATGGATTTCCACATTTTCACCAATGAACTTGGTGGCAATCCAATGATGTACGTCAACCTGTTCTGGGCCTGGGGTCACCCCGAGGTGTACATCCTGATCCTGCCGGCGTTCGGCATTTTCTCGGAAGTCATCTCGACCTTCACCGGCAAGAAACTGTTCGGCCACCACTCGATGGTCTACGCGTCGGGCGCAATCTCGATCCTGGGCTTCATGGTCTGGCTGCACCACTTCTTCACCATGGGGTCGGGTGCCAGCGTCAACGCCTTCTTCGGTCTGGCGACGATGCTGATTTCGATCCCGACGGGGGTGAAGCTATTCAACTGGCTGTTCACCATCTACCAGGGCCGTCTGCGTTTCACCAGCCAGGTGCTGTGGACCCTGGGCTTCATGGTGACCTTCGCCATCGGCGGCATGACCGGCGTACTGCTGGCCATCCCGGGTGCTGACTTCGTGCTGCACAACAGCCTGTTCGTGATCGCGCACTTCCATAACGTGATCATCGGCGGCGCGGTATTCGGCTACATCGCAGGCTTTGCGTTCTACTTCCCGAAAGCGTTCGGCTTCAAGCTGCACGAAGGCTGGGGCAAGGCTGCATTCTGGTTCTGGATCACCGGCTTCTTCGTCGCGTTCATGCCGCTCTATGTCCTGGGCTTCATGGGCATGACCCGTCGTCTGAACGCCACCACCAACCCTGAGTGGGTACCGTACCTGTACGTTGCCATGTTCGGTGCGGTGATGATCGCCGTCGGTATCGCCTGCCAGCTGATCCAGCTCTACGTCAGTGTGCGTGACCGCAACAAGCCAGAGAACATGTGCGAACACGGTGACCCGTGGAATGCCCATACCCTGGAATGGTCGACCTCGTCGCCACCACCGTTCTACAACTTTGCCGTGCTGCCGAAAGCCGACTGCATCGACCCGTTCACCGAGGCCAAGGAAGACGGCACCGCGTACAAGGCTCCGGCCAAGTACGAGCCGATCCACATGCCTAACAACACCGCGACCGGTGTGGTCATGGGCGCGCTGTTGACCGTGTTCGGTTTCGCGATGATCTGGCACATCTGGTGGCTGGCCATCGTCGGTCTGGTTGGCACCGTGGTGTATTTCACCATCCATGCCGCCCGAGACGATCAGGGCTACATGGTGCCGGTGGATGTCATCGAGCGCATCGAAGCCGAGCAGCACAAACGTCTGGTAGCGGCCGGGAAAGTCCCAGCCACCGCCACCCGTGTTGAAACCTCGTTGGAACAGGCTTAAACCATGTCGAACTTAGTGACCAATGCTGGACACACCCATGTCGATGGACATGGGCATGATGACCATCACCACGACTCGGGCGAGATGACCGTATTCGGTTTCTGGCTCTACCTGATGACCGACTGCATTCTGTTTGCGTCGATCTTCGCGGTGTACGCGGTACTGGTTAACAACGTAGCGGGCGGCCCGTCGGGCGCCGACATTTTCGAGCTGCCATACGTGCTGGGCGAAACCGCTCTGCTGTTGTTCAGTTCGATCACCTACGGCTTCGCCATGCTGGCGTTGTTCAAGGGCAAGAAGAATCAGGTGCTGGCTTGGCTGGGCATGACCTTCCTGTTGGGCGCCGGCTTTATCGCCATGGAGATCAACGAGTTCCACCTGCTGATCTCCGAAGGCTTCGGCCCTAGTCGTTCCGGCTTCCTGTCCGGGTTCTTCACCCTGGTCGGCACCCACGGTCTGCACGTGACCAGCGGTCTGATCTGGATGGCGATCATGATGTACCAGGTGCAGAAAAACGGCCTGACGGCCACCAACAAGACCCGTCTGAGCTGCCTGAGCCTGTTCTGGCACTTCCTGGACGTGGTGTGGATCTGCGTATTCACCGTTGTTTATCTGATGGGGACTATGTAAATGGCTAACGCACACGCCCATGACGCCCATGACGCCAGCCACGGCAGCGTCAAGTCCTACGCGATCGGCTTCATCCTGTCGGTGATCCTGACCGTCATTCCTTTCGGCCTGGTGATGTACCCGTCGCTGCCGAAAGCCATGACCCTGTGGATCGTGCTGGCTTTCGCAGTCATCCAGGTGCTGGTGCACCTGGTGTACTTCCTCCACCTGGACCGCTCCGCCGCCCAGCGTAACAACGTGATCGCGTTTGTTTTCGCAGCATTGGTAATCGTCCTGTTGGTAGGCCTGTCGCTGTGGATCATGTTCAGCATCCACACCAACATGATGGCGCACTGAGGTAAGTCCGGATGTCCTTGAAGCACTTTATCCAAATCACCAAGCCGGGGATCATTTTCGGTAACGTGCTTTCAGTGGCAGGCGGATTTTTCCTGGCCTCCAAAGGGCATGTCGATCTGGCCATCTTCCTGGCTGCGATGATCGGCACGTCCCTGGTAGTGGCTTCCGGTTGCGTGTTCAACAACTGCATCGACCGCGACATCGACCTGAAGATGGAACGCACCAAGAACCGGGCGCTGGTCCAGGGCTTGATCTCCCTGAAACTGGCCCTGGCCTTTGCGACCGTCCTGGGTGTTTTCGGCGTTGCGCTGTTGTACAAGGTGGCCAACCCGTTGGCCGCTTTGTTCGCGGTAATCGGCTTCGTCATCTACGTCGGCTTCTACAGCCTGTACCTCAAGCGCAAGTCGGTCCACGGCACGCTGGTGGGCAGTCTGTCGGGGGCGATGCCGCCGGTGATTGGCTACGTCGCTGTGACCAACAGCTTCGACATGGCCGCCCTGACGCTGCTGGTGATGTTCAGCCTGTGGCAGATGCCGCATTCCTACGCCATTGCGATCTTCCGCTTCAACGATTACCTGGCCGCATCGATCCCGGTGCTGCCGGTGAAGCGCGGGATTGAAGTGGCGAAGAAGCACATCCTGCTCTACATCCTGGCGTTCCTCGTGGCGACCTTGATGCTGACCTTCAGCGGCTACGCCGGCATGAGCTACCTCGCCGTCGCCGCGGCCATGGGCATGTACTGGTTGTACATGGCCTGGACCGGCTACAAGGCAGTGGATGACACGGTCTGGGCACGCAAGCTGTTCGTGTTCTCGATCTTCACCATTACCGCGTTGAGCGTGATGATGTCGCTGGACTTCCAGGTGCCGAGTGAGTTGTTGCTGACTTACGCGCCTTAAGCGTCGGATGCTGTAAAAGAAAAACCCCGCCTTCGAGAGAAGTGCGGGGTTTTTTATGGGCGGTTTACTGGTGGACCGGGTTGCCGCCTTCGCGAGCAAGCTTGCTCCTACAGCAGATCGGGGTCAGCCCCTCATGCTGAGTACGGCGCTGAACTTCTGTAGGAGCAAGCTTGCTCGCGAAGGCGGTCTTACAGGCGGCAATAAATGGGCAGGTAAACAGCAGAAATTTCCCACGAAGCTTTCAGGTTGTCGGTCAGAAATCACCTCTCTAACCTCGGGACGTTAGCAACTCTGGAGAGCTCAGATGACGAAGCCCCTTAGCGGCCACGTCCTCTCAACCGCCTTGGACACACTGGTCAAAACCCTTTAAATCAGGCAGATGAAGCTGCGCTTGTGAGCGCGGCCAAAGCTGTTTGGTACTCGAATTCGAACCTTGAAAGCGAAGTAACAGCATTTCTGAGCCGCCACTCCGATGAAGTGGAGGTTAGACGCGCAGGGTATCTGCTCGAACGAATTACTCGCTTTGCCTGCGTTTCTGATCTGCGGGTATCGGATCGAAAAACCGCCCTTCGAAAGATGGGCGGTTTTTTTATTTCTAAAGCCTGGTGGGACAAATAGCGTACGGCGAGGGACACATTTTCGTTCAGTGGGACGGTGAAGAAATATTACGCCGTCTGGTGCAACTCCTGATGTAGCTTGCTCAAGAACAACTCATCGGATAGGTCAATTTCAACAACGCTGAAAGGCATTGGAAGTGCATCCACACACAGGGCGAGCGGTATTTGGCCATTAGCAACGGACGTCAGGCATATTGAGTGACTCGAACCGACATGCCAACTAGACCTTGGTGTCTGCCGGATCAGTTTACGTAACTCTTGAGAACGCATTGAGGTAAGCATGTCCTGGCCTGAACACTTGGCATAGGCTTCGCACATACACCAATGGCCTACGATATCGGAATCGGCTGAGGTCAGGCAGGAGCCCTCGTCGTCAAGGAATGTCTTGCGAAGATACTTGTTCAAAACACCGCTCCTTTCCAACAGGCCCCCGCCTTCGATATCGACGCCAACCCTGCTGTTCCTTGACGCTGCAACACAGACGTACCCACAAGCATGACTCAAGCTGAATTGCAGGCTGTGCCCATCTAAATAGGGCCTGCCATTGTGTTCGATAAGAATGGGTAAATGGCGCGGCACCGAGTTGAGTAAACTGGATATCACACTGCGAAGGAGGGCTCTTCCTAGTATGAATTCCGTTCTGCTTGTTTCGTCTTTGATGCCATGGGCACGAAGCAACTCATCATCTGACAAGAGCGATTCCAAATACGAGGGCAAGCCGCAGTGCTTGAGCTTGAAAGTGGGGGCGGCTACTGCGAATACATTCAGGTCAGGCATAGAGGTGTTTAGTGGTTGATGCCAATGAGCGGTAGTTCGCGCGGTGGAAGCTTGAGTTTATTGCTTTCCCTCACCTCGCACCTTGGTATAAGCGATTCCATAAGCGACCACTGCTGAGAGCGTCAGCCAGGCCGTCATGAAAATAATTGCATTTTGAAGACCAATCAAATAGATGAGTCCACTGACTATCAAGGTGCCTACGCTTCCTCCTAGTGCACCTAGCGCGCTCCAGTAACTGAATATTTTTCCGGATTTGTCATCGTCTATGTCGTGCTGAATGGCTGTGATCAGGGGGATGTCAATGACAGTAGCTGAGAGCCCTATCAACAGGCTGGCAATAAGCGCCAGTACTAAGGCAGGCATGCCTGTAAAAGAATTCACGACGAGAATGATAAGTGCCAGAGCAAGAATTATTTCTCCGCAGAACGCCAGTCTCAAATTATTCGAGATCCGTAATTTACCAATAATCAAAGAGCTAATAAGCTCGCCGATCCCACAAGCTACCATCAGGCTGCTATAAAATGTAGCAGGTTGATTCAGTGTATTGACTGCATACAGAGGAAGCGCTATTTGCAGGGTGCCGCGCCAGGACACTGTGTAAAGAAAATAGCTGGTGATTCTTACCATTAACGCTCGATGCTTGAGTAACTCTTCCCAGCCACCGCGTAACTGTTGCAGCATGGAAAATGCAGTTCGAGCGGCAGTGCGCGTCACGTGCCCCTTGATGCTCGTCAGGGCTATTTGCGAGAAAAAGAATATTAACGCACAGACAATCAGGGCGTTGGCCGGCGCTACGTTTAGCGCGCCTGTAAAACCTACTAAACCAGCTCCCAGAAAAAAACAAGGCCAAAGCACACTTTGCACCAGTCCATTAGCGAGTATTAACTCTTTCTTTTCCACAATACTGGGAACATAGGCTTTGCTTGCCGGTTTCGACAGAGCGTAGGTGGATGTCACAACGGCGCCAATGAGCGTAAGAAAGAAGATGTCCAGAGCATTCATGAACACAAGCAACGCTAGAATCAGTACACCTGACCCACGGACTACATCACAAAATACCATCAGCTTTCTGCGATCATATTGGTCGGCAACCGCACCGCCCAAAATGCCCAGGACACCTCTTGGAAAGGTCACACAAAACGCGACGATACCCAACGTACTTGCTGACGCTCCCATCGTCAGCGCTAAAAATGTTACCAGCACTCCAAAAAAACCGTCGCCAACGCTCACCAGTACCTGGCTTAGAAAAAATCTTGTGAAGTTCGGTTGAACAAGAAGCTTTCTGTAACTTAACTCGTCCGTTTCCAGTTTTATGTCTAAAGCCATTTAAGAACATCCCAGGTTTTTTCTTAACAGCGAAAGGGTGCGGCGTTCTTGAACTGCCAGCTTTTCGCATCTCGATACGATTGATCCGACATTTATGCGGCGTGTGATTTCAGCCTTGGCCATGGCGTATTTTATGACCATTGCCTCAGCAGCGATGTCATTTAAGTGGGAAGCAGCGACTTGATCCCCCAAGACACGTTCGGCAAATCTTGAAAACAAACTTCGCGACCCGGAGTATATTGAAAATGCCTCATGTATTTTTTTTGCGCGAATGCTAACCGATTCGTATGGGTTGTTCGCAATCCATTCTATTTCCGTAAGCAGTTTGTAACTATCCTCCATTGAAGATAAGTAAGTTGCGCACTTTTTAATGGCGGCGTCACGTCCGCTCTCAGTGGTGTCGATCTTGACCGGATTGAAATATCTGATCAGGCGTGCGCCATTGTTGTTGAAATACCTCTCGATGTAGCTTTTATCGTAGCGATACGTTCTCAATATAGAGGAGGGGTCATCATCAATCACCTCCCAAACGGAGTGTGCGCGTTGTCCGGATAGCACAATCGAGTGGTTAAGATGTTCCATGTGGTATTCAGGGCAATGTGGTAAATAAAATACACTGCCCATGACGATGGCGAATGGAACCTTCTCAAAGTGCTCACTTAGATCGTCGCCCGCCGCCTCGAACGTTTCGTACGTCTTCAGGTTTTGTTGCCAGCCTGTCAAAGACAGTCCCTCGTTATCTATTGAGGGCGTCAAAAAAGCATACTTGGGTTTGTGATTCAGGATATGGTCTTCAAAAATACGGTCTGTCGAAGCAAGTGAATTATAAAATAGCAGATCGACGTCAGCGCCACACTTGTCCAGAAATACGACGGCTTGTCTTCGCCAGCAATCCAGAAAACGCCTGTCATAATGTTCAGTGTCATAGGGGAATGGCTGGCTTTCGATGTCCAATGTTTTCTGATTAAGCGCCATGGGCTAATGCTTCCATCAAAAACCTCCACGAAGATATTTTTAGTCCGTCGAGCTTCGCTGCGTTGATTTCCAGCCAGCCGTCAAGCACCTTGAATAGAAGCGTACTTCCATTATCTATCCAGGTCTCTGGGCTTTCATTCAATGTGGCGTTTGCCGGCGCCACGCTTGCTTCGGTGACAAAAATTATATTGCCTTCCAGGGATAACCGTGCCCCCGTAGCTCGGCCACACGCTCTGATGATACTAAGGTTCTCCGATACGGTTTTTAGTTTGCTTAAACTCCGTTCCCCCAATGAAGGAAATCCTATCGTAGTGGCAACGTTTTCATCCTGCTTTCTTGCCATTGAATTCCACTGGCTTCGATTTTCGATAACATGGGGCAGGCCAGCGAATATCTTCTTTATCACCTTTAACCACACCGAACTGGCACAGTCCGTGGGGGTTACTTTTATGGATGCTTGTTCAATGATATCGCCTTGGTCAAACACCTCGGTCATGAAATGATAAGTCACGCCTACGTGTTCTTCGCCATTTTGCAGAGCATAAAAGATTGGTGCTCCTCCGCGATATTCAGGTAACAGGGAAGGGTGGATGTTAACCATGCCGTACTTGCTTAATTCCGAAAGTGATACATCTAATTTCGAAAGGTAAGTCATTACAAGAATCATGTCAGGTTGGAAAGTCACCAAGGCCGCTTTTAACCTCTCGGCGGACTCAATAGGCTCTATATGTTGGGCGTTACCCTCCCATTCCTTACAGGCAGATTGCGAGGCAAAAACCATCAGGTCTTCAGGCTCAGTAATGCCCTGTAAGAGAGGGACCAATGACAATCCCTGTATCCCACATATGTAGGCGATGCGACAAGTCATGCTAATTCTACCGAGCCGTATTTTTCGCGAAGCAAGTTGATTGTTTGCCGAGGTGTAGTAAAATTGCTCATGATCAAATCCTCCTCGTCGAGTTCGAAGTTGAGTTCGTTCTCCAGCATGGCAATGATTTGGATGATTTTTATAGAGTTGACCCGCATTTCGGATAGGGATGAATCCATATCGACCGCCAGCGCAGAACCTATAACGTTCCCGATCACCCGAAATACGGTTTCTTGAATCAAGTCCATAGCACAATGTTCCTTTTTTAGATTCCGTTACGCATTTTTTAGTTTTTCAGGCCAGTTACGATTATCAGGACCATACTGTTCATGCAAAGCTGCACGCCATCGATCAATTCCGAAAGCTACACAGCCAGAATGCAAAAAGTTTTTTTCATCATTGGTGACTTCAAACTTTTCACATAACGTATCCTGGCAATTGTTGAACGACGCTATGGAACTCGCGTTGCCGTTGGCAGAAATGAATTCCAGTTCGTACTTTGCGTCCGCCATTAATTGCACCGCGCCTTTGGTTTTCATGTCGTCATAATGAAAAAAGGGATCGCGAGCGGTCACGACCTGACCATAAAGACCAAGCGAGCAAAAAAGGTCCCAGATTTCATCCATGATGCCCAGTCGCTTGCTTTCCACGTACGCTTGGCTGCCCATGAACACTATTTCACGCATGGTGAATTCGTTGCGACGGAAGGTGTTGAGTCGCCACTGAATCTCATGTCGAAAGCATCGCCCCTTCAACGTAAACATGATTTCCGATTGCACGGTTTGCTGGGTTTCTGCGTAACAGTGGTAGCAAACACATGGCTGTAAGAAGGCGCCATGATTCTGAAATAAATTAGCAGGAATGGTCGATGACTGGGATTCGCGAATTTCTTTAATCAGGGTGTAGTTATGGGGTATTTGCGTGACACCATAAACATTCTGCGGGAAGTTTTTATGGTAGCCATTTCTTTCCATTATGTCAGCTGTATAAATCGATGGATATTCCCGCACCTGGGCACCGTGACGAACCGCTACTTCAAGCAGTAACCTGTCTATGGCCTCCATCAGGCGTACATCATTTCCATCGTAATAGTCTGCGGAGTTGTCAGGGTATTTGGTCTTGGATTCGCCATTCGGGCGCGCATGGACTTTTAATGTTTTTTGAGCAGATATTTTCGACACCAGCAAAGCGTCGATGAGTTCGTCCAGATCAACGTTGATCTTGTCCCGTTCTGCCAAATCTTGAGTGTCAATATCGATTAGTGTGGCGTGCTCACGTTCGAGGTATTTAACACTTTTCACCGATTCGCTGATGTACGGAATGCGCTCCAGCAACTCACTCAGTCGCCCGTTCATTATTTTGGCGGGTAGTGCCGCTTTTATTTGGTTCAAGTCGCTGCTTGGAATCTGCTTTGCAAACATATTCATTTTACATCCACCGTTGTTTGTAAGATATTACGCCGAGTTTTTCTTTGGCCAGAATTTCATACGTTACATCGCGTTGTGGTGGATGAAATTGCGCAGCTTTTATATCCTTGAAGATACTCGATAACGGATTTTCATTTGACAGGCTGTTGATTCCGGTTATTTTCATGGCGCTTGAAACTAACAACTCTGACTCGCGGGCGATGACTTCCTTGGCAATGAGACTGATTCTGTTGACGTTTAAATCTAGATCCTCCTTGCTGGCCAGGAAATCATCCAGCACGGAGCAGAAGGAGCGCATCTGCGACTCCATGACTTCCATTGAAATCAGCATTTCAGCAATTGAAAACTGCACGCCGGGGTACTTCGCCAGGACATTGCTTCCGTTGGGTGGGCGTTTTGTGCTGGCGGTATTGATTGCCAAGTCGAGTACTTGACGCGAGATGCCGAGATACACGCAGCACACGTTAAAACGGAACAGGTAGCCTTGGATGGCCAGCGTAGATATAGGGGTGTTTTCGTCACAGATTACAAACGCATCAGGACAAAATGCGTTATCAAATTTCACACTGTTGCTGTGAGTATCCTGCATGGCAACGCTGTTCCAGTCCTCAACAACTGAAACGCCCTCGCCATTTTTGCTTAACATCAACGCAATGACACCAAGGTCGTTCCCCGAGTAGTTTTCGACCATGCAGTACACTGGCAGGTAAGAAACAAAAGGCTCCAGCGATACAAAATTCTTTAACCCCGTTACTCGATACCCGCCTTCGACTTTTCTGGCCCTGATGGGGTACGTTTCTATGTTCAACTGACCAGGTTTCAAAAAATACAACCCCGGCTCGTTTAACGAGCCCATCAAATGACCATGAGTTGATACATCGTCGAGGACGCTGGAGAACGTTTCTCCCTGGCGTGTGGCGATGCCCCATAACGTATAAAGATGCATGGACAGGCTCAGGGCAGACGATGCATCCAATTGCGCCAGATTCGCAATCACAGCCATGTACTCTTCTGCCGTCATATTGTGAAAAATAACCGGGAGCGAATGGATTTTTAGTTCGACCAGTTTTTCAATCCGTTCTTCAATAGGAAGGAGGACGATGTTCAACTGTTGTAGTTGATCCAGCAGATGTGAAATCTGAGGTCTGATGCGGCTCATGCTCTATGCCTTTTTCAATGATGTGCATGGATCCCCAGACTTGGAAGTCCATCGAAAATTTGATGTTTCGTGTTTGTCGCGCACGTGAATTTTGCGAGCAAGTGCTGTGCACGACGTTAAATGTTCGGAGCGTGGAATTACATTACTTAAATACCATGCTCAACAGGACAAGCACGAGGAGACTTATATACACAATCGCGTGAATGCGATCCGGCGTCTTCCCGATCAATGGGGTCGCCAGCCGGATGCCAAACACAGCCCCCAGCGTTAATATACCAAACGCGAGAAGATCGACATAACCGAGGTATCCGGCTCCAAAGTCGTAACCTCCAACTTCCGCTACCAGTACGTATGTCACTGTTCCTGCCAGCGCTACCGGTAGACTAAGAGGATTGGCCATTGAGGTGGCCTGAGTCATGCTCAAGCCGCAGCGCCGAAGCAAGGGAACCGTCATGACACTGCCGCCGACCCCGAGGACAGTTGCAATGGCTCCAATGCCCATGCCGCCCGGTATCGTGGCGAGTTTGCTCAGCTCTTTGGGTTGGTTGTTTGCTATTTGCTCAATGAAGCCACGGCGGAACAGACAATCAACAATAGTGATCGCTAAATATACTACGAACGCCATGCGTAACATTTCGCTATTGAACAGCTGCGCGGTAATAGCTCCGGCAATTGCCCCGAGACCAATGTAGCCGGCAAGAGGCCACAGATAAGGCATTAATAGAGTGCCGGAACGCGCATGTTTTCTTGTACTAATGGATGCATTTACAATCATGACGCAGGTAGAGGTAGCCACAGCAATATGCATTGCTGACTGGGCGATGATGTCATCGGCACCATGCATGGCTAACAAAACCCGATAGAGGACAGGCACTATTACAAAACCGCCCCCAAATCCGAATAAAACGGTGGTGACGCCTGCAAAACAACCAAAAAAACCCAGCAAAATATAGCTCATTACGCTTAATCCAATAAGAATCGCGGCGTAAGATAGGTCACTCGATTGCGAGCGGCTTGAGCATTTGAGCCAACTATGTTTGAGTTTCAGCCACTTTCCGATAAGACATCCCATGCGAAACATTCCGATCCACGTGCTGGATGCTACCCCTCGCTCCGTTGTTGCCATCGGATCCGACTATCCCGATGGATTTTTGCATCCCAGCCATACCCATCGGCGCGCACAGCTCCTCTATGGCGCCAAAGGGGTAATGAAGGTCGTGACAAAGGGTGGCAACTGGATCGTTCCACCCCAGCGTGCAGTGTGGATCCCGCCGCAGGTTGCGCATGAGGTGCTGTACTTTGGGGTGAGTACCAGAAGCCTCTATATTGAGCCCGCTTCCATTCCTTCAACCAGAACCGACTGCCAAGTCATCAGCGTCTCTCCGTTGATGCGCCAGTTGCTGATGGAGTCCGTAGACGTACCGCTTGAATATGAAGAACAGGGCCGGGATGGCGCGTTGATGAGTCTTTTGCTACATGAATTGGCCCGGGCCACAGAATTACCTTTTCATATCCCGCTGCCGATTGATCCGCGTTTATTGTCCCGGTGCCAGGCATTTCTTCAGATGCCCGACATTCATCAATCGCCCCAAGACTGGGCGCGTGACCTATATATGAGTGAGCGCTCGTTCAGCCGTCTGTTCCGCGAGCAGACTACGATGAGCTTCGGTCAGTGGCGTCAGCGTGCCTGCGTTGTCCTTGCATTGGCAAGGTTGTCCGCCGGAGCATCCATTACACGGATAGCCCTTGATTTTGGGTATGAAAGCCCTGCTGCGTTTTCAACAATGTTTCGTAGGATATTGGGGCAAGCCCCAACAGCCTATCTGGACAATTTCTAGCCTCGACAGGGGGGTGTCAGCTGTCGAGCAATCGCAAGAACCGCTCGCGCACCTGGGTGTTATCGCTGTGAGCGACGTTGAAGCGCAGGTAGTGGCTCGCATCCGGCGCCTTACTGAGCAACGTGCCGGGCGCCAGCACCAGATCGATCTCCAGGCCTTTCCTCGCCAGGGTTTCGGCATGATGCCCTTCGGGCAATCGCGTCCAGATGAACAACCCTTCATGGGGCAGCGATGACACCGAGCAACCGGCCTCCAGCAGCCAGCGCGTCACCCGACTGCTCGACTCGTAGAGCCGGTCCACGGTGCGCCGGGTGTGTTTGGCATAACTGCCATCGCTGAGCATCGTGCAGATAATCTGTTCCGCCAATTCCGACGTCATGCCACCGCAGGTCATTTTCAGGGTGATCATCCGTGCGGCCAGTTGGGGCGAAAGCACCGCATAGCTGACCCGACTGTTGGCCGTCAGGGTCTTGGAGAAGCCAGACACGTAACTGACGTTGTCCAGCCCGCCCGCGGCCAGGCGTGGCGTCATGCGTTGCTGCATGTCGCAATACAAATCGTCTTCGAGGATGTGGAAACCGTAACGGTGGCTCAACTCCAGCAAGCGATAAACCTGTGCCGGAGAGAACGAGTGCCCGGTCGGGTTATGCAGGGCGTTGTTGGTCATGTAGAGCACGGGACGATGGGCGATCAGCAATTGCTCGAAGGCCTCCAGGTCCATGCCGTCACAATCCCGGGGGATGGTGATGACCTTGGCTCCGTGCAAGGCCAGGTTGGCGTGCATGGTGAAGTAACAGGGGTCGTCGAGCAGCACTGTATCGCCGGGTTTGACCAGCAGGCGCATCAGCATGTCGATGGCTTGCACAGTGTTGGCCGTGGTGATGATCTGGTCTACCGGCACTTCGATGCCGTGGGTCGACAGCTTCACCCGCAACGCCTCGCGCAGTGGCAGGTAACCGCCGGCAACGCCGTATTCGCCCATGCGCAGGGAGGTTGCGCGCAGGGTGCCGCGCACGGCTTTAAGCAACTCGTCGGCCGGCAGCCACGAGGACGGCAGGAAACCGGCGCCGGGGCGCAGCGCGCCATTGTCCAGCAGCACCGCGCGGCGAACCACGCTGAGGGTGTCTTGAGGTTGCAGGTCGGGGCCGGCATCGGCCTGGATCGGCAGGCTGGAACGGTGCACGAAATGCCCTGAACCCTGGCGTGACACCACCAGTCCCTTGGCCCGCAGGCGGTCCAGGGCATCGACCACCGTGGACTTGCCGACGTTCATCAAATCGGAGAGTTCGCGAATCGGCGGCAGTCTGGAGCCGTGGGGCAGGCCGCCCTGGCTGATCGCAGCGGTCAGCTGATCGACGATCTGCTGCACCAGCGGCGCGCCGGGCTGGAATTCGATGGCGGCGATGACTGCGCGTTGAACCTGCATTTTACTGGTCTCTCCGACAGTAAAGTTCGTTTGATTCTATACGAACTTGCCCTGATCAGAACAAGCCTTCGTCTCTACCATCACCTTACAGACTTTCCGGATTGTCGGTGCCTTTTGGCCTTGGCGATCGCTGGTTCCAGAGGTGTTGCATGAGTGTTCAAACAACGGTCGCCGTCGCCAAACCGGTGAACAACATCCGCCTGTTCACGATCAGGATCATCACCGCGGTGTCGCTGTTTGCCGTGCTGGGCAAGGCCAACGTGTGGCTCGACACTGCCACCAACAGCATTCTCGCCCTCGGTTACCGGGCCTTGTTGTTGCTCCTGCCCCTGACGTTGCTGGTGCTCGGCCGGCGCTCCCTGAGCGTCACGCTGTTGTGCGCCGCCCTCGGGCTGGTGCTGTTGGCGGTGACCAGCAACCAGGGCATGGTGATGTTCGCCGCGGCGTTGTTTGCCTATGGCATCGCCATCGCCGGTTACCTGATCAAGAGCGAAGCGGCCCAGACCAAGGAAGGAGCAGCCTACAACCGGGTCGCCATGAACATGGGCAGCCTGGTGGCGGGGCTGATCCTGCTGTCGCCGCTGCTGACCCCGACCATGTTTTTCCTTGGCGCCGCGAGTTTCGTCCTGCTGTGCCTGCCGATCGCCATGGGCGCCACCTTCACCACCCAAACGGTGGCGGCCAGCCCGGCTGCCCACCATGGCAGTGGCTGGCGCAACAAACTGCCGTGGGTGATCGCCGGGATCATCATGGGGATCAAGCTGTTCGGCGTGTTCTCGATCCTGCCCCAGGCGATCCTGCTCGAGACCGGTGAGTTGCCGGCCTGGTATGGCCTGATGCTGATCCTCAACAGCGCAGTGGTGGTGTTCGCCCAGGTGCCGGTGATGAAGCTGATCGAGCGCACCGGGCGCTTCAAGGTGATCGCGGTGATCGGGATTATCATCGGCGGCTTTGCGGTGCTCTCGTCGCCGGCCGCCTTCCACGTCGAGACCCTGGTTGGCGCGTTGATCTGGGTGGCGCTGCTGTCCGTCGCCGAATGTGCGTTCAGCTACCTCGATTACTTCTCGGTCAAGCAGAACAACATGTTCGTCAAGGAAGTATCCCTGGGCGTCGGCGCCGGGCTGACGGTGCTGATCATGCGGGTCGTGCCGGCGCCGTACAACGCCCTGATGCTGGCCGCCATCGGCGCGGGCGGGATGCTGGCCTGGTACTGGCTCAACCGTAAATCCAACGCGTCGCTGCAGGACTGAGTGATCGCGTTTTGCGTTTTTTTCTTCACAGGTCGGGTGCTTCATGAATACGACGTCTTGCGTGGTAGTGGTCGGGTACAACGGCAATCGGGTTCACGATATCCAGAAGCTGCGCGACCTTTGCCGAAAGCGCTATAACGCCCGGTTGATTTTGCTGGTCGAGCAGATTCAGCCAGATGACGATCAGGTGGCGGATCACGTGTGTTGCACCTCCCTGGCGCCGGACGATGTGGCGGACTCGCTCGAACTGGTGGCGGGTTGCCTGGCGGCAGACCGCTGGAAGTTGATCGGGGTGCTGCCCTTTTCCGATCGTGGCGTGCTGCTGGGCGCGGCGCTGGCGACCTATTACGGCTTGCCCGGCATCACCCCCGGCGCGGCGCGGGCGGGGCTGGATAAACAGATTTTTCGCCAACTGGAAGCGACGGCGCGCACGTCGCCAGATCATTACCGAGCGGTGTTTTCCGCCCGGATCGAAAGCCTGGGCGAGTTGCGCCAGCGGGTCGTCGAACTCGGCGGCAGGGCCTTCATCAAGCCTGCTTGCGAAGGCGCGAGCAGAGGCTGCCGGGTCATCCGTCATCCGTCCGAATGCGATGAGGCGTGGCTGGCGCTCAAGCCCTACCGCGAAGGCGGCATCGTCCTCGAAGAACTGATCCAGAACGCCCGGGAATACAGCTGGGATTACGTGGCCGGCAGCACCTGGGTGACCGAGAAAACTACCACCGAAGGTGCCTATCGCGCGGAAATCCAGCAAGTGGTGCCCGCACCCTTGACGACTGAGGTGCAGGCGCGCCTGGCAGCAGCCGGCCAGCATATGTCCGGCCTGGTTTCGCTGGACAACGGCGCTTACCACAACGAAATTTTCCTGCGCAGCGACGGCCTGACCTCGGCGGTGGAAACCAACATGCGCCCTGGCGGCATGCACATCTGGGACCTGGCCCGCCTGGCCTTTGTCGACTTCGATCCCTGGGAGCGCTGGGTTCGATGGGCGGTGGAGGGCAAGACCGACCATCACGACCCCGTCGCGCGGGGCTTTTGCGGTATTCGTCTGCTCCGCGCCCCGGCCGGCGGTCTGTTGCGCTACGTGCCGGACATCGAGTCGCTGGCCCGGGAACTCGATATCAAGCTGGTGGAAGCGGTGTACGCCAAGCGCCTCACGGATTCGGTGACGGCATTGGTGAAAGACAACACCTCCTTCATCGGCCACATCGTGTTGTTCAGCGAGGACTACGGGCAGCTCAGTGCGAATCTGCTGCGTCTGGCAGAAGCGATCGAGTCACGCGTCGAGGTCACCTGCCTGGCAGCGCCGTCGAGAGCAGTGGGCTGAGCCGTCGGCACGATGTTGTTCGTATTATTGAGCATGAGGGTTGGTAAATGATTGAGCACATGAGCTGTGATGAACGTTTCATCGCCCTGGCAAAAGAACTCGGCTACGACATCTATGGCGAGAACACCGCCGGTGGGCATTATGCTCCGCTGGTTCGGCATCATGACGAGCTGTACGTCAGTGGCCTGGTGCCGCGCATGCACGGAGAAATGCAGTATCCCGGCAGAGTCGGGCTGGAGCTCAGCCTGACGGATGCGCAATCGGCCGCCAGTATCAGCGCGATGCGCGGGCTGGCGCTGATCGTCGATGCCATTGGTTCGCTGGATAAAATCAAGTCGCTGATACGGATCACGGTCTATGTGAAATCCACCGCGGATTTTGTCGACCTGAGCGAAGTGGCCAACGGTGCGTCGGATGTATTCAGCCATGTCCTGGGGGAGGCGGGTAAACATACTCGAACGACCGTGGGTGTTTATCAACTGCCCAAAAATGCCGCGGTAGAAGTTGACATGATCGCAGCGCTGAGACCCTCTGTTTTATAAAAGTGGGTCATGCGGCTTTACAGCGTTGAATGGTTGGCCTAAGGTTCGGCCATTCAAGTTGACCCAACAAGTTGGAACTCACGGATGAATAACGTTCAAGGTGCGTTTTTTTCATATAAAGACTTTCGCCAGAGTTTGCATCAGCCGCCGCTCGGTGCTCGGGTATGGACGGCGGGTGAACTTGCAGAGGTTCGCCAGCGTCTCGAGACCAGCGAAGTCGATATTGTCGCGCTGGCCCATGAAAAAACTATCGAAGGTTGCAAGTTGACGCCAGGCATGGCGGTGTCCATGCAATGGTTGAAACCCGGCACGGCGCTGAACGGCCACGTACATGCCTGGTGGCATCTGTTCATCATTCAGTCCGGCAGCGGCGCGTTGACCTTGGGCGATGCCGATGAAGTCAGCGTCAGCCCGGGCGACGTGTTGCTGGTGCCGGCCTGGACCCGGCACGGCTTCGTCAACACCAGCACCACCGAACCGCTGGCCATGCTGAATTTGAGCAACATGCCGCAAATGGAGCTGCTCTCCAGTTCAGCCATGGCCTGATCACCCGCCCGCCGTTATTTCCCCCCGCTGCACACCAGGGAGTCCGCGTTCGCTGACTCCCTTTTTCGTTTCTGCGACCCACCACCTTAACCCTCCTGGCGAGCTGCTTTTTTCACTGTCTGTATCGATGCAAACAGATAATTTCTGTATCTGTTCAGCGCCCGATCAACTAACTAGGATCGCTTCCAAGGCAACGGATTAATACGGTTAATGCAAGGGAGCGTTCTATGGAAAGTACCAGTTTTACATTGTGTATCGGCGCAGATTTTGTCAGTGCTTTTGCAATGTCGGCATTTGTGGCGCTAAAAGAAAAACAACTTTCGTTTGAACTTGTCACGCTGGATTTAAAGGCGCGTGATAACTATCAAGCGAGTTATCGTGATGTATCGCTGACCTGCAAGATTCCCACCTTGGTTCACGAAGGTTTTGCCCTGTCGGAATCTTCGGCCATTGCCGAATACCTGGAAGAAGTTGCACCAGGGCATCACACACTCTTCCCGCGAGACATCAAGCAGCGCGCCCGCGCTCGTCAACTCCAGGCCTGGCTGCGCAGCGATCTGCTGGTGATTCGCAGGGAACGCCCGGCGGACCTCATCTACTTCGGTAAAAAAGATAACCCGCTGTCCGACGAGGCGCTGGCCGCTGTCGGCAGATTGTTCTTCGTGGCTGACCGGTTGCTGGAGGAAGGCGCCGAGCACCTGTTCGGCGACTGGAGCATTGCCGACACCGACCTGGCAATCATGCTCAACCGCCTGCTCGCCAATGGCGATCAGGTGCCTGCGCGACTCGCGGCCTATGTGCGCCGCCAGTGGGATCGCGACAGCGTGCGGGCGTGGATGGACATGGAGCGCGCAGCGCCGGCCATCGCACTCTGAAATATCCAGGGCCACCGCCAGGCAATCATCAGGAGCGCTGCCATGCAGGGACTGTCGGAGCAGGAAAGATACAAACCCTATAACTCACGCACCATTCGCGACACGCCGTATTGGCACAAACTGACCCCAGCGTTGCAGGAAGCAATGACCGTCGTCGCCAGGGTCATGCCGTTTCGCACCAATGAATACGTGCTGGGGACGCTGATCGACTGGAACAACATCCCGGACGATCCGATTTTTCGCATGACCTTTCCTCACAAAGACATGCTGCTGGCGGACGAGTATGCCTCGCTCAAGCAGCTGATCGAACGGGATGATGCCGGCGCCATCAAGCGCAGGATCGAAGCGATCTGGCAGCGCATGAACCCTCATCCGGCCGGGCAGTTGACACACAACGGCGCGACCCTCGACGGCAAAGTCCTGCCGGGCATTCAGCACAAGTACCGCGAGACCGTGCTGTTTTTTCCCGGGGCCGGCCAGACCTGTCACGCCTACTGCACCTTCTGTTTCCGCTGGGCGCAGTTCATCGGCGAGGAAGAGCTCAAGTTCAATGCCCGTGAATCCCAGGAGCTGGTGAGCTACTTGCGGGTGCACCCCGAGGTCACCGATGTGCTGATCACCGGGGGCGATCCGATGATCATGAACACCCGTTCGCTGGCCGGTTACATCGAGCCGTTGCTGGCATTGACCGACCTGAAAAACATCCGCATCGGCACCAAGTCCGTGGCTTATTGGCCGCAGCGCTTTGTCAGCGACAAGGATGCGCCCGAGCTGCTCGAGCTGTTCAGTCGGATCGTCGCGGCGGGGAAAAACCTGTCGATCATGGGGCATTACAACCACCCGGTGGAAATCCGTCAGGACATCGCCCGCCAGGCCATCGAACGCATTCGCTCCACCGGGGCCACCCTGCGCATGCAGGCGCCGGTGATCCGGCACATCAATGAGAACCCTGCGGATTGGGCGGCGCTCTGGACCGAAGGCGTGCGGCTCGGGGCCGTGCCTTATTACATGTTCGTCGAGCGCGATACCGGGCCCAGCCATTACTTCGCGATGCCGCTGGCGCGGGCGTTCGAGATTTTCCAGGCGGCCTATCGCACGGTGTCCGGGCTGGCACGCACGGTGCGCGGGCCGTCCATGAGCACCTTCTACGGCAAGGTGTTGATCAACGGCATCGAGACCGTGGCCGGGGAAAAGGTCTTCGTGCTGCAGTTCCTCCAGGCCCGCAATCCGCAATGGGTGTTGCGCACCTTCCATGCGCGCTTCGATCCGCAGGCGACCTGGTTCGACGAATTGAGGCCGGCGTTTGGCGAGCGCTTGTTCTTCTTTCAGCCCGAGCCTGTGGCAGTGACCGAATTGATACCGGTCCTGCTCGAGACAGCGTAGGACGATTCTTTAGGAGATATGGATATGAGCGGTATCCCGTTTGATCAGCGAGAAGGGTTTATCTGGCTCGACGGCGAGTTCGTCGAGTGGTCCCAGGCGCGGCTGCATGTACTGACCCATGGTCTGCATTACGCCAGCACCGTGTATGAAGGAGAACGCGTCTACAACGGCAAGATTTTCAAACTGCGTGAACACACCGAGCGCCTGTATCGCTCGGCGCAATTGATGGATTTTGCCATTCCCCATGAACTGGCCGAGCTGGAAGCGGCCAGCCATGAACTGTTAAAGCGCAACAGCGTAGTCGAGGGTTATCTGCGCCCGGTGGCGTGGCGCGGCAGTGAAATGATTGCCACCTCGGCGCGCTTCAATCGCGTGCACGTGGCGATTGCCTGCTGGCAGTGGCCAAGCTATTTCGACCCGGCAGGGCACATGGCCGGCATTCGTTTGAAGACCGCCGAGTGGCGTCGTCCGCCGCCGAGTTGCAGCCCCTTCGAAGCCAAGGCGTCCGGGCACTACCAGATTGCCACACTGAGCAAGCACGACGCGGAAAACCACGGTTATCACGATGCCCTGATGCTCGACTGGCGGGGCCACGTCGCCGAAGCCACCAGCGCCAATGTGTTCTTCGTCAAAGACCGGATATTGCACACTCCGCTGCCGGACTGCTTCCTCAACGGCATCACCCGCCAGACCGTTATCGAACTGGCCAGGACCCTGGATTACCAGGTGCTCGAACGCACCATTGTTCCTACGGAGCTTGGCGACTTCGACGAATGTTTTCTTACCGGTACCGCTGCACAAATCACCCCGGTGCAGAGCATCGATCAGCAGCGTTATCGACCGGGCCGCGCCTGCCGCGAATTCATTGCCGCTTACACCTCAACCGTCAACGCCTGATAAACAGCCAGGAACTTCACCATGTCAGATCAAGGGATTGTTGCGTCTGCACCTTACGTTTCACTGGGCCACCGCCATGGGGAGTTGTCGGCGCGCGGCTGGACGGTGCTGACACCGGGCGAATTCGCCTACGATGTGCTCGGCACGCTGCATGAGTTCGGCCCGGTCATTCCGCAATTCAATGGCCAGACCGCTTTCGCCATCACCCGCAAGCCGGGGTACGAAGACTTGCCGTATTCCCAGAGCATGAACGGCATCGGCCCACACACCGAAGCGCCGGTCTATGCACCGCCGCCGCGCTACCTGGCATTGCATTGTCATCAACAGGCCACGTGCGGTGGCGGGCATACGGGGCTCGTGGACGGTTATGAATTCCTGGCGTTTCTCGGGCGCACCGAACCCGAGCTGCGCGAATGGATCGACGACACGGCGGTGGAGTTTGTTGCCACCGCCAAACCCGGCGAAGCGGCGCAATGCCGGGTCAAGGAATACATCCTGACGCCGACCGAGGAAGGAGATATTTTCCGCTTCAGCTACAACCAGTTTCACTACGGCGATGTGAACCCTTCCAGGGAAGATCTACGCCATTCCCAGGTTGCCAACAGCGACTCGCCGCTGGCCAGGTTTGCAGTGCTGGGCGAAGCGTATTTCGTGCAGCACAACACCCCGGTGCTGATTCCCGACGGGTGCATGCTGATTTGGGACAACTGGCGAATGATCCACGCCCGCAGTCGATACACTGACCCGGCGCGCCACCTGACCCGCTATTGGCTGGCCTGATTCATCCGTCGCCCATTATTCCTTTGGCGTACCCCTTGATGGGTACGCGTCCTACAGGTATCGCGTCATGCAAACAGCAATCGAGATCGCCAAGGTCGATCACCAACTGATCGTGCGGCTCAATCAGTCCTGGACCAAAAGAGCCTCGGTGTGTGCACCGGGCAAGGCCGAGCCCCGCGAAGCGTTCGACCCGGCACGCCCGGATTATCCGGAGTCCATGGTGCCGTTTTTCCATCACCCGAAATTCCAGGCCCTGAGCGACGAGCTCAAGAGCACCGTGGTGACCTGGGGCTGGATCGGCTACAACCTGCGCACGGTGACCGCCGAAGAACATGTGGTGAACCCGGCGCTGAGCGTCATCGCCAATCAGTACCTGGGCAAGAACGACTGGCATTTTCGCGAGGCGATGCAGCAGACCCTCATCGACGAGCACTACCACACGCTCATGCACCTGCGGGCCATTGAGCGCACCAGGGAGGAACGCGCACTCGATCAGGATCTGGACTTGCCACCGTCGGTCACCTACCTGCGCCTGCTTGCCCTGCGTGAAGAATTGCCCGAGCAATGGCAGCGGGATCTGGCGGCGATCACGTTTGCGGTGGTGGCCGAGATCAGCGTCAACGCCTATCTGGATCTGCTGGCCGACGATCAGAGCATTCAGCCGCAAAACCGTCGGGTGGCCGAGCTGCATAATCGCGACGAGTATGCCCACAGCAAGATTCTCGCCGAAGTGGCGAAGGTCATGTACGCCAACATGCAACCGCCCCAGCGGGCATTTTTCGCACGCACCTTGTCGGTGGCGCTGAGTGCCTTCATCGCTCAGGACTACTCGATGTGGGAGGCGATTCTGACGCAGCTCGGGGTCGAGGACGCCGCGCTGATCATTGCCGACACCCGGGAGAGCAACAAGAACGCCACGATCATGCGTGACTACAGCGGCCTGCATCGACTGGCCCAGGACCTGGGCATCAGCGACGAGATCGATTTCGACTTTCGTCCGACCCTCAACGCCACGGCAGCGGCCTGAATCAGGAGGTGAATATGTCCATTCCTGTGTACGAAGTGTTCGCCATCCGAGTCGGCGCCAATGCCCAGCGCACCGCCCGGGAGAATTTTCTCTACGATGCGTGCTGCGGTGATCCCGATGCGTCCATGCCGCTGGATTACTACTTCTGGGTCATCCGCAACGCGCAGCAGGTGATCGTGGTCGACACCTGTTTTCAACCGGCCACGGCGGATCGGCGCAACCGTCAGATGTACCGCCTGCCGGAAGAATCCCTGCGCCAGTTGGACATTGATCCGGCGCACGTGGACAACCTGATCCTCACCCATTTGCACTGGGACCACGCCGGTAACCTCGGGCTGTTTCCGAAGGCCTCCGTGCATCTGCAGGAAGCGGAATTGCGCTTCTGCACCGGACCGAAAATGACCCATCGCACGGTGAATAAAACCTACGAGGTCGATGATGTGATGTCGGCGTTGCCGCCGTTGTTTGAAGGACGGATGCGCTTGCATAACGGCACGGTCGAGGTGATGCCCGGAGTGACCTTGCACCCGGTGGGCGGGCATACGCCGGGTAGCCAGGTGGTGCGGGTGAACACTGAGCGTGGGTGGATTGTACTGGCTTCGGATGCTGCGCATTTGTGGGCCAACATCCGTGAGCGTAGCCCTTTTCCGATTCTGGATGATCTGGCGCAAACCCTTGAGGCTTTCATCGAAATCGATCGTCTGGCCGACAGCGAAGACCACGTCATTCCCGGCCACGACCCGCTGATCGCCGAACGTTTCCCGCACTGGAATGACGATCCGCACATTATCTGCCTGCACCAACGCCCAGCTTGACGACTCCCCCTGTAGGAGCTGGCTTGCCAGCGAATGCGGTGTGTCAGTCAATAAAGTGTTCGCTGGAAGGACGCCTTCGCTGGCAAGCCAGCTCCTACAGGGTATGGGTCAGCCCTGGTTTTTCAGCAGTTGACCGAGCGTCGCCAGGGCTTCGTCTATCTTCGGTGAATACGGCGCGCCGCAACCAATGCGCACAAAGTGGTCAAACCGCTTGGTATTGGAAAAGATATCCCCAGGTGAAATCTGGATACCCGCCTTCAGCCCTTCATGGAACAGCGCCAGTGACGAGTGGTGGCGAGGCAATTCCACCCACAGCAACGTCCCGCCCTGAGGGGTGGTCACGCAGGTGCCCGGGGGAAAATAGCGGCTGATCCCCGCGCTCATCTGCTGGCGTTGTTGCGTGAGGGTTTTCCTTAACCGGCGCAGGTAACGTTCGTAGGACGGGGTCTTCATGAACGCACTGACCGCCAGTTGCGACAACGCTTCGCAAGCGCGGGATTGGGTGTGCTTGAGCATTTCCACGCGGTGGTGCCATTTGCCCGCACTGATCCAACCCAGGCGCATGCCCGGTGCCAGGGTTTTGTTGAGCGACGCGCAATAGATCACATTGTCGGTTCGGTCCCAGTGTTTGAGGGTGGACAACGGCTGCTCGGTATCCACCAGGTCGCCATAGGTGTCGTCTTCGATCAGCACCGTATTGTGCTGCGCACACAGCTGCACCAACCGCGCCTTATTGGCGTCGGGCATGATGCTGCCCAACGGATTTTGCAGGTTGGGAATGACAATCAGCGCCCGAATTTTTTCGGGGCCTTGCAACAGTTGGTCGAGGGCCAACAGATTGATCCCGGCATGCGCCGTCGCCGGGACTTCCAGTACCCGCAGGTTCAGGCTTTCGAGAATTTGCAGCAGGCCGTAGAAGGTTGGCGACTCGACCGCCACGGTGTCACCGGGCTGGGTGACCGCGCGCAAAGCCAGGTTGATCGCTTCGGTCGCGCCATTGGTGATGACAATCCGCTCCGCGCTCAGGTTCGCTTTGGCGGTCAGCGCCCGGCGGGCAAGGATGCTGCGCAAGGCGCTATGACCGCAGGTCGGCCCTGCCGCGTCGAGCAAATGCTGATCCTGGCGCAGCGCCTTGAGCATATGGTCCTGCAACGTCTTCAGCGGATAGAGTTCCGGCGCGCAGTAGGCAGTGGCCAAATTAACCTTGATCGTCGCACGCTGGCTGGCCTTGAGTACCCACGACACTTGTTCGTGAATGCCGATATAGACACCGGTGTCCACGGGCGGGAGAGGGGTGATGGCGCCAGGTTTAGGCAAGTCGACGGGCTGGCGAATGTAGTTGCCGGAGCGCGGACGGGCTTCCAGCACGCCGCAATCCTCGAGTTCCCGGCATACCTGAACCGCGGTCGACAGGCTGACGGCGTGTTTTTCCATCATCAGCCGAATGGAGGGAAACCGCTCCCCCGTTTTCAAGGTGCCGCTGCGGATCGCATCGAGGTAGTGGTTGGCTAACTGACGGTACAAGGGGAGCGTGTGCATGATGACCTCAGCAATCGCACCACTGAAGTCTTGGGCTGGAAAGTGAGTTGACGCTCCCCGCAGGCGGACCCGTGGTGTTCAAGGGTTAAGGGAAGTGTTCTTTCTGGTGTCGATACTGAGAGAGTAATCGTGCTTTTGCTGGAGTCGCGGGCAATAAAAAGCCCCGCTCTAGGGCGGGGCTCCTGGGCGGGGCTCTTGGCTCAGTGGCGTCTGAAGCGCCGCCGGCAGGGGGTGTTACTGGGCGGTGATGCTGTAGCCTTCGAACGCGGTTTGCTGCTGAAGCGCGGTGATGATGTTTTTACGGTTGACCGCTTGCTCGGCCCCCGCATTGTCCAGGAACGTCGCGCTTTCCAGCTCCGCTTCATCGCCTTCGCCGACGAAGGCCAGGCCGAGGAACTCCAGGGCTTTACGGTCTACGTTCAGACGCGAACGCGGAGTCCGCAGCGGCAGCGTGACGCTGATCCCGTCTTTGCTGATGATAAACACTTCGCCGTCCTTCTTGGCCCGGGCAGCCTTGCTCTTGCCACTGGTCGGGTTGCTGATGGCCTGATGGGTCTGGTTCAGCACCTTCAGCGCCAGGCCGTAGACGATTTCCTGAAAGGCCGGATCGTCCTTGAAGCTGGACAGGATACGGCTGATCGGGAACTTGCCGCTCAGGTCTTCCAGGGCGGCGATGTCGGCGGCCTCAGCGTCCTTGAGCTGCTTGAGTTCACCCATCAGTTCGTAGGCGGTGTCGTCGTCGAAGCGGTCGTGCGCCTGGCGAATCGCGGCACGCAGCTCACGGATCTGGTCGCTTTCCCGGGTGGACTGGAAAGCGTCCAGGACCATCTCGCTGATGGTCTTGGCCTGGGATACATGCTGTGAAAGATTGATGGAGTTTTCGTATTCCGCTTTGGACGACAAGGTGACTACGGATTCAGCGGTATTGGAATCGGACATTGAAATTTCACTACTTCTTTTAACTTGGATTGAGGCGAGAAAGCGCGGAGCCTTTTCAGGCCGCCTAATCTATTGGACCTGCGCTGCGTTGTCACGGGTGTTGGACAAAACACCCCCTTGTGTAGGAGCTGGCTCGCCAGCGATGGAGTGTCAGTCGACATCAATGTAGCTGACACTCCTTCGCTGGCAAGCCAGCTCCTACAGGGGGGCTATCTTCAGTGAGCGGAAAGTCTGGTAAAACCTGATCGAACGCCCACAGAACAAACCGCTGGCAACGCCCGACGCACATGCCTTGAGCAACATGACCGGCAGGGTCTTCGATTGTTGCGGGTGAACCTCGGCCTCGTAGCCAAAGTAGTAGCTAACCGCAAAAAACAGCAGATAAAGCGCCAGGGTTTTGATCGTGCCCGGCAGGATCAACGCGGTTCCCGTGTCATCCAGCGAGATACCCTTGGGTGAAAAAATCACCAGCGCGGCGGCGCACCCCACCATTACGGCGACTATCCAGTAACCTACCGATAACGATGGATGGAACGACAGGTTCAGCGAATACAGGGACCAGCCGAGCACAATCGGTGGTGTGATCAACAACGACGTTTTGCTTTCGCGGGTTGGGGAGAGGGCTTTGATGCCGAGGCAGCAGAGCAGCACAAAGATCGCATAAACCCACAACGGGGTATTTTGCAGGGCGTTGAACATCTTGCAGCGTCCTTGCCAAAAAAAGATGCGGGGATAATAGCCGTGCTTCGCTAGAAGCAGTCGACTATTTCCCGGTACCTTCACGGATGCAGCCATTTCTGCGCCCGTTTGTCCGCCGCATTGAATGGTCTGTCGTCTTCGCGAGCAGGGTTCATCAGGCCTGTCCCGGTGTATTCAGGTTCATCGAGCGCACCGCCAAGGCGGTCGCGGTTTCTTCATCCCGGGGCAGCGAAAAGATAAACGTAGCACCTTGCCCAGGCACATCCACCAGACGAATCTCACGGCCATGCAGCTGCAGGATCCGCTGCACGATGCGCAAACCCAGTCCCCCGTCACGTCGTGCCCCACCAATGTTGAACGGCCTCAGGAACAGACCTTCCCGTAGTTCTGCCGGGATGCCCGGCCCGCTGTCGCGGACGGTGATTTCGACGAACTTGCCTTGCGCAACGAGGCTGATGCCGATGGTTCCTCCAGGTGGTGTGTGCCGCAAGGCGTTGTCGAACAGGTTGGTCAGTACACGCTCGATCAGCCCCAGGTCGGCAAACACCCCGGATACCGTCGGTGCAAAGCTGGCCTCGAGTTGCACTTGCCGGGCCTCGGCCGTCAGTTCGAATTTCTGGAAGATGTCCTGCACCAGGTCGGTCAGGGAGAAGCGTTCCAGCACCGGTTGCACGAAACCGTGTTCCAGGCGCACCAGTTCCAATAGCGACTGCGCCAGGCCCCCGACCTTGCGGCTTTGATCCAGGGCGATGCCCAGGTAGCGGCGGCGATCGGCGGGGGATAACGTTGCATCCTTCAATGAAAGGGTTTCCAGGTAACCGTGCAGCGAGGCTAATGGTGTGCGCAGGTCGTGGGAAATATTGGCCACCAGTTCGCGGCGTTCCTGATCCTGGCGGGTCAGCGAGCGCCATTGTTCGCTGAGGCGTGCCTGCATCTGCCGGAAGGCGGCGTCGAGGACCGCGATCTCATCGTGGCTGGCGGCTTTTTCTACCGGGGCGGGCACGGCCGGCGCGACTGGGACGCCGTCGATGTCGAACCGGCTGACTGTTTCGGTCAAACGTCGCAAGGGGCGGGTGATCAGTGCAAAGGCCGTCAGGCCGGCAATCAGGCACAACAGGGCGGCGAGCC
This sequence comes from Pseudomonas sp. MPC6, assembly GCF_006094435.1. NCBI lineage: Bacteria > Pseudomonadati > Pseudomonadota > Gammaproteobacteria > Pseudomonadales > Pseudomonadaceae > Pseudomonas > Pseudomonas sp. MPC6. The sequence continues at coordinate 5,798,630 of NZ_CP034783.1, read as the reverse complement.
CGATGGACACCAGGGCGGTATTGAGCGCTGCGCTGGTGGCGCCGCGTTCGGCGAGGCGGTCGCGCTCTTCGCTGAGCAACACGACATACAGGTAGCCTGCCGGTTTGCCGTTGACCTGCAACGGCGCGGCGCTGAACACCTTGCGGCCATCGGCGCTGCGCGGGTCGTCGCCGACGATCGGCAGGGCATCCCCTCGGAGCAGGCGCTGGATCGGCGCCAGGTCAACCCGCTGCCGGCGTATCCGCCCCTCGGGTGCCGCGCTGCCGACAAGCGCGCCTTCGGTGTCCAGCAGATAGACCTCGACGCTGGGGTTGACTTGCATCAGCTTGCTGAACAACTCGCGCACGGCATCGGGCATCAGGCCATTGGCATCCATCAGTACCGTGTCCTGGGCAATATGCTGCGCCAGATTGCGCGACAGCCCTTGCACCACCTCCAGTTCATGCATCTGGCTGGAGCGCACCTGCATCCACGCCGAGGTACCGCAGCACACCAGCAACAGCACGGCGAAGACCAGGGACAGGCGTTGCGTCAGCGTTAGCCTCATGAGCGCTATGACTCCTTCGCCGCGAACTTGTAGCCACGACCCCATACCGTGAGGATTCGTGTCGGTTGTGCCGGATCGGCCTCGATTTTCGCCCGCAGGCGGTTGATGTGCGTGTTGACCGTGTGCTCGTAGCCTTCGTGGCTGTAACCCCATACGGCGTTGAGCAGGTCCATGCGCGAGAACACCTTGCCGGGCTGGCGGGCGAAAAAATACAACAGGTCGAACTCCCGGGGCGTGAGGTCGAGGCGCCGACCGTCAAGGGACACCTCGCGGGTAATCGGGTCGATGGAAAGGCCGTCCACGATCAGGCTGCCGGCGTCCATTTTCAGGTTGCGGGCCATGGCGTCGACCCGTCGCAGCAGTGCCTTGACCCGGGCGACCAGCTCCAGCATGGAAAAGGGTTTGGCCAGGTAGTCGTCTGCGCCGAGTTCGAGCCCGAGAATCCGGTGGACCTCGCTGGAGCGTGCACTGGTGATGATGATCGGTGTGTAACGGGCCATGGCGCGGGCGCGGCGGCAGATTTCCAGGCCGTCGACACCGGGCAGCATCAGGTCGAGGATCAGTGCGTCCCAGCCTCCTTGCTGCAGCAGGCGCATGCCTTCGTCGCCGTTGGCGCAGTGCACCACCTCGAACTGCTCATCGCGCAGATGCAGGCAGATAAGGTCGGCGATAGGCAGGTCGTCCTCGACCACGAGGATGCGTTTGGCGGGTTCCATCAAGCTCAATCCTTCGGCGCGATGAGCGCATTGTGCGGGTTTTTCTCGGCTGGAGTTATCACGAATTATTTAACTCTCCGTGAGGGTTTGGCGATCAAACCAAGCCTACGCTGTGTTCCATGTCAGGTACCTGGATTTATCGGAGAAGATCATGTTTTCACGGCGGCAGTTTCTTGGAACGTGCGGCGGGCTGGGGGCTGCAGCCCTGGTGGTCGGTGTATTGCCAAAATTTGCCGCAAGCTCTGCCCTGGTCAGTGACGTCAGCGCGGCGGAGGTTTTCGAGGTGAGCCACAGCGACAGCGAGTGGCGCGCCATGCTCAGCGACGGGCAGTACGAAATCCTGCGTGAAGAAGGCACCGAACGGGCCTACAGCAGCCCGCTGAACAACGAGCACCGTGACGGCATTTTTGCTTGCGCCGGCTGCGATCTGCCGCTGTTTTCCTCCGAAACGAAGTTTGACAGCCGCACCGGCTGGCCGAGCTTCTGGGCGCCGCTGGACAAAGCCGTGGCCACCCGTCAGGACCGCTCCTTCGGCGTTGTGCGCGAAGAGGTGCACTGCCGGCGTTGCGGCGGTCACCTGGGGCATGTCTTCGATGACGGGCCCAAGCCCACCGGCCTGCGTTATTGCATGAACGGTCTGGCGCTGACCTTCAAGCCACAGGTGGCTTGATCCTTTCTCTCACTTGTTATGCAGGTTGACGTTATGTGACCGGGCAACGCCTGTACCAACTGGTGCGCCAGACCGGCAGCGTCAAGGACCGGACCTTCAGCATCGAGTTTCTCGATCCGGGTGTCTCGGCCTATGCCTTTACCTTCGGTTGATCGCCCTTACATTCACCCAGGAGTCCGCCTCATGAAAACCCTGTTCACCTGGCGTCGCGCCCTGTTGGGGCTGGCCGCCGCTGGCGTCATCGGTCAATGCGCGGCATTCTCTTTCGGTGCCGCTGAACAAGCCGTGCTCATTCCACCTCCGACCCTCGATGAAACGACCCAGGCCCGTAGCGAAACCGTGGTCCTTGCCGGCGGCTGCTTCTGGGGCGTCCAGGGGGTGTTCCAGCATGTCAAAGGCGTGAAGCAGGCCGTCTCCGGTTACGCTGGCGGGACAGCCGACACGGCTCGATATGAGCGGGTCAGCGAGGGTGATACCGGCCATGCGGAGTCTGTCGAAGTGACCTTCGATCCGACTCAGGTCAGTTATGGCACCTTGCTGCAAATCTATTTCTCCGTGGCCCATGATCCGACCGAACTCAATCGTCAGGGGCCGGACACCGGAACCCAGTACCGATCGGCGATTTTCCCGCAAAGCAGCGAACAGCAGCGCGTGGCTCAGGCCTACATCGCCCAGCTCGACACCGCCCGTTCGTTCAACAAGCCCATTGCGACCAAGCTGGAAAAGTACAACGGTTTCTACCCGGCAGAGGAGGAGCATCAGGACTTTCTGACCGAACACCCGACCTATCCCTACATCGTGATCAACGACTTGCCGAAGGTGGCGCAGTTGAAGCGGCTGTATCCGGATCGGTATCAGGAAAAACCGGTGTTGGTGAAGGCAGGGCCATGAGTCGACAGAGGCATGGCACCCAGGGTTCAAGACGTGTTGGGCTCGACTAGGGGTTCGCATCGTCTTCTCCGCATTCCGATAGGCGCGCAGTATGGGGCCGCGTTCTAAAAGACGTTTCCGGGAACGATGTAATCCCGTTCCGATTTAAGCGCCGGATATTGGTGCAGGTGGGGAACAACGGCCATTCAGCTTCGGCCGTGAAAGGGTTATGCCGGTGATATCAGTGGGTTCGTCGCATCCTACTCGCGAAAGCCAACGCCTCAGTGCGGTCCATCAGTTGAAGTTTCGCGCTGGTAAATCCCTTGAACAATCGCTTATGCGCGGCATATCCACTGGAGTCATCACGCGTCCGATAACTGCCGGCCCAGTCCAGCAAGGCAATCAACAACTCATCATTATCATCGCGCCCGGCTTCTCGCTGGCGAATATTGGCGACGCATTCTTCATCTCTAATACACAGCCAGATCAGCGCCGTGGCCCGGTGTATAAGCTCGCTTACCATCCAGCCGTAAACGCCCTCGATCACCCAGCACTCTTGACTGGCCGCAATCCGCGCCATCGCCAATGCCTCGCCGCGGGGACGCGCGATACTGTGTTCGTCGGATAGCCAGTGAATCGAATCCAGATCAATCCACGGCACTAGCAGATGGCTGGCCAATCGCTCGGCCAGCCAGCTTTTGCCGGAACCGGAGTTGCCAATGATCAGGGTTCTGGTGAAATCCATAAGCGGCACCGATCAAATGATCTGCAGGGCCATTCTCAGCGCAGGGAGCGAGCCGGCGCCGGGCGGCGTTCCGACGAAGCAGGCGACTCGGTCTCACCCCGTCAGTCACTCGCCTCAGGCGCCACCATCCGCGTCTTCGGCGCGCCATTCGCATTCAACTGATAAATCGCCTGCGGTTGTCCTTTCTCATTAAAGAACACCTGCCCGATCCCCGCCGAATTCCACAGCCGTTCACCGGCTTCAGCATGCTCTGGAACATGCGGAACAATGCGCATCCGTCGGCGTTTGGTCAGCCAGTTCAGCGGCGAGCGCGGCGAATAGAGCCAGCGGTTGAGCCGGTCGAACCACTCGAGCAGGCCCGGCGGAAATTCGTTTTTGATGCCACTGCTGGTGACCTGCCAGATCCTGGGCCCCGCTTTACGATGTCGGATCAGCACTTCGTAGACGAAGGAATAATGCACATCGCCTGACAGCACCACGTAGTTACCGGGTGTACGCGAGTGTCGGAAAATGTTCAGGATCACCTGTGCCGCGCCGCGATGGGCCATCCAGTTTTCTGCGTCAACCAGCAAGGGGTAGCCTAACCAGCTGAAGACGCGCTGTACGGTTTCGATCAGTTTGACGCCGAAGATCGGCGCCGGCGAAACGATGATCGCCGAAGGATGATCCAGCAGTTCCTGTTGCAGTTCGCTGAGCGCTTCCCAATCCATCAGGCCTGATGGCTGCTTGAGCGTCATCTCGCTGCGCCAGCGCCGGGTGCGGGTGTCGAGCACTACGATCGCCGGGGTGGTGGGCAGCACGAAATGCCAGTTCTGGAACCGCAACAGTTCATCGATCAACTCATCCTGGACTTCACTGTCGAGGTAGTGGTCCTGCCCCGTGGCACTCAATAAACGGGTTTTCTCCAGCACGCCGCTGAACGCATCCGGATTATTGCCCCAGCCCTGACACAGCATGTAGGCGATCAACGCATTGCCGATGATGCGCTTGGAGAACGGATGGCCGTAGGCCGTTTCCTCCCACTGTGCGGAAAGATTCCAGTCATCGGTAATGTCGTGGTCATCGAAAATCATCAGGCACGGCAGATGTGCCAGCGCTCGGGCCACGTTGCCGAGACCGGCCTTGAAGCCGTCGACCCGGGTCTGCTCCAGCGCATACCGCTCGCGCCGTTCGGGAATCAATTTCGGCGGTTTCGGCGCGATCAACGTCCAGGGCGTCGGCGACCACACCAGCAGGTACATGGCCATGACCTCGGCGAAGCTCACCAGATGGTTGTCAGCACTGCTGCTGGTGAAAATCGGCTTGCGCGCGCCGCCGAAAAACCGGTCTCGCAGGGTGTCGTTGCTTTGCAGCGCCGGTAACAAATCCGCACGATGGTAGTAACTGGCCGGGTGGTTGTAGAGTTTGGCGCTGTCGCTGACCACCGCCCCTTCGAGGTGCTCCTCGAACAGCCCCAGTCGCTCGATCAGGGCATGAATGGCCCGCAACGTCGGCCCCGCGACATCGTCGGCGTACACCTGATCACCGCTCATCATCAATAGCGCCGGGCGTTTTTCTGCCTCCGGCTCGGCCTCCAGCAAGCGATCGACACAAAGCAGACCATCCGGCGCCGGAAAGTGCGGCTTGCGGCAGGAACCGTGCAACAGTTGATCAACCCGTGAGCGCAGGACGAAATTCGGGCAACCGGCCTCGCCGTACAGCAAGTGCGGGGCCCAAGCGGCGATGCCCGACTCGACGTCGTCGTCTTCGCCTTTGTCGATCAGCAGGTCGTATTCGATCAGCGTGTCGCAGGGCAGGGGGCTGTCCAGTGGCACATCGATCAAATGCACAAAGGCGCGAGTGCCGACCGGGACCACCGTGCACTGCGTGTCGTCCAGGCGGATATCGCCGACATTCTGCAACCGCAACGTCAGCGACAATGCCCGCGACCCCACCAGCCACAACACCAACCGCTTGGGCTCCAGACGCCGCAATAGCGGGCCGACGAGGACAGGGGGCAGGGGTTGATCAGCGTCAGACAAGGATGAAGACATGGGCATCCGTTTCAAGACTCGAGGTGCGGAAACGCCGGATGATAACGCAGCTGGTGTAAATGAGTCGTTGCTGACTTGCGTCGGATTACTACTCCTTGGCCTGCCTTCACAGACCAAGGGAAAATCCAAAGGGCTCGTGCGAACCTACGCCTCCCAACCCGCCCCACTGACCGCCGCCTGCACCAGCGGGTGCAAGTCGGCCCCCTGATGCTCGGTCTGCCAGGCCAGCAATTCCTTGCGCATGGTCGGCGCCCAGTACAGTTGCAGATGATTACGCACGCCGAGCACCGCCACTTGCTCGTCCGGTTCGCTGGCGAAGTACTGGGCGATCTGGTTGGCCATCTTGATCAGGTTGGCAGTGCTCATCGGCGCACCTCCACTTGAGCGCCACGGGCCTGACGGCGTTCCTTGAGCAGACGGTCCTGTTCCTCGCTGAAGCTCTGGTAGCGTTTTTGCCACTCGGAAGGGTGGTAGACGCGGCTGACTTCCACGGCGGTGACCTTGTACTCCGGACAGTTGGTGGCCCAGTCGGAGTTGTCGGTGGTGATGACGTTGGCCCCCGATTCAGGGAAGTGGAAGGTGGTGTACACCACGCCCGGGGCGACCCGTTCGGTGATCCGCGCGCGCAGTACGGTCTGCCCGGCGCGGCTGCCAATGCCGACCCAGTCACCCTCGTTGATGCCACGGCTCTCGGCGTCGGTCGGGTGGATTTCCAGGCGGTCTTCATTGTGCCAGGCAACGTTGTCGGTCCGCCGGGTCTGGGCGCCGACGTTGTACTGGCTGAGGATGCGCCCGGTGGTCAGCAGCAGGGGATAACGATTGTTGACCTTTTCCTCGGTGGGCACGTAGCCGGTGAGCATGAAGCGCCCCTTGCCGCGCACGAATTCCTCGATGTGCATGGTCGGCGTGCCGTCCGGCGCCTCGGCGTTGCACGGCCATTGCAGGCTGCCGTGGCTGTCCAGTGCGGCGTAGCTGACGTTGGTGAAGGTCGGCGTCAGGCGGGCGATTTCATCCATGATTTCCGATGGGTGCCGGTAGTTCATCGGGTAACCCAGGGCGTTGGCCAGGGCAATGGTGCCTTCCCAGTCGGCCTTGCCGCCCAGCGGCTCCATGACCTTGCGCACCCGGGAGATGCGCCGTTCGGCGTTGGTGAAGGTGCCGTCTTTTTCCAGGAACGAGCAGCCCGGCAGGAACACGTGGGCGAACTTGGCGGTTTCGTTGAGGAAAATGTCCTGCACCACCACGCATTCCATGGCCGACATCGCGGCGGTGACGTGCTGGGTGTTGGGGTCGCTCTGAACGATGTCTTCGCCTTGGCAATACAGGCCCTTGAAGCTGCCGCCCAACGCTGCTTCGAACATGTTGGGGATGCGCAGGCCCGGGTCGGGTTGCAGGGTGACGTTCCAGGCTTGTTCGAACTGCGCGCGCACCCCTTCGTTGGAGATGTGCCGGTAGCCGGGCAGCTCGTGGGGGAAGGAACCCATGTCGCAGGAGCCCTGCACGTTGTTCTGCCCCCGCAGCGGGTTTACGCCCACGCCTTCGCGACCGATGTTGCCGGTGGCCATGGCCAGGTTGGCGATGCCCATCACCGCGGTGCTGCCCTGGCTGTGCTCGGTGACGCCCAGGCCATAGTAGATCGCCGCGTTGCCGCCGGTGGCATACAGGCGGGCGGCGGCACGGATGTCGGCCGGGTCTACGCCGCAGGTGGCGCCCAGGACTTCCGGCGAGTTTTCCGCGCGGCTGACGAACTCGCTCCAGCGAGCGAAATCGTGGCCCTCGCAACGGGCGTCGATAAACGCCTGGTTGAGCAGGCCTTCAGTGACGATGACATGGGCCAGGGCGTTGAGCATGGCGACGTTGGTGCCCGGGCGCAGGGCCAGGTGCAACTCGGCGCGGGCGTGCACCGAGTCCACCAGATCGATGCGGCGTGGGTCGATGACGATGAGCCGCGCGCCTTCGCGCAGGCGGCGTTTGAGCTGCGAGGCGAACACCGGGTGGGCGTCGCTGGGGTTGGCACCCATCACCAGGATCACGTCGGCCTGCATCACCGAGTCGAAACTCTGGGTGCCGGCGGACTCGCCCAGGGTTTGTTTCAGGCCATAGCCGGTCGGCGAGTGGCAGACTCGCGCACAGGTATCGACGTTGTTGTTGCCGAACGCGGCGCGCACCAGTTTTTGCACCAGGTAGGTTTCTTCGTTGGTGCAGCGGCTGGAGGTGATGCCACCAATCGAGTCGCGGCCGTATTGTTGCTGCAGCCGGCGGAATTCACTGGCGGCGTAGGTCACCGCTTCATCCCAGCTGACTTCCTGCCAGGGGTCGTTGATGTGTTTGCGGATCATCGGCTTGGTGATGCGATCCGGGTGGGTGGCGTAGCCCCAGGCAAAACGCCCCTTGACGCAGGAGTGGCCGTGGTTGGCCTGGCCGTTCTTGTCCGGAACCATGCGCACCAGCTGGTCGCCTTTCATCTCGGCGCGGAACGAGCAACCCACGCCGCAATAGGCACAGGTGGTGATCACACTGCGTTCGGGCTGGCCCAGTTCGACCACGCTTTTTTCGATCAGGGTCGCGGTGGGGCAGGCTTGCACGCAGGCGCCGCAGGACACGCACTCCGACTCGAGGAAGTTATCGCCACCGGCGGCCGCCACGCGGGATTCGAACCCGCGCCCGGTAATGGTCAGGGCAAAGGTGCCCTGGGTTTCTTCGCAGGCGCGCACGCAGCGGTTGCAGACGATGCACTTGCTCGGGTCGTAGTCGAAGTAGGGGTTGGAGGTGTCCTTGACGTCGGCCAGATGGTTGTCGCCTTCATAGCCGTAACGCACCTCCCGCAGGCCGACCTGGCCGGCGACGGTTTGCAGCTCGCAGTTGCCGTTGGCCGAGCAGGTCAGGCAGTCCAGCGGGTGATCGGAGATGTACAGCTCCATGACGTTGCGGCGCAGGGTCGCGAGCTTCGGTGTCTGGGTGTGCACGCTCATGCCTTCGGTGACCGGCGTGGTGCAGGACGCCGGGTAGCCGCGCATGCCGTCGATCTCCACCAGGCACATGCGGCAGGAACCGAAGGCTTCCAGGCTGTCGGTGGCGCACAGTTTGGGAATGGTGGTGCCCAGCAGCGCGGCGGCGCGCATCACCGAGGTGCCTTCGGGCACGCTGATGCTGCGGCCGTCGATGTTCAGGGTGACCTGCACCTGGCTGTCGCGGGCAGGCGTTCCAAGGTCGATGTCTGTTTTCGGGTCGAAGAGAGTGATCATTGCTCGGCCTCCGAAGGCTGCAAGCCGAAGTCGGCGGGGAAGTGCTTGAGGGCGCTGGCGACCGGAAACGAGACCATGCCGCCCAACGCGCACAGCGAACCGTATTGCAGGGTGTCGCACAGGTCCTTGAGGATGATCACCTGCTCATCGCGACCGCTCTGGTCCGGCGCGGCCAGCAGGCGGTCGATCACCTCCACGCCCCGGGTCGAGCCGATGCGGCAGGGGGTGCATTTGCCGCAGGATTCCTCGGCGCAGAACTGCATGGCGAAACGCGCCATATGGGCCATGTCCAGGCTGTCGTCAGCCACCACCACACCGCCGTGACCGAGCATTGCGCCGATGGCGGCGAAGGCTTCGTAATCCAGCGGCGTGTCGAATTGACTTGGCGGCACCCAGGCGCCTAAAGGCCCGCCAACCTGCGCAGCCTTCAGCGGCCGGCCACTGGCGGTTCCGCCGCCGTAGTCTTCCACCAGTTCGCGCAGGGTCAGGCCAAAGGCCCGTTCCACCAGGCCGCCGTGACGGATATTGCCCGCCAGCTGGAAGGGCATGGTGCCCAGGGAACGGCCCATGCCGTAATCGCGATAGAACTGCGCACCTTTGGCCAGGATCAGCGGCACCGAGGCCAGGGTCAGCACGTTGTGCACCAGGGTCGGCAGGCCGAACAGGCCCTTCAAGGCGGGGATCGGCGGCTTGGCGCGAACGACGCCGCGCTTGCCTTCGAGGGAGTCCAGCAGCGCGGTTTCCTCACCACAGATGTACGCGCCGGCACCGACCCGCACTTCCATATCGAAAGCCTGGCCACTGCCGCCGACATTGGCGCCCAGGTAACCAGCGGATCGGGCGATGTTCAGCGCCTGGCGCAGGATGGCCACGGCATCTGGATATTCCGAACGCACATAGATGTAGCCGTAGCAGGCGCCGACAGTGATGCCGGCAATGGCCATGCCTTCGATCAGCAGGAAGGGGTCGCCTTCCATCAACATGCGATCGGCAAAGGTGCCGGAGTCGCCTTCGTCGGCGTTGCACACAATGTATTTCTGCGCCGCCTGGGTGGCACGCACCGTGCGCCATTTGATCCCGGCCGGGAAAGCCGCGCCGCCACGGCCACGCAGACCTGAATCGAACACTTCCGTCGCGGTCTGCTCGCCGCCAATGTTGACGGCCCTTGTTAAACCCTCGAAACCGCCGTGCTCCCGGTAATCGTCCAGCGACAGCGGCCGGGTAATACCGGCCCGGGCGAACAGCAGGCGTTGTTGAGTCTTCAGATACGGTAATTCTTCCACCAGGCCCAAGGCCAGTGGATGCGCGGACGGCTCGCCTTGCAGGGCTTCGAGCACGGATGGCACATCGGCCGCGGTCAGCGGGCCGAAACCGATACGGCCTTGGGGGCTATCCACTTCCAACAGCGGTTCCAGCCAATACAGGCCGCGCGAGCTGGTGCGCTGCAACTCCAGGGGCAGATTGCGCTCACGGGCCTGAGTGATCAGGGCCACCGCCACCTCGTCGGCGCCCACGGCACGGGCCAGCGAATCACAGGGCAGATAGAGAGCCGACATCATGCTTCCTCCCGGCAAGCGTCAAGCAAGGCATCCAGGCGCTCGGCACTGAGCCGCGCATGCACCCGGCCATCCAGCTCCAGCGCGGGCGAACAGGCGCAGGCACCCAGGCAATACACCGGACGCAAACTGATGCTGCCGTCGGCGCTGCTGCCGTGATCGTCCAGTTGCAGACGCTCGCGCAACTGGGCGGCCAACTGCTCGGCGCCACGACTCTTGCAGGACTCGGCCCGGCACAGCCGCAGGATATGGCGGGCCGGCGGCGCGGTACGAAAATCATGGTAAAAACTGATCACCCCGCGAACCTCGGCCTGACTCTGGTTCAACGCGTGGGCAATTTCGGGGATAGCCGCATCGGGGATATAACCGATGCGTTCCTGAATATCATGAAGGATGGGCAACAGTGCGCCGGGAGTGCCCTTGTGGCGCTCCAACAGGCTGTTGACCATCGGCAGGTGCAACGTCTCATCAGGCATTCAGCAATCCTCACGGTCACGGACAAACCAGGCGGTTGTCGGTCGTCCGAAAGTGTCGGCTGCGGCATTCACACCACGTCACGGTATCGTGGCATTGTCAGGCCGGTGGCCAGGGCACCCTGAGCGGGCATCTTGTTGTGCCCGGCGCGGTCTTTGCCGCACCTCAAAAGGGCATAAATCAGCTTGCCACGGGGCTTTCAATTCATCTGCACCAAAGCGACGTGCCCGGTTCTTTCCACGACCTTCTATTGAGTCTAGAAGAATGCGGCCCGAGGCGTCGTCCCTGAAGGGGCAGGGCGCCATGTGCAGCACTATCGCGAATCAAGTTTGAACCAAGCCAAACCCGCTGCTGAGGCACCGCGACGACTGGCCGACGTCATGGGAGGGGGGGAATTCAAGGGTCGCATCAAGGATGTGATCAAGACGGGAGGGGGAGTGGATCAGTTGGCCACCAGTTTCCAGCGCCTGTGCGAAGCTGATGGAGGGTCAATACGCCCGCCGCCCAGGCAAACCTCAGGAAGCCCATGACATGAAGCCCACTCATGCATCGCACGTCCGTCGAGAATTCTACAAAGCCGTCGGATTCTACTTTCGCGTTGTCTGGCCGATCTTTTCCATACTGCTTTTTCTGATCGTGCTGATCGGCCTCATCATCAGCCACCTGGAGGGATGGGATCCTTTTGACGGCATCTATTTCGGCTTCGTGACCGGTTTGACCATTGGTTATGGAGAACTCGTGCCGAAACTTGGCGTTTCGCGGGTTCTGGCGATTTTTCTGGGGTTCAACGGGGTGCTGATGACAGCGATATTTGCGGCGATCAGCGTTCGGGCGATTGAGATTGCAGTGCGGGCGGCGGGGCAGGACGAGTCGGATAAGCCGACGGCGTGAAGTCATGCCTGGTCCGGATGAGCAAGGCGTGCCACAGTGCTGGTAGAGTTATCCACAGGTGCTGCTGTCCTGGCGCGGGTAGTGAAGGACGTAATCAGCCAGCTACAGTGAATGTGCGATGCCGTTCGATAGAGATCGCAAAGGAGCCCCCATGAATAGACTCATCCTGCCGGCGCTGGCCATCTTGATCGCGACCCAGTCCCCGGCGTACGCCATCAACGAAAAATACCGCCAGCAACTCGAACAATCCGGCTGCACCCAGGTCAGCGAAACCCAAGGCTGCGATATCCACAAGACCAAGGCGGAAAACGCCAAGGCCGGCTTCACCAACCCCGCCGCGGACAGCGCAACCACCCAGGCCCCCGGCCAGACCCCTTATGCCGGGCAGTGGGTAGCCAAGAGCGATGCAGGCGCGACCGTTGCCACCATCCGCATCGATGCCAAAGAACAGGTCTGGGTCAACGGCAAACGGGTGAATGCCAAACGCACCGACGGCACGCTGCAGTTTCGCCAGGGCAAGCTCCTCTTCACCATCCAGGGCGATCGGCGACTGCAGAATGAAGACTACTGGATGGACAGCGCTGCCGGGACCAAGGGGCCGATTCAGATTGAGTAGCCGTTGAGGCGTCTTTAAGCGTTGAAGTGCATTTAAAACCAGGAGCGGCAAATGATTGATTTCAACAACAAGGGATTCTTCAAGCTCAAGCAAAACGAAGAATACGCCGAACGCGTTTCCGCCCTATTGCTTGATGGCGAACAGGTCATCGATTCGTACAAGTCCATGCGCGACGGCGTAGTGTTTACCAACAAACGCATCATCGCCGTCAACGTACAGGGCCTCACCGGCAGCAAGAAAGACTTCACCTCGTTGCCGTACAAAAACATCGTGGCCTACTCGGTGGAAACCTCGGGGACGTTCGATCTGGATTCCGAGCTGGAGATCTATTTTTCGTCGCTGGGGAAAGTGAAATTCGAATTCACCGGCAGGACATCGATGGTAGAAATATCGAAGCTGATTTCCCAACACGTGCTGTGAACCGAATGATGTGTTAGCCCCAAAAAATCGGGGCTAACACCACCAGTCAGCTCACCTCAACCCCTGTAGGAGCTGGCTTGCCAGCGAAAGCGCCAGACCAGCCAACATCAATATGAAAGCCCTGCGATCATCCCAAGCAACCCGCTGCCCATTCTTCAAAATCTACTCTTCAGACGCAGCCGCCGTCCTCTGAGGTGTCACTGTCGACGCCCGACCCCGCGTCAACACCTTCACCGCATCATCCACCACCGCCTTCCTCATCGCCGTCAAATAATGCGCAGCCCAGGCGTGGCGGTCGGTGTCCTTCGCGGGCGTAGGAGGCGTCCTACATCCGCCAGTCAATACACAATAGGAAAGGTCTGAATCTTGAATTTAACGATATCTGGATGAGCGATTGACCCTTTCAGAAGTTGTACATTTCCTCGTGAAAAATTTTATGAAACAAACTACTGCCGAGGAGTGGTCGCATGGCGTTTGATGCTTTTATCAAAATCGAAGGAATTCCAGGTGAAGCGCTTGATGAGCAACACAAGGACTGGATAGAAATTACCGGATACAGCTTTGGCACTCACCAAGGCACTTCCGCTACAGCCAGCATTGCAGCTTGGCAAAAACTCAATGTCAAAATTTGATGTGTTGAATGCACATGTTATCAATACAGTTGTGCTGCCGGGCGAGTTAATAATTGTCGGTGATGATTCGACACCGACCTGTACGGCCGAAGAAGCGTTCTACATGAAGAAGGCCATTGAAGTCCATTTAGCATTAATGGTCATCTAGGCCTCGTGTACCACCGGGCGCGAAATACAGTGCAGAAAAGCTAAATATGTTGAAGGTGGCAAATTCACTGGAAGTCTTGCCCTCGGAACTGTGGGTGGATCCGTCGGAGGCGGTATGGCGATGTTAGGATGCGCTGTGGCTTTAGGCACCGTCACCGGCGGCTATTATGGAGGTGAGATAGGTGGAAAAATAGGAGAGTCGGGTGGAGAACTTATTTATGAGCTCTTACCACAGTGAGTAATGTTGCGCTGGCGGTCATCGTAATATCGATACTTTTTCTTGGAGTAGTATCAGCGTGCTGGGTTCTTTTGTCTTCATATCTTTTTACTGAGTTGGTAGAAAGTTACCTGAATAAAAGTAAGTTTGTAGCGAGTAATCGCAAGGTGCTTTCCCATGCAGGTTTGATGGGGCTGCTCATCCGGAATTGTGCAATGGCACTAATGTTTTTGATTCCTCGGCTCTGTGAAAAACGTGGCCTCATAGAAAAAGATGAGTTGTTGAATCTCCCGGCCCACCTAAAACGAAAGTTGTTGGTGCCATGGGTTATTAGTGGCATTTCATTATTTGCGGCGTTTATCTATTGGCTTTTTGTCGTTTGATTCTAAGGCGTAATTGGAGGCACCTTCCCCTTGGGCGGGTTTTGCATAGACCACCAACCGTAAGGAATTAGTGACAAGTTATACATGAGGAAAGGGGGCGGGCTGATGGCTCGTGGAAAATTTAAGCCAATAGCAAGAAAATGCAGATGCTGCGGCGCACTCAGCGAAGCAGGAACAAGACGGATTAAAATCGGTCTCTGTTATGAATGTAGAAAATCTAGGCATGAATCAAAAGAAAAAACTGTGAGCGGGCAATGCTCTGTTTATATATCATTCTGTATTCACTACTTATTAATAGAAAAGGGGGGGTAAATATTAATCAAATGAAATAAATTTTTCTCCTTTCTTGACGAAAAACCTCGAGGCCCCGAGGCCGTCATTTACTGAATATCTTTCAGGTAATCCTTGAGCGCGATCAGCGGTGAATCGAGCTGCTCAATCGTTTTAACAGAGCTGAAATCTGACGCCAATCTATTCAGCTCGCGTCCCAAGACTGTCTCAATGCCGCCGATGGCATTCAGTGCCAGACTCAAGCATTCATCCACTTTCGTCTGAATCGCCTCAACATCCCCCCGACGCACCAACAACCCAAAAACCTCCCGCTCATAATCACTCATCACCAAATCATCCCGCAGGATCGGACTCGAATCTTCCGTCTCATAAGCAAGCTTGAGGGCGAACAGGGCAACGGTTTCCAGCAGCAATTCCATGGGGGGAATCCTTGTGAAATGTTCCAGCGGTGCGGGTGGTGTGGAAGAGCAGGATCAAAAGCATCGCCAGCAAGCCGGCTCCTACAGGTCGGCGGGGTGTCAGGTGCTTTTTCGCGGGCGAAAAAAAAGGCCTTGCAAAGCAAGACCTTTCTTAATTTTGGTGCCCCGAGGGAGACTCGAACTCCCACTTCTTGCGAAAACGGATTTTGAATCCGCCGCGTCTACCAATTCCGCCATCAGGGCTCAATGGCGGCGAAGTATAGAGATGAGATTACCGTTGGTCAATCAGGTTTCATGGAAAATTTTTGAGGTTTCCGCTAGACTTTGCGGCCCTGCTAGACGAACCCCATCATGCGCGTTGCTGACTTTACCTTCGAGCTCCCTGATTCGCTGATCGCCCGCCACCCTTTGGCCGAGCGTCGCGACAGTCGCCTGTTGACCCTGGATGGGGTCAGCGGCGCCCTGGCACACCGTCAATTCACCGATTTGCTCGAGCATTTGCGCCCGGGCGATTTGATGGTGTTCAACAATACCCGGGTGATTCCGGCGCGGCTGTTTGGCCAGAAGGCTTCCGGCGGCAAGCTGGAAATCCTGGTGGAACGGGTGCTGGACAGCCATCGGGTGCTGGCGCATGTGCGTTCCAGCAAATCACCGAAGCCGGGGTCGAAGATCCTGATCGACGGCGGTGGCGAGGCCGAGATGCTGGCGCGGCACGATGCGTTGTTCGAGTTGGGGTTTGCCGAAGAGGTGTTGCCGCTGCTCGATCGTGTCGGGCACATGCCGTTGCCGCCTTATATAGACCGCCCGGATGAGGGCTCGGACCGCGAGCGTTATCAGACGGTGTACGCCGAGCGTCTGGGCGCGGTGGCGGCGCCGACGGCGGGGCTGCATTTCGATCAGCCGCTGATGGAGGCGATTGCCGCCAAGGGCATCGAGACCGCGTTCGTGACCTTGCACGTGGGTGCGGGCACGTTTCAGCCGGTGCGCGTCGAGAAGATCGAAGACCACCACATGCACAGCGAATGGCTGGAAGTCGGCCAGGACGTGGTGGATGCGGTGGCCGCCTGTCGTGCGCGCGGTGGTCGCGTGGTGGCGGTGGGCACTACCAGCGTGCGTTCCCTGGAAAGCGCGGCGCGCGATGGCGTGCTCAAGCCGTTCAGTGGCGACACCGACATCTTTATCTACCCGGGCCGGCCGTTTCATGTGGTCGATGCCCTGGTCACCAACTTTCATTTGCCCGAATCCACGCTGTTGATGCTGGTTTCGGCGTTCGCCGGTTATCCCGAAGCCATGGCCGCTTACAAAGCCGCCGTCGAGCATGGTTACCGCTTTTTCAGCTACGGTGATGCGATGTTTATCACCCGTAATCCGGCGCCGACTGCCCCTAAAGAATCAGGCCCTGAGGAAACAGAATGAGTCGTATGTCGTTTGAATTGCTGGCCACTGACGGCAAGGCGCGTCGCGGTCGTTTGACCTTCCCGCGCGGTACCGTCGAGACCCCGGCGTTCATGCCGGTGGGCACGTATGGCACGGTCAAGGGCATGCTGCCGCGGGATATCACCGCCACCGGCGCGGAGATCATTCTGGGCAACACCTTCCACTTGTGGCTGCGTCCTGGCACCGAAGTGATCAAGAAGCACGGCGACCTGCACGATTTCATGCAGTGGAAAGGCCCGATCCTGACCGACTCCGGCGGTTTCCAGGTGTTCAGCCTGGGCGCCATGCGCAAGATCAAGGAGGAGGGCGTGACCTTCGCCTCGCCTGTGGACGGCGCCAAGGTGTTCATGGGGCCGGAAGAGTCGATGCAGGTCCAGCGTGACCTGGGGTCGGACATCGTGATGATTTTCGACGAATGCACGCCGTACCCGGCTGACGAAGACGTCGCGCGGGTGTCGATGGAGCTGTCGTTGCGTTGGGCCAAGCGTTCCAAAGAAGCCCATGGCGACAACGTGGCGGCGTTGTTCGGCATCGTGCAGGGCGGCATGCACCAGGATTTGCGCATGCGCTCCCTGGAAGGCCTCGACCAGATCGGTTTCGACGGCCTGGCCATCGGCGGTCTGTCGGTGGGCGAGCCCAAGCACGAGATGATCAAGGTGCTGGACTACCTGCCGGGCCAGATGCCGGCTGACAAACCTCGTTACCTTATGGGCGTTGGCAAACCGGAAGATCTCGTGGAGGGTGTGCGCCGCGGTGTGGACATGTTCGATTGCGTGATGCCAACCCGTAATGCCCGCAATGGGCATCTGTTCATCGATACAGGCGTGCTGAAGATCCGCAATGCGTTTCATCGCCATGATGATTCGCCGCTGGATCCAACGTGCGATTGCTACACCTGCCAGAACTTCTCCCGTGCTTACCTGCACCATCTGGACAAGTGTGGCGAAATGCTGGGTAGCATGTTGAATACCATCCACAATTTGCGCCATTACCAGGTGCTTATGGCTGGTTTGCGCGAGGCTATTCAACAGGGTACATTGGCCGCCTTTGTCGATGCCTTCTACGCCAAACGCGGACTTCCCGTTCCGCCTTTGGACTGAGTTTTCTGACCCCAAGATTCAACATTTGCAACTGGAGTGCTAAATGAGCTTTTTTATCTCTAACGCCATGGCTGACGCTGCTGCACCTGCTGCAGGCCCAATGGGCGGCGGCTTTGAGTGGATTTTCCTGGTCGGTTTCCTGGTCATCTTCTACCTGATGATCTGGCGTCCACAGGCCAAGCGCGCCAAAGAACAGAAAAACCTGCTCGGTAGCCTGCAAAAAGGCGACGAAGTGGTGACCACCGGTGGTATCGCCGGCAAGATCACCAAAGTGGCCGACGATTTCGTGGTTCTGGAAGTTTCCGACACCGTCGAAATGAAATTCCAGAAAGGCGCCATCGCCGCCACGCTGCCAAAAGGCACGCTCAAAGCGATCTAAGTTTCAACTTCTACTCAATCGACGGGGCGCGCAAGGCGCCCCGCGTCATAAGCGGGCGGCGTGATGCTGAACAAATACCCTCTGTGGAAATACATTCTGATCCTGGCGGTGCTGGCGATCGGTCTGGTGTATTCCGCTCCCAATTTATACCCTGATGACCCGGCTATTCAGATCAGCGGTGCAAGCACTTCGCTGCAGGTCACTCAGGCTGATCTGGATCGCGTGAGCGCCGCGCTCAAGGAATCCGGGATCAACGTCAAGGCGGCCACGCTGGCGGAAAGCGGGAAGGGCGGTCTGCTGCGCCTGACCAAGGCTGAAGACCAGCTGCCGGCCAAGGACGTCGTGCGCAAGGCATTGGGTGATGACTACGTCGTTGCACTGAACCTGGCGCAAACCACCCCGCAATGGCTGCGCAGCTTTGGCGCGCACCCGATGAAGCTGGGTCTGGACTTGTCCGGTGGTGTGCACTTCCTGCTGGAAGTGGACATGGACAAAGCCCTCGATGCACGCCTGAAAGTCTACGAAGGCGACGTCAAGAGCCTGTTGCGTAAAGAGAAACTGCGCTATCGCAGCCTGCCGCAATTCGAAGGTGCCATTCAGCTGGGCTTCACCGATGAAGCCGCTCGCGAGCAAGCCCGCACCCTGATTCGCAAGAACTTCAACGATTTCGACATTGTTCCGGCCGACCTCAATGGCCAGCCGGTGCTGCGTCTGGCGATGACCCCGGCCAAGCTGGCGGAAATCCGCGAATACTCCATCAAGCAGAACTTGACCACGGTCCGTAACCGCGTCAACGAGCTGGGTGTGGCCGAACCTATCGTTCAGCGCCAGGGCGCCAACCGCATCGTGGTTGAGCTGCCGGGTGTGCAGGACACCGCAGAAGCCAAGCGTATCCTTGGCAAGACGGCCAACCTCGAGTTCCGCCTGGCCGCCGAGCCGGGTGCTTCGAAAGCCACTTCCGAGTCCTTCGAGTTCCGCGAAGGCAATCGTCCGCCGGCGCAGATCGAGCGTGGCCTGATCATCACCGGTGACCAGGTGACCGACGCCAAGGCTGGTTTCGGCGAGCAAGGCACGCCGGAAGTGAACATCCGCCTGGATGGCCACGGTGGCGAGCTGATGAATCGTGCGACTCGCAGCAACGTCGGTCGCAGCATGGCGGTGATCTTCATCGAGCAGCGTCCGGTCACCACTTACGTCAAGAAAATGGTCAACGGCGTCGAGAAAGACGTGCCGGTTCAGACGTTCAAAGAAGAGAAGAAGATCATCAGCCTGGCGACCATCCAGTCGCCGCTGGGTGCTCAATTCCGTATCACCGGCCTGAACGGCCAGGGCGAGTCGTCCGAGCTGGCGCTGCTGCTGCGTGCCGGTGGTCTGGCGGCGCCGATGTACTTCGCTGAAGAGCGCACCATTGGCCCGAGCCTGGGTGCCGACAACATCGTCAAGGGTGTCGATGCCTCGCTGTGGGGCATGCTGTTCGTCTCGCTGTTCATCATCGCCATCTACCGCTTCTTCGGCATCATTGCCACCGTCGCGCTGGCGGTGAACATGGTGTTGCTGCTGGCCTTGATGTCGCTGCTGGGTGCCACGCTGACCCTGCCGGGTATTGCCGGTATCGTCTTGACCATGGGTATGGCGGTCGACGCCAACGTGCTGATCTTCTCGCGGATTCGTGAAGAGATCGCGGCGGGCATGTCCGTGCAACGGGCAATCAACGAAGGCTTCGGCCGGGCTTTCACCGCGATTCTCGACTCCAACCTGACCACGTTGCTGGTCGGCGGGATTCTCTTCGCCATGGGCACAGGCCCGGTGAAGGGCTTCGCAGTGACCATGTCCCTCGGGATCTTTACCTCAATGTTCACGGCCATCTTGGTGACTCGCGCGATGGTCAACCTGATCTTCGGCGGTCGTGACTTCAAGAAGTTGTGGATTTAAGGGGCTGCCATGTTACGTACAATCAACTTCATGGGCGTTCGCAACGTTGCGTTCGGCGTCACATTGCTCCTTACGGTTCTGGCGTTGTTCAGCTGGTTCAGCAAGGGCCTGAACTACGGGCTGGACTTCACCGGCGGTACGCTCATCGAGCTGACCTACGAGCGTCCGGCCGATGTCACCAAGGTGCGTGAGCAACTGACGGCGTCGGGTTATAGCGACGCTATCGTGCAGAGTTTTGGCGCGACCACCGATCTGCTGGTGCGCATGCCGGGCGAAGACCCGCAACTGGGTCAGCAGGTGGCTGAAGCCTTGCAGAAGGCTGGCGGCGATAACCCGGCCGTGGTCAAGCGCGTCGAGTTCGTCGGCCCGCAGGTCGGTGAAGAGCTGCGCGACCAGGGCGGCCTCGGCATGCTGATGGCGTTGGGCGGCATCATGCTCTACCTGGCGTTCCGCTTTCAGTGGAAGTTCGCGGTCGGTGCCATTGTTTCGCTGATCCACGACGTGGTGGTGACCCTGGGGATCCTCTCGTTCTTCCAGATCACCTTCGATTTGACGGTGTTGGCCGCGGTATTGGCGATCATCGGTTACTCGCTGAACGACACCATCGTGGTATTCGACCGGGTTCGCGAGAACTTCCGTGTGCTGCGCAAGGCCACGCTGATCGAGAACATCAACATCTCGACCACGCAAACCCTGCTGCGGACCATGGCCACGTCGATCTCCACGTTGCTGGCGATCGGCGCGCTGTTGATCTTCGGCGGTGACAACCTGTGGGGCTTCTCCCTCGCGCTGTTCATCGGAGTGATGGCGGGTACATATTCGTCGATCTACATCGCCAACGTGGTGCTGATCTGGCTGAACCTGAGCACCGAAGACCTGATTCCGCCGGTAGCTACCGACAAGGAAATCGACGACCGTCCTTGAGGGAACATTCCTCGAACGGTATCAGCCAAAAAGGCGCGAGTTGAACTCGCGCCTTTTTTTATGCTCCAAGGCTGGGAGAAGCGCGGGCGTGTCCCGCACGTGATGGTCAGGAGGTTCATGTGAACAAGTCGTTGCTGGTTGGTGCGGTATTGGGTGCTGTCGGTGTGACTGCCGGGGGTGCTGTTGCCACCTACAGCCTGGTTAAAAGCGGCCCTGAGTATGCGCAAGTGCTAGCCGTTGAACCGGTCAAGACACAAATCAAGACGCCACGTGAAGTGTGCAAGGACGTAGCAGTGACCCGGCAGGCGCCGGTCAAAGATCAACACCAGATTCTCGGTACCGCCATCGGTGCCGTTGCGGGTGGCTTGCTCGGTAACCAGGTCGGTGGCGGTACGGGCAAGAAGATTGCCACGGTGGCCGGTGCGGTCGGTGGCGGTTACGCGGGGAACAAGGTGCAGGAAGGTATGCAGAATCGCGATACCTACACCACGACCCAGACTCGCTGTAACACGGTGAATGACATCAGTGACAAGGTTGTAGGCTACGACGTGCGTTATTCGCTGGATGGCAAGGAAGGCAAGGTGCGGATGGATCGCGATCCGGGTAATCAGATTCCGGTGGATAAGGAAGGTAAGTTGATCCTGTCGCAGAATGAGCCGGCTAAGTAAGTAGCGGATATTCAGATGCCAAAAAAGCACCCTGCGGGGTGCTTTTTTTGTGCGCCGATATCTACATCACCACAAAACCCCTGTGGGAGCGGGCTTGCTCGCGAATGCGGTGTGCCATCCAGCAATGATGTTGAATGACACACCGCATTCGCGAGCAAGCCCGCTCCCACAGTTGGTCGGTGTTGTTGGTAAGGGTGAATTCCAGACATAAAAAAAGCACCCCGAAGGGTGCTTTGTCTGTCGCTGGAAGCTTAGCGCTTCAGCGAAGCCGGCAGGTGCGGCTGGATCGCCGTCAGCACTGCCTTGAAGCATTTGGTGTTACCGGCAACGATATGGCCTTTCTCGAGGAAGTCGTGACCGCCGGTGAAGTCGCTCACCAAGCCGCCGGCTTCCTGGATCAGCAGGGCGCCTGCGGCCATGTCCCACTCGGACAGGCCCGACTCCCAGAATGCGTCGAAACGACCGGCGGCCACGTAGGCCAGGTCCAGGCTCGCCGAACCGGCGCGGCGGATGCCGGCGGTCTGGCCTACCAGGGCGCGGAACATGCCCAGGTAGTTGTCGAGGTTGTCCATCTGGTCATCGCGGAACGGGAAGCCGGTACCCAGCAGGGCGCCATCCAGGCTGGTACGACCGCTGACGCGCAGGCGACGACCGTTCAGTTGGGCGCCGCGACCACGGCTGGCGGTGAATTCTTCCTGGCGCACCGGGTCCAGAACGACTGCGTGTTCCAGGCGGCCGCGGTATTTGCAGGCGATGCTGACAGCGAAGTGTGGAATGCCGCGCAGGAAGTTGGTGGTGCCGTCCAGCGGATCGATGATCCACAGGTATTCTTCGCCTTCGATCCCTTTGCCGGCGTGCATGCCGGTTTCTTCACCCCTGATCGAGTGATTCGGGTAGGCCTTGCGCAGCGCGTCGATGATTTTCTGTTCGGCGGCGCGATCCACCTCGGACACGTAATCCTTGGCGTCTTTTTCGTCGACCTTGATGGTATCCAGGCGCTCGATGGAGCGGAAGATCAATTCACTGGCGCTGCGGGCGGCGCGCAGCGCGATATTCAGCATGGGCTGCATGGATGTGTCACCTAAGGTTGTTAAAGAAAGCCGGGCATTCTACTCAGAAAGTTTCTACAGGTGAAGGACAGTGTGCGCATTCATAGCTTAACGGTAGGAGGAACTGTAAGATTTGCTCCCCTTTGATGTGTTCGAGAGTGCCTCCCTTGCTGCAAAACATTCGTGTCGTCCTGGTCAATACCAGCCATCCCGGGAATATCGGCGGGGCTGCGCGTGCCATGAAGAACATGGGCCTGTCGCGGCTGGTGCTGGTCGAACCGCGGTTGTTCCCGCACCACGAGGCCGATGCTCGGGCTTCCGGCGCCGGGGACATCCTTGAAAACGCGCAAGTCGTCGCCACTTTGGAAGATGCCCTGGTCGGCTGCACGCTGGTGTTGGGCACCAGCGCCCGTGATCGGCGCATTCCCTGGCCATTGCTCGATCCGCGCGAATGCGGGGTGAGGGTGGTGGAGGAAGCCGCGCAGGGCACCGAGATTGCCCTGGTATTCGGTCGTGAAGACTCCGGCCTGACCAACGACGAGCTGCAACGATGTCATTATCACGTGCACATCCCCTCAGACCCCGAGTTCAGTTCGCTGAACCTGGGGGCGGCGGTGCAGGTGTTGAGTTATGAAGTGCGAATGTCCTGGCTCGCGGCCCAAGGCCAGCCGAGCAAGGTCGAGAAGGATGAAGTGGCGTCCACCAAGAGTGGTGAACTGGCGACCATGGATGAACTGGAGCGATTCTATGAGCACCTGGAGCAGACCCTGGTGGCCATCGAGTTCCTCGATCCGGAAAAACCGCGGCACTTGATGGCGCGCCTGCGCCGGTTGTACGGACGCAGCTCGGTCAGCCGGGCGGAAATGAATATTTTGCGTGGCATCCTCACGGAAACCCAGAAAGCGGCCCGTGGCGAGCTTCTAAAGCGGAAGGATTAATGATGTTCGAGCGTTTGCGTGAAGATATCCAGAGTGTTTTCCATCGTGACCCGGCGGCGCGTAACGCATTTGAAGTCCTGACCTGCTACCCGGGCATGCACGCCATCTGGATCCATCGGCTGTCGGCGGCCTTGTGGCGCGCCGAGCTGAAATGGCTGGCGCGGCTGGTGTCGAACTTCGGTCGCTGGTTGACCGGGATCGAGATTCATCCGGGGGCCAAGGTCGGTCGGCGGTTCTTTATTGACCATGGCATGGGCATTGTCATTGGTGAAACGGCCGAGATCGGCGACGACGTCACCCTTTATCAGGGGGTGACGCTCGGCGGCACCAGCTGGAACAAAGGCAAGCGTCACCCGACACTGGAAGACGGTGTGGTGGTCGGCGCCGGTGCCAAGGTGCTCGGCCCGTTCACGGTGGGGGCGGGGGCCAAGGTCGGCTCCAATGCCGTGGTGACCAAGGCTGTGCCTGCCGGGGCGACCGTCGTCGGCATTCCCGGGCGGATCATTGTCAAATCCGATGAAGAGCAGGACGCCAAGCGCAAGGCCATGGCCGAGAAGATCGGTTTCGATGCCTACGGTGTCGGCGAAGACATGCCGGATCCGGTGGCGCGGGCCATCAATCAGTTGCTCGATCATCTGCAGGCGGTCGATGGGCGGCTGGAGGGGATGTGCGGGGCGTTGAAGGACCTGGGCAGTAATTACTGCGCCAAGGAGCTGCCTGAGCTGCGCGAGGAAGATTTTGCGTGTGTGAAGGACAAGGATCAGAGTCAGGCCGGCTAGATCGCGCCGACACCTTCGCGGTCAAGCCTCGCTCCTACAGGTAATGCGTGATCCTTGTAGGAGCGAGGCTTGCCCGCGAAGAACGATGACGTGCAATTGCTGGCTGTAACCGGCCAGCCTTTGCTATGATGCTGCCGCTCTTTTGCGGGTAATCCCGAGTAAAACACTAGGTCTTATAGTTGACTTAAATACTCGGGAATTGCATACTCGCCCCATTCCGAACTCCGTGGTAATTGTCCATGCGACTGACTACAAAAGGCCGATACGCCGTGACCGCCATGCTTGACCTGGCGTTGCACGCGCAGCACGGGCCGGTGTCCCTGGCCGATATCTCCGAGCGCCAAGGCATCTCACTGTCCTACCTCGAACAGCTTTTCGCCAAGCTGCGTCGCAGCAACCTGGTCTCCAGCGTCCGCGGTCCGGGCGGCGGCTACCAGCTGTCGCGCGACATGCAGGGCATCCAGGTCGCCCAGGTGATCGATGCGGTGAACGAATCGGTCGATGCCACCAAGTGCCAGGGCCAGGGCGATTGCCATCACGGCGATACCTGCCTGACCCACCATTTGTGGTGCGATCTGAGCCTGCAGATTCACGAATTTCTGAGCGGTATCAGCTTGGCTGACCTTGTCACTCGCCGTGAGGTACAAGAAGTAGCCCAGCGTCAGGATCAGCGCCGTTGCAACAGCAAGGTGCCACGCCTGGACAAGATTGAAGCGTCCGCCGTCGAATGACAGCCAAAGAGCTAGCGGAACGCCAGCCAGCCTGATTTAGGAGATAGTCCATGAAATTGCCGATTTACCTTGATTACTCTGCGACCACCCCGGTCGATCCGCGTGTCGCGCAAAAGATGAGTGAATGCCTGCTGGTCGACGGAAACTTCGGTAACCCGGCGTCCCGTTCCCACGTGTTTGGCTGGAAAGCTGAAGAGTCGGTCGAAAACGCTCGTCGCCAGGTCGCTGACCTGGTCAACGCCGACCCGCGTGAAATCGTCTGGACCTCCGGTGCCACCGAATCCGACAACCTGGCAATCAAGGGTGCGGCGCATTTCTATGCGACCAAGGGCAAACACCTGATCACCACCAAGATTGAGCACAAGGCTGTCCTCGACACCATGCGCCAACTGGAGCGTGAAGGCTTCGAAGTGACTTACATCGAGCCGCGCACCGATGGACTGGTCACGCCTGAGATGGTTGAAGCCGCCCTGCGCGACGACACCATCCTGGTTTCGATCATGCATGTGAACAACGAAATCGGCACCATCAACGACATCGCCGCCATCGGCGAGTTGCTCCGTTCCAAGGGCATCCTGTTCCACGTCGACGCCGCTCAGTCCACTGGCAAGGTCGAGATCGACCTGTCGAAGCTGAAAGTCGACATGATGTCGTTCTCTGCCCACAAGACCTACGGTCCTAAAGGCATCGGCGCACTCTACGTCAGCCGCAAGCCGCGTGTGCGCATCGAAGCGACCATGCACGGCGGCGGTCACGAGCGTGGCATGCGTTCCGGCACCCTGGCGACCCACCAGATCGTCGGCATGGGCGAAGCGTTCCGCGTAGCCAAGGAAGACATGGCTGCCGAGAACGTACGGATCAAAGCGCTGAGCGACCGCTTCTTCAAGCAGGTCGAAGGCCTGGAAGAGCTGTACATCAACGGCAGCATGACCGCCCGCGTACCGCACAACCTGAACCTGAGCTTCAACTACGTCGAAGGCGAGTCGCTGATCATGGCGCTCAAGGACCTGGCGGTTTCGTCCGGTTCGGCCTGCACCTCGGCGTCCCTTGAGCCTTCGTACGTACTGCGCGCCCTGGGCCGCAACGACGAACTGGCACACAGCTCGATTCGCTTCACCTTCGGTCGTTTCACCACCGAAGAAGAAATCGACTACGCCGCGCAGAAAGTCTGCGAGGCCGTTACCAAGCTGCGCACCTTGTCGCCGCTGTGGGACATGTACAAAGACGGTGTCGACATTTCGAAAATCGAGTGGGCGGCACACTGATTTCAAGTCGCCGCAAAACAGCCCTGCCAACCTTCTGGCGCAGGGCTTCAAGAGCGACTCTCTGATGAGTGAGGATTAAGAATCATGGCTTACAGCGAAAAGGTCATCGACCACTACGAAAACCCGCGCAACGTCGGCAAGATGGACGCGGAAGATCCTGATGTCGGCACCGGCATGGTCGGCGCTCCGGCGTGCGGCGATGTGATGCGCCTGCAAATCAAGGTCAACGAAGCCGGCATCATCGAAGATGCCAAGTTCAAGACCTACGGTTGCGGTTCGGCGATCGCCTCCAGCTCCCTGGCGACCGAGTGGATGAAAGGCAAGACTCTGGATGAAGCAGAGACCATCAAGAACACTCAGCTGGCCGAAGAACTGGCCTTGCCACCGGTGAAAATTCACTGCTCCGTGCTTGCTGAAGACGCCATCAAGGCGGCCGTTCGCGACTACAAGCAGAAGAAAGGCTTGATCTGACTTTCAAGTTTTGGCGACGAGTAAGGAGTCACCGATGGCTATCAGCATGACAGAAGCGGCAGCTCAACACGTGCGACGCTCCCTCAACGGGCGCGGCAAAGGTGAAGGGATTCGTCTGGGTGTCCGCACCACAGGCTGTTCCGGCCTTGCCTACGTGCTGGAGTTCGTCGACGAGGTGGTCGCAGAGGACCAGGTGTTCGAAAGTCACGGCGAAAAAGTGATCATCGACCCGAAAAGCCTGGCCTACCTGGACGGCACCGAACTCGATTTCGTCAAGGAAGGGTTGAACGAAGGCTTCAAGTTCAACAACCCCAACGTGCGCGGTGAATGTGGCTGCGGCGAAAGCTTCAATATCTGAGGCTTCTTGTGGGTACTCCTTGTCATTTCGCTTTATTCGAGCTGCAGCCGAGTTTCAATCTGGATCTCGAGCAGCTGGCCACGCGCTACCGAGAGTTGGCGCGCGGTGTTCATCCGGACCGCTTTGCCGACGCTTCCGAGCGTGAGCAGCGGCTGGCGCTAGAGCAATCCGCGAGCCTCAACGAGGCCTACCAGACGCTCAAGAGTCCCCCCAAGCGCGCGCGATACCTGCTCGCCATGGGTGGTGGCGAGCTGCCGCTGGAGGTCACGGTGCACGATCCGGCGTTCCTTCTGCAGCAGATGGAGCTGCGAGAAGAGCTCGAAGACCTGCAAGACAGTGCCGACATGGCCGGTATTGCAGCGTTCAAGCGCCGCCTGAAAACCGCTCAGGATGAACTGAACCAAAGCTTCGCAGCCTGTTGGAATGATGCAGCGCAACGTGAGCAGGCCGAACGCCTGATGCGGCGCATGCAGTTCCTCGACAAGCTCACCTACGAAGTGCGCCAATTAGAAGAGCGCCTCGACGATTAACCCAGTGCCGCTCCGGTCGCACGCCTGATATACAGATAAGTCCTGATAACGATGGCCCTACTGCAGATCGCCGAACCCGGCCAAAGTCCTCAACCGCACCAGCGTCGTCTGGCTGTGGGGATCGACTTGGGCACTACCAATTCGCTGGTCGCTGCATTGCGCAGTGGTCTTTCCGAGCCCCTGGCCGACGCAGAAGGGCGGGTCATCCTGCCGTCTGCCGTGCGCTACCACGCCGACCGCGTCGAAGTCGGCGAGTCAGCCAGGCTGGCAGCCGCCACCGATCCCTTGAACACCGTGCTGTCGGTCAAGCGCTTGATGGGTCGTGGCCTGTCCGACGTCAAGCAGCTGGGCGACCAGTTGCCGTACCGCTTTGTCGGCGGCGAGTCGCACATGCCGTTCATCGACACCGTGCAAGGCCCGAAAAGCCCGGTCGAAGTCTCCGCCGATATCCTCAAGGTGCTGCGTCAGCGCGCCGAGGCTGCGTTGGGCGGCGAACTGGTGGGGGCGGTGATCACCGTTCCGGCCTATTTCGACGATGCCCAGCGGCAAGCCACCAAGGACGCGGCCAAGCTGGCCGGCCTGAACGTGCTGCGGCTGCTCAATGAGCCGACCGCGGCCGCTGTGGCTTATGGTCTGGACCAGCATGCCGAAGGCCTGGTGGCGATTTATGACCTGGGCGGCGGTACGTTCGATATTTCGATTCTGCGCCTGACCGGCGGAGTCTTCGAAGTGCTGGCTACCGGTGGCGACAGCGCCCTGGGCGGCGACGACTTCGATCACGCGATCGCTCGCTGGATCATCGAGGGCGCTGGCCTGTCGGATGACCTGGATCCGGGTGTGCAGCGTCATCTGTTGCAAACCGCCTGTGCGGCCAAGGAAGCCCTGACCAACGCCGCGTCCGTTGCCGTGGTGTATGGCGACTGGCAAGCCGAGTTGACTCGCGAAGCCTTCAATGCGCTGATCGAGCCGATGGTTGCGCGCAGCCTGAAGGCGTGCCGCCGCGCTGTGCGCGATTCCGGTATCGAGCTGGATGACGTGCATGCGGTGGTCATGGTCGGCGGCTCGACCCGCGTGCCTCGCGTTCGCGAAGCCGTGGCTGAAGCCTTCGGTCGCCAGCCGCTGACCGAAATCGATCCGGATCAAGTGGTGGCCATTGGTGCTGCGATCCAGGCCGATACCCTGGCCGGCAACAAGCGTGACGGTGACGAACTGCTGCTGCTTGACGTGATTCCGTTGTCCCTGGGGCTGGAAACCATGGGCGGCCTGATGGAGAAGGTGATTCCGCGCAACACCACCATCCCCGTCGCCCGCGCCCAGGATTTCACCACCTATAAAGACGGCCAGTCGGCCATGGCGATCCACGTGTTGCAGGGTGAGCGCGAGCTGATCAGCGACTGCCGCTCCCTGGCGCGCTTCGAATTGCGCGGCATTCCGGCGATGGTGGCCGGTGCGGCGAAGATTCGCGTGACTTTCCAGGTCGATGCCGACGGTCTGCTCAGCGTGGCTGCCCGTGAGCTGGGTTCGGGCGTTGAAGCGAGCATCCAGGTCAAGCCGTCCTACGGCCTGACCGACGGCGAAATCGCCAAGATGCTCAAGGATTCGTTCCAGCACGCCAATGACGACAAGGTCGCCCGTGTCCTGCGTGAACAGCAGGTCGATGCCCGGCGCCTGATCGAAGCGGTGCAGGCTGCCCTCGATGTCGATGGCGAGCGCCTGCTCGACGCCGAAGAGCGCATGGTCATCGAGTTGCAGATGCAGGAACTGGCCGAACTGATGAAAGGTTCCGATGGCTACGCCATCGAGCAGCAGACCAAGCGTCTGTCGCAAGTGACCGATGCTTTTGCTGCCCGCCGCATGGATTTGACGGTGAAAGCCGCTCTATCGGGGCGCAACCTGAATGAAATCGAGGATATCTGATGCCGCAGGTCATTTTTCTGCCTCACGAGAAGTTTTGCCCGGATGGCATGGTTGTGGAGGCTGAGCCGGGTATCTCCATTCTCGAGCTGGCCCATGAACACCATATCGAGATGGAAAGCGCCTGTGGCGGCGTCTGCGCCTGCACCACCTGCCACTGCATCATCCGCGAAGGTTTCGACTCGCTGGAAGAAGCGGATGAACTGGAAGAAGACTTTCTTGATCGGGCCTGGGGTCTGGAGGCGCAATCGCGTCTAGGCTGTCAGGCGATCGTCGGGACTGAAGACCTGACGGTCGAAATTCCGAAATACTCGCTCAACCATGCAGCCGAAGCGCCGCACTGATTCAAGGAACCGACATGAGTCTGAAATGGGTTGATGTGCTGGAAATCGCGATCCAGCTGGCTGAATCGAAGCCGGAAGTGGACCCGCGTTATGTGAACTTCGTCGATCTGCACAAGTGGGTGCTGGCATTGCCGGAGTTCAGCGATGATCCGACCCGCGGTGGCGAGAAGGTGCTTGAAGCCATCCAGGCCGCCTGGATCGAAGAAGCCGATTGATTCTGCACCGCACGCAGTTAGGCAATACCCAAGAACCCGCGTATAATTCGCGGGTTTAATTTTTCACAAATTACCGTTTCTGGAGTTACACCATGGCTGTTCAACGTACTTTCTCCATCATCAAGCCTGACGCTGTTGCAAAAAACGTTATCGGCGAGATCACCACTCGTTTCGAAAAAGCTGGCCTGCGCGTTGTAGCTTCGAAACTGAAGCAACTGTCCAAAGCCGAAGCCGAAGGCTTCTACGCTGAGCACAGCGCTCGTGGTTTCTTCGGCGACCTGGTTGCTTTCATGATCTCCGGTCCGGTTGTCGTTCAGGTTCTGGAAGGCGAAAACGCTATCGCTCTGAACCGTGAGCTGATGGGCGCCACCAACCCTAAAGAAGCGGCTGCCGGTACCATCCGCGCTGACTTCGCTGATTCGATCGACGCCAACGCTGTACACGGTTCGGACTCCGAAGCCGCTGCCGCTCGCGAAATCTCGTACTTCTTCGCAGCTACTGAAGTAACCACTCGCTAAGCATTGGCTTAAAGAGTGAAGGTGAATCCATGACTACATCGACTGTTAAAACTAACCTGCTGGGTCTGACTCAGCTGGAAATGGAAAAATTCTTCGACTCAATCGGGGAGAAGCGTTTCCGTGCCGGTCAGGTAATGAAATGGATTCACCACCTTGGCGTCGATGATTTCGACGCCATGACTAACGTCAGCAAGGCCCTGCGCGACAAGCTCAAGGTGATTGCCGAAGTTCGCGGTCCGGAAGTCGTCAGCGAGGACATCTCCACCGACGGCACCCGTAAATGGGTGGTGCGCGTGGCGTCCGGCAGCTGCGTCGAGACCGTGTACATTCCCCAGGGCAAACGCGGCACGTTGTGCGTTTCGTCCCAGGCAGGCTGTGCCCTGGATTGCAGTTTCTGCTCCACCGGCAAGCAAGGTTTCAACAGCAACCTCACCGCCGCCGAAGTCATCGGCCAGGTGTGGATTGCCAATAAATCGTTCGGCAGCATCCCGGCGACCGCCGACCGTGCCATCACCAACGTGGTGATGATGGGCATGGGTGAGCCGCTGCTGAACTTCGACAACGTCGTGGCCGCCATGCACCTGATGATGGATGACCTCGGCTATGGCATCTCCAAGCGCCGCGTGACCCTGTCCACGTCGGGCGTGGTGCCGATGATCGATGAGCTGTCCAAGCACATCGACGTGTCCCTGGCGTTGTCCCTGCACGCGCCGAATGACGCATTGCGTAACCAGTTGGTGCCGATCAACAAGAAGTATCCACTGAAGATGCTGCTTGAATCGTGCCAGCGCTACATGTCGTCCCTGGGCGAGAAGCGCGTGCTGACCATCGAGTACACCTTGCTCAAGGACATCAACGACAAGGTCGAGCACGCGGTCGAGATGATCGAACTGCTCAAGAACATCCCGTGCAAGATCAACCTGATTCCGTTCAACCCGTTCCCGCATTCCGGTTACGAGCGTCCGAGCAATAACGCGATTCGTCGTTTCCAGGATCAGCTTCACCATGCCGGCTTCAATGTCACCGTGCGCACCACCCGCGGCGAAGACATCGATGCCGCGTGTGGCCAATTGGTAGGGCAGGTGCTGGATCGCACCCGTCGTAGCGAACGTTATATCGCCGTGCGCGAGTTGAGCGCCGAAAACGATATGGCACAGAACGCTGCGAACAATAATTAAGAGAGGATCTCTATGTCCCTGCGCTTAGCGCTGCTGTTGCTGCTGGCCAGTCTGTGTACTGGTTGTGTCCTGTCGGGCGATTTCAACCCGATGAAGACCAGCAAGGGCCGTGATGAAGCGCGGGTCGCCTATGTGCAATTGGGGCTCGGCTACCTGCAACAGGGCATGACCGAACGCGCCAAGGTGCCGCTGAAAAAGGCCTTGGAACTGGACAGCTCGGACCCCGACGCCAATGCGGCGCTGGGGCTGGTGTTCCAGGCCGAGATGGAGCCGGAACTGGCCGACCAGCATTTTCGCAAGGCGCTGTCCGGCCGTCCCGACGATGCGCGAATCCTCAATAACTACGGCAGTTTTCTTTTCGAACAGAAACGTTACAAAGAGTCTTACGAGCGCTTCGAGCAGGCCGCCGCCGATACCCTGTATCCTGAGCGTTCGCGAGTCTTCGAAAACCTGGGCATGACCGCTTCCAAGCTGGGCCAGCGTGACCTGGCCCAGCAACAACTGGAAAAAGCCCTGCGCTTGAATCGCCAACAACCACGTGCCTTGCTGGAAATGGCTGAGTTGTCTTACGAAGACAGGCATTATGTGCCCGCGCGTGACTATTACGACCGTTTCAGCCAGCTCACCGAGCAAAATGCACGTAGTCTATTGCTCGGCGTCCGGCTGGCAAAAGTGTTCCAAGATCGCGACAAGGCTGCCAGTTTTGGCCTGCAACTAAAACGACTCTATCCCGGTACGCCGGAATATCAGCAATACCTGTCGGAGCAATGATGAAAGCGGTGCATCCCGAAGTTGTAGCAGCGAATCGCGTAAATCCCGGTGATACATTGCGCCAGGCTCGCGAAAGCAATGGCTGGTCGCTGGCCGAAGTGGCCCTCAAGCTCAACCTCACCGTCAATTCCCTGGGCAATCTGGAAGCCGGCGCGTTCGACAAGCTGCCGGGGCATACCTTTGCCCGCGGTTACATCCGCGCCTACGCCAAATTGCTGGGCATGGATCAAACCGTGCTGGTGCAACAGTTCGACCAGTCCACCGGCACCGATTCCCAAGGCAGCGCCGTTCACAGCCTGGGTCGTATCGAAGAGCCGGTCCGGGTGTCCCACACCATTTTGCGGATTGTCAGCCTGTTGTTGCTGATCGCGGTGATCGGTGGCGGATTTATCTGGTGGCAGGATCAGACGTCGTCGCGCACCAAGGAGCCGGTCACTCTGAGCCCGGAACACGTCGAAGTCGAAGGCGCCGACGGCACGACCCAGATCCATCCGCTGGACGAGCCGGAAGACCAGGCCGTCGCGCAGGGCGAGGCTGAAGGCGCGACCGCGCTCGCCTTGCCGCAGGCCGAGACTTCGGCTGACGCCTCGACCGCCGCTGAAGCCACCGTACCCGCTACTCCGGCGCCCGCCGCACCGGCGCGCAGCACCGCGCCAGTTGTCGCCACGCCGGCAACGCCAGGGCCCGCTGTTCCCGCGGTACCGGCACCGGTAGTGACCGCGCCGGTGGCGCCGACCGTTCCGGCGCCAGTCGCGGCGGCTGCGGTGGCCGGCCAGGGCCAGGTTCAACTGCGTTACACCGCCGATTGCTGGACGCAAGTCACCGACGGTACCGGCAAGGTGCTGTTGAGTGGTCTCAAGCGCAAAGGCGAAAACGTTTCCGTCAGTGGCAAGCCGCCGTTCACCGTGCGCCTGGGCTATGCCCGTGGCGCGCAGGTCAGTTACAACGGGCAGGTGGTTGATGCCGCTCCGTTCACCAGTGGCGAGACTGCTCGCCTGAAGTTGGGTCAATAAGTCATGCACGGCGAATCTCCAATCAAACGTCGCGAATCCCGCAAGATCTGGGTCGGTAACGTGCCTGTGGGCGGCGATGCACCTATCGCTGTGCAGAGCATGACCAACAGCGACACCAATGACGTGGCCGCCACCGTGGCCCAGATCAACCGCCTGGAAGCCGCCGGCGTCGATATCGTGCGGATTTCCGTACCGGATATGGACGCCGCCGAAGCGTTCGGCAAGATCAAGCAGCTGGTCAAGGTGCCCTTGGTGGCCGACATCCACTTCGACTACAAGATCGCGCTGCGCGTCGCCGAACTGGGCGTTGACTGCCTGCGGATCAACCCGGGCAACATCGGTCGCGAAGACCGGGTGCGCGCCGTGGTCAATGCGGCCCGTGATCGCGGGATTCCGATCCGGATCGGCGTCAACGCCGGCTCCCTGGAAAAAGACCTGCAAAAGAAATACGGCGAGCCGACCCCGGCCGCGCTGGTCGAGTCTGCGTTGCGCCACGTCGAGCACCTCGAGCGCCTGAATTTCCAGGACTTCAAGGTCAGCGTGAAAGCCTCCGACGTGTTCATGGCCGTGGCTGCCTACCGCTTGCTGGCCAAGGAAATCGTCCAGCCGCTGCACCTGGGCATCACCGAAGCCGGTGGTTTGCGTTCAGGCACGGTGAAATCCGCCGTGGGCCTCGGTATGCTGCTCGCCGAAGGGATTGGCGATACTATCCGCATCTCGTTGGCGGCCGACCCGGTCGAGGAAGTGAAAGTCGGCTACGACATTCTCAAATCCCTGCACCTGCGTTCCCGTGGCATCAACTTCATCGCCTGCCCGAGTTGCTCGCGGCAGAACTTCGATGTGGTCAAGACCATGAACGAACTGGAAGGGCGCCTCGAAGACCTGCTGGTGCCGCTGGATGTCGCGGTCATCGGCTGTGTGGTCAACGGGCCGGGCGAAGCCAAGGAAGCCCATATCGGCTTGACTGGCGGCACGCCAAACCTGATTTACATCGACGGCAAGCCGTCGCAGAAACTGACGAATGACAATCTGGTGGATGAGCTGGAACGCTTGATCCGCCAGAAAGCGGCCGAAAAGGTCGAAGCCGACGCTGCTGTTATCGCGCGTGGCTAAGCCCGACTGAAGCGCTGAACGAATTTAAGGATTTAAAGTGAGCAAGTCCCTGCAAGCCATCCGTGGCATGAACGATATCCTGCCCGAACAGACGCCCCTGTGGCGTCATTTCGAGGGCACCGTCTCGCGTTTGCTGGATAACTACGGTTACAAGCAGATCCGCATGCCGATCGTCGAGTTCACCGAGCTGTTCAAGCGCTCCATCGGTGAAGTGACCGACATCGTCGAAAAAGAAATGTACACCTTCGACGACCGCAACGGCGACTCCCTGACCCTGCGCCCCGAAGGCACGGCGGCCTGCGTGCGCGCGGTGCTGGAACATGGCATCACCGGCGGTGGCCAGGTGCAGAAACTCTGGTACATCGGCCCGATGTTCCGCCACGAACGTCCGCAAAAAGGCCGTTATCGCCAGTTCCACCAGATCGGTTGCGAAGTATTCAATCTCGACGGTCCGGACATCGATGCCGAGCTGATCGTGCTGACCTGGCGCCTGTGGGGCGAGCTGGGCATCCGTGACGCGGTCAAGCTCGAGCTCAACAGCCTGGGCACCGCCGAGTCCCGCGGCCGTTATCGCGAAGCATTGGTCGAGTTCCTCTCGGCACACCTGGACAAGCTGGACGAAGACAGCCAACGCCGTCTGAAGACCAACCCGCTGCGGGTGCTGGACACCAAGAACGCCGACACCCAAGCGGTACTGGTGGACGCGCCGAAAATGGCCGACTACCTCGACGAAGAATCCCGCGTGCACTTCGAGGGCCTCAGGGCTCGCCTGGACGCCGCCGGCATTCCCTACGTGATCAACCCGAAGCTGGTGCGCGGGCTGGATTATTACAGCAAGACCGTTTTCGAATGGGTCACCGACAAGTTGGGCGCCCAGGGCACCGTGTGTGCCGGTGGTCGTTACGACGGCCTGGTCGAGCAGATGGGCGGCAAGCCGACCCCTGGCGTCGGTTTCGCCATGGGCATCGAGCGCCTGGTGTTGTTGCTTGAAACCCTGGAGCAGATCCCGGAAGAGATCTCCCGTCAGGTCGACGTCTACCTCTGTGCCTTCGGTGAAGAAGCCGAGCTGGCCGGCTTGGCTCTGGCCGAGCGGGTGCGTGACCAATTGCCCAACCTGCGCCTGCAAGTCAATGCCGGTGCCGGCAGCTTCAAAAGCCAGTTCAAGAAAGCCGACAAGAGCGGTGCGTTGTACGCGCTGATCCTCGGCGACGACGAAATGGCCCAGCAAGTGGTAGGTTTCAAACCCCTGCGTGGCCAGGGCGAACAACAAAGCGTTGCCTGGGATGCGCTTGCCGCACACCTGGCCACCTGCATCGTGCAGGGTTGAAGCTGTCAAACAGCCGATTTAGCGATTAAGGAGTATTGGGGTGTCGAGTACCGAAGACGAACAGCTGGCGGATTTGAAGGACTGGTGGACACGCAACGGTAAGCCCCTGGTGACTGGCGGCCTGTTGGCGCTGGTCATCGTGTTCGGCTGGCAGGCCTGGCAGAAGTATCAGAGCAATCAGTCGCAAGGCGCCTCGATTCTCTATCAGCAGTTGCTGGAAACCACGCTGACGCCAAGCGGCAAGCCTGATGCCGCCCGTGTTTCGGACCTGGCCGGCAAGCTCAACAGCGAATTCGGCGGCAGCGCCTACGCGCAGTACGGCAGCCTGTTCGTGGCGAAAGTCGCGGTCGACAGCGGCAAGCTGGATGACGCGGCCACCGAGCTCAAAGCCATCGTCGCCAAACCGGCCAACCCGGCACTGGGCGAAATCGCCCGTCAGCGCCTGGCGCAGGTGCTGGCCGCGCAGGACAAGGCCGATGAAGCCCTGAAACTGCTCGAAGGCGATGCCGATACCGCTTTCCTGGCTACTCGCGAGGAACTCAAGGGCGACCTGCTGGTGCAGTTGGGTCGTGCCGACGAAGCGAATGCGGCGTATCAGAAAGCCAAGGCGGCACTGTCGGATGAAGCGGCAGTCGGCGGCCTACAAATCAAGCTGGACGACCTGGCCAAAGGGGATGCGTGACGTGATTCGTTGGAAACATGCAGCATTGCTGGCTCTGGCCGTACTGGCCGCGGGTTGCAGCAGCAACAGCAAGAAAGAACTGCCGCCGGCCGAGTTGACCGACTTCAAGGAAGAGGTGGTTCTGCAAAAGCAGTGGAGTCGTTCGATCGGTGACGGTCAGGGCGAAACCTACAACATGCTGGTGCCGGCGATCGATGGCGATACCATCTATGCCGCCGACGTCACCGGTGAGGTGATGGCGCTGGATCGCAGCAACGGCAACGTCAAATGGGAGAAAGATCTCGATCTGCCTGTTTCCGGCGCCGTTGGCGTGGCTTACGGGTTGCTCACGATCGGTACGCTCAAGGGTGAAATCGTTGCCCTGGACGCCAGCAGCGGCGAAGAGAAATGGCGCGCTCGCGTGTCCAGTGAAGTCCTCGCGCCGCCGGCCAACAACGGTGACGTGGTAGTGGTCCAGACTCAGGACGACCGTCTGATCGGCCTGGATGCCGCCACCGGCACCCAACGCTGGTTGTATGACAGCACGCCAGCGGTCCTGACCCTGCGCGGCACCAGTGCACCGATCGTCACCAACCGCCTCGCGGTGGCTGGCCTGTCGACCGGCAAAGTGGTCGCGCTCGATATTTCCAACGGCGTGCCGGTGTGGGAACAGCGTGTAGCGATTCCACAAGGGCGTTCGGAACTGGAGCGTGTGGTCGATATCGACGGTGGCCTGTTGTTGTCCGGCAGTACGCTGTATGTCGCCAGCTACCAGGGTCGCATTGCGGCACTGGACCTGGATAGCGGTCGCCAGCTCTGGCAGCGTGATGCTTCCAGCTATGCCGGTGTCGCCCAGGGTTTTGGCAGCGTCTATGTAAGCCTGGCTTCGGGCACTGTTGAAGGCGTCGACGAACGTTCCACCACAGCCTTGTGGAGCAACGATTCGCTGGCTCGCCGTCAACTGTCGGCGCCAGAGGTGTACTCCAGCTATGTGGCAGTCGGTGACCTGGAAGGTTACCTGCACCTGCTGAGCCAGGTGGACGGTCGTTTCGTCGGCCGCGAACGCATCGACAGCGACGGCCTGCGCGCTCGTCCGCTGGTGGTGGGTGATACGATTTATGTATATGGCAACAGTGGCAAACTGGAAGCCCTGACCATTAAGTAAGAACTATGCTTGGGGTTTAACCCCCAAGCGGCTTCACTTGTAGGAGCGGGCTTGCTCGCGATGGACGTCAACGATTACGTTTGATGTCTGAATAAACGCGGTGTCGTTGCGTTTTTCGCGAGCAAGCCCGCTCCTACAGTGATTGCCCCGAGCACCAGCCGCTGCTTAGCAGCGGCTTTTGTATTTTCTGAAATAACGAAGTGGAGAGCCGCATGGTTCCCGTAATCGCCCTGGTGGGCCGACCGAACGTCGGCAAGTCCACCTTGTTCAACCGCCTGACCAGGACTCGCGACGCCATCGTCGGCGACTTGTCCGGTCTGACCCGTGATCGCCAATACGGTGAGGCCAAGTGGCAAGGGCGTTCCTACATTCTGGTCGACACCGGCGGTATCTCCGGTGACGAGCACGGTATGGACGAAAAAATGGCCGAGCAGTCGCTGCTGGCCATTGAAGAAGCGGATGTCGTTCTATTCCTGGTAGATGCCAAGGCCGGTTTCACCGCCGCCGACCAGATGATCGCCGAGCATTTGCGCAAACGTAACAAGCGTTCCTACGTGGTTGCCAACAAGGTCGATAACATCGACCCGGAAATGGCCCGCGCCGAATTCGCCCCGTTGGGCATGGGCCACGCGATCCCGATCGCCGGTGCACATGGCCGTGGCATCACCCAGATGCTGGAAATCGCCCTGAGCGACTTCCCGAAAGACGATGACGAGCTGGAAGAAGGCGAGGAAGAGATCGTTGCCGAAGGCGAGGAAGCCAAGCGCATTCCTGGCCCGAGCGAAAAAGACGGGATCAAGATCGCCATCATCGGCCGCCCGAACGTCGGCAAGTCGACCCTGGTCAACCGCATGCTCGGTGAAGACCGGGTCATCGTCTATGACGAGCCCGGCACCACCCGCGACAGTATCTACATCCCGTTCGAGCGTAACGACGAGAAGTACACGCTGATCGACACCGCCGGTGTGCGCAAGCGCGGCAAGATCCACGAAGAAGTCGAAAAATTCTCCGTGGTCAAGACCCTGCAGGCAATCAAAGACGCCAACGTGGTGATCTTCGTCATGGACGCCCGCGAAGGCGTGGTCGATCACGATCTCAACCTGCTGGGCTTCGCCATTGAGTCGGGTCGTGCGCTGGTGATCGCGATCAACAAGTGGGACGGCATGACGCCGAGCGAGCGCGACTTCGTCAAGGTCGAGCTGCAACGTCGACTGTTCTTCGTTGACTACGCCGACATTCACTTCATCTCGGCGCTGCACGGCACCGGCGTGGGTAACCTCTACGCCTCCGTACAGAACTCGTTCAAGTCTGCGGTCACCCGCTGGCCAACGAACCGCCTGACCACGATTCTGGAAGATGCGGTCGGTGAACACGCGCCGCCGATGGTCAACAACCGTCGGATCAAGCTGCGTTATGCCCACTTGGGTGGTGCGAACCCGCCGATCATCGTGATCCACGGTAACCAGATCGAGAAGGTGCCGAAGTCTTACGTCCGTTACCTGGAAAACACTTACCGTCGTGTCTTGAAGCTGGTCGGTACGCCGATCCGCATCGAGTTCAAGGGTGGCGAGAACCCGTACGAAGGTAACAAGAACTCGCTCACCGACCGTCAGGTCAACAAGAAGCGCCGCATGATGTCGCACCACAAGAAGGCCGACAAGAAGCGCCGCGATAAGAAATAGAAGCAGCTTCAAGCTTCAAGCTTCAAGTTAAAGCAATAAAGGGTCCTGTCAGGGGCCCTTTTTTGTGTCTGATGGTTTGCTGCTTGACCACTTGCAGCTTGCAGCTTGAAACTTGCAGCTCACCTGCAAGGGGCTACCGATGATCACCAGCAAGCTGCCGAATGTCGGCATCACTATCTTCACGCAGATGTCTCAGCTCGCGGCACAGACCGGGGCGTTGAACCTGTCCCAGGGTTTTCCCGATTTCGATGGTCCGCAGGCCCTGCGCGATGCGGTCGGTCGGCATATCGCCAGTGGCCACAACCAGTATTCACCGATGACCGGCCTGGCGGTGTTGCGGCAGCAGATTGCGGCGAAGATCGCCCGCAGCTATGGCGTCGACGTCGATGCCGACGATGAAGTGACGGTCACGCCTGGCGCGACCCAGGCGATTTTCTGTGCCATTCAGGCGGTTATCCACAGCGGCGATGAAGTGATCGTGTTCGATCCGGCCTACGACAGCTATGAGCCTTCGGTAGCGCTGGCCGGTGGTCGTTGCGTGCATGTGCCACTGGGCCTGAATGATTTCGCCATCGACTTCGAGGCACTCGCTGACGCCCTGAGCCCGCGCACGCGGATGATCATCCTCAATACCCCGCACAACCCCAGCGGTGCACTGATCAGCCATGCCGAGCTGGATCAGCTGGCGACCTTGATCCGCGACCGTGACATCTACCTGGTCAGCGACGAAGTCTATGAGCACCTGGTGTTCGACGGCGTGCCGCATGCCAGCGTGCTGGCCCATGAGGAGCTGTATCAGCGCGCATTCGTGGTCAGCTCCTTCGGCAAGACCTATCACGTCACCGGCTGGAAAACCGGCTATGTGGTCGCACCCCCTGCCCTGACCGCCGAGCTGCGCAAGGTGCACCAGTACGTCAGTTTCTGCGGCGTGACGCCGCTGCAATACGCCTTGGCCGATTACATGGCCGAACACCCGGAACATGTGCAAGCGCTGCCGGCCTTTTATCAGGCCAAGCGGGATCTGTTCTGCGACCTGCTGACGCCATCGCGCTTCAGCTTCTCCCGAGTGGCCGGCACTTACTTCCAGCTGGTCGATTACTCGCAGATCCGTCCGGACCTCAATGACGTCGAGATGGCGCTGTGGATGACTCGCGAACACGGTGTTGCAAGTATCCCGATCTCGGTGTTCTACCAGACTCCACCCAAAGGCCAGCGCCTGGTGCGCCTGTGCTTCGCCAAACGCGAGGAGACCCTGCGTGAAGCAGCGGAAAAATTATGCGTGATCTGAGTGCACTGCCCAATCTGAACATCGCGCTGATCCAGACCACCCTGGCCTGGCACGACCGCCAGGCCAATCTGGAGCATTTCGCGCAATTGCTGGAACAGGCGCGCGGTGCTGACCTGATCATCCTGCCGGAGATGTTCACCACCGGTTTTTCCATGGACTCGGAGACCCTCGCCGAGCCCGAGAACGGGCCGACCAGCAAATGGCTGCGCGTCCAGGCGGCGAAATTCGACGCGGTGATCACCGGCACCCTCATCGTCCAGGCCGCCGATGGCAGCCATCGCAATCGCCTGTTGTGGGCGCGGCCGGACGGCGAGGTGTTGCATTACGACAAGCGCCACCTGTTTCGCATGGCCGGCGAGCACAACCACTTCACCCCCGGCGAGCGCCAGGTACAGTTCGAGCTCAAGGGCTGGCGGGTGCGGCCGCTGATTTG
This sequence comes from Pseudomonas sp. MPC6, assembly GCF_006094435.1. Classification (NCBI taxonomy): domain Bacteria; kingdom Pseudomonadati; phylum Pseudomonadota; class Gammaproteobacteria; order Pseudomonadales; family Pseudomonadaceae; genus Pseudomonas; species Pseudomonas sp. MPC6. Next base: position 5,757,575 of record NZ_CP034783.1, on the reverse strand, counting down.
CTACGACCTGCGTTTCCCGGTGTGGAGCCGTGATGCCCAGGACACCGACCTGTTGCTGTACACCGCCAACTGGCCGGGTGCGCGGCGACAGCACTGGAACCGGTTGCTGCCGGCGCGGGCGATTGAAAACCTGTGCTATGTGGCGGCGGTTAATCGCGTGGGGACTGATGGCAAGGGCTTTGCGTATACCGGTGACAGTCAGGTGCTGGATTTCCAGGGTGAGACGTTGTTGAGCGCGGGGGAGGCGGATGGGGTGTTTCAGGTGGTGCTGAATGCGGCGGATCTGCAAGCCTACCGTACGCGGTTTCCGGCGAATCTGGATGCCGATACTTTTGAATTCACCTGAGATTTGGGTTGCCTGAACCAACGCCTTCGCGGGCAAGTCCGCTCCCACAGTGGGTTTTTGGTGTACACAAGTTCTGTGTTCACATCGATCAAATGTGGGAGCCGGCTTGCTCGCGAAGAGGCCGGCACAGACAACACAAAAACAGGCAGGCAAAAAAAGGCCCCCAGGTTTTCACCAAGGGGCCTTTTGCATTTCGGTGACGGTGTTTACGCCGCTTTCGCTTCCGGCTGGCTCAACGAGCGGTTCAGCGCACTGAACAGCGCCTTGAAGCTGGCGGTAGTGATGTTCTCATCGATCCCCACACCATGCACCGCACGTTCACCGTTCACTCGCAGTTCAATGTAGGCCGCCGCCTTGGCATTGGTGCCCGCGCCGATGGCGTGCTCGTTGTAGTCCATGATTTCTACCGGAATCGGCAGGCCGGCCACCAGCGCTTCCAGGGCGCCGTTGCCCTTGCCGCGCCAGTGCAGGTTGGTTTCGCCCTGGCCTTTGCTGGCGACTTCCACTTCGACGGCGCTGTTGCCGTTTTCTTCCTGCAGGCGATGGCTGACCAGCGCGTACGGGGTATTGGCTTGCAGGTATTCGCTGATCAACAGCGAGTGAATCTGCTTGGCGGTCATTTCCAGGCCCAGGCGGTCGGTTTCACGCTGCACGACCTGGCTGAATTCGATCTGCATGCGACGCGGCAAGCTGATGCCATATTCCTGTTCCAGCAGGTAGGCGATACCGCCCTTGCCCGACTGGCTGTTGACGCGGATCACCGCCTCGTAGCTGCGGCCGATGTCGGCCGGGTCGATCGGCAAGTACGGCACTTCCCACAGGGCGTCCGGTTTCTGCTGGGCGAAGCCCTTGCGGATCGCATCCTGGTGCGAGCCGGAGAACGCGGTGTGCACCAGGTCGCCGACGTATGGATGACGTGGGTGCACCTGGATCTGGTTGCACTCTTCGACGACTTTGCGCACGCCGTCGATGTCGGAGAAGTCCAGCTCAGGGTGCACGCCCTGGGTGTAGAGGTTCAGGGCCACGGTCACCAGGTCGACGTTACCGGTACGCTCGCCGTTGCCGAACAGGCAGCCTTCGACACGGTCGGCGCCGGCCATCAGGCCCAGCTCGGTGGCGGCCACGCCGGTGCCACGGTCGTTGTGGGTGTGCAGGCTGATGATCACGCTGTCACGACGGTTGATGTGGCGGCCAAACCATTCGATCTGGTCGGCATAGATGTTCGGGGTCGCGCATTCGACGGTGGCCGGCAGGTTGAGGATCATCTTGTGCTCGGGCGTCGGGTTCCAGACTTCGATCACCGCGTCGCAGACTTCCTTGGCGAATTCCAGTTCGGTGGCGCTGAAGGTTTCCGGCGAGTACTCGAAGGTCCACTCGGTGTCCGGCTGCTGGGCGGCGTATTTGACGAACAGCTTGGCCGCGCTCACCGCGATTTCCTTGATCCCGTCCTTGTCCTGGTTGAAGACGATGCGGCGGAAGGACGGGGAGGTCGCGTTGTACAGGTGAACGATGGCTTTCTTCGCCCCGCGCAGGGATTCGAAGGTGCGCTCGATCAAGTCTTCACGGCCCTGGGTCAGCACCTGGATGGTGGTGTCGTCCGGGATGTGGCCGCCTTCGATCAGGGTGCGCACGAAGTCGAAGTCGGTTTGCGAAGCCGCCGGGAACGAGGCTTCGATTTCTTTCACGCCCACTTGCACCAGGGTTTTCCAGAAACGCAGCTTCTTGGTCGCGTCCATCGGCTCGATCAGCGACTGGTTACCGTCACGCAGGTCGGAACTGCACCAGATCGGCGCGGCGGTGATGGTCTTCGACGGCCAGGTACGGTCCGGGATGTCGATGGTCGGGAACGCGCGGTATTTCGAAGACGGGTCTTTGAGCATGCTCATGGGAAATCCTTATTGTGTGGGCCGAAAAGAGGCGGCCTGCCGGTGGATCAAAATGTTCTTGGGAAAAGCGTGGGGCGAGGCACCGCGATTCAGCCCGGCAGTCGTGCACTGACAAGGCACAGGCTGCGGTGCTGGCGACGCTGAATGAGGGTGTGAGAGGTTTTCATGTCTTCAACCCTAACCGCGAGAACAAAGGATGGCAAGCGGTCGAAAAAAATTGAGAGGAATACTCGTAATGGCGGGTTTATCGAGATTTTATTGCGGTGATTGGCGCTGATTGTTTTTATCTTTGCGCGAGGTTCGAGCGATGCGCAATTGAAAGTTGTCGCCTTGGTCTCGGTCGGCGCAGCTATGCTTAAAGCTTGAACCAGGCGACTTGGGAAGCGGGAGTCGACAATGAACGAATCGGATTGGAAGCTATACAGCGCATTGCGTCCGGTGGCCCATGAGCGGATGTGTATCCGGATCATGGAGGAGGTCGAGCGGATGGTGCTGGATAAAAGCCTGGCGCCTTATGAGCGTATTGAAGCCAGCGAGGAGAGGCTCAAGGCCGGTCAGCAGGAGTTGTACTGGGCGTTTGGCGTTTACAGTCACTCACGCAGCGAGGCGCCTGCTCATTTGCTGGGGCTGTGTACCCATGAGCTGATCACATCTGAAGAACTGGCGGGCTTCTCGGAGGAAACCCGGGCCTGGATCGAAGAGTGCCTGGCGCACAGGGAAATTCATGGGATCGAGGATCTGGAGGCGGAATAGGCGGTTTATTTCTGTGGTTACGTTTGCGCCTGTGATGCCGCCTTCGCTGGCAAGCCAGCTCCTACAGTGATCGGGTGAACTTGATTTCCATGTACACCATCGATCCCTGTAGGAGCTGGCTTGCCAGCGAAGGGGCCGTCAGCCTCACCGAAGACTCAAGGCTGAAACGCACCTATAAAGATCGCCGGATCCACCCGCGCATCATTCAGGCTGATATTCCAGTGCATATGCGGCCCGGTCGCCCGCCCGGTAGCCCCGACTTTCCCGACCACCCCACCACGGGCCAACTGCTGCCCAACCTTCACGTCAATCTTCGACATGTGACAGAACATGCTGATAAAGCCCTGCCCATGATCGACAAACACCGTGTTGCCATTAAAGAAGTAATTGCCGACCAGAATCACCTTGCCCGCCGCCGGGGTCTTGATCGGCGTGCCCGCCGGCACCGCGAAGTCCAGGCCTGCATGGGGATTGCGCTCTTCGCCATTAAAGAAGCGGCGCACACCGAACTTGCTCGACAACGGGCCGTTGACCGGTTTGTCCAGTAACAGGTTGCTCGGCGTATTCGGACTGAAACTGCGGTAGGCCTGGATCTGCTCGGCCAACTCGCCCTCGATGCGCTTGAGATTTTCCGGGTCCGGATTGACCTGCTGCTTGTTCTTCAGGGTGATGCGCTGTTCCGGGTATTTCTTGCTGCCAACGGTGAAACTCAGATTGCGATTACCGCTGCTGATTTGCTGCGTGCCCGGCTTGACCGTCAACGGCACGCCGACAATCGCCAGCCAATTGTTCTGTTCCTTGACCACCAGCACCGGTTTGCCCTGATAGCTGGCTTTTGGCGCCTGGGTGGAGGCGCCCAGGTCGACCACCGCCACGCCACCCGGTACCGGTTTGTTCAGCAGGCGGGTGATGTAACTGTCGGCGTGGGCGTTGAAGGTCAGGCACAGCAACAGCAGCGGAGCGAGAAAGCGCGGCATGGATCAATCCAGTAAAGAGAGGGTGACAGGCGTCAGGTGATTGTCTTCGACCCGCACTTGCAGTTCGCCTTCGCCCAGTCTGGCTTTCAGGCGCTGGCCGGTGTGGGTTTGCGCAGCGTTGCGGATCGCGTTGCCGCGCTCGTCCAGCAGAATGCTGTAGCCACGGCTGAGGGTCGCCAGCGGGCTGACCACATGCAGCGTCTGCATCTGGCTTTGCAGTTGCAGGCGGCGGCCCTTGAGGCCTTCGCGCATGGCCCGGGGCAGGCGTTCGGCAAAACTGTCGAGGCGCTGACGGAGCATCGCCAGCTGCCGACCGGGATGTTGCCCGGCAAGGCGGGTTTCCAGACGAATCAGGCGTTCGCGACGGGTATTGAGGTTGCGTTCGAACGCGCGGCGCAGGCGCATGTCCAGGTCGTCCAGGCGCTGCGCCTGCTGGCGCAAACGTTCGCCGGGATGACGCAGGCGGCGGGACATGCCTTCCAGGCGCAGTCGATCTCGCATCAATCGGTCACGGATACGCATCACCAGCCGTCGATGCAGGCTTTCGACCCGACGCACCAGGTCGCTGGAATCCGGCGCCAGCAGTTCGGCGGCAGCGGAAGGCGTCGGGGCACGAACGTCGGCCACGAAGTCGCTGATCGACACGTCGGTTTCATGGCCGACGGCGCTGACAATCGGCGTCACACAAGCGTCCACGGCGCGGGCCACGGCTTCTTCGTTGAAACACCAGAGGTCTTCCAGGGAGCCGCCGCCACGGGCCAGGATCAGCGCGTCGAAGCCACGGGCGTCCGCCAGCTTCAGCGCGCGGACAATTTGCGCGGTGGCTTCGCGCCCCTGGACGGCGGTGGGGATCAGCGTCAGCTGCACCTGCGGCGCGCGGCGGCGGAACACGCTGATAATGTCGCGGATCACCGCGCCCGTGGGCGAACTGATGATGCCGATGCGTTGCGGATGCGCCGGCAGCGGCACTTTGCGCTCGGCACTGAACAGGCCTTCGGCGCTGAGCTTTTCTTTCAGTGCATCGAAGGCCAGGCGCAGTGCGCCGTCGCCGGCGGGCTCCACGGTATCGAGGATCAGCTGATAGTCGCCGCGGCCCTCGAACAGCGAGACCTTGCCGCGCACCTTGACCGCCAGGCCGTCCTTCAATGCCTGGCGCACCCGCGCCGCGTTCTGCCGGAACAGCGCGCACCGCACCTGGGCGCCGCTGTCCTTGAGGGTGAAATACACATGGCCGGACGCCGGGCGGGCGAGGTTGGAGATTTCGCCTTCGACCCAGATATTGCTGAACACGTCTTCAAGCAACACCCGCGCGCGGCCGTTGAGCTGGCTGACAGTCAGGACTTCCCGGTCAAGGCCGAGTCTTGCAAAGGGATCTTTAATCATGGGGCGCAGTTTAAAGGCATTCGGCGAACAATCTCCATGAGTCAGCGCAAATCCCTTTGTAGGAGCGAGCTTGCTCGCGAAGGTGTGTCAGTGGACACTGATCTGGCTGACACACCTTCGCGAGCAAGCTCGCTCCAACAAGGGATACAGTCAGGCGCTGAATTCAAGGAAGATCGGGAATGGACGTGTTTGAACTGTTGCACCAATGGCCCTTCGGCGCCACCGACTGGCTGGTGATCGGCCTGGCCATTGCCCTGGCCTATATCGTGTTCGGCATCGCCGGATTCGGTACCGCCCTGGTGGCAGGGCCGATTCTGATCCTGTTCATGCCCCTGTCGAAGATCGTGCCGCTGCTGGTGCTACTGGATTTCGTCGCGGCTTTTGGCAATTTGCTGCCGTCGCGTCGGGATGTGGCGAAACCCGAGTTGCTGCGGCTGCTGCCATGCATGGCAGTGGGCTGCACGCTGGGGGTGATTTTCCTGCTGAATCTGCATTCCGATGTATTGCTGCTGTTGATGGGGCTGTTTATCAGCGCCTATGCGATCTACAGCCTTTGGGTCAAAACCCGCCCGACGCAATTATCCGCGGCCCGGGCCGTGCCGATGGGTACTGTGGGCGGGATGTTCGGGGCGTTGTTTGGCAGTGGCGGCTTTTTATATGCGATCTATTTGAACAGCCGGCTGCCCAAGGAGGCCGCCCGGGCTACCCAGAGCGCGCTGATCAGTTGCAGCACCGTGGTGCGCTTGAGCCTGTTTGCCGTCGCGGGGGTGTATGCCGAGCTACCCTTGTTGGTATTGGCCCTGTGTTTGTTGCCGGCCATGGCAGTGGGGCTGTGGATCGGTCGGCGGTTGACCATGAGATTGTCCCGCGAGGCGTTCGTGCGGCTGGTGACCTGGCTGGTGCTGGCCAGCGGGATTGCCTTGATCGGGCGGTATTTGAGCACTTGACCGGATTTTGTCAGGGATTAAGCTGCCGGCCGCCCTGGCGCCTTCGCGGGCAAGCCCGCTCCCACAGGGATTTCAGGTGAGCACACCTGCGTGTACGACCGAGATCCTGTGGGAGCGGGCTTGCCCGCGAAGGCGTCAAACGACACACCGCAGAAACATCCATTTTATGCAGTAGGCTTGCACCATGAACTCTCAAAGCATCATCGTCCCGAAAATCTCCACGCTGCCGGTACACGAACCCCGGGCCCGGGCGGTCGTGCGTTGGCTGGTGCGCAAGAACATCATCAAGGAAGAACTGACCACCTGCGGCCGCACCGGCAACCGCATGGCCCACGCCATCGCCGACGGCGCCCGCGCCGTGGTGCTGCATCCCCAAGCCCTGCCGTTCGGCGAGCCGATCAATGGCCTGGAGATCATCACCAAGCGCTGCATCTATACGCCGGCCAAAGGATTTCTCGAAGAAGCCGGCTGCGCCGAGTGCCGCAAGGAAGTCGGCGAAGCGTTGTTCGACAGCCTGGAAGACTGGATGCCGGGGCGCACCGATAACTTCACCTGCCCCGAGTGCGGGCATGAAGACGACATCAACGGCTTTCTGTTCCTGCAGGAATGCGGCTTTTCCAACCTGGGATTCATTTTCAACAATTGGGCCGAGGCCGGGTTCAAGCAGAGCTTTATCGATGAGTTTGCCGATTGGCTCGACCAGCCCGTCAGTTGGGTTAAGGTCGAGCTGTAGGAGCAAGCTCGCTCGCGAAGAACCTCAAGGCTGCGCGTTCAATCAGGTTGGGCGCGTTATCGTTAACGACCTTCGCTGGCAAGACAGCTCCTACAGGATCATCGCAAACCTGTAGGAGCTGGCTTGCCAGCGAAGCTCTTAAAATCCCCCGTCGATCACCGTATTGATATTAGCCAGAGTTTTACATTGAACCCGAGGGGGTGTCTGACTATAATGGCGCGCTTCCATTTTCCCGCTCGGGAGCCCCCGCGATGCTGCGTATCAGCCAAGAAGCTCTGACATTCGACGACATTCTCCTAGTGCCTGGTTATTCCGAGGTGCTTCCTAACGAAGTCAGTCTCAAGACCCGCCTTACCCGTGGCATCGAGCTGAATATTCCTCTGGTTTCTGCCGCCATGGACACCGTCACTGAAGCCCGTCTGGCAATTGCCATGGCTCAGGAAGGTGGCATCGGCATCATCCACAAGAACATGACCATCGAGCAGCAAGCTGCCGAAGTGCGCAAGGTCAAGCGTTATGAAGCCGGCGTGGTCAAGGACCCGATCACCATCGAGGCTGACGCCACGGTGCGTGAACTGTTCGAACTGACCCGCCAGCACAATATCTCCGGCGTTCCGGTGCTGCACAACGGCGACCTGGTCGGCATCGTCACTTCCCGTGACGTGCGTTTCGAAAACCGCCTGGAAGCCACTGTCCGTGACGTGATGACGCCTAAAGAGCGCCTGGTCACGGTCAAGGAAGGCGCCGACAAGAACGATGTGCGCGAATTGCTGCACAAGCACCGCATCGAGCGCGTGCTGATCGTCGACGACAAATTCGCCCTCAAAGGCATGATGACCGTCAACGACATCGAAAAAGCCAAGGCTTACCCGCTGGCCAGCAAGGACGATCAAGGTCGTCTGCGCGTTGGTGCTGCAGTCGGTACCGGCAAAGACACCGGTGATCGCGTCGCTGCCCTGGTCAGCGCCGGTGTTGACGTAGTCGTAGTCGACACCGCCCACGGCCACTCCAAAGGCGTGATCGACCGCGTGCGCTGGGTCAAGCAGAACTTCCCTGAAGTGCAGGTCATCGGCGGCAACATCGCCACCGGCGCTGCTGCCAAGGCCCTGGCCGACGCCGGCGCCGATGCAGTCAAGGTCGGTATCGGCCCAGGCTCGATCTGCACCACCCGTATCGTCGCCGGTGTCGGCGTCCCGCAAATCAGTGCCATCGCCAACGTCGCCGCTGCCCTTGAAGGCACTGGCGTCCCGTTGATCGCCGACGGCGGCATCCGTTTCTCCGGTGACCTGTCCAAGGCCATCGTCGCCGGTGCTTCCTGCGTGATGATGGGCTCGATGTTCGCCGGTACCGAAGAAGCGCCAGGCGAGATCGAACTGTTCCAGGGTCGTTCGTACAAGGCTTATCGCGGCATGGGTTCGCTGGGCGCCATGTCCCAGGCCCAGGGTTCCTCCGACCGTTACTTCCAGGACTCCTCCGCGGGTGCCGAGAAGCTGGTTCCGGAAGGCATCGAAGGGCGTGTTCCGTACAAGGGCAGCCTGAGCGCGATCATCCATCAGCTGATGGGCGGCCTGCGTTCCTCGATGGGCTACACCGGCAGTGCCGACATCGAAGAAATGCGCACCAAGCCTGAGTTCGTGCGGATCACCGGTGCCGGCATGGCCGAGTCCCACGTCCACGACGTACAAATCACCAAGGAAGCGCCAAACTACCGCGTAGGTTGAGGCTTCAAGCAAAAAGTTAAGTAACCGGGGCTGTTTTATTCAGCCCCGAGTTGTTTCTGAATCACGACTGTTTCTGAATTTCTAGACGAGACTGAATCATGGCCCTCGACATTCACGCTCACCGCATCCTGATCCTCGATTTCGGTTCCCAGTACACCCAGCTGATCGCCCGCCGCGTGCGTGAAATCGGCGTGTACTGCGAACTGCATCCGTTCGACATGGATGACGAAGCGATTCGCGAATTCGCTCCAAAAGGCGTCATTCTCGCCGGCGGCCCCGAGTCCGTGCACGTCGCCGACAGCCCGCGCTGCCCGCAAGCGGTGTTTGACCTGGGCGTACCGGTCTTCGGTATCTGCTACGGCATGCAGACCATGGCTGAACAGCTGGGTGGCAAGGTCGAAGGTTCCGAGCTGCGTGAGTTCGGTTACGCCCGCGTTGACGTGGTCGGCAAGAGCCGCCTGCTCGACGGCATCGAAGACCACATCGACGCCGATGGCCTGTTCGGCCTCGACGTGTGGATGAGCCACGGTGACAAGGTCACCAGGATGCCGGAAGACTTCCACATCCTGGCCAGCACCCCGAGCTGCCCGATCGCCGGCATGTTCGACGACGCGCGCGGCTACTACGGCGTGCAGTTCCACCCGGAAGTGACCCACACCAAGCAGGGCGGTCGCATCCTCTCGCGCTTCATCCTCGACATCTGCGGCTGCGAAGCCCTGTGGACGCCTTCGAAAATCGCTGAAGACGCCATCGCCAACATTCGCGCCCAGGTCGGCACCGACAACGTTTTGCTCGGCCTGTCCGGCGGCGTTGACTCCTCGGTGGTTGCCGCGCTGCTGCACAAAGCCATCGGCGACCAGCTGACCTGCGTCTTCGTCGACAACGGCCTGCTGCGTCTGCACGAAGGCGAGCAAGTGATGGCCATGTTCGCCGAGAACATGGGCGTCAAGGTGATCCGCGCCAACGCCGAAGAGCAGTTCCTGAACAACCTGGCTGGCGAAAGCGACCCGGAGAAGAAGCGCAAGATCATCGGCCGTACCTTCATCGACGTCTTCGATGCCCAGTCCAACAACCTGGACAACATCAAGTACCTCGCCCAGGGCACCATCTACCCGGACGTGATCGAGTCGGCTGGCGCCAAAAGCGGCAAGGCCCACGTGATCAAGTCGCACCACAACGTGGGCGGCCTGCCGGAAGAAATGAACCTCAAGCTGGTTGAACCCCTGCGCGAGCTGTTCAAGGACGAAGTCCGTCGTCTGGGCCTGGAACTCGGCCTGCCGTACGACATGGTCTACCGTCACCCGTTCCCGGGCCCGGGCCTGGGCGTGCGAATCCTCGGTGAAGTGAAGAAGGAATACGCCGACCTGCTGCGTCGCGCCGACCACATCTTCATCGAAGAACTGCGCAAGGCCGACTGGTACCACAAGGTCAGCCAGGCTTTCGTGGTGTTCCAGCCGGTGAAATCGGTTGGCGTTGTCGGCGATGGCCGTCGTTACGCCTGGGTCGTGGCCCTGCGTGCCGTGGAAACCATCGACTTCATGACCGCGCGTTGGGCACACCTGCCTTACGAACTGCTGGAAACTGTTTCCGGCCGGATCATCAATGAAATCGAAGGCATCTCCCGCGTCACGTACGACGTGTCGAGCAAGCCGCCAGCGACCATCGAGTGGGAGTAATCCCGCGCTGGCGCTCCGGCAAACAGAGCGTTGACCGATAAACCAAACCCCGGCCCAGGCCGGGGTTTTGTTTTATTCGGCCAGGCAAAAAATCACGGCGCAGACCAGGTTATGTGTAAGCAGAAAATACCTTGGCAATGACCTGAAAGACATGCGTCATCCCCCATTCTCAGCCGCGTCTGTACTCTCTTAGGGACAATCTTCCAGACCTGTCCGGGCTGTTTTTGCCGCTCGAAGAGTGCAGGGAGATTTTTGTTCATGGTTGTCAGTTGACAACCTTATAAATACTGCGGAGACTGGAGGCTATGGATGGCTCGTGCATCTCACCCGAAAAAAGAAATCGAAATGGCCCTGCGTCACGCTGAAGAGCGAGGCTGGCGAATAGAAGTCGGCGGTAGTCACGCCTGGGGAAAGATCTACTGCCCATTCAGGCATGACCTCTGTCGCTGTGGCGAATTTTGTATCACCAGTGTGTGCAGCACGCCGAGGAATCCTTTCAACCACGCGAGGGCATTGCGGCGTGTGGTCGATAACTGTACGACGCAACAGGTGATCGACGGGACGTCGGCACCTCGACTCAAGGAGTAATTCAATGGACTACATATTCACCCTCAAGTATCAATTAGCGCAGGGCGATAGCGATCCTGACGTATTGATCGAACGGTTGTACGCCGAAGGATGCGATGACGCATTGGTCGGTGTCGGATTGCCCGGCCGACTGGCCTTGGAGTTTACCCGCGAGGCGGAGACTGCCGAAGCGGCGTTGTTGAGCGCGCTGGTGGACGTCAAGCGCATCATCCCTGAGGCGCGCCTGGTGGAGGTTGCACCCGACTTCGTCGGCCTGACGGACATTGCCGACATCGTCGGCGTTTCGCGGCAGAACATGCGCAAACTGATGCTCACTCATGGCAGCAGCTTCCCGTTGGCCGTGCATGAGGGCAAGGCATCGGTCTGGCACCTGGCTGAGGTACTGAGCTGGCTGGATGCCAAGGGTGGCTACCACCTTGAACAACCGGTCATCGAGGTTGCCCGTATCGCGCAAAGCGTCAATCTGGTCAAGGAATCGCGCCGGGTCGTCGCCCTGGGCGCCGAGTGGCAGGCCCTGGTTTGACGTTACCCTTTCAGCGCCGCGCCACATCCGAAAAGTAGAACTTGTCCAGGGTATGCCGCGATTCGGTGTACTCGAACTGCCTGCCATCCTGCAAAAACGTCTGGTTGCTAACGACGATCACATGGCTCTGGCCATCCAGGTCCAGGTGTTGCTGGTCGTCCTTGCTGCGAGGCACCGCTTCGATGGTGCGCTGGGCATAGGCGATTTGCAGCTGCAGGGTCTGCTCGATGAAGGCGTAGATCGAGTGCTCGGCGATGTCGCGGGACAGTCCGGGAATCACGCCGCTGACGAAATGGTTGATGTCGAGGATCACCCGTTTGCCGTCGATCCGCCGCACTCGCTTGATCCGGGTGATCAGGCTGCCTTCTTCTGCCTGGATGTGTTCCAGCAGAGCACCTTCAAGGGGCAGTTGGGTGAACTCCACCACCTCGGTGCTGACGTCGTTGCCCAGCCGCGGGTGGGTCTCCTGGAAGCTGACAATGCCCCCGAGCTGAAATTCGATCGGGTTGGTCGACAGCACGAAGGTGCCTTTGCCGTGGACCTTCTGGGCGAAACCGCGCTCCTGAAGCTGTTCGATGGCTTTGCGCACGGTGCCGCGACTGGCCTGGTAGCTGTCCATCAGTTCGGTTTCGGAAGGCAGCCGCGCTCCGCGTTCCAGACGTTCGGTGGTGATACTGGCAAGCAGATCGCTGTAGATCTGGTTGTATTTACTCATGGGAATGGCTCTGTGCCGCAATGCTCAAGGGTTTGAACCTTAAGGGCGGGGTAGGGAATTGTCCATGCAGGTTTGGATTTCTTCCCATATGGGTGTAGGAAATTTCATCGTCTACGGGTTTAGGAGATTTTAAACAAATTGAGACTCGTCTGTACGAGTTGTTGCTTTAACTCGTACAGACGAGTACTTTTCATCTCGGCGTGCTGCCAATAACAAAAAACTACAGCGGAAGACCAAGCATGAGCCACGACTATCCGAACATCGTCACCGAGCTGCTGCAAAGCCTCGGCGGCAGCGACAACCTCGAGCAGGCCGCGCACTGTGTCACACGGCTGCGCCTGGCCCTCAAGGACCCGAGCCTGGTCAACAGCGCCACGCTGAACCAGATTGACCTGGTCAAGGGGTCGTTCTTCACCGGTGGCCTGTTCCAGGTGGTCATCGGTCCCGGCGAGGTGGAAAAGGTCTACGCCGAATTGCGCCGTCAAACCGGTCTCGCGGCGTCAACCATCGCCGACGTCAAACAGAAAAGCGCCGACAAGATCAACGCCATGCAACGGCTGGTGCGGGTGTTTTCCGATGTGTTCATGCCGATCCTGCCGGCGCTGATCATTGCCGGCCTGCTGATGGGCATCAACAATCTGATCGGCGCCAGGGGCATGTTCATCGAGGGCCAGACCTTGCTGGACGCCTACCCCAAGCTTGACGGGCTCTGGAGCCTGATCAACCTGATGGCCAACACCTCGTTCGTGTTTCTCCCGGCACTGGTGGGCTGGTCGGCGGCCAAGCGGTTCGGCGGCAGCGAAATCCTCGGCATCGTGCTCGGCCTGATGCTGGTGCATCCCGATCTGCTCAACGCCTGGAACTACGGCAAGGCGGTGGCCGGGCTGGAAGGGCAAAGCCTGCCGTACTTCGACATCCTCGGCTTGTTCCAGATCGAGAAGGTCGGTTACCAAGGGCAGATCCTGCCGATCCTGCTGGCGGCCTACGTGATGAGCGTCATCGAGAAATGGCTGCGGGCGCGGGTGCCGAACGCGGTGCAATTGCTGGTGGTGCCGATCACCACCATTGTCGTCACCGGCGTGCTGGCGCTGGCCGTGATCGGTCCGGTGACGCGACACCTGGGCATCCTCATCACCGAAGGCGTAGTCATGCTGTTCGACCTGGCACCGATGGTCGGCGGGACGATTTTCGGTCTGCTGTATGCGCCGCTGGTGATCACCGGCATGCATCACATGTTTCTCGCGGTCGACTTGCAACTGATCTCCACCCAGGGCGGGACGTTCATCTGGCCGATGATCGTCATGTCCAACCTCGCCCAGGGCAGCGCGGCACTGGCGGTGTTCTACATGACCCGTAATGTGCGGGACAAGAGCATGGCCTCGACCTCGGCGATTTCCGCTTACTTCGGCATCACCGAACCGGCCATGTTCGGGGTCAACCTGCGCTACAAGTTTCCGTTTTATGCGGCGTTGATCGGCTCGGCCCTGGGGTGCATCTTCCTGTCGCTGAACAAGGTCCAGGCCTCGGCCATCGGCGTCGGGGGCTTGCCCGGCTTTATTTCGATCATTCCGCAGTTCATTCCGATGTTCGTGATCGGGATGGTGATTGCCGTGGTCGTGCCGTTTGTTCTGACCTGCGGGTTGAGCATGAAGATTGTCCGGCCGGGCTATCGGGTCGCCTGACAGATCGCATTCGCGAGCAGGCTCGCTCCCACAGGGGAACGCGATCACCTGTAGGAGCTGGCTTGCCAGCGAAGAGGCTCTCAAGGCCGATACAAAACTTACTGAAGGAATAGCGCCATGCAAGACTGGCAACGTTCGGTGATCTACCAGATCTACCCGAAAAGTTTCCACAGCCACGCCGGCAACCCCACGGGTGATTTGCTCGGCGTCGTGGCCAAGCTCGACTACCTGCACTGGCTGGGCGTCGACTGCCTGTGGATCACCCCGTTCCTGCGTTCGCCCCAGCGCGACAACGGTTACGACATCAGCGATTACTACGCCATCGATCCGAGCTACGGGACCATGGCCGATTGCGAGTTGCTGATCGCCGAGGCCGGCAAGCGCGGGATCAAGCTGATGCTCGATATCGTGGTCAACCACACCTCCATCGAGCACAGCTGGTTCCAGCAGGCCCGCAGCAGCCTCGACAACCCGTACCGCGACTTCTATATCTGGCGCGACCAGCCGAACAAGTGGGAATCCAAGTTCGGTGGTTCGGCCTGGGAGTACGAGGCGCAGACCGGTCAGTACTTCCTGCACCTGTTCGACCACACCCAGGCCGACCTGAACTGGGACAACCCCAAGGTGCGCGCCGAAGTCTTCAAGATGATGCGTTTCTGGCGGGACAAGGGCGTGGGCGGATTCCGTCTGGACGTGATCAACCTGATCTCTAAACCGGCGGATTTCCCCGACGACGACAGCGACGGTCGACGCTTCTATACCGACGGCCCGAACGTGCATGAATACCTGCAGCAAATGCACCGCGAGGTGTTCGAAGGCCATGACCTGATCAACGTTGGCGAGATGTCGTCCACCAGCCTGGAACACTGCATTCGTTACTCGCGGCCGGAGTCGAAAGAACTGTCGATGACCTTCAACTTCCATCACCTGAAGGTCGATTACCCGAACCTGCAGAAATGGATTCGCGCCGACTACGACTTCCTTGAACTCAAGCGCATCCTCTCCGACTGGCAGACCGGCATGCAGGCGGGTGGTGGCTGGAATGCGCTGTTCTGGTGTAACCACGACCAGCCACGGGTGGTCTCGCGTTTTGGCCATGACGGCGAATATCGGGTGATGTCGGCGAAGATGCTCGGCACAGCGCTGCATTTCCTCCAAGGCACGCCATTCGTGTACCAGGGCGAGGAATTGGGCATGACCAATCCGGGTTTCGATCACATCGATCAGTACCGCGATGTCGAGACGCTGAATATCTTCCGGCTCAAGCGCGAGGCGGGCACCAGTGACGCCGACAACATGGCGGCGATCATGCAGAAGTCCCGGGACAACGGTCGTACGCCGATGCACTGGAACGCCGAGCCGAACGCAGGCTTCAGCGCGGCCGAGCCCTGGATCGGCGTGCCGGCCAACTCGGCACAGATCAACGTCGCCACCCAACTCGATGACCCGGATTCCGTGCTGCATCACTACCGTCAGCTGATCGCCTTGCGTCGAACCGAAGCGCTGATTTCCGACGGTGTATACCGGCAATTGCTGCCTGAACATCCACAACTCTGGGTGTATGTGCGTGAAGGCCAGGGCGAACGATTGCTGGTGCTGAACAACTTCTACGGCACGCCCTGCGAAGTCCTGTTGCCGGAAGAAGTGATCAGCGAGGCGATGGCCCAACGTCTGGTCATCAGCAACTACCCGGACTGTCCGCCACGAAACCGGGAGGTCTCCTTGCGGCCTTATGAGTCGCTGGTATTGCACCTGACCGACTGACCGAGCACTAAAAAAACACCGGTTTAAAAAAACACGCAGAACGCTGCGCGGGGGATTTTTGCGCGCCGATTTTGTGGCTGCACACAATAAAAATAATGGGGTGCTTCTTGAAAACAACAATAACCCGCAGTCTTGCGCTCGTGAGCGTATGCCTGGCATTACCACTGTCGGTGCAGGCTCTGGAGTTTGGCGGTTACTTGCGCAGCGGCGTCGGTACTTCGGTCAACAGCAGTTCGCAATCATGTTTCCAGTTGCCGGGTGCCCAAACCAAATATCGTTTGGGCAACGAATGTGAACAATATGGGGAGCTGGAGTTGCGTCAGGATCTGTTCACCCTGGACGATGGTTCGGTGCTCAGTGTCGACGGCATGGCCTCACTCTATAACAAGTATGACCGCCGCCTGACATTCAAGGGTGATAACGGTTCGGTGCGCCTGCCGCAGCTTTACGCGCAATGGTCGAACATGCCTGGCCTCAACGGCGGTTCGCTGTGGGCCGGTCGGCGTTATTACAAGCGGAACGATATCCATATTTCCGATTTCTACTACTGGAACCAGAGCGCTACCGGCGGCGGTATCGAGGACGTGTTGCTCGGCGATCTGAAATACAGCTACGCCTTTTCGCGCAAGGACAACCTGTACCAGAAGGACTACATCAACCGCCACGATTTCAATGTCGCCGGCTTCGATACCAACCCCGGCGGAGCACTGGAGTTTGGCTTGAGCTACATCGATAAACCAGACAGTCGCGATGCACACCGTGGCTGGGCAATCGCCACCCAGCATGTGCAGCAAGGTTTTCTGGGCGGCAAGAACAAACTGGCCTTCCAGTACGGAGAAGGCCCGGGTACCGGGTTGGGCTACACCGGTAACGTGAAGCTGGACGACAGCAATAAAAGCTACCGTGTGGTGGAGTTCTTCGACTGGCAAGTGACGCCGCGGTTTGGCGGTCAGGTCCAGGCGGTTTACCAGAAAGACCAACGTGCGCACGGCAAGGATCAGAACTGGATGTCCCTCGGTGTTCGTCCGGCCTACGCGCTCACCGAGCAGTTCAAACTGGTGACCGAACTGGGGCACGATCAGGTAGAGGCCACGGGCGGCACGCGCAAACTGAGCAAGTTCACCTTCGCCCCGACCTGGTCGCCCAAGGGGCCGGAATTCTGGGCGCGGCCCGAAGTGCGGGTGTATTACACCTATGCCAGCTGGAACCAGGCGGCCAAACGGGCAGCCAATGAGCTGGCAAAGGGGTCGGCATTGTCGGACACCGGCGCCTTTGGCACGGCGCGACACGGTGCGAATGTCGGATTGCAGGTCGAATACTGGTGGGACTGAACGCCGAATAACCGGTACCACGAGATCGCAAGCGTCTTTTATAAAGAACGAAACAGCAGGTGACGTCATGGCCACACCCCAACAATTGCAACTGCTGGCACCTTTGTCCGGCGTGCTGATGCCGCTGGACCAGGTGCCGGACCCGGTATTCTCGAGTCGCGTGATTGGCGACGGCCTGTGCATCGATCCGACCTCGCAAACCCTGTGCGCACCGTTGGCCGGAGTGGTCAGCAATGTGCAGGACAGCGGGCACGCCGTCGGCATCACCGACGACAATGGCGTGCAGGTGTTGATGCACATCGGGCTCGACACGGTGAACCTGGCCGGCAAGGGGTTCACCCGGTTGGTGGAGGAAGGCCAGCGGATCGAGGCGGGGCAGGCGCTGATCGAGTTCGATGCCGATTACCTCGCCTTGCACGCCCGCAGCTTGTTGACCCTGATGCTGGTGGTCAGTGGTGAGCCCTTCACCTGGTTAGTGCCGCAGACGGGTAGGGTGGAAGGGGGCCAGCCGCTGCTGAGCGTGCATCCCGAGGAGCAGACAGCCGATGAGCCGGTGCCGGAAGAGGGCGAGGCGCTGTTCTCCAAGCCAGTGACACTGGCCAACCCGAACGGCTTGCACGCCCGTCCTGCCGCGGTATTCGCCCAGGCTGCCAAAGGCTTTTCGGCGAGTATTCACCTGCATAAACACCAGGAGAGCGCGAACGCCAAATCCCTGGTGGCGATCATGGCGTTGCAGACGGCCTTTGGCGACATCGTGCAAGTCAGTGCGGCGGGCCGGGATGCGGAAGAGGCGATCAGTACGCTGGCGGCATTGCTGACCGGGGGCTGTGGGGAAACAGTGGCGGTGCCAACGCCAGTCGAGGCGCTGGAGCCTTCATCGTTGAAGGTGTTGCGCGGCGTGTGCGCATCACCGGGGTCGGGCTTTGGTCAGGTGGTGCAGATCGCCGAGCAAACGCTTGAGGTGAGCGAGCCCGGCAGGGGAGCGCAGGCTGAGCGCGAGCAGCTCGCTCGTGCCTTGGCTCAGGCGGCCCTGGCGTTGCAGCAGTTGCGTGACAAGGCCACCGGGGATGCTCAGGCAGAGATCTTCAAGGCCCATCAGGCACTGCTCGAAGACCCGAGTCTGCTGGATCAGGCCGAAGCGCTGATCAGCGCCGGCAAGAGCGCGGCGTTTGCCTGGCGCGCAGCGACCGAGGCAACGGCAGCCTTGTTCAAGGGCCTGGGCAGTGCATTGCTGGCCGAACGGGCGGCGGACCTGGTGGATGTCGGCCAGCGGGTGCTGAAGCTGATCCTCGGCGTGCAGGATCAAGCAATTGAATTGCCTGAAGGGGCGATCCTGATTGCCGATCAATTGACACCATCCCAGACCGCCGGGCTCGATACCCGCAAGGTCCTGGGGTTTGCCACGGTCGGTGGTGGCGCCACCAGTCACGTCGCGATTCTCGCACGGGCTGCCGGTTTGCCGGCGATCTGCGGGTTGCCCGCCCAGGTACTGGCGCTGAGGAACGGCAGCCTGGTGTTGCTCGACGCCGACAAGGGCGAGCTGCACCTGGACCCGGAACTGGCCGCCATCGAGCAACTGCGGGTCGATCGTCAGCGCCAGGAGCAACGCCATCAGCATGTCCTGGCACACGCAATGCTGGCCGCCTGCACCCGTGACGGTCATCACGTCGAAGTCACGGCCAACGTCGCCTCGCTGGGCGAGACCGAGCAGGCCATGACCCTGGGCGGCGAGGGCGTCGGCCTGCTGCGTTCGGAGTTTCTGTACCTGGATCGCAACCACGCGCCGAGCCATGCAGAACAGGCCGGCACGTACAGCGCTATCGCGCGTGCCCTGGGGCCATCGCGCAGTCTGGTGGTGCGCACGCTGGATGTCGGCGGCGACAAACCCCTGGCCTACGTACCGATGGACAGCGAAACCAACCCGTTCCTCGGCATGCGCGGCATACGCTTGTGCCTGGAGCGCCCGCAGCTGTTGCGCGATCAGTTCAAGGCCATCCTTGCCTGCGCAGGACTGGCGCGCCTGCACATCATGCTGCCGATGGTCACGCAGCTGTCGGAGCTGCGACTGGCCCGCCAGCTGCTGGAGGAAGAAGCACTGGCTTTGGGTCTCGACGAATTGCCCAAACTGGGGATCATGATCGAAGTGCCGGCTGCGGCACTGATGGCCGACCTGTTTGCGCCGGAGGTGGACTTCTTCTCGATCGGCACCAACGATCTGACCCAGTACACACTGGCCATGGACCGCGATCACCCGCGCCTGGCCGCTCAGGCCGACAGCTTCCATCCGTCGGTGCTGCGCCTGATCGCCAGTACCGTCAAGGCCGCCCATACCCACGGTAAATGGGTCGGTGTGTGCGGAGCCATGGCGTCCGAGACCCTGGCGGTGCCGTTGTTGCTGGGCCTCGGCGTGGACGAACTGTCGGTGAGCGTGCCGTTGATTCCGGCGATCAAGGCCGCGGTTCGCGAAGTGGACCTGGCGGACTGCCAGGCCATCGCCCAGCAAGTGCTTGGCCTGGACAGCGCCGATCAGGTGCGCGAGGCACTGCGGTTGTACCACGAGGCAACGGTCGATACTTCACCGGTTCTGGAGAACGGACATGTTTGAGAAAATGCAGCAGGCATTCTGGAAGGCGTTGACCCCGGACCTGGTGGTGGATGAGCCCAAGGTCGTTGCGCAAGCGGTAGCCGGGTTGGCGGCAAACGTGGTGGCGGCGCTGGGCGGAGTGGATAACGTCAAGTCGCACAAGGCCGTGGCGCTGACCCGGGTGCGGGTGGAGTTGCGGGATGTGGAGCGGCTGGATCGGCAAGCTTTGACGGCGGCGGGTGTGCCGGGCGTCATGCTGCTGGATGACGGGGTGGTGCATCTGATCACAGGCCTCCAGCCATAACCAATCCCCCTGTGGCGAGGGAGTCCACCTTAACCCCAGGCGCGGTGTCAGCCATGCCTTGGGTGTGGCCATCCGCCGCGCCACCCTTACTGTTTCTCATCCGCAGGTGTATCGTATTCGCCTTTTACAGGCCCCGCGCCTGTCGCTGATACGTGAGGTAGTTGAGTTCATGTCCTTTACCCGTCGCCAAATCCTCGGTGGCCTGGCCGGTCTTGTTGTCGTTGGTGTCGGAGCGGGGGGCGCGTCGCGGTACTGGCTGGGCAAGATGGCCGACGCCGACGCGGGCCACGACTATGAGCTGATCGCGGCACCGCTGGACGTCGAGCTGGTGGCCGGGCACACCACCGAAGCCTGGGCATTCGGCCCGTCGGCGCCGGGCACCGAGTTGCGCGTGCGTCAGGGTGAATGGCTGCGGGTGCGATTCATCAACCACCTGCCGGTCGCGACCACCATCCACTGGCACGGCATCCGCCTGCCGCTGGAGATGGACGGCGTGCCCTACGTGTCGCAGCTTCCCGTGTTGCCGGGTGAATACTTCGACTACAAATTCCGCGTGCCCGACGCCGGCAGCTACTGGTATCACCCGCATGTGAACAGCAGTGAAGAACTCGGTCGCGGCCTGGTTGGCCCACTGATTATCGAAGAGCGCGAGCCCACCGGTTTCAAGTACGAGAAGACCTTGAGCCTCAAGAGCTGGCACGTCGATGAAGCGGGCGCCTTTGTCGCGTTCAGCATTCCTCGTGAAGCGGCCCGGGGCGGCACGGCCGGGCGCCTGTCGACGATCAATGGCGTGTCGCAAGCGGTGATCGACTTGCCTGCCGGGCAGATCACCCGCGTGCGCCTGCTCAACCTCGACAACACCCTGACTTACCGCCTGAACATTCCCGGGGTCGAAGCGCAGATCTACGCGCTGGACGGTAATCCCATCGAGCCGCGGCCACTGGGCAAGGAATACTGGCTTGGCCCCGGCATGCGCATTTGCCTGGCGATCAAGGCGCCGCCAGCCGGTGAGGAACTATCCCTGCGCAACGGCCCGGTACGCCTGGGCACGTTGCGCTCGGTGGCGAACACCGATGCACCGACCGCGTGGCCTCCGGCGCTGCCCGCCAACCCGGTGGCCGAGCCGGACCTGGCCACTGCCGAGAAACTCAACTTCAATTTCGAATGGGTGGGTTCGGTGTCGGTGAACGTCGACAACGGCCGGCCGCCGAGCCTGTGGCAGATCAATGGCAAGGCCTGGGACATTACGGACAAGACCTGCGCCGACCGTCCGATTGCCAAACTCGAAAAGGGCAAGAGCTACATTTTCGAACTGAAGAACATGACTCAGTATCAACACCCGATTCACCTGCACGGCATGAGCTTCAAGGTCATCGCCTCGAACCGGCACAAGGTGATTCCGTACTTCACCGACACCTACCTGCTGGGCAAGAACGAACGCGCCCAGGTGGCGCTGGTGGCGGATAATCCGGGGGTGTGGATGTTCCATTGCCATGTGATCGACCACATGGAAACCGGCCTTATGGCCGCCATCGAGGTGGCGTGATGCGTCAGATTCGTCCCGTGGCGATCATCGATCGCAGCCGTGATCGTGATTTCATGCGTGAAGCCCTGACGCTCGCCGCCCAGGGCGCAGCACTGGGCGAAGTGCCGGTGGGCGCGGTGCTGGTCCAAAACGGCGAGATCATCGGCCGCGGCTTCAACTGCCCGATCAGCGGCAACGACCCCAGCGCCCACGCCGAGATGGTCGCGATCCGCGCCGCCGCCCAAGCCGCGAGCAACTACCGTTTGCCGGGCAGTACGCTCTACGTGACGCTTGAACCGTGCAGCATGTGCGCCGGGTTGATCGTGCATTCGCGGATTGCGCGGGTGGTGTATGGCGCTTTAGAGCCGAAAGCCGGGATTGTGCAGAGTCAGGGGCAGTTTTTTACCCAAGGGTTTCTCAACCATCGAGTGCTGTTTGAAGGCGGGGTATTGGCGGAGGAATGCGGGGCGGCCCTGAGCGAGTTTTTCAAGGCCCGCCGCGCAAAACCCGCAGACTGAACACCAAACCCCTGTAGGAGCTGGCTTGCCAGCGAAGGCGGCATCACATTCAACAATGATGTTGACTGATCTACCGCTTTCGCTGGCAAGCCAGCTCCTACAGAGTGATCTCCATCGGTCAGGAGATTGGGGTTACTTGCGGGCCACAATCACCGCCCGCATCGGCGCCGGCAGCCCTTCAATCGTCTTGCCGTGGTCCTCAGGATCAAGGAAGTCGCTCAACGACTGATACTTCATCCACTCCGTCCCGCGCTGTTCCTCGACCGTGGTCACGCTGACATCCACGCACTTCACATCGCTGAACCCGGCACGCCGCAACCACAGCTCCAGCGCCGGCACCGACGGCAGGAACCATACATTACGCATCTGCGCGTACCGGTCTTCCGGTACCAGCACCTGCTGCCGATCGCCTTCGATCACCAGTGTTTCCAGCACCAGTTCGCCACCCTTAACCAGGCAATCCTTCAGCGCCAGCAAGTGCTCGATCGGCGAGCGGCGGTGGTAGAACACCCCCATGGAAAACACCGTGTCGAAACCTTCCAGGTTGGCCGGCAGATCCTCAAAGGGAAACGGCAGGTGCCAGGCGTTGGGCTCGGACAGGTAGCGCTGCACCGCCTGGAACTGGCAGAAGAACAGCCAGTTGGGGTCGACGCCAATCACGCTGTCGGCACCGGCGCCGAGCATGCGCCACATGTAATAACCGTTCCCGCAGCCGACATCGAGGATGCGTTTGCCCTTCAAATCCAGGTGTGGCGCGACCCGCGACCATTTCCAGTCCGAGCGCCATTCGGTGTCGACGTGCACGCCGAACAGATCGAACGGCCCTTTGCGCCACGGCGACAACCCCATCAAGGCCGTGCGCATCTGCGCGCGGGTCTCATCGTCGCACTCGGTGTCCAGCTTCAAGCCGTTCAACAAGTCGACTTCGCTCGGCTGGATCTTCGGCAAGGCGTCCAGCGCGCTTTGCCAACGCTCCAGGTCGCCATGACCCTTTTCCATTTTCTTGTCGAGTTGCGCCTGCAGGGTGTTGGCCCAGTCAGCCAGGGGAGTGCCGGCCAGTCGGCGGGCGAGGGGGGACAGATCGATCATGGCAAGGCAATCAACGAGGCAAAGTTAAGACACTGGAACCATGGCACGACTTTCGAGAACCCGGCCGCCAGCAGGCGCTCGCGGTGTTCTTCGAGGCTGTCGGGCTTCATGACGTTTTCGATGGCGCTGCGCTTCTGGGCGATTTCCAGCTCGCTGTAGCCGTTGGCGCGTTTGAAGGCCACATGCAGGTCGGTGAGCAGCGCGTGCTCTTCGGGATCGTTGAAACGCAGCTTTTCCGAAAGAATCAGCGCACCACCGGGCAAAAGTGACTGGCGGATGCGCGACAGCAACGCGCTGCGCTGGTCCGGGGCGATGAATTGCAGGGTGAAATTCAGCGCCACCACCGAGGCTGGCTGGAACTGCAGGGCGAGGATGTCGCCTTCGATCACTTCGACGGGCAGCAACTCCTGGAACATCGAGTCCTGGCCATTGAGATACTCGCGGCAGCGTTCGACCATGGCCGCGGAGTTATCCACAGCGATCACCCGGCAACCGTCGGTGCGCACATGGCGGCGCAAGGCCTGGGTCACGGCGCCGAGGGACGAGCCCAGGTCGTAGAGCACGCTGTTCGGTTGAGCGAACTGTGCGGCAAGCACGCCGAGGTTTTCAACGATGGTCGGATAACCCGGCACCGAGCGCTTGATCATGTCCGGGAACACCCGCACCACGTCCTCATTGAAGGCGAAGTCAGGCACCTGGGCCAAAGGCTGGGCGAAAAGGCGATCGGGTTCTTTGCTCACGGCGGTTCCAGCGGCTTGGGTGGAAAAGGCCGGCATTTTAGCCAACTTGGCGTGGGGATGCGCGGGTTGTCTGATAAACCGGTGGTGTCGCCCTCGTTCTAGCGGTGAAGTGCTGTTGTGGCGAGGGAGCTTGCTCCCGTCCGGCCGATCCGCGCCCAGGCGCAGCAGTCGTAGACCCGGCCAATCGGGGGATCAGATAAAACTCGATTGAATGGTGTTGGGGCTGCTTCGCAGCCCAGCGGGAGCAAGCTCCCTCGCCACAGGGTTCAGCGCGGTTTCTGGGTGAACGCCGAGGCGGTGATTCCCCATTGCCCCAGCCAATAGCTGAGGATAATCACATAAGGCGCGGCATGGAACGGCGCGACAAAGCGGTCGATGCCAATCACGCTGTCGGAAAACACAAACGCCACCGCGCCCGCCGCCGCCAACAGGGCCGAGCGTTTCGGCACATCGGTGCCGAGTCGGGCCAGCGCCCGCCAGAGCATGGCGCTGATGGCCAAGCCATAGACAATCACCGGGATCAGTAGTGGACCCAACCCATTGGCAATCAAGATCCCCAGCAACAACGCGCCGACGCCCAGAGCGATGATCAGCGGCAATACCGCCAACCGCCGGCAATCGCTCAAGTAAGCTTTCAGATACGCCAGGTGGGCCAGCAGAAACGCCCCGAGGCCGAATACAAACAAATCCCCCGGCCACGCCAGCAGCACATCGCCGAGCAGGGAGAACATCAATCCAAGGCTGATCCAGCGTCGATATTCGCTGGGCGGTGCATCGTGCAGCCAACCGAGCAAGGCCAGTACCGGCAAGGGCTTCACCAACAGGCACAGCAAGGCGGCATGCACGCTGAGGCCGTAGAGGAACGTCACCGCCCCCATCAGTGCCAGAATCAGCCAGCCCACGATCAGTTAACCGAGATGACGCAGTCGAATGTTTCCACCGGCAACACTTCCGGCGCCCAGGGCTGCTGGGACGTCAGGCGCAAGCGCCCGGTACCGTTGGCGAAGGCCTGGAAGCGCCAGATCGAGACCCCGGCAGCGCCAACGACACCGGCGTCTTCCGGGTTGCTGTACACCTCGGGGCCCAGCGCACGCAACACGCCACCGGCCGAGTCCTGGATGGCCCAGCGATAACCCGTGGTCGGGTTGCTGGGCAGCCTCAGGGTCAGGGTTTGCCCAGAGTGCAGTTTCGTCGGGCATGCGCTTTGTTTTTCCACGGTCACGTTGTGTGCAGGTTGCGTGGCGCAGGCGGCCAGCAAGGCGAAGGCGAGGGGGATCAACAAGCGGGTGGGGGACATAAGTCAGCAGCTCCTGCGTTCACGACGAACGGCGAGCATAGCTGAAGATGAGACAAATTGTGACCAGAGCCGGATGGAAGAAAATGCTCACGCATCGGGCTCTGGTGCGAGGAATAAAATCGAAGCTGATCTGGCTCTTATTCGGTGACGCCGAGCTCACCTTCAATATCGCCAATTCGGGATAGGGTAAAGCCAAGCTTTATTTGATGTTCTTTAGTGATGTTGCCGAAGTTGGTGTCTAACGTGCCGGTGCCGATGGCCACGGTTATCGCCTTGTCCGGGTAGAAAACGTCGCGAAATTTTCCGCCTTGTATCTTAGTTTTCCAGGGAGAAAGCAAACGCGCCTTCGGATGTAAATTCACGATTTTGTTTGTCTTTAAAATAGGTATTGAATGAGCCGGAGTATTCTCGCTTGTCAGCGCTTACGAATAGATCCAGGACGCCTTTAAATGCATAGTAGGTGGCGTAAGGTGGAAGGAATTCGGTAAAAGCGATCTCGATCAATTGACCGGTGGACGGTAGTGTGTAAACCCCGGTTTCGATAGTTTTCGGTAGATAAAAATCGAAGGCGCGATCTTGAGGGCTGTGTTTTTCACCGGCTTTGAAGATAGCCACAATTTCCCGGGAGCCGACGCTGACGTAAAACTCTTCGGAGTTGAATGCCCCGCGGTCCTGAACGGTGGCGTTCAAGTAATTATTTTGGCAGCACCGACGGTATTCTCTTTCATCATTGATGCAGTTGTCGACAAGGTTTCTACGGAGTTGGATGTTCATGGGTTTATCTCTTTCAATGATGGTTGGAGACTTTAATGTACCGTCAATGAAGAGGCCGGAATACTGTTAGAGTTAACGGGTTTGTAGATGAATATGTTTCAGGTTGTAGGTGTTGTTCGATGAAAAAAAATGGCCAGACAATAGTCTGGCCATTCCAGTGTCGCGTTTGTTGGCTTAGAACAAAATCTTCGCCACATCCGCAAAGCGCTTGGCAAAGTGTACGGTTATCCCTTCCTTCAGATAATCTGGAAGTTCTTCAAAACTACCACGGTTCGGCTCCGGCAGGATCAATTCGAAAATCTTCTGCCGCCGTGCCGCAATGACCTTCTCGCGTACCCCGCCAATCGGCAATACATGCCCGGTCAGTGTCAACTCGCCGGTCATGGCGATACCTTTTTTCGGCGCCTGGTTTCGGGCGAGCGAGAGCAGGGCGCTGGCCATGGTCACGCCCGCGCTTGGGCCATCTTTCGGGGTGGCGCCTTCAGGAACGTGCAGGTGGACGAAGGCTTCGTCGAAGAACTTCGGATCGCCGCCAAACGACTTCAGGTTGGAACTGACGTAGCTGTAGGCGATTTCCGCCGACTCCTTCATCACGTCACCCAGTTGCCCGGTGAGTTTGAAACCACGGTTCAAGGTGTGAATCCGCGTCGCTTCGATCGGCAGGGTTGCGCCGCCCATGCTGGTCCAGGCCAGGCCAGTGATGACACCCGTGCCCGACAGCACCTGCTCGTTGCGGAACACCGGATGGCCGAGGGAGGCTTCCAGGTCTTTCGGCCCGAGCTTGATCACCGCTTTCGGCTCTTCGATCAGCTTGACCACGGCCTTGCGCACCAGTTTGCCCAGTTGTTTTTCCAACTGCCGCACCCCGGCTTCACGGGCGTAGCCGTCGATCAAGGCTTTCAACGCGCTGTCGCTGATGGCCAGGCTGCCTTTGGACACACCGGCTTTCTCGAGCTGCTTGGGCCACAGGTGGCGCTTGGCAATGGCGATTTTTTCTTCGGTGATGTAACCCGACAGGCGAATGACTTCCATCCGGTCCAGCAACGGGCCGGGAATCGAATCCAGGGTATTGGCGGTGCAGATGAACAGCACTTTCGACAAATCCAGACGCAAGTCCAGGTAGTGGTCGAGGAATTCGACGTTCTGTTCCGGGTCCAGGGTTTCCAGCAGCGCCGAGGCCGGGTCGCCCTGGTAGCTCTGGCCCATCTTGTCGATCTCGTCGAGCATGATCACCGGGTTCATCACTTCGACGTCTTTCAACGCATGGACGAGTTTGCCTGGCTGCGCGCCGATATAGGTGCGGCGATGGCCCTTGATCTCCGCTTCGTCGCGCATGCCGCCGAGGCTGAAGCGGTAGAACGGCCGGCCCAGGGATTCGGCGATGGATTTGCCGACGCTGGTCTTGCCCACGCCCGGCGGGCCCACCAGCAGCACGATGGAGCCGCTGATCTCGCCCTTATAGGCACCGACCGCGAGGAATTCGAGGATGCGATCCTTGATGTCGTCGAGGCCGGCGTGGTGTTTATCCAGCACCTTGCGGGCGTGCTTGAGGTCGAGTTTGTCCTCGCCGTACACGCCCCACGGCACCGAGGTCGCCCAGTCGAGGTAGTTGCGGGTCACCGCGTACTCCGGCGAGCCGGTCTCGAGGATCGACAGCTTGTTCATTTCCTCGTCGATGCGTTTCTGCGCCTGGGCCGGCAACACTTTGTCTTCCAGGCGCTGCTCGAACTGTTCGATGTCGGCGCTGCGGTCGTCCTTGGTCAGCCCCAGCTCTTGCTGAATGACCTTCAACTGCTCCTTGAGGAAGAATTCACGCTGATGTTCGCCGATCTTGCGGTTAACTTCGGCGGAAATCTCTTTCTGCAGCCGTGCGACCTCGACTTCCTTGCGCAGCATCGGCAGGACTTTTTCCATGCGCTTGAGCATGGGCACGCAATCGAGCACTTCCTGCAGTTCACTGCCTGTTGCCGAGGTGAGCGCAGCGGCGAAGTCGGTCAGTGGCGACGGGTCATTGGGGCTGAAGCGGTTGAGGTAGTTCTTCAGCTCTTCGCTGTACAGCGGGTTGAGCGGCAACAGTTCCTTGATCGCGTTGATCAGCGCCATGCCGTAGGCCTTGACCTCGTCGGTCGGCTCGGTGGGCTGGTGCGGGTATTCGACTTCCACCAGGTACGGCGGGCGATGGTGCTTGAGCCAGGTCTTGAGACGCACACGAGTCAGGCCCTGCGCGACGAATTGCAGTTTGCCGTTTTCGCGGCTGGCGTGGTGCACCTTGACCAGCGTGCCATAGAGTGGCAAGGCCGAGGTATCGAAGTGGCGGGGGTCTTCCTGGGGCGTGTCCATGTAGAACAGGGCCAGGCAGTGGTGATCGGATTTGCTCACCAGATCCAGGGTTTCAGCCCAGGGTTCCTCATTGACGATGACCGGCAGTACCTGGGCCGGGAAGAACGGGCGATTGTGGATCGGGATGATGTAGACCTTGTCCGGCAGGTTCTGACCTGGCAGGGCGAGGCCTTTGCCGGTGGAATGATGTTCAACGTTCTCCGGGTCGGCGTATTCGCTGGGGTCTTCAGGGAATTCTTGCTGGTCGCTCATGGGGCACCTGCGCAATGGAGTATGGGTCTTAGATGGGGCAGGTGGAGGGTGGTTTCAATGGTCGCTATTAATTCAGGATGTTCGGTTTTGCTCCTGGTAGGAGCGAGCTTGCTCGCGAAAAACCTGAAAACGCCGCGGGGCATCAGGCCCGGCGCGTCATCGTTGACGACCATCGCGAGCAAGCTCGCTCCTACAAAAGGGCAGCAAACCATTTCACATCAGAAGCGGCAAAAACTGGTTATTGGCACCGTGCTCATGCAGGTGAATCGATCTGATCCAGCACCCGATTCGCCGTGATCTCCGCGAGCATGATGCTATTTGAAATACCCAGAAGAGCATTGCGCGATCCGCCGTCCAGGTGATCCACCAGGTGATGGACCATCACATCGACCGAGGCCAGCGTCTCGACCAGATAGACCACGAGGGTTTCGGTCGTGGCCTTTGGGTCCACTGTGAACAGGGTGCTGGGCGTGCGTGGGGTGGCTTTGATGTCGGCGGTCGACGGGAAGTGGAGATCGAGGGCGCGTTCGGCGGCTTCGTTGAGTTTGTTCGAATCGGCGGCGTAGGGGGAGACGGTGTCGTTTTCGGGGGGATTCGGGGTTGGTTTGAACATGGTGAAGCTCCATTCGAAGAAAGAGAGTTCGCCACGACTGCGACCAAGCAGTTGGGTGGCGAACCGTACGCAGGTTGGTCGACCAGGGAATGGAACCCGGCAGGGCCGAAGCCCTCCCACGCACAGCTCGCCATGAAGCAAGCACGAAAAGTGCGCCATTCTAAACCTGGGCGACCAAACCCGTTCGCTGAATTTGCAGCGACCCCGAAGCCTATCCTCCCGACTTCCGACACGGCAACCGATAGAAGTTGTCGGAATACTTCCCGGTAACCGCTAAATCTGTAGGACGTGCGCAAATTATTTCGAGCCGATCACGATCAAATGTGGGAGCGGGCTTGCTCCGGGCGGCGTTCCGACGAAGGCTGTTTAACATTCCGCATCTGAGTTGGCTGACACAACGCTTTCGCGAGCAAGTCGGATCGCCGCACCGCCGCTCCCACATTTATTCGGCAGTGTGGCAAAAAATAGCGTTCATAAAAAAAGGCGACTCCCTCGCAGGAGTCGCCTTTGATTTGACTGCCGCTAAAACTTACTCGGACAGTTTGTACGCAATCACATAGTCACCCTGCTTGGTGCCCAGCGAACCATGACCGCCAGCAACCACCAGCACATATTGCTTGCCGTCCTTGCCGGTGTAGGTCATCGGGGTGGTTTGCGCGCCGGCTGGCAGGCGGCCTTCCCACAGTTGCTTGCCGTTTTTCACGTCGTAGGCACGCAAGTACTGGTCAAGCGTACCGCTGAGGAAACCCACGCCACCGGCGGTAGTGAAGGTTCCGCCCAGGCTGGGTACGCCCATGCTCAACGGAATCGGAACCGGCGAGCTGTCGCGCACGGTGCCGTTCTTGTGCTTCCAGATGGTTTTGCTGGTGGTCAGGTCGATCGCGGCCACGTAGCCCCAGGCCGGTGCCTGGCACGGCAGGCCCATGGGCGACAGCAGCGCTTCGAGGACCACGCCGTACGGCGCGCCTTTGTTCGGCTGCACGCCTTCGGTTTCGCTCTTGCGCGGGCCTTGGGCGGCGATTTCCGATGCCGGGATCATTTTCGATTTGAACGCCATGTAGCTCGGGTTCACGAAAGCGATCTGGCGCACCGGGTCAACCGCGATGCCGCCCCAGTCGAACACGCCGAAGTTGCCGGGATAGACAATCGAGCCTTGCAGCGATGGCGGAGTGAACGGGCCGTCGTAGCGCATGGACTTGAAGTCGA
This sequence comes from Pseudomonas sp. MPC6, assembly GCF_006094435.1. Classification (NCBI taxonomy): domain Bacteria; kingdom Pseudomonadati; phylum Pseudomonadota; class Gammaproteobacteria; order Pseudomonadales; family Pseudomonadaceae; genus Pseudomonas; species Pseudomonas sp. MPC6. Next base: position 5,727,308 of record NZ_CP034783.1, on the reverse strand, counting down.
TCCGGCAAATCAACTGGTCGAACGGGGTGACGCCCCACATGTCGCGCTCTTGCAACGGCGGCGGCATCAGGTTCAGCTCGGATTTCGGCTGGGTCGGTGAGGTGCGATCGCCTTCGACAGCGCCTTGTGGCACCGGCACTTCGTGGATCGGCACGATGGGTTCGCCGGTGCTGCGGTCCAGCACGTAGATGCTGCCTTGCTTGGTGGATGCCAGAACTGCCGGCTTCACGCCGTCGGCGGTTTTCAGGTCCATCAGGGTGGGCTGGCCACCGACGTCCATGTCCCACAGGTCATGGTGGGTGAACTGCATGTGCCAGCGCACCTGGCCGGTCGCGATGTCGAGGGCGGTGAGGCCCGCGGCATGCAGTTCCGACTCAGGCGTACGATCGCCACCGAACTGATCCGGGGTCTGGTTGCCCATCGGCAGGTAAAGCATGCCGAGCTTTTCGTCGACCGCGAACATGGACCACATGTTCGGTGAGTTGCGGGTGTAGACCTCGTCTGCAGCGATAGGGGTGGTGTCGTCCGGGTTGCCGCTGTCCCAGTTCCACACCAGCTTGCCGGTGTGCACGTCGAACGCGCGGATCACGCCGCTGGGCTCGTCGGTGGAGACGTTGTCGGTGACGTGGCCGCCAATCACCACCAGGTCTTTGGTGACCGCTGGAGGGGAGGTGGAGTAGTAACCGCCGGCGGTGAAGCCGCCGATGTTGGCGCGCAGGTCGACCTGGCCTTTGTCGCCGAAGTCTTCGCACATCTTGCCGGTGTCGGCGTCGAGGGCGATCAGGCGCGTATCGGCGGTCGGCAGGAAGATGCGACGTGGGCAGACGGTGCTGACGGGCGTCGTGCTGGCGGTGCCGGTCGGGCTCTGCTCGGAGGCATAGACGGCGTCATCGTGATAGGTCACGCCACGGCAGGTCATGTGCGCCCAACCCTTGAAGTTCTGCGCGTTCTGGGTGGAGAGCTTCGGATCGAAACGCCAGATTTCCTTGCCGGTGTCCGGGTCCAGGGCGATCACCTGGCTGTGCGGCGTGCACACGTAGAGCATGCCGTTGACTTTCAGCGGGGTGTTTTCGGCGGTGGTTTCACCCGGGTCGTTCGGCCCTGGCAGGTCGCCGGTGCGGTAGGTCCAGGCCGGTACCAGTTTGTTCACGTTCTGCGGGGTGATCTGGGCCAGTGGCGAGTAACGGTCGCCATGGGCGCTGCGGCCGTAGGAATTCCAGTCTCCGTCCGGCATGGCCGGGGCGGTGTTGGTCATGCCCGGCACGCTGTCGCGGTCCAGTTGGCCTTTGATTTCACCGGGGTTGGTGAATTGGCTGGCCAGCGCAGTGGCGCCCGCGAGCACCACGGCCACGCTCAGCGCGCCGGTGCCCATCGGCGCGGCGCCTGCGCGCAACAGCGGACGACGGAACCACGGCAGCAGCATGACGATGCCCAGTGCAAACAGCATGGCCAGGCGCGGCACCAGTTGCCACCAGTCGAGGCCGACTTCCCACAGGGCCCACACCGTGCTGGCGAACAGCACCAGTGCGTACAGGCCCAGCGCAGCGCGGCGCGCGGCAATCAGCAGCACGCCGGTGAGTGCCAGGCCGATACCGGCCAGCAGGTAGTACAGCGAGCCGCCGAGCAGGCTCAGCTTGATCCCCCCGGCCAGCATGGCCAGGCCCATTAGCAGAAGCAGGATGCCGAGCAGGCTCGGCAGCAGACGGCTTCGACTCAAAGCACCATCAGTGCTCATAGTGTGGTTCTCCGTGACGTTTTAAGTAGTCCCGCGCAAGTTCACTGTAGATGACGATCTCGTGCGGGCTGGGTTCATATGAAAATGGTGCGGTGGAATGCGACCCCCTGTAGGAGCTGGCTTGCCAGCGAAAGCGGTGTGTCAGCTGACATCTGCGCCGGCTGACACGCCACCTTCGCTGGCAAGCCAGCTCCTACAGGGTTGCGGTGTGTCAGCTGACATCTGCGCCGGCTGACGCGCCGCCTTCGCTGGCAAGCCAGCTCCTACAGGGTTGCGGTGTGTCAGCTGACATCTGCGCCGGCTGACGCGCCGCCTTCGCTGGCAAGCCAGCTCCTACAGGGTTGCGGTGTGTCAGCTGACATCTGCGCCGGCTGACGCGCCGCCTTCGCTGGCAAGCCAGCTCCTACAGGGTTGCGGTGTGTCAGCTGACATCTGCGCCGGCTGGCACGCCGCCTTCGCTGGCAAGCCAGCTCCTACAGGGTTGCGGTGTGTCAGCTGACATCTGCGCCGGCTGGCACGCCGCCTTCGCTGGCAAGCCAGCTCCTACAGGGTTGCGGTGTGTCAGTTGACATCTGCGCCGGCTGACACGCCGCCTTCGCTGGCAAGCCAGCTCCTACAGGGGGTTACGGTGTTGGTTAGAACGATGACTGGATCTTGATCCCGCCAATCAGCGCGTCATCGACCCGGTCGACGCCACCGGGGTGGCGGATGTATTGCAGATTCGGGCGCACGGTCAGCCAGTTCGTGACGTGCACGCCGTAATAGAGTTCGGCGCTGTATTCGGTGTCTTGCGGCGGCAGGAACGACGGGTCGTTGTAATCGGATACCGCGCGAGCCTGGTTAGTCGCCTCGGCGTTCTTGCGATAGGCCGGGTTGACGTGGACCCGAGCGACGGCGAAGCCGATATCGTCCCGGGCGCGGGCATCGAACAGGCCTTTGTAGACGACGCCGGCCTGGACATAGTTGTCGATGGCATTGGTCTTCTTGTCATGCATCGTGCCGTTGGCGAACACGCTCAAGCCGCGGGAGTGGTCGCTGGCGCGGCTGGTCAGTTGCTGTTGCACACCGAGCCACACCCCGTGTTTGCTGGATGCGCTGCGGTAAGCCTCGCCACTCAGGGCCGCCGGCTGGCCATTGCTGTCCTTGTAGGCATCGGTGGCGTTGGCGTTGCTGTAGTAGTAACCGGCGCGGTATTCACCCGGCAGGCCATTGAGCTTCGGCGACCACACCAGCTCCACGGGCAGGATCGCGCCCTGGGTGCCACTGCCGCTGAGTTTGAAACCATTGTCGCGATCCAGGTTCGACGGGTTTTGCTCGTAAGCGCCGATCTGCGCGTAGAGCTGCGGCGTCAGGTGATATTTGACCCGCATCGCCCACTGGCTGACCGGCCAGTTGTACCAGATGCCCCCGACCCAGTTACCGACCTGGGAGCCACAGAACGCCAGGTTCTGGAAATCGCAGGGAAAGCTGTTGAAGTCCTCGCCTTCGCCGAAGCGACCGACCTTGATGTCGAGTTTCTGATCGAAGAATTTCTGCTGATACCACATCTGCGTCAGGCGCCAGGTCTGGCCACGGCCCCAGACTTCCTGGGCCGAGGTGAAGCCGCCGACCCGTGGATCGTTGATCCGGTCGTTGCTGATGTTGTTGCCGCTGCGCTCGGTGATGGTCAGCTGAAACTCGGCAGCGTCCCAACCGAGGATTTTCTGCAGGTCCAGGTGAGTGCCGAAGCCGAACTGATCACTGTAGCGAGCGGTGCGATCGTGGTCGTAACCGCCGTGCAGGTTGCTACCCATTTCACCGGTGTAATCGACTTTGAAGTCGTAGCCTTTAGCCGATAGCTCGGTGCGCGCGCCATTCCAGTCGCCGAGCATCCATGGTGAGTCACTGTCGAAAGCCGGGGCCGCATGGACGCAGGTCGCGAGGTTTAACACGGCGAAACCGCCGATCATGTTCAGGGCTTTTCGACTGGCAACAGTCATGCAGACAGCGCTATCTCGCGAAGATTGAAAATAAGGCATAGGGAAGAAATTCTTGATCTTTTTCTGGGATGAACGGAAAGCAGCAGAGATGAAGCGGGCGGCGGAAGCGTTTCAGCTTGGCGGGTGTAAGGATAATGTCCTGTTACAAATAGAGAAAGGGCTTTTACTGACATGCAGCGTTTCGGAATTGGTAACAGTCGGCGGATATCAAATCCCATATCCACCGAAGATCCTTGTAGGAGCTGGCTTGCCAGCGAATGCTGTGTGTCGGTCAACTTCGTTGTCGCCTATGAAATTGCCTTCGCTGGCAAGCCAGCTCCTACAGGTTCACCTACATTTAACGAACAGCGCACAGATCGCTTTCCCCGGATGAAGCCCTCGGCTAAGGTGCGCGGCTTCCAATTCCTACTTCGCTCGAAGGCCTGGCATGACCGAACAGAATAACAACCCACTGCACGGCGTGACGCTCGAGCAGATCCTCAATGCCCTGGTTGAGCACTACGAATGGTCGGGGCTGGCCGAGCGCATCGATATCCGCTGCTTCAAGAGCGACCCGAGCATTAAATCGAGCCTGACCTTTTTGCGCAAAACCCCCTGGGCGCGGGAGAAGGTCGAACGCTTGTATGTGAAGTTGATGCGCACCAAGCGTCCGGTCTGAACATGGTCCGCCCGTCTGCCGCGCGGCGTCGCTTTGTGGCGGTGGCTGCCTTCCTCGGCTGGGCGGGATTGAGCATTCAGCTGTACCTGATTCTTTACCTGCGCTGGAGTATCGAAGCCAGCCTGCTCGGCGGGTTGATGAGTTTCTTCAGCTATTTCACCGTACTGACCAACACGCTGGTGGCCACTGTGCTGACGTGTGAGCTGACGTCCCGCGAGTCGGCGGCGCGACGCTGGTTTTTGCAGCCGGGGGTGAGCAGTGGCATTGCGGCGAGTATGGCGCTGGTGGGGCTGGCGTACAGCCTGTTGTTGCGCCATTTATGGCACCCCGAAGGCTGGCAGTTGCTGGCTGATGAGTTGATGCATGATGTGATGCCGCTGCTGTTTCTTGGCTGGTGGTGGTGCTGTGTGCCCAAAGGCACCTTGCGTCCAAGGCACATCGCGCTGTGGCTGATCTATCCGCTGGTGTACTTCGCTTATGCGCTGCTGCGTGGGCATCTGCTGGCGGCTTATCCGTATCCGTTCATTAATGTCGAGAAGCTGGGTTATCCACAGGTGTTCGTGAATGCGGGTGGGTTGTTGGTGGGATTTGTGGGGATTGGCTTGCTGGTGATTGGCCTGGATCGGTGGCGGCGTAACCCCTGAATCGCCTCGGGACCCTGTAGGAGCCGGCTTGCCGGCGAAAGCGGTGGGTCAGTCACCACATGCGCCGAATGACACACCGCCTTCGCTGGCAAGCCAGCTCCTACAGGGGGATTGGGTTTATTCTTCGGCGGTGTCGTCCAGCCGCCAATAGCCAACCGCTTTGACGAACTGCTCGTCCAGCCCATGCTCATCCAGCAACACCCGGCGAATCTGCCGCGACACTTTGCTTTCGGTCGCCACCCAGGCGTACAGCTTGCCACTGGGCACCTGCAGTTCTTTCACTGTGGCCAGCAGGTTGTTCCTGCCGCCTTCACGCAATACCCAGATCACATTGACCTGCGCCGGGCTTTCGAGCGTTTGTTGCTCGGCGCCGTTTTCCACTTCCACGATCACCAGTGCCCGCCGGTTGGCCGCCAGGCCTTCCAGGCGCCGGGCGATGGCGGGCAGGGCGGTCTCGTCGCCGATCAGCAGGTAGCTGTCAAAGATGTCGGGCACGATCATCGAACCCCGTGGCCCGCCGATGTGCAGGAACTGGCCAGGTGTGGCCTGTTCGGCCCAGGTCGCGGCCGGACCGTCGCCGTGCAGCACGAAGTCAATGTCCAGCTCCAGTGTGTCGAGGTCATAACGCCGCGGGGTGTAGTCGCGCATGGCCGGCATCGGGCCTTGGTCTTTGCCGGCACCGAGTACCAGGGTGTCCAGCGTCGCCTGTTCCGCCGCGTTCTGCGGGAACAGCAGTTTGACGTGATCGTCGGTGCCAAGGCTGACAAAGCCTGCCAGCTCAGGGCCGCCCAAGGTGATCCGGCGCATGCGCGGGGTCAGGTCGATCACCCGCAGTACTTGCAGCCGACGGCGCTTGATTTCGTGCATGACGCGGTGAATGGCTTGGGTATCGACATCGGTCATTCGGCTTTCTCCTGGGCGGCTTGAACGGCGGGGCCGTCGACGATGGCTTTGGCGGTGTCATTGAGCAGGTCGCGTACTCGCAGGATTTCTTCCGGACTCCAGCGACCGTGATGCATGTGCAAGGCATGGCGCAGGTTGTGCACGGCTTCGTGAATTTCGGCCGGGCGATCATGGCCGCGCAATGAGCGCTTGCTGACTTCGATGCGCATGCGCACGCCGTCCAGGGCAATCACTTGCTCACTCAAGGAAACGCGTCCGGCGTCGGTCACGCTGTAGCGTTTTTTCCCGCCCGCGGCATCGCCCTCAATCATTTCGCTTTCTTCCAGAAACGTCAGGGTCGGGTAGATGACGCCGGGGCTGGGGCTGTAGGCGCCGTCGAACATGTTTTCAATCTGGCGGATCAGGTCGTAGCCGTGGCATGGCTGCTCGGCGATCAGCGCCAGCAGCAGCAATTTCAAATCGCCGGCGGCGAAGACGCGGGGGCCGCGTCCGCCGCGCTCGCGGCCGGGCCCGGGGCGCTTTTCGAAGCCGTCGCGGCCGTCGTTATGGTCGCGGTGGGGGGAATGATGGTCTCTCATTTTTGCTTGCTCTCCTGGTGTTTAGATACAACTTAAGATATATCTTATGGCGAAGGCAAGACGTTTTTTGCCGCAGGCAGGCCTCTGTTGACGAGCGGTGGGTTGCTTGAAATTGGGTCATTGCGCAGAAAAATTCGCTGTATGCCGGCTTTTTTTTTGTGAAATCAGGGTTATTGGATGACTTAAAGCAATTGCTCTAATAATAGTTGAGCTTTTATTCTAAACTCCTTATAAATCTACTATCTATTACGCGAAATCCCTGTATGGTTTTTTAAGTAAATCTGTATGTAGGGCATAACTTACAGTCGCTGTTTTGTATTTTGATTTTTTGTATCTTTTTCCTTCGGGTTGTAAGGTGGTTTTACTACGACCTCTGAGGAAGTTGCCTGCTTACTTTCCGGAACGGGAAGGTGAAGATGCACCGGCGTTGGAAGTTCAAACAAAACGACCCGAGACAGGGAAGACACTTTTGAACTTTCAATGAACCGATTCCATCTAGAAAACAGGTATTTAAAATGTTCAAGAAATTCGCAATCGCTGCCCCGTTGGCACTTCTGGCACTGGGTTCTTCCGGAGCGTTCGCTGCCGGTGAAGCCGCTCATTCCATTAGCATCGTCGCTCACGTGCCGACCAACGGCTTCTACGTGGTGCCGGTCGATCCTGATCTGGTCACCAAGGATCAGCGCATGGACCACAATCCGGGCACGGGCAAGATGGACGAGGTCAAGGGGTTTTTTGACGTTCGCAACAACAACGGCTCTGTCCACGCCAGTGTTGTCACGGCTCCCAAGTTGATTTCCGGCGCGGACACCATTGATCTGAAAGTAGAACTCAATGGCAAGGAATTGACGACTACGCCACAGCAGGTAGTTGGCGAAGCTGAGTCCGATGTGAACTACCGCGCGGCGCTGCGTATCAGTTCGACTAATGCGACCCCCGCGGCAGGCGACTACACCGGTGTGGTGGCAATGGTATTCGACGCTGTTCCACCCGTAGCACTGTAAGCGTCCTGCTGGCCTGAAACGCCATCATCCACGGTGGTGTTAACCGGCGGGCATACACCTTTGTATGTCCGCCGGACTTCAACCTGTTCGTAATCAGAGTAAGAGTTCATGTTCCCGATGACACCCATCGCGGCTGCGCTTGCGCTGTTGTTTTGTGCCAGTGCAGTGGCGGCTCCCGTTTCTTCCGCCGGTACGACACCGCGCAGCCTGTTGGCCCAGGCCAAAGGCCTGCCGGCGGATTTCGAGGAGCATTTCTTTGATGTGCCTCTGGCTGTTCGGGTGGAACTCGATCAACAGCCGCTGGGCGAGGCCATGGTGGTGCTGTCTCGTGACGATCGCATCACCCTGCTCGAATTTACCGACACCAGCGACAACCGCTTTGGCCCCGCCGAGCGGGAAAAATGGGCGAGTTATCTCAAGCCAGGCGTACTGCTGGGCAATTGCACCGGCTCATGTCCGGATCAGGTGCTGGCCGTGCACTACAACCTGGAAAACTCGTTGGTCTCGATCCTCACCGAAAACGCTGAACGCGATGTTGAAGCCAAGCGTTACTTCGATCAGCCCGCGGGCGGCAGCAGCGGTTTGATGGTCCGTAACCAACTCAACCTCAATGGCGGCCAGGATCAGGATCTGGGCGGGCGTTATGGCCTCGAAGCCAGCGCGAGCCTGGGCAACTGGAGCCAGACCTTCAACATGCAATTGGCCCGCCTCGGCGGTCCCGATGACAAGCTCTATCATGCGGTGCATGAGCTTTACACCCAGCGCGAACTGCAAGGCAGCTTCCTGCGCCTGGGCTATTTCACCCCCAATTCCGAAGGGCTGACCCGCCAACCGCGCACGTTTGGCACCAGCCCCGATACAGCCGTCGGCGTCATGTACGGCAGCTCCGACAGCCTGGCGATCAACAGTCCGATGCCCAGCGTCTACCCGATCTACGTCACGGCCAATCGCCAGGGTTCGGTGGAGATCTATCGCGACGGCCTGTTGATCAACAGCCAGTCGGTGCCCGCGGGTTTGCAGACCCTCGATACCCGTCCGCTGCCCGGCGGCATCTACGAAGTGGAAGTGCGCCTGGTCGAAGACGGCCAGATCACCTCCACCACCCAGGAGCTGGTGTACAAGCCCAACAACTGGCGCAACCTCGACGATCGCTGGCGCTACAACCTGTTCGCCGGCGAAGAAAGCAAGCTGCTGAGTAACTGGGATCAACAGTCCAGCGGCAGTGCCACGGCAGGCGCCTCGGTCAATTACCTGATGCACCCGCGGGTGATTCTTGGGCTGTCGGCACGGCAGATTCGCGACAAACTGCAATACGGCAGCTCCATCGACTGGACCCTGGCCAATCAAATCAGCCTGTACGCCAACCTGTACCAGACGCAGGATCATGGCACCGGTCTCGATCTGCAAAGCCTCTATAACTATGGCGCCGGCAGCGTGGTGATCAGCCACAACCGCAGCTGGCTGGACACCACCAACCTCTACGAAACCCTGCCCGACGGCACCCGGATCCGCCAGCGCAATGTCTTCGTCGGCGAGACCAGCAACTCATCCCTGGCGCTGAACCATCGGCTCAGCAGCAAAAGTTCGATCAACGCCCGGGTATCCCACAGCGAGGGCAACGTCGAAGGCGTCGGCCTGGACCTGGGCTGGAATCAGCGCACCACGCTGTTCGGCAGCGATGGCAACTGGCGGTTGTCGCTGTTCGACCGGCCGGGCAGTTTCAGCAGTGGCAGTGAGCGCAATCGCGGGGTCGACCTGAGCGTCAACCTGGCACTGGGCGCGCCTGGCCAGCAGATCACCGGCAGCATCGGCTCGCGTACGGCGCGCGATGGCGGTCGCGACAACAACGCCTCGATCGGCTGGCGCAAGGACCTGAAAGATCACGTGCTGCAAAATGTCTCGGTGACTGGGCTCACCGACACTTACGGCGTCGGTTTGTCCAGCCTGGCAAATTTTCGCACCGACCACATCAATGGCGACGGGTTTGTTCAGCGCTCGTCCTATAACGGTAACTACACCGGCGGCCTGAACCTGGACAGCACCCTGGCCATCGGCGGCGAGCAAATGATGCTGACCAGTCAGCATGAGGTGCGCGGGGCAGGGCTGATCGTCGATGTGGAATCGGACATCGATGATATCGCCTTGCGCGCGGATGATTTCAGCGGCGGCAGTGCGGCGTTGAAGCCGGGGCGCAACTTCATCCCGATCACCGCGTATCAGAACAGCTCGGTGAGTTTCGACTTCGAGGGCAACCACGTGCCGGCGGCCACCATCGAACCGGCGCGCACCCGCTATCACCTGAACAAGGGTGGCGTGGAGTACCGCAAGGTCCGCGTGATGAAAACCCTGACCGTGCTCGGCCGGCTGGTCGATGCGCAGGGGCGACCGCTCAAGGGCCATCACGTGATCAACCACGCCAGTCGCGGGGTGACGGAAGTCGACGGGTTCTTCTCGATGGAAATGAATGCCGGTTCACCGACGCTGGAAGTGCGCCAGGGCAATCAGTTGCTGTGCCAGTTCCGGCTTGATGCAAGTCGTCATCGCAGTGAAAACAATGTGTTGATGATCGGTGATCTGCGCTGCACGCCGGATACCCTCGCCGACGCCACGTCCACTGAACAGAAGGCGGGATGATCCAGTGAAAAACTCTACCTGGCGCTTGGGATGGTTGATGGCACTGAGTCTGTCTTCGGCGCAGGCAGCGAATCGGGAGATCAGTGCGTTGTTCCAGCCGGATCCTTCGCAGCCTGCCAAAAATGTATTTCTCAACAAAACGCAGAACAGTGGTTATTGCGCGAGCTATCCGGGCGAATGCGCTATCAACAACATGTTCAGTATTCAGTTGCCGGTTCGTTTCGATTCCACTCGCGCCATCGTGGCCGGCGACGGTATCCCGTTGAAGGTTCCGGCCAATTGGCGGCAACTGACAGTCACCAATAGGGAGACCCAGGAAACGGAAACCGTCGAGGTGCGCATCATCGGTATTGGCTCCAGATTCACTCTGAGCGATACAGCAGCCAATCTGGTGGGAGTAACGGACGTACTCGAAGGCCATCAGAAACTGTGGACCAGCAATAGCTGGGTCTATGCGCCTGCGCCCTGTCAGTACAGCGGAGTGGGGTCGTACACACCAAGCTCCTACCGTTTTTTCTGGAAAGCACCCGTGGAGGCGGCCTGCACCAAGGTAGCCGCTTTCAGCATTCCGTCCATGTCCTTCGATACCCTCGACTTTGCCTATGAGCTACGGACTCCCAACCCCTTGGGCATGTCGAGCGGGCTCTACACCGGTGCCATTTCCTACACCATCGGTCCCGGCGCCGATTTCGATCTGGGGCCACTGATGCAACCGGACGACAGCAGCCTGACCCTGGACTTCGTGCTCGACGTACAACACACCCTGAAGGTGGAGATTCCACCCGGGGGCAATCGAGTCATATTGGAACCGCAAGGCGGGTGGCAGTCCTGGTTGACACAGGGGCGTAAAGCGACACGTTTTTTCCGCGATCAGACGTTCTATATCTCCGCCTCGAGCCGTTTCAAGATGAACCTGCAATGCCAGTACTACAGCGGTAACAACTGTGCGTTGTGGGAGCCGACCGTCGGCCACTCGGTGCCGCTCGAAGTCAGCGTCACGTTGCCTGCCGGGCTGGTGGATGCGGCGGAGCAACCGGTGAATCGTCGTCCACTGCGGCGCGATGGCATTGGCACCGAATTGTTTCAACCTGGCATTTATCTGAATCGCAAGCCCGGCACTCTGCATTTCGAAGTGGCCCGCGAGGCGGTTCAGGAAATGCTCTATCCCGGGGCCTCCCGAAGTTATTCCGGCAATGTCACCGTGATCTGGGATTCCGAACTCTGACCTTCCGGGTCGACCATCTTTTATTTTTCATGAGGTTCAGGGCGATGAAGCGTCTGTTGTGGATGTGTGTGTTTTGTGTGTATCCCCTTGGGGGACAGGCCGGTCCTCAGATCAATATCGGCACTGTGTACGACTATCTGGATGCCGATAAAAGCACTTACTTGAAACGGGTGTTCAACAGTGGCGACAGCACGGCGTTCGTCAAGGTCAACGTACTGGAAATCGTCTACGGCGCCGACGGGACCCCCAGGGAAATTCCAGTCGAGACGGCAACCGACGGCGCGTCGCGCAATGGCGTGATGGCCAGCCCGGCCCGGCTGATCGTGCCGGCGCAGGGCATGCAGGGCACCCGGCTGTTGTACATGGGCGAGCGGGATCGTGAACGCTACTTCCGTGTGCGTTTCGTGCCGGTGGTCCCGGAAAAGGAAGACGAGTTCGCTGTCTCCAGCGAAGAACGCGAAGACTACAAAAAGAACCTGTCGGCGGGGGTCAACGTGATGACCGGCTTCGGCACGGTCTTCTTCGTGCGACCGAAAAACGCTCGCTTCGAGAGCGCCATCAATGAAACCGACAGTCGCTACGAGTTGCGCAATAACGGCAACACAGTGGTCATCGTCGATGAGTTCAAAAGCTGCTCATTGAGCAATGAAAACGACTGCGCAGCGACCACCAAGCACCACGTCATGGCCGGCAAGGCCTTTGGCTTCGACAAGGAAAAGGGACGTGAATACCGTTTCATCCTGATCGAAGGCGACAGTAAAAAAGCCCTCAAGATCGCCAGCCGCTAGGCCGGCGTTCCATTGACGCAACGGGTATCGAACATGATCAAGCAATGCGCCGCCGTCGCGCTGACGGCAATGACGGTATTGACGGGCTCTTTGACGTGGGCTGCCCGGGAAGAGCACACCTTTGAAGTCTCAGTGATCATCCCGACCCTCGCGTTTTACGTGATCCCGGCCGAACCGGACTGGATTCACCGGCCACAGCGGCTGAACTGGAACCTCTCGAATTCGACCCTGAGCAGCGTGCGCAAGAATTTCGACGTGCGCCATGACACCAGCGCGATTGAAGCACGCCTGGAAGCCGCCCCCTACCTGTCCAACGGCAGGCCGAGCGACGACATTGCCTTGCGGGTCAGTTTCAACGGTGTGGAGTTGAGCCATGACACGAGCCCCCGTGAAGTGCTGTCGGTGGCAGAAGCGGCGGTGGGCAAGCGGGTGATGCTGGAGATTGCGCCGGTGCAACCGGAGGGCGGTTATCGCCCGGGGGACTACAGCGGCAATGTGCTGTTGTTGTTCAGTGCCAGGGCGCCGGGGGAATGAGCTGAAGCAGGAGCTTATGGGCCCGTGGACGGATTTGCATGGGAATAGCGGACAGAATGACCAAGAGCGTATGAATGATGAAGCTGGCAAGTAAGGCGAGGGGCCTGTGTGCACTGGTATCGGCAGGCTTCGCGGTATCGGCAGGTGCAGCGAATGTGGAGATCACGGCGTTGTTCCGACCTGATCCGACCAATCCCATGCACAATGAATTCGAGAATAAAACACCCCAGGGCGGCTACTGTGGTGATCATCCGAATTATTGTGAGAGCGGCGTCTTCAGCATCGCCTTGCCGATTCGCTTCCGGTCAGTGGCGGCTATCCCGGCACTGCATGGCGAGCGCCAGGGCCCAATGTTCCGGGTACCCTCCTCCTGGAGGGATGTCAGGGTCATCCATGACGAGACTGGCGAAGAAGCGCTGGTGAGGATGCGGGTGAACGGTATCGGCGCTGCCTACACACTCAAAAAACCTCTTCCGGAAGGGACCTGGCAGAGTGGATGGGTCTACGCGCCATCACCCTGTCAGTATGGTGGTGTGGGGTACGGTCATTCCACGTACTACGCTTTCTTCTGGCGGGTTCCGGCTGACGCGGGCATTTGCTCCAAGCAGGCGCAAAAAACGATTGATGAATCCTATGGTTTTGCTTACGAAAACACAGGGTTTTCCTATCAATTGACGACGCCCAACCCGCTCAAAATGTCGACGGGCACCTACCGTGGTGTATTGAACTACCGCGTGGGGCCTGGCCAGGATTTTGACATGGGTGATGTCATGGTGGCTGACGATGATTTGATTTCCCTGGCCTTCACCCTGGTTGTCGAACACACATTGAAAGTCGACATTCCCCCCGGCGGCAACCGCGTCGTATTGGAACCGCAAGGCGGCTGGCAAACCTGGCTGTCACAGGGTCGCAAACCCACACGTTTGTTCCGTGATCAGACGTTCAATATCTCCGCGTCGAGCCGCTTCAAGATGAACCTGCAATGCCAGTACTACAGCGGCAATAACTGTGCACTGTGGGAGCCGACCGCTGGCCACGCGGTGCCGCTGGAAGTTCGCGTCTCCCTTCCCGCCGGGCTGGCGGATGCGGCGGGGCAGCCGGTGAATCGCCGTCAGTTGCGGCGTGATGGGGTAGGCTCCGAGCTGTTTCAGCCTGGCTATTACCTGGATCGCAAGCCCGGCACCCTGCATTTTGAAGTCGCCCGCGAGGCGGTTCAGGAAATGCTCTATCCCGGTGCCTCGCGAAGCTATTCGGGCAATGTCACGGTTGTCTGGGATTCGGAGGTGGGATGAACAAGGTGCCAGATGAAAAAAACAGCCCTGGGTGGATGACACTCAGGGCTGGCCAAGGGGCAATCCTTAACGACCGTAGCCTGTTGCGGTATTTAGATGCCTGCTCGTGTCATCGCTTCACGGGTCAGCTTTCTGGCCAACGCATTTCGTTCATGGCTGATGTCTGACAGCAGCCGATCATAAAGCTGCTCGGTCAACACTTCGTTTTCGGGAAGATTCAACTGTCTGGCCAGTTCTTTCAGCGCATTTTGTCGCGAGGCTAATTCCGCCTCGTCCTGAATGTTCGCCAGGCCCTCCTGGGCCAAGCGCAGATCTTCGACCAGATTCTGGCGCATTTCAAAAAGGTTATCGTTGGCCTCGAACCCGGCAGGGTGAGTACGCCGCAAATGGTTATCCCAAAACGGATTCTCGAATAAATCGATCATCACGTTGACCAGCCCGTCACCTTCTTCGAGGCTGATAATCGTATCGTAGGCGGTGTTGATCTTGGCAGTGTCTACGTCTGCTCTGGTCTGATAGAGCATGGCTTCGGATTGCCAGGGCAAATCCAGCCGCTTGGCCAGTCCCGTCTCGTACGCCAAGTGCACTTCCACATCATCGGGAGGAAGTAAACTCGTCTCCAGCAGGCGCCTCTCGTTCTGTCTGCCGATCTCGGCTCTGGCACTATCGTTTACTCGTTCAAGACGAGCAGCGCTCCTGGCCAGTTTGACAAGCATGGTTTCCAGATCCACGGTGGACGTCGACTCTGCACGCGCCTTCGACACCAATACTTTCATCCCCATGTTATTGAACAGTTGTGACCCGGCATCGGCGCAGGTCTCAGGGTGCCTGGCCTGTTTGAACAGCTCCTTGCGCAGCTCGGTGTCCAGTGAGGCGGCCTCGATCATCTCCCAGACCCGCTTGGAAAGTTGTTTGCGCGACTCAGGGTTCCTGTAATCCTGGCTATCTCTCTGCTTGCGGATGACTCTGAAAAAGTCAGCGGAGTCGGGTTCCGACGCTACATCGTGCCAGGACTCGGTCCGATAGGTTCCGACCCCGGTGGAGTAACTGTAGATTTGCGAGTCGTCCGGCAACGACCTCCACCAGGTGATCTCATCGGTCGCAGCCGGTTCGTAGACTTGTTCTGGAGCAAGGCCTACCGATTCGCGGTAGCGTCCCAGGCGAACTCGATCGACGTCGTGAAGCGTTCTGATATCGAGACGTGTGCGAGCCACGATCAGCGCATGATCGGAGCCAGGCACGACCTCGGGTACGGTATTGATCGGACTTCTCCGCAGGTCCAGATGAAATCCGCGGGGACGGGATTTCGCGCTCACCCCGTCCTTGAACAGGCGCTCCGGCCAAGCGTCGAGACCGGTCGTGCTCAGGCTCAGCACTTTCAGTCTGGGCATGCGACCGACATCCAGCGGGTGCATCAAGGGATTGACGTCGAGCCTTAGGGTTTCCAGGCGAGTGAGGTCTCTCAACTGGCCGGCGGACTCAGGGGTCAATACGATGCTGTTGTTTGACAGGCGCAAGGTTTCGAGCAGGCGCATTTTGCCGATACTGGGCGGTAGTTCGGTCAAGCGGCTGTAGCGGGCACTCAAATGACGAATGTGGGGGAAGTCACTCAACAGGCCATTGGTGCGAGGTGAAAAACGAGTGTTGTCCACGTTCAGCACGGTCACCTGGTCCAGGTATTTTTTGATGTTGGGTTGCTCACGCAGACTCGCCCACCAGCGATCGAGCTTCGGACCCAGGAACTCTTTGGACAAATCCAGCGTATAGCCGCTATCCGGATGGATACTGCGTTCGCCGAATGCCTCGCTTTTGCGTTGGAAACATTCAATGAGCCGGTCATGAATGTGACGTCCGCCATTGTCCATAAAGTCTCGAAAGTTACTGGTTGGCTCCGATAAATCCGAGCTATCCATAGAAGGATGTTGATCTTGACGCCACTTTTGCAGCGTTCCGCGCAATTCCTCGAATTCGTCCTTGAGCCGGTCAATGGCCTGATCGGGATCACCTTTGGCGCGCAAGGCCTCAACGAAGGTCTTTGCCTCCTGCTCACTCAATGTCGGGTACAGGTTTCTAACCCGCTCTTGCGGGGTCGTCGGGCTGGAAAACCAAGGCCATCGCCGTACCAGATTCTCGGTTTCAATACGGGCAACCGGGCGAACAGGCGGTTCTGCCATCACGGCTCTACGCTCGGCCGCCGGCGCGGATTTCTCTTTGATCCACAATTTCAGACGACTGCCCTGACCGGGCAGGTAACCCAATGCCGAGCGCTTGTCGTGCGGAAGGGCGCGCAATATCGATGTGTAGAATTCGCCGGCTTCATGGAGTTTGTTGTGGGTCCCGTCGAACACTTCGTACTGGCCATGCTCATCCCTGACCAGTCGTCGAACCGTAGAGGCATTAGCCGGCCCGACGCTGCAGCGCAAGGGGCCATCATCGGTGCCATCCATCACCTCGATGCGCAGGTCAGCGAAGCTGTCGGAATAGAATTTGAGGGTGTTGAGCGCCAGTCGCTCGGTCTCCGGCACCACCCGTTCATCGTCAAAAAAACCGTCATAGGCGCGGGCGATGTCGGCTTCGAAATTCATTTCCCGGGCCAGGGTCTTGATCCGCAGAGGCAGGCGATTTTCCTCGACCATGATCTGCCGCTCGGCTGCCGTGGCGTCAGTCAAGAGCGTCTCGGCCAGGGTGAGCGGCATGTCCGGGAACGTTTGCTTCAGCAGGCGGACCTCGGCCTTGCTTGACTGTTCTCCAGTCTTGTACAGGTAATTGGCGGTTTCGCGTTGACGTCCATCGACGGCATCCGCCAGTTGATCACGCAAGGCCTGGGGGCGATCGGCGAGCGGAACCTCGCGACCGAGCAAGGCCGTCATCTCGGTTTCAGTTAAAAAGCCCGTGAGGCGCTCAAAAAGGTTGCCGGACGTGAGATCGGCGAGGCTGATGCTCAGTGTATTGGCGTCCGTTGCATTCATGTTGCCGTACTGGCGCGAATTCCCTGTCAGGTCAGCCTCGCCAAACACCTTCAGCGCCCGTTCGGAAGGCCATCCTGGCAATACCGTAAGGATCGATTCAAACCAGATAGAACCTGGATCGATCGGTTGCCCCGCCCGAATGTTCGCACTCGCTGTCTGGACCTCGTCATACGCGGTGAAGCGCTTGATGGTGTCGGCGAGCACCGGTGGCGGCGGGGTGTTTTCGACGTGCATCCGGCGCAGCGCCGCCTCGTCTGTGCCGCTACCGATGCGGATCTGTTCCAGTTCAGTGGACGAAAAGCGATCGACGCGGTGTCCGAGGCGGCGCATCAGGGTTTCACCTTGCCAATCGCCCGGCGTCTCCACTTCGTGCACCCACGCGCCATGGCCATTGTGTTCCAGCCTGGGCGAGTAGGCTGTGGGGCGCGTGGGGTGCTTGATGCGGTGCGTGCTGGAGGTCGGCTCTGTCGAGGCTTTCTCGACGACATACACCTTGCCTTCCAGTGGCAGGATGTCCTGGTTGGCGTTTCGATGCAGGCCAAGCTCGTTGGGCTTGGAATCAGCCGGCAAGGTGAGATTCTTCTGTTCGTAGGGCGCCAGATCGGGATGCCACAGCGTCTGTTTTCCATTGGGCAGCTTGACGGATTTCATGCCTTCGACCAGCGGCGAGAGTTTGAGCTTGAACGCGCTGCCTATTTCAGCCCCCGCCCCGAATGCCGCCAGTTGAATGACATCCGTTACCACGCTGATCACCTGTTCTGCCGCTTCAAGGCCGAGGCCTTCGGCCAGGTCGACGATGCCTTCAATGACATCATGGGTCAGTTGATAAACGGTATAGGCCATCATCAGTTCGCCCAGTCCCGGTACGAACGGCGTGGCGACCAGCAGGGCCGCATTGAAAATGTCCGAGACGATTTTCTTGAAGTTGTCCCACCAGGCCCAGCGCGCCCTGGAGTCCGTATCGGCGGTGGACACGGCGATTTCCCGCGCGTCGTTGAGAACCTTGTTGAGCTTTTGCTGGTACAGGTGCGTCCAGTAATCCCTGGAAACCGGCAGGTGCTGGAACTGCAGGTGGGGGCGGGGCACAGGGTCCTCGCGCCAGGTTGGACTTTGATCCGTCGGATCGCTGTTCTCATGCCACCTGACGGTGACGAGGCGTTGATCGAGACCGCCGAAAAAATGCCCGCGCTGCTGCTGATCGACGAACTGACTGAAGAATTGTCGATAGCTCTGTTTCGATGAAGCGCCGACTTTGTCTTCGCGTAACTGGCGCGTCAGTTCTGTCATGAACGCTTCGGTCGAGTCGTATTCCTTGAGCGGGTGATCCGGATCATTGGGAACATAGGCAATGAGCCGTTGAATCCCTCGCCTATCCTTCACCGCAGGAATCAGCAGGAGAATGCCTGTCAGACGGGTCTCCATCATCGAAAGGTCGCAGCACAGCATTCGCCTGCCATCGAGCAGCAGTTGAGGTTCATCCTTCGTAAGTTCCAGGGTCAACTTGCAGGCGTCGTACTGGAGGTCCCCGGTGGTCAACGCCAATTGCGCGGCGGCGGTGAGTGCGTCTTTCAGGCTTTCAGTCACCTTGAGTTTCATGACGGCTTCGGCCACCGGTTCGCCGGGCAGCAGATAGCTTTCGAGGTGTGCCTTGTACAGCGCGCCGATGTCCAGTTCCCGGCAGAGCGCCTGGAACTGGCCGATGCTCATTTTGGGTTTTATCGCAACGACATCGAAGTGCCCGAGAGGGTCGGGTTTGGTGATGAACTGCGAGTCGGCATGGACCGTTTCGGTCGTGGCGAAGTTGTGCAGCGCCGCGTCCAGCAGGGAGACGGTCCGGGTAGTGACAGCGTCCGACA
Organism: Pseudomonas sp. MPC6; assembly: GCF_006094435.1. NCBI lineage: Bacteria > Pseudomonadati > Pseudomonadota > Gammaproteobacteria > Pseudomonadales > Pseudomonadaceae > Pseudomonas > Pseudomonas sp. MPC6. The sequence goes on along the minus strand of NZ_CP034783.1, from coordinate 5,708,509 downwards.
CGTCAAGCGTATACCAGGGCAAATCCTTGGGCAGGTACAGGTGCAGGTAAGTCGTGCTGACGTCATGCTCGACTCCGTAGCGCTCCTTGAGCTTCGCCTGGAGCAGCGGCTTGGCAAACGAATGGACGTCCTGCAGATGTTCGAACAGTTTGTCGACCTGGTTTTGCGAACCCCAGGCCTTGAGGTTGGCGGCTTTGAGCTTGTCATGAAGGGAGGCGGGCGCGGTGGTGTACCACGGCTGCATCTTCAATGGCGTGGCTGCCAGGGCCAGGCCTCTGCCGAGGGTCGCGGATTTGAAGGTGTCGCTGGTGGTGTTCTTGATGAATTCGTAGTGCCGGCCCTTGTTGGGGTTTTGGGCAGGCGTGGAGACGTCAGACATGCCAATCATCCTTGATTGTTTTAAGAATGATCAGCCTACCTGTGGGGGCTCAAAACAAAAGCCTGGATTTCAGCGCTCAACCGGCGCTTTCAGCCTGTAATCCGTTGAATATTCGGATCTGAAAAATAACCGGATACCACCTGCTACCGGGTAAATTCAGCGTTGTGTAACCGGATTGGCTGCCGCCACGGACGAGCCCTCCACTGGGTGGCATTGTGAAGCGCTCCCCGGTTGCAGATACGGCGTGAGGATCGGCGCCATGCCCTTGAGCACCTGCACCGGCAACGCCGAAGTGAACTTGAAGGCTTCTGCCGTGCGCCCGGGCACAAATGCGGTCATGGTGCCAAAGTGGGTGTCGCCGATGTAGAACACGAAGGTCGCGGTGCGGTTGATCGATTTCGAGCTGAGAATCCGCCCGCCGGAACCGATGGCCTGGATACGGTTGTCGCCGGTACCGGTCTTGCCGCCCATGGCCAATGGTTTGCCATCGGGCGTGATGAAACTGCCGGAAACCCGTTTGGCCGTGCCGGCATCCACCACCTGCGACAAGGCTTCGCGCATGGCCGTGGCCACTTCGGACGGCATCACCCGTTTGCCGGCATCCGGATTATTGATCAGTCGGGTTTCATACGGGGTGTCCGCCGCGAAATGCAGGCTGTCGATGCGCAGTGTCGGCATCCGCACCCCGTCGTTGAGAATGGTGCCGATCAGTTCGGCCAACGCCGCCGGGCGATCGCCCGAGCTGCCGATGGCGGTGGCCAGTGACGGCACCAGGTGATCGAAGGGATAGCCGACTTTCTGCCAGCGCTGGTGAATGTCGAGGAACGCCTCGATCTCCAGCATGGTGCGGATGCGACTGTCGCGGGCGCCTTTGTGCCGGCTTTTGAACAGCCAGCTGTAGACCTCCTGGCGTTCGAACTGGCTGGCTTTGACGACCTGGCTGAACTTGGCATCGGGGTTGTTCAACAGATAGCCGATCAGCCACAAGTCCAGCGGGTGCACCTTGGCAATGAAGCCCTGGTCGGGCAGGTCATAAGAGCCGGGTCCGTAACTCAGGTACAGCCGCTCAAGACGTTCGTCGGTGAGTTTTTCGGTGAGTTTGGCGCCTGTGAGGTGCGAGCGCACGAAGCTGTTGAAGCTTTCCTGGTTGGCCTGGGGGAATAGATAACGATGCACGGCGGCCATGCGAATCGGCGTTGGGCGCATGCCGTCGAGAAAAGTCTCGAGTCGCGCCCGGGTGTCCTTGTTCTTGTATTTCTTCCAGAACTTCAGCAGGAACGAGGTGCCCTCACGGTCGGCGAACGAGGCCAGGTATTCCTGACGCCGCGGGTCGCTATCGTCCTTGAGCAGTTCGGCACTGTTGCTGGGACCTGAATAAGTGGTGTAGCGCACCAGATCGCGCATCAGCCGAATGAACGGCAGGTTGATCGACTCACGTATGGCATCGCGCAGCGTCGGGAGGCGACCGTTGTCTTCCTTGCGAAAGTTATTGAAGGTATGTAGCCCGCCACCGGTGAAAAAAGCTTCCCCGGGACTGGCGGAGTATTTACGGTCCAGCGCGGCGCCCAGCATGGCTTGCAGGTTGCGGTCTTTGTTCTGCACTAGATAGTCGATGGCCCAGCGGCTTAAACGGTCCTGGTCGGGGACATCGACTTTCTTCAGTTCCGGGACGCTCATCGTTGCGTATTTATCGTGCAGCTCGGCGATGATCTGCAAATAGGTGGTGAGCACGCGCATTTTTGCCGTGGAGCCCAGTTCCAGCTTACTGCCTTCATTGATATCGAACGGCTGGTCGGTGCTGTCGGTCTGCACCCGTACCCGCGAGCCGTCCGGGGTCAGTTCGAACAGGGTGAAGCTATAGCGCACCTGCGTGGTACTGGTGGGGGTCAGCAGGCGTTCGCCGATCAGGCCGATCTGTGCCGCGAAGACCGGGTCGGCCAGGTGCTTGAGATACTCGGTGGCCCTGGTTTGCAGCTCGCCTTGCAAAGTGCTGGTCGCCGAGAGATCGAGGCGGTCGAGGTCGTACAGCGGACGATTGAGCAAGCCGGCCAGGCGACTGCGTGCCACGCTGATGCCCTTGTTGGTTTCGATCGGCTGGATCGTGGGCTGGGTCTGCCAGTCGCGGTAGGTCACCTTGCTGGCCAATGCCGCTGCCGAGAGGGGCGCATCGATCACGCCATTCTGGGCCAGCAGGCGAATGTGGCTGTCGGTCAGGTCGGCCAGTTCTTCATGGCCCTTGGTCAAATAATAGGAAGGGCGGCGCTGGGCAATCATCAGCGACAGCATTTCACGCAGGGCCAGGCCTTTTTCCGCCATGCTTTTCGGGTCTGTCGCGGCGCTGGACAGCCGTTCGTTAGCCTCATTGAAGTCGGCGCCGTACCAGACGCGTAAACCTTCGGCCATGCCATGCACTTCACCGTGACCCGGTACGGCCGACAGGGGCACGCTGTTGAGGTAATCGCGAATCACATTCTGGCGGGCCACGAGCGTATCCGGTCCGGCCTGATAGGCGCGCACGCTGGCGGAAATCATCTGGCGAATTTTTTCCGCGCCCGAGACGGTCAAGCCATCGGGCGAGTGCCGGTATTTTTCAAGCTGGGTCGCCAGGGTACTGCCCCCCGCCGACTGGCCCGGCAGGTGCAGCAATTTAGCGACCTGGGACCATGCCGCCATGCCGAACCTGGGCCAATCCACGGCGGGGTTGGCCTGGGGCTGGCGAGGGTCGAGCAGGAAGCGGTTTTCAATGAACAGCAGACTGCTGACCACCACCGGCGGGATCGTCTCAAAGCTTGAGTAAAGTTGTTGCGGGTATTTGTACTGGTAAAGCGGTGCCGCCCGGCAATCGGTGATCGACAATCCCGCCTGGATTTTCTCGGGATAGGGCACGAAAAAGCCCTTTTGGCTGTAGTTCATCAGCGCCTCGGAAAAGCGGGTTTGCGAGGCAATGACGTAGTCACGCTTGAGCAGCCGTGGCAGGAACTCATCCAGGGAGCTGTAGCCCAGACGCAGATCGAAAGGCCCGGCGCCGGGGTAGTGAATGGCGTCGCTGGGGCCGGGTTGCACGTCATATTTCAGGGACGAGGCAAATTTGCTGACTTCCCGGGATTGAAACTTCGAGGTGCGCATTTCCTTGGCGGCCGCCAGCCCCACGACGATCGCGATAATCAACAGCAACAACAGGAACGCTCCCCAGCCGTGCCGGGAACGACCAGGTTTCTCAGGTAAAGGCGCTTCATCCACTCGTTCAGTCGGAACCACAGTTTTACTCGAATCGGTTTGCCATAACGCGCCCATAGTCGACTGATCCATTCCCGCAGATTGATCGGACTTGCTTGAAGCTTAGACGGTGGTTGGCGTTGGTGAAAAAATTGTGGACACCCAAATATCATGGATCCACTTTGATGTGTGGCGAGGGAGCCCTGTGGCGAGGGAGCTTGCTCCCGCTGGGCTGCGCAGCAGCCCCAACTCTGTTCGCAATTTATCTGAAAAACCGGACCTCTGATTTGCGCCTGCTGCGCAGTCGAGCGGGAGCAAGCTCCCTCGCCACAGGGGTATTTTCAGCCTGGAAGTATTGTTCCAGACGTCTTGAAGGGGAAATGCCGTCTGGATTTTGGCATGACGACGCACCAATGCTGTGCAATAATCCGCGCCGTTTTTACGGCGAATAATCCGACACTAGCCAGGTAATATTCCTCCGCAAACCGCCATTTCCCCGAGAGTTCTCGCTGAATGTTGTGGTTTATAGAGTGAAACCCCCTGCGCGAAGCTTTTTATACTGCACGCCCCGCGGATCTTGCAGGTTTTGTCCTGCAAGACGGTACTGCCCACGAAGCAGGTCCGGTTTCAAGCAAGCAATGGCTTATCGGTCAGCGCTTCGGAACTCGGTGGTCATATCCAATAACAAGACGAGGTTGTACCCCATGCCAGTCGGCAATCACCTGCCCCACGGCGAGACCGCTCAGGGCGGCCCGCTTAAACGCGAACTCGGCGAACGGCATATTCGCTTGATGGCGCTCGGTGCCTGTATCGGCGTCGGCCTGTTCCTCGGTTCGGCCAAGGCCATCGAAATGGCCGGCCCGGCCATCATGCTGTCCTACATCATCGGCGGTCTGGCGATCCTGGTGATCATGCGCGCCCTCGGCGAGATGGCCGTGCACAACCCGGTCGCCGGCTCCTTCAGCCGTTATGCCCAAGACTACCTCGGCCCCTTGGCGGGCTTCCTCACCGGCTGGAACTACTGGTTCCTGTGGCTGGTGACCTGCGTCGCGGAAATCACTGCGGTGGCGGTGTACATGGGCGTCTGGTTCCCCGACGTGCCGCGCTGGATCTGGGCGCTCGCGGCGTTGATCAGCATGGGCTCGATCAACCTGATCGCGGTGAAGGCCTTCGGTGAATTCGAGTTCTGGTTCGCCCTGATCAAGATCGTCACCATCATTGCGATGGTGGTGGGCGGTATCGGCGTGATTGCATTCGGCTTCGGCAACGACGGCGTGGCACTGGGGATTTCCAATCTCTGGGCCCATGGCGGCTTCATGCCCAACGGCGTGCAAGGCGTGTTGATGTCCCTGCAAATGGTGATGTTCGCCTACCTCGGCGTCGAGATGATCGGCCTGACCGCCGGGGAAGCAAAGAACCCGCAGAAGACCATTCCCAGCGCAATCGGCTCGGTGTTCTGGCGGATTCTGCTGTTCTACGTCGGTGCGTTGTTCGTGATCCTGTCGATCTACCCGTGGAACGAAATCGGCACCCAGGGCAGCCCGTTCGTGATGACCTTCGAGCGTCTGGGCATCAAGACCGCCGCCGGCATCATCAACTTCGTGGTGATCACTGCCGCGCTGTCGTCCTGCAACGGCGGCATCTTCAGCACCGGGCGCATGCTCTACAGCCTGGCGCAGAACGGCCAGGCCCCGGCCGGTTTTGCTACCACCTCCAGCAACGGCGTGCCGCGCCGTGCGCTGCTGCTGTCGATCGGCGCCTTGCTGCTGGGCGTGCTGCTCAACTACCTGGTGCCGGAGAAAGTCTTCGTCTGGGTCACCGCGATTGCCACCTTTGGCGCGATCTGGACCTGGGTGATGATCCTGCTGGCCCAGCTCAAGTTCCGCAAAGGCCTGAGCGCCAGCGAACGTGCCGGCCTGAAATACAAGATGTGGCTGTTCCCGATCAGTTCCTACCTGGCGCTGGCGTTCCTGGTGCTGGTGGTGGGGCTGATGGCCTACTTCCCGGACACCCGCGTGGCACTCTATGTGGGACCTGCGTTCCTGGTGCTGCTGACGGTATTGTTCTACGTGTTCAAGCTGCAACCGACCAATGTGTCGCAAGGCGCGGTGAGTTCGGCTGCATAAGTAGTCGATACGCTTGAAATGCAAAAGCCCCGGTCGAGAGATCGGGGCTTTTTGCATTCAGTAGGATCAAAAGATCGCAGCCTGCGGCAGCTCCTGCAAAAGCAGACCGCGTGCATTGGCCAAGGAACCGCTGGTCCGAAAGAGCGCCGGGCCTGTGATTTCTGACAGTAGACAGGTTCAAAGCTTTATGACGTGAAACGGAGGGGCACCATGAGGCTCTTGTGGAAAGGATTTTCCAGCTACACGGTGGTCGGGGTTGCCAATACGCTGATCCACTGGCAAATTTTCTTCCTGCTGAGTGAGGCAGCCGACTTCAGTCAGGCCATGAGCAACCTGGCAGCCTTCTGCGTTGCCGCCTCGTTTTCCTTCTACATGAACGCGTTGTACACCTTCGATGCCAAGGCCTCGGTCGGCGGTTATCTTCTATTCTTGGGAGCCATGGGGGCCCTGAGCCTGGGCGTCGGCCATGCCGGTGACGTATGGCGGTTTCATGGTCTGCTGACAGTGGCCCTGTTTTCAGCCTTGAGCCTGGTGCTGGGTTTTCTGTTTTCGAAATACGTGGTGTTTCGCGAGCGTGAGCAATGAAAATCTCGTTGATCGTCCCGGTATTCAATGAGGAACAGGCGATCGACCTGTTTTATCAAGCGGTGCGGCGTGAGTTGCAACTGGAACAGGTCGAGTTCGAGATCGTGTTCATCAACGATGGCAGTTCCGACCGCACGGCCGAGCAGATCAAGGCGCTGGCGCAAGCCGATGACCAGGTATTGCTGATCAACTTCTCGCGTAATTTCGGCAAAGAGCCGGCACTGTTCGCCGGCCTGGAATATGCCAGCGGCGATGCGGTGATCCCGATGGATGTCGACCTGCAGGATCCGATCAGCGTCATCCCGCGGTTGATTGAACAATGGCAGAAAGGCGCCGATGTGGTGCTCGCCAAACGCCGCGATCGCACCGCCGACGGCGTCCTGAAACGCCTCAGCGCAGCGCTGTTCTACCAGGTGCTCAACCGTATCGCCTACACCCGGATCGAAGAAAACGTCGGGGATTTCCGACTCATGGACCGCAAGGTGGTCGATGTGATTCGCACACTGCCGGAACATCAGTTGTTCATGAAGGGCGTGCTGTCGTGGGCCGGGTTCACCACGGTGGTCGTGGAGTACGAGCGCGCCGGGCGAGTGGCGGGAAGCAGCAAGTTCAATGGCTGGAAACTGTGGAACCTGGCGCTCGAAGGCGTGACCTCCTTCAGCACGGTGCCCTTGCGGTTGTGGACCTACATCGGTGGCGGCATTTCGATCTTCGCGGTGCTCTATGCGGTGTACATGGTGCTGGACAAGATTTTCTTCGGCAACAGCGTCCCCGGTTACCCGTCGTTGATGACCGCGATCCTGTTTCTCGGCGGCGTACAGCTGATCGGCATCGGCATCCTCGGCGAGTACGTGGGCCGCATCTACATCGAAGCCAAGCATCGGCCGCGCTATGTGGTCAAGGACATCGTCGGCGGCAAAAACCGGCTCGGGCTTTAGCATGGGCCGGTTCAAGCGACTGGTCAGCGAAGAACTTGGACGCCGTCAGGTCTGGCTGTTTTTTCTGCTCGCACTGCTGGTGTACGTGCTGCCGCTGATTCTCGCCGACTATCCGTATATCGACGACAACTGGCGTTCGCTCTCGGCGGGCATGGCCTGGGCGGAGGAGGGCCGATTGTTCACCGAGGTGTTTTACAACCTGCTGACATTCAGCAGCAGCGCGCCGAACCTGTTTCCGTTGCCGCTGTTGATTGCCACGCTGGCCATGGCCGCGGCGCTGACCCGCCTGACCTTTCATTACTACCCGCAGCCGACGCTTGCCTGCTGCCTGGTGGTGTTGCCGCTCTGGTACAACCCCTTCTTCCTGCAAAACCTGTCCTATCAATACGACGGCCCCGCCATGACCTTGAGCCTGGTGGCGGTGATCTACGCGATCACTTTTCGTCACCCCTCGCGCATTCTGCAGTGGCTGGTGCCGTCCTTCCTGGTTGCGCTGGCGCTGGGGCTGTACCAGGTGAGCTTCAATGTGTTTCTCGGGCTGTGTTGCCTCGAGGCACTCAAAGGCGCCAATGACCGGCTGGCCTGGCCGCAGTGGTGCGGTGTGCTGGGCTGGAAAATGGCTCAGGCGATCCTTGGTTGTCTGATTTACGCCGTCAGTGCTTATCCGTTCACCCAACACAATCGCACGTCGCTGCTGAACTGGGCGGCGGAGCCGCTGCTGCAACTGCACATCAACATCGGTCGGGTGCTGGAAAAAATCGTGCTGCTGTTTCATGGCGGATTGGCCTGGGTGTTCGCCGGATTGCTGCTGTGCGCCGTGGCCGGCGCGATTCGGCTGGGGTTCAAGGTCGCGACGCGTCAGGACAGCCCGGTGAAGAACCTGCTGGTCGGCCTGGTCTGTGTGCTGACGGTGCCGGTGGTGACGCTGCTGGTGTCGGGGATGGCGCTGTTTTTTCGCGATTTCAATGAAGGGGCCAGGACGCTGATGGGGTTCGCGGTCCTGTTGCTGTTGTTGTTCTATTTGAGCCACCTGGCGTTGGTACACATCCACGAGCGGCTGCCGCTGCTGCTGGTGATTCCCCTGTTGGCGATGCTGTCGTTGTCGTATGCCTATGGCCGGGTGCTGACGGTGCAGAAAGTCTTCGCTGCCAGCGCGGCATCCAGCATGGCGTACGACATTGCATCCCGTCGAGAACTGCGCGAGGCCAAGCGCATCTACCTGTCGGTGACCTATTCCGATCACTGGCTGGTGGGGGCTGCGGGCTCGTTCAAGCAGATGCCGGTGTTGCACTACCTGCTGAACATCGACTTTTTGGTGTTGGCCGAAAACCTGCCGAAACTGGGCATCACCAACGTGGTGTCCGAACGGGATCGACGCAACGCAACCCGGGTGGGGTATCAGGGTTACACACCGTTGCTGGAGAACCAGTACTACCGGATTTATCTGCTGGGCGACTACGGCTTTATCGTCATGAAAGAGCCGGCCCGGATCAAGGTGCTGCACTGGTGAAGCGCGATGGTCAGTGGCTCACCACTCAATTGCCCGATCGAGCGTTGACCTGAAACGCTTGCCTACCTGTCAGTTGTGACAGTAGACCGGCACTCGCGCCGGTTCTACCCTGAGGTCGTCGAAACGCAGGCAGGAAAGTGTCATGAAGGACTTGGGGAAAGGATTCTTTTGCGACACGGTTGTAGTGTTTCGTGGGCGCGAGTCATGAAGATTTCATTGATCGTTCCAGTCTTCAATGAAGAGAAGGCCATCGAGGTGTTCTATCAGGCCCAAACTCATCGCAGAATGGGCAATGAAGTGCCCGGTTTTCCCTCGCTGATCACGGCGATTCTGTTTCTGGGAGGGGTGCAACTGGTCGGGATCGGCGTCATGGGGGAATACATCGGCAGGATTTACATGGAAACCAAGCACCGGCCCAGGTATGTGGTCAGGAGTGTCGTAAAGGGTGATGCCTTAAACAATGAGCACACGTAGTTGAACGGTTAAGGCGACCTCAAGCCTTGCAGCGCATCTGAAGACGCCTTCGCCGGCAAGCCGGCTCCTACAGGGTTTGGCGTTGATCACAATGCATCGGCACGCAGGTGATCATGTAGGAGCCGGCTTGTCGGATCGCCGCACCGCAGCGAAGAGGCCCTCGAGGCTTGCACCGTCCTTAAGGATTTCTTCGCGGGTCGTGTTTCAGGCCGCCGGTTTTGTTTGGTATATGGGTAACTCGATCCTGAACGTGGTCCCTGCGCCAACCTCGCTGCGCACCGAAATCTGCCCCCGGTGCTTCTTCACGATGCCATACGACAGCGACAAGCCCAGCCCCGTCCCCTGGCCCACCGGCTTGGTGGTGAAGAACGGGTCGAAGATTTTCTGCAGGCTCTGCGGCGCGATGCCGGAGCCGGTGTCTTGCACCTCGATCCACACCTTTTCAGCTTCATGCCCGGTGCGCAGGGTGAGGGTGCCGCGTTCCGGGCCGATGGCCTGGGAGGCGTTGACGATCAGGTTCATGATCACCTGGTTGATCTGCGAAGGCAGGCACTCGATGTCAGGCAGCTCCTGATACTCCTTGATCACATCGGCCTTGTACTTGAGTTCATTGGCGACGATGTTCAGCGTCGACTCGATGCCCTGTTGCAGGTTGACCCACTGCCATTCCTGATTGGCGTCCACGCGGGAGAAATCCTTGAGGTCCTTGACGATCTGACTGACCCGGTCGATCCCGTCCTTGGACTCCTTGATCAACAGCGGAATGTCATCGCGCAGGAACTCCAGTTCGACCTGTTCGCGCAGCCGTTGCAAGCGCTCGATCAGCTCGCTGGAGCCGATGGCCTCTTCGGCATCCCGATAGGCGTCGAGCATTTCCTGCAACTGCTTGAAGTAGCCATCGAGCGTGCCAAGGTTGGAAGAAATGAAGCCGATGGGATTGTTGATTTCATGGGCGACGCCCGCCGCGAGTTGCCCCAGCGAGGCGAGTTTTTCCGATTGCACCAGTTGCGATTCAAGCTGTTTGCGTTCATCGATTTCCCGCTGCAGCTCAACGCTGGTTTCCGTGAGCTGCCGGGTTCGGCGTTTGACCATCCGCCCCAGGTGGTCGACCTGCATGCTGGCCCGTTCGGTCATGTCCCATTTGGTCAGCAGGGTGCTGGCCATCTGCTGCACTTCAATATTGTCGAACGGCTTTTTCAGAATCAGCAAGCGGTCGTGGGCGTGCAAGCGATCGAGCAACTCATCCCAGGAATAGTCGGAATAGGCGGTGCAGACCACCACCTGCAGGCGCGGGTCCTGCTGCCACAGGTATTCAATGGTCTGCGCGCCATCCCAGCCCTCGGGCATGCGCATGTCGACAAACGCCAGGGCGTAAGGACGGTTCTCCTGCAGCGCCCAGTTGAGCTTTCCGAGCCCCTCCTGCCCGCCGTACGCCGAGTCCAGCTCGAACAGGGCGCCGACGGTTTTGACTTCACTGCCGAACAGCGCTGCTTCCATCTCGTCCAGTTCGACGGTCGGCGCCGGTGTTGGCATGAGTATCTTGCGAAAATCCACATGAATGGACGGTGTATCGTCGATCAGCAGAATACGCCGGTTCGAACGCTCGCTCATGCAGGCTCCGGAACGATTTTAAGCGGGATCTGCAAGGTGAACAGCGCGCCTTTGCCCGGGCCGTCACTATGGGCAGAGAGGTGGCCGTTCATCTCGATGGCAGCCAGGGCACAGCTGTGCAGGCCGAAACCATGGCCTTCCTTGCGGGTGGTGAAACCGTGGGCAAAGATGCGCGTCATGTTCTCCTCGGCGATGCCTTCGCCGTCATCCTTGACGCTGACTTGCAGGATCGAATCCTCGACTATTTTTACCCCAAGGGTCATTTGCCGCGGGCGATTGCCCAACTCGGACATGGCGTACTTGGCATTGCTGATCAGGTTGATCAGGATCAGCAGCAGCCGGTGCTTGTCGCCCATGACCTGCGGCACCTCGTTGTACTCCTTGATCACCTTGACGTGATGCCGGGTCAAGGCGCCTGCATTCATGCGCAGGGCGTCTTCGAGCAATTCGCTGATGTGCAGCGGTTCCATCAGGCTGTTGGCGCCGGCATAGGATTGCTGGGTGGCGACGATGTCCTTGATGTGGTCGACACTTTTGCTCAGCTGCGCCAGTTCCTCGGTCATGCCTTGTTGTTCCAGGGCAATCGCGTCCACCAGTTGATTGAGATAGCCGGGCAGCAATTTACCTTTCTCGTCCTGGGTGAGAAAAGTACCGAGGTCGCCTGGATGCCCGTTGATCAGCTGCATGGCCTTGCCCAGGCCCTGGGCCTTGCTGGCGCGCAGTTTGCGCGAGACCAGGTCGGCGGAAATGTTCACGCTGTTGAGTACGTTGCCGACGTTGTGCAACACGTTGGTGGCGATTTCGGCCATGCCGGCCTGGCGCGCAGTGTCGAGCAGTTCGCTTTGGGTGTCCTTGAGCTCGCGGGTGCGTTCTTCCACCCGCAGTTCAAGATCGTCGTTGGCCGATTGCAGGGCTTTGTTGACGCGCTGGATCACCGTGAAACTGCGCATCAGCTGAATCGCCAGGTACACCAGCAACAGCACCAGCAGGACTGAAAACACCAGCATGTAGAAGTGATAGCGCTGGTCGACCGCATCGGCCCGCTGCTGATCCGTGTTCAACAGGCTGGTGATGTCGTCCAGGCGTTCGGCCACGGGGATGGCTTCAATGTCTTGTAGCAATCGATTGACCACCGGTTGCTCGCGCAGGATCAGTGAAATGTGGTTGCTCAGAATATCGATCGGACTGTGGAACTGTTCAGGCAGACGCTCTTTATTGACCGCCAGTTTGCTCAGCCCGAGCAGGATGTCAGCCGCCTTGTCGTCGGAGGTGACCTGGGCGAACTCGAGGCTGCTGAGCAGCAAATCGTAGGTGTCGGTGGCGATGTTCTGCAGTTGCAGTTTGTCCCCGTCCACCAACTGCCCCAGCTGTTGCTGAATGTCGTCCTCGGCAGTGGGCAGGAAGGCCAGCGAGTTGCGCAGCACGGCGTTGTGCGACTTGAACTGCTCCACCAGCCGGGTCTTTTTCTGGAGGGTTTTCTGGTAAGCGTCATGGCTGGCGCGCCAGGTCGGCGAGTCGTGGCGGCCGTGGCTGGACGCCATCGTATCGAACCGTTGCCACAGCTCAGTCATCTCGGTCAGCGGTGCGACCAGGGGGTCGTAGTTGTGGCTGATGGCGATCCTGGCCTTGAGAATCTCGGTTTCCCACTGGGCATTCAACTGTTTGATCCGCGCGATCAGGTCCCGGGACTCGGCGTAGGTCGTGGTCTGGTTCGAGTTGGATTTGAAGTACAGGAACAGCAGCGTCGAGGCCAGCATCACGGCGACGATGCCCAACAGCGCCAGGTTGCGGCGGCGAGAGATCCTCATAAGGGTTTGCCTCCCCATTCACCGGTCAGGGTCTTGAGGAATTTGATGATCAGGTGTTTGTCCTCGGTGGAAGGAACGCGCCCGAGCTGGAACTTGAACATCACGTCTACCGCGTCTTCGAGGGTGCTGGCCGAGCCATCGTGAAAGTACGGCGCGGTCACGGCGACGTTGCGCAGGCTGGGTACCTTGAACACATTGCGATCCTCTTCGTCCCGGGTCACCAGATAACGGCCCAGGTCGGATTCCACAAGCTTGCCCCGAGCCTGAAAGTAATCGCCCATCACCCCGAACTTCTGGAACATGTTGCCGCCGATGTTCACCCCCTGGTGACAGGCGATGCAGCCGTATTCCTTGAAGCGCTGGTAACCGTATTTTTCCTCCCGGGTAAGAATATCGGTATCACCCAGCAGGTATTGGTCGAAGCGTGAGTTTTTGCTGAGCAGCGTGCGTTCGTAGGTGGCCAGGGCGTTTTGCACATTGTTCATGGTCACGCCGTCCGGGTAGGCGTTGGCAAATGAGGCCTGATAAGCCGAATCGGCGGACAGCGTCTGCACTACGTGCTCCCAGTTGCTCCCCATTTCGCTGGGGCTCTGTACCACTTCGTGGATCTGGGCTTCGAGGGTGTCGGCTCGACCGTTCCAGAATTGCCGAATATTCAGGCTGGCGTTGAATACGCTGGGGGTGTTGATCGCCACCGGAAGACCGGCGAAACCGATGGAAAATGCCTGGTTGTCGGCACCGCCTTTTTCCAGCCGGTGGCAGCTTGAACAGGATAACGAGCCGTTGACCGACAGGCGTGGTTCGTTGAACAACTGGCGCCCGAGTTCGACCCGCAGCGGATCCTGCCTGGGCACCGCCGGCAATGGTTTGAGCGGTTCATCCAAAGGAGCGGCGCCGGCGCTCAGACAGAGCCCGAACAACGGCACCAGAAGCAGGTGGTGAAAGAAGGGCGACATCTGATGATTCCTTGGCCTGAGGCCTGAGTGTCTTTGCGCATCGTTCACATGAAGACGGAGGAAGAGGGCTGCACCGATTGCAGGTACCGGACGAATGCGTCCGGCTCCACGGCTTTGCTGAAGTAGTAGCCCTGGCCTTCCTCGCATTGATGGGCCTTGAGGAAATCCAGCTGTTGGAGGGTCTCCACCCCTTCGGCAATGATGGTCAGCTTGAGGCTGCGGCCCAGGCTGATGATGGCGCTGACCAGCGCGGCGTCGTTGCTGTCGCTGCTCAAGCTGCGAATGAACGACTGGTCGATTTTCAGCACGTCGACGGGAAAGCGCCGCAAGTAACTCAGGCTGGAATAACCGGTACCGAAGTCATCGATGGCCAGTCGCACCCCCAATGCCTTGATCCGGTTCAGGGCGGTCACGGTGGCATCGATGTTTTGCATCAACACGCCTTCGGTGATTTCCAGTTCGAGCAAGGCCGGCTCCAGACCGGTGTCCTTGAGTACCTGTTCGATGCCGTCGACAAAGTCCCGTTGGCGAAAATCGATGGCCGATACATTGACCGACATGCAGATTTTCGGCAGCCCGGCCGCCTGCCACAAGCAGGCTTGTCGACAGGCCTGGGCCAACACCCATTTGCTTAACGGGACGATCAGGCCGCTGTCTTCGGCCACGCCGATAAAATCTGACGGGTAGACGCAGCCATGCCCCGGTTTATGCCAGCGGATCAAGGCCTCGGCACCGACTACCTGACCGCTGCCCAGGTCCAGTCTGGGTTGGTAATGCAGGACAAATTCGTTGCGCTCCAGCGCCAGGCGAATGCCCGTCTCGATGCTTTGCTGATCCCGGGCGCGCTGGTTCATTTCGTCGATGAAAAAACTGAAATCGTTCGGGCCGCTTTCCTTGACGTTGCGCATCGCGGTTTCGGCTTTCTTGATCAGCGAGATCGCATCGAAGCCGTCGTCGGGATAGACGCTGATGCCCAGGCTGGCGGTGACGCTCAGGTCGTGGCCTGCGATGTGCTGGGGTGCACGGATAGCCTTGAGGAGTTTTTCGGCGATGACCGTGGTCTGCTGGGGGTGGCGGATGTCGGCGAGGATTACCACGAATTCGTCCGAACCGTAGCGGAACACCGAGTCGGACTCACGCACCGAGGCCACCAGATTGCGCCCGACCTGCTTGAGCATCTGGTCACCGGCCGGATGGCCCAGTGCGTTGTTGATGCGTTTGAAGCGGTCGAGCCCCAGAAACATCACCGCCAGTTGCTTGTCATGGCGCCGGGACAGCGCCAGCGACTGGTTCAAGCGGTCACCGAGCAACGTGCTGTTGGGCAGCTCGGTCAGGACGTCGTACTGCAACAGATGCGAAACCTTGAGCAGTTCGAGGACCCGGGCCTCGATGGTTTGCTCCAGGCTCAGGACTTTAATGGCCGCGTCCTGCGTCATCTGCCACTTCCAGGTCAGGGCACTGGCCATCTGCCGGATTTCCAGGCTGTCGAAAGGTTTTTTCAGCACCAGCAGCTGGTCGCCGAATTCCAGCCGCTCCGCCATGTCTTCCCAGCTGTAATCGGAATAGGCGGTGCACAAGGCAATTTGCAGGTGTGGGTCGGCCTTCCACAGCTGTTCGATGGTCTCCAGGCCATCCCAGCCCGGTGGCATGCGCATGTCGATGAAGGCCATGGCATAAGGTCGACCTTCGGCCAGTGCGCACTGGACCTGTTCGAGGGCTTCCGAACCCTGGTAGGCCGAGTCGAGCTGAAACGACAGTCGATCTTGCTGCACGGTGCCGAACAGGGCTTCTTCGGTGCCGGCCAGGCTTTGTTCATTTTCGTTTTGCGTGCCAAGGATCTTGCGAAAATCCTCATGGATCGAGGGCGTATCGTCGATGATCAGAATGCGCCGGTTGGTTCGCACGAAAGGGGTTTTCATCCTTTGTCCCCGGTGGCGCGTTGCGGGTTGTCGTGCATCGGCCCCAGGTCGTGGCTCGCGGGCGCGATACTGCCGGCCTTCAGCAGCTCGGCAGCCTGCTGGCTGCTGACGGCTTCGCTGAAGTAATCGCCCTGGGCGTTCATCGGCGAGCCGGTGGCCATCAGCGAGTTGCGCTGCTCCTGCGTTTCGACGCCCTCGGCAATGATGCCGATCCCTACCTCCCGGGCGAAGTTGATGATGGCGCGCAAGGTGTTCGCGCATGCCGGGTCGCGGGCCGCGGTGTCGATGAAGGCCTGGGCGAGTTTCAGGTGATTGACCTGATAGGTCTTGAGGTAGTCGAAGGAGGAATACTCGGTGCCGAAGTCGTCGATGGCGATCTTCACCCCCAGCTCACGCAGGCGTGGCAACACATCGTTGTGGGTCCATTTGGTCTGGGCCAGCGTCGCTTCTGTGACATCGAAGCGCAGGTCCCAGGGGCTCAGTTCCAAGCGCGCGGTGGTGCGCAGCACGTCGTAGATCAGTTCGGGACCACTCTTGAGCTGGGCCAGGGACAGTTTGATCGCGATCACCGGAGGTGCCATGCCGGCGTCGCGCCACTGGCGCATTTGCCTGCACGCACGATCCAGCACCCAGTGACCGAGGGCGACGATGGCGCCGGTCTTTTCCGCTGCGGGCAGAAATGCCGAAGCTTCCAGCAGCCCGCGTTCCGGGTGGTTCCAGCGGACCTGTGCTTCCATGCCGAGGATCCTGCCGCTGCTCAGGTCCACTTCCGGCCAGTAATGCAGTTCCAGTTCCTCGCGTTCGATGGCTTCTCTCAAGTCGCTGGCGATGGCCATGCGCTCGACCACCTCCTGATTGATCTCCTCGGAGTGGAAGTGGTACTGGTTGCGCCCCTTTTCCTTGGAGCGATACAGCGCCATGTCGGCCTGGGTCAGCAGCCCGTCGGCGCTGGTGCAGGCCGGGCTGTAGCTGCTGATGCCGATGCTGACCGAGACCCGCACATCGTTGCCGGCCAGGGAGTAGGGCGACACCAGCGCATCCCGGACCTTGGCGGCCAGCCCTGCGGATTGGGTCGGGTCACTGACATCCAGTTGCAAGATTGCGAACTCGTCACCACCCAGGCGTGCGACCACATCGTTTTCCCGCACACAGGCCTTGATTCGGCGTGCAACCTCCTGCAGTAACAGGTCGCCCACCGGGTGACCCAGGGAGTCGTTGATGCGTTTGAAGTGATCCAGGTCCAGGTAAAACATGGCGAAGGTGGCGGCGCCCCGTCGCGCGGCAGCGAACGCCTGGTGCAGCCGTTCGATCAGCGTCGCGCGGTTGGCCAGCCCGGTCAGCCCGTCGGTGCGGGCCAGCAGGGCGATTTTCTCCTCGGCCATTTTGCGCTCGGTGATGTCGATGATGATGCCTTCGACTTCCAGCAAGCGGCCCTCATTGTCGCGTACCGGGATGTAGCGGTTTTCCACCCAGCGCCAGGCGCCATTGCCGGTGCGCATCCTGAACTCGATGGAGGCGCCCGCCGCATGGCGGTCGAGCACCCGGGCCATGGCAGTGTCGACTTTCGATTGATCGTCGGGATGGATCAGCTCCTGGGCCCAGTTGGCCGACGCCACGAGCGCCGCGGCAATGTGCCCGTATTTGGTGATGTTGTGGGAGATGTACATCAACGGAAACGACGGCTCGCCCCGCAACCGATACAGGATGGTCGGGCTGTTCTGCACGATGATATTGGCATCGGACAGCTCCCGGGTGCGTTCCTCGACGGCCTGCTCCAGCAGGGACATTTTCAATGCCGCGTCTTCGGTCATCTGCCATTTGGCGGTCAATGCGCTCGCCATCTGGCGGATTTCGATGGCATCGAAGGGTTTTTTCAGAATCAGCAAGCGATCGCCCAACTCCAGGCGCTCGTCGATGTCTTCCCAGGAATAGTCGGAATAGGCGGTGCAAAGCGCCACCTGCAGCTTGGGATCGACCTGCCACAGCCGTTCGATGGTCTCCAGCCCGTCCCAGCCCGGTGGCATGCGCATGTCGATGAAGGCCATGGCGTAGGGCAGGTCGTTGGCCAGCGCGGTCTCGACCTTGTCCAGTGCCTGGAGGCCCTGAAACGCCGAATCGAGCAGGAAACTTTGCAGTGAAATCGCCGCGGAGGTGCCGAACAGGGCATTTTCGGCGCTGACCAGACTGTCGTCGTCGAACGAGGCCGGACTGAGAATCTTCGCGAAGTCGGCATGAATCGAAGCAGTATCGTCGACGATCAGAATTCGCCGGTTGGTCCGCGCCAGCAATGAATTCATCGACATGCGCCGGGACTGGCAGCTTTACGGTGGGGTGTGTCCATAGCGGGGCATCCTTTCCCTGATCACCTGGCCGAACGTACAGATTATGGATCCGAGTCAGCTGAGCATAGACCTCTGTCCGGCACTTCGCGCTACTGAATCAACCGAATCATTTCCGGATCACGTGCAAAATCATCTAGCCTGAAGCTCGGGCTCCGACAATAGGGAATGGTTGTTCGGATCCTGACTGCGATACAGCCGTTTCACTCGAGGTGACGCCATGGAAGAGCAACTCCCCACGACATTGACCGATAAACCCAAAGTGTTGCTGGTCGATGATGAGGCGTCGATCCTCAACAGCCTGCGTCGTCTGTTGCGCGGCCAACCCTATGACGTGCTGCTGGCCACCAGCGGTGCCCAGGCCCTGGAGATCATGGCGCAACAGTCCATCGACCTGGTGATGAGCGATGCGCGCATGCCCAATATGGACGGCGCCACGCTGCTGGCCCATATCCATCAGCGCTACCCCGACACCACCCGGATCATGCTGACCGGTTACGCCGATCCGACGGTCATTATCAAAGCCATCAATGAAGGGCAGATTCATCGTTACATCAGCAAACCCTGGCACGATGAGGAGATGCTGCTGACGTTGCGACAATCCCTGGCCTACCAGCACTCCGAGCGTGAACGCTTGCGTCTGGTGCAGGAGACGCGGGATCAGAACCAGCAATTGAAGCTGCTCAATGCCACCCTCGAGAAACACGTCGCCGCCCGTACCGCCGAGCTGCAGCAGACCGCCGACATGCTCGACCTGGCCTACGAAGAACTCAAGCACAGCTACGTCACCAGCACCGAGGTGTTCTCGCTGCTGGCCAACCTGCGGTTGGCGCCGGCCAAACAGACCAACCGCCAGATCATCGAGCTGGTGCGGGTCTACTGCCAACGGCATGACCTGGACGAAGGCACCCGTCGC
Organism: Pseudomonas sp. MPC6; assembly: GCF_006094435.1. Classification (NCBI taxonomy): domain Bacteria; kingdom Pseudomonadati; phylum Pseudomonadota; class Gammaproteobacteria; order Pseudomonadales; family Pseudomonadaceae; genus Pseudomonas; species Pseudomonas sp. MPC6. The sequence continues at coordinate 5,689,732 of NZ_CP034783.1, read as the reverse complement.
GACCTGACCATGGCTGCGGCGCTCTACAACATCGGCAAGCTGAGCTGGACCGACAGCATGATGACCGCGCCGGCGGACCTGCTGCACCACAACGATCGGGAACGCTACCGCGGCTATCCAAAACAGAGCGAGTCGCTGTTGATGACGCTCGAGCCGATGAAGGATGCGGCGCGGCTGATTCTTCACCATCAGGAGCGTTGGGATGGCAATGGCTTTCCCGACCGGCTCAAGGGCGAGGCGATTCCGTTCGGTTCACGGCTGCTGAAACTGGCGGTGGATTTCATCGAGTTGCAGCGTGGGCTGATTCTCGAGCGGCAGATGAACAGCGATGAAGCATTGGTCTATATCCGTAACTATGCCGGGCGGCTCTACGATCCCGGGATGGTGGAGGATTTCATCCAGGTCTGTGCGGCGTACCTGAGCGATGTCTCGTTGGCCGATCCTTCGGTCAAGGTGCTGACCACCCGGGACGTGGCGGCGGGCATGATCCTGGCGCGCAACCTCAATGCCGACAACGGCATGTTGCTGCTCAACGCCGGCAAGGTGTTGAACGGGGCGCTGGTGGAAAAGCTGATCGCTTTCGAAGCCATGGAAGGGGCGAAGTACGCCATTTTTGTGAAGTTACCTGAGGATCTGAACGGCGCGACTCTCGAGGCAGACAAGGCGGCCCCAGCCCTGCATTGACCCCCCCCTGTAGGAGCTGGCTTGCCAGCGAAGGCGGCCTCAAAGCCAACGTAAACCTCAAGGCCAGCACAAGCCTCAAGCCTATTGCAATCCTCAAGGGCCTCTTCGCTGGCAAGCCAGCTCCTACAGGGGGCGTGTTGTTCATGGGTTGCCCGGCACTCACCCTCATGTGATCCTTGCGCCTTTTACCAAGGCCAGATCTGCCCCATGACCCTATCCAGCGTCTCGCCCCGCCTCATCCGCATCGCCGCCGCCCTGTTGATCGGCCCCGACGGGCGCACCCTGCTGGTCCGCAAGCGCGGTACCGAAGCCTTCATGCAACCGGGCGGCAAGATCGAAGCCCATGAGCGACCGGTGCACGCCCTGGCCCGAGAACTGGATGAAGAGCTGGGCCTGGTCATCGATCCGGCGCAGGCCACCTACCTTGGGCAATTTTCGGCACCGGCCGCCAACGAGCCGGGTTTTGTCGTCCAGGCCGAACTCTTTCAGCTGACTATCGATTCAGCCGTATCCCCGGCGGCAGAGATCGAAGAGGTGTGCTGGATCGACCCGGCCACCGACGGCGATCTCATCCTGGCGCCATTGACACGGGACCTGATCCTGCCGTTTTATCGAGCCTCGCTGACCGCGATCGCCTGATCATTCACGCCGGGGAACTGCCATGATCCCGCTTCAAGACCTGCTGATTTTCGCCGGCGCCGCGTTGCTGATGGTGCTGACACCGGGGCCGAACATGATCTACCTGATCTCCCGTTCGATCTGCCAGGGGCGCAAGGCCGGAGTGACTTCGTTGCTCGGCGTGGTCGCGGGATTCTTCGTGCACCTGTTCGCGGCGGCTGCCGGTTTGACCGCCGTGTTCCTCGCGGTGCCGTTGGCTTATGAAGTGCTGAAGTGGGCCGGCGCGCTGTACCTGATGTGGCTGGCCTGGCAGGCGGTCAAGCCGGGGGCGCGTTCACCTTTCGAGGCGCAGCAATTGCCGCCGGACTCGTCGCGCAGACTTATCGCCATGGGCTTTTTGACCAGCGCTCTGAATCCGAAGATCGCGGTGTTTTACCTGTCGGTGTTTCCACAGTTCATCACGCCTGAACATGGCTCGGTGTTTACCCAGAGCATCCTCCTCGGCCTGACCCAGATCAGCGTCAGTTTCTGCGTCAATCTGCTTATCGCACTGTTCGCGGCGGGTATTGCCTCCTGGTTCGTCAACAACCCGACCTGGCTGGCGCTACAGCGTTATTTCATGGGCTTCGTGCTATCGGCGCTGGCCGTGCGGCTGATGCTTGAGCAGCGACGCACCGCCTGAACCTGCGGATTGAAAGGCTGGATGCCAGTCATGCCCTGGACTATCGGGCACCGCTGGCGGTTCGGGGGCGGGCGAGAAGGAGAAATCTGAACACCACAGACCCTTGTAGGAGCGAGCTTGCTCGCGATGGACGTGAGGGCGCCGCGTTAAACCAGGCAGCCCACGTCATCGTTAACGTCCATCGCGAGCAAGCTCGCTCCTACAGGGGGGTCAGCGAACGGCGCTGACGCCATCCAGGGTCGAGAACGAGGTGTCCTTGGCCGTCAGCAAGAAATCGCGCATGTACGGCGCGTCCAGCATGTCGGCACGAATCCCTGCATACAAGGTCGCAAACAAGCCCTTCTCACCGAGGCGCTTGGCCTTCACATAACCCCGTGAGCTGTATTCATGCAGCGCCCAATGCGGCATGCCGCACACCCCGCGTCCGCTGGCCACCAGTTGCATCATCATTACCGTCAGTTCCGAGGTGCGGACCTGAGCCGGTTCGATGTCGGCCGGTTCCAGGAAGCGGGTGAAGATGTCCAGCCGGTCACGCTCCACCGGGTAGGTGATCAGCGTTTCCGTCAGCAGATCTTCCGGGACGATGTAGGCCTTGCCCGCCAGACGGTGCTGGTTGGCGACCGCGAGCATCGCTTCATAGGTGAACAGCGGCACATAGGTGATCCCGGCCAGTTCCAGCGGATCGGAGGTCACCACCAGGTCCAGGTCGCCACGGGCCAGGGCTGGCAGCGGGGCGAAGGAGAAGCCCGAGGCCAGGTCCAGTTCGACCTCCGGCCAGGCGTCGCGGAACTGGTCGATGGTCGGCATCAGCCATTGGAAACAACTGTGACACTCGATCGCCATGTGCAAGCGGCCCGCAGTGCCGCCGGCCAGCCGCGCGATGTCGCGCTCGGCGCCACGCAGCAGCGGCAGGGTGGCATCGGCCAGTTGCAGCAGGCGCAATCCGGCGCTGGTGAAGCGCACCGGCTTGGTCTTGCGCACGAACAGCGGCATACCCATGCGCTCCTCCAGCTCCTTGAACTGGTGGGACAGGGCCGACTGGGTCAGGTGCAGCCGATCGGCGGCATCGACCAGGCTGTCAGCTTCGCGCAAGGCGTGCAGGGTCTTCAGGTGGCGGATTTCAAGCACCGGGGGCTCCATGAGGAAAACTTGTGATCAACACGAAAAGGTTGAGTTTGTCTCATGTTGGGTTAGCTGTCGACAATAGCTCCATGTTTTACCGCATCTTTTACCGAGAGAATTTTCAACATGGCCTTGGCACACACACTGGGTTTCCCCCGCATTGGCGCAGACCGCGAACTGAAAAAAGCCCTCGAAGCCTACTGGAAGGGCGATCTTGACCAGGACGCGTTGAAAAGCGTCGGTCGCCAGCTGCGCGCCAACCACTGGCAAGTGCAGAAAGACGCCGGCATCGACCTGCTGCCGGTGGGCGACTTTGCCTGGTACGACCAGGTCCTCACACACTCCCTGACCTTCGGGGTGATTCCCGAGCGTTTCGACAGCGTCAAGGATCAAGACGGCCTGCCGACGCTCGACACCCTGTTCGCCATGGCCCGTGGCGCTACCGCGAGCTGCTGCGGTGGCGAACATGTCACAGCGCAATACGCCCAGGAACTGACCAAGTGGTTCGACACCAACTACCACTATCTGGTCCCGGAGTTCAGCGCTGATCAGTCGTTCAAACTGAGCTGGGAACAGCTGTTCGATGAAGTCGATGAAGCCAAGGCCCTGGGCCACAACGTCAAGCCGGTGATCATCGGCCCGCTGACTTACCTGTGGCTGGGCAAGGCTAAAGGCGACGATTTCGACAAACTCGACCTGCTGGAACGCCTGCTGCCGGTCTACAACGAAATCCTCGGTCGTCTCGCTGAACAAGGGGTGGAATGGGTGCAGATCGATGAACCGATCCTGACCCTCGATCTGCCGCAGGACTGGAAAAACGCCTTCGAGCGCGCCTATCACATCCTTCAGTACTCTCCGCTGAAAAAACTGCTGGCGACCTACTTCAGCGGTCTGCAAGACAACCTCGGCCTGGCAGTTGGCCTGCCGGTGCAAGGCCTGCACATCGATGCGGTGCGTGCCCCCGACCAACTGCTGCACGTGCTCGATCGCCTGCCGACCTACAAGGTTCTCTCGGTGGGCCTGGTCAATGGACGCAACGTCTGGCGTTGTGAGCTGGAGCCCGTACTGGCGCAACTGCAATTTGCCCAGGAACGTTTTGGCGACAACCTGTGGGTCAGCAGTTCCTGCTCGCTGCTGCACAGTCCCGTGGATCTGGAGCGTGAAGACAAACTTGATCCGGAGTTGAAAAGCTGGCTGGCGTTCGCGGTGCAGAAATGCGGGGAAATCGCCGTACTGCGCGACGCCCTCAACGATCCGCAAGCGCCCAAGGTACAAGCCGCCTTGGCCGAAAGTCGTGCGATCCAGGCCAGTCGTGCCGAGTCGCCACGTATTCACAAAGCCGAAGTGCAGGCCCGCATCAATGCCATCGGCACCGCGGACAGTCAACGCCATTCGCCGTTCGCCAAGCGCATTGAGCAACAGCGTGCCCGGCTGAAACTGCCGGCGTTCCCGACGACCACCATTGGCTCGTTCCCGCAGACCGCTTCGATCCGCCTGGCACGCCAGGCCTTCAAGCAAGGCAAGCTGTCGGCCAACGATTACACCGATGCCATGCACAGCGAAATCCGCCATGCCGTGCAAGTCCAGGAGCGCCTGGGCCTGGACGTGCTGGTACACGGTGAAGCCGAGCGCAACGACATGGTCGAGTACTTCGCCGAACAGCTGGATGGTTATGCCTTCACCCGTTTCGGCTGGGTCCAGAGCTACGGTTCGCGCTGCGTCAAACCGGCGATCATCTATGGCGACCTGAGCCGCCCGACCGCCATGACCGTTGACTGGATCACCTATGCCCAGAGCCTGACCGACAAGGTCATGAAAGGCATGCTCACCGGTCCCGTGACCATGCTGATGTGGTCGTTCCCCCGCGAAGACGTCTCGCGCAAAATCCAGGCGCAACAACTGGCGCTGGCCCTGCGCGATGAAGTGCTGGACCTGGAAGCCGCCGGCATCAAGATCGTGCAGATCGACGAAGCCGCGTTCCGCGAAGGCCTGCCGCTGCGTCGGGCGCAATGGCAGGAATATCTGGACTGGGCAGTGGAAGCCTTTCGCCTGACCGCGTCCGGCGTACGGGACGAAACCCAGATCCACACCCACATGTGCTACAGCGAATTCAACGACGTGATCGAGTCCATCGCGGCCATGGACGCCGACGTGATCACCATCGAAACCTCGCGTTCGGACATGGAGTTGCTCGAGGCCTTCAAAGCTTTCGACTACCCGAACGACATCGGCCCGGGCGTCTACGACATCCACTCGCCACGGGTGCCGGACACGGCCGAAATGGTCAAGTTGATGAGCAAGGCGGTGCAGCGGGTTCCGGCCGAGCGGCTGTGGGTCAACCCGGACTGCGGGTTGAAAACCCGGGCGTGGCCGGAGACCGAGGCGGCGCTGGTGAACATGGTGGCGGCGGCTCGGCAGTTGCGCAGTCAGTTGGCGTAAATAGCTGAAGCTGATCCGGTCACACGAAAAGCCGTTGAACCTGTTGGCTCAACGGCTTCTTTGTTTCAGCGAACACGCGGTAGAACCGGGAGGCGGGCAGCCCGCCCCCCTCGGGCTCAAATCTCTTCGAAGTGCACAACGACGGGTGATCGTTGACCAATATCGGCATAGGGCAGGTCGGCGTCGTCAGCATGGGTCAGAAACCGATGTTCAGGCAATTTCAAGTGGGCTTTTTCGAAATTTCGCATCACTGGTTTTGCGCTGGAGTAGTGGAAGTGGGCATACCAAAGCAGTTCGTTTGGCATGATTGTGGTGTTCCATACTTCGTATTCCTGCATATGATCGCTTCGCCCGTTCTTGCGCTTTCCGAGGTTTTTCAGCGGTCTGGTTTTGCGGATTTCCGCGGCGTTCTGGCCAATGAGATCGTCCAACATGCCATCGGTAGGTTTTTTACTGGCCAGCGCCTGGGAGGTGCGCATTTGTCGTCCAATAGTCCTGAGTTCCGTAGCCTTGTCGAGCAGTTCTTGAATGATCGGATTTGTAGCGTCCGTCGTTTCGATGCGCCGGGCGCTACCGGTCAATGTGTCCGCTTCGAATACCATCATGTGCTCCAGGTCGACAGGGAGCGTGTTCTGCCTGGCATAGGCCTGGACTTGGGTTTGATGTGCCGGTAGGTTGTCCAGGCGTTTCCGGGCATCGGAAACCAACGTTGCGAGATCCGTTTGAATCGGTGCCGGTGCCTGAGTTGGCGGGTTCAACAGGCGGAACTTGCCGTTGCTGCCTTGCTCCCAGACGACCTCGGTTCCACGCGGTCCGGTCAGGACGTATTGTCGTGCTTGGGTCGTTTTCTCCAGCCTCTCAGTCCCGATAAGCAATTGATCGTCTTCGGTGATGAAGACTTTTTTGTTGATTTTCCCTACCGGTTTCACGACTGGAGTCCCGCCGACGCCTTTGCGGGCTCGCTCGGTCAACTTATTGATACTCATCAGCAGCGGTTCAACCCATTCCACATGGAAATGCTGAGGATAACTGGCGGTCCAGGCTCGCAAGCCGCGACGGAATTGCGTGTAAACGTCAAAACATTCCTGGAGTATCTTATTACGCTCGTCTCGGGTAACGACGGTTTTCGACAGGTCATGATGCATTAACACGGCCTGATCCATTTGGACGCGCAAATTCCTTGTTTGTCGTTGCAACTCGAGCCAGGACGTATCGGTGGTAGCGTCAACACGCTTGACCATTTCCAATAGATGGCCAATTTTCACAGTCAGCACGGTGACAGTGTTGGTTTGATTCAATGATTCAACTTTTTCTTTCAGTTCTGCGTATCTTATTTCGTCAGGTGTCTTGTTTGTCCCGTGTTTTTTGGGGGGGGTGATTTTACGGAACCATCGATCCGACTGGTTTATCAGTTCCTCTGACTTATCCAGTTCGCTCACGATTTTTACACGTAATGTGCGCACTTTCTCCAGAATGCTCAGAAATTGATCAAGGCTCCCTGACGGCACCGTGTCCAACTCCCGCAAGAGGTCATCAGCCTGCTCCACCAATAGATCAATTCGTTGACCGACAAAGTGGTAGCGCAGAGTGCAGCGGTCAGCCAGCACCCAGGCGCACTCGCTTCGCACACGCACGTCGGCTGCGTTATCGCGTCTGGCCAGGCTCTTCAATTCCTCCAATGCCTCGTATCGCGGAATGACCAAATCGATATCGTTGGCGCACGCAGTATCGGCAGTCTCCACAAGTTGGGAAAAATGTGCTTGCTCAGCTTTGCTCAGTGAACTGAGTTCGGTATCAGGTTGTGGTGTATCGGCGTTCTCTTGAGGATCAAGCTTATAGAGTTTCCGAATTTTTTCGTATTTATCGAGCGCCGCTGTTGTTTGCAATCGCTGTATGTTGTATCGATCGGCAATTTCATTAGTTATGTCTTCCAACTGACCCTCTCGACGATAAGCCCGATCACGCCAAAAGCGTGGCAACCGCTGACGAATAGCCAATGGCCAGATCGGATCGAGCGCATCGGCTAAATGCCCAAGCCTTTGGCCGCCACCGAGCCCGCCGCCTTCGAAAGTCGTCCCATAAACACCGTACCAGGTGTCCCAATGACCCGTTTCGTCCAGGGCAATCGGCTGTTTGTAGGTTTTTTGGGCGTTACCGGACAATCGCCAGTTGCGTGAATCCTGGCTAAGTTCGACCTGGAAGAGGCGTCCCTGGCGTTCGATGAAGTCACCCTCGGCATGTCGGAAAATGCCACGGTAGAGGCCGTGAGTGGCGGGTTGCAAACCGGCAAGCGAGAGCGGTTGTTCAAATTCGTAACCGGCGAAGCGTGCCAGCACGTGTCGGGCCTGGCGCTGCGAGACGCCATGCAGCGCCGCCGTATGTCTGACCAGCCTGTGAAGCTGGCGAGCGCGCGCCAGTGAGCGCGCCGCCCTGGTGCCGACCGAGAAGGCTACTTCACCAGGCAGCAGATCCATGGCGGCGTCGATCAGCGACAACAGCACCGATCCCAGTTCCGCCACGCCATCCCCAACCTCGCCGCGCAAAAAGGCGGCCACCGCCTGATTCGCGCTGGTCCAGGCATCGTAGAGGGCAATGGCGCTGCCAATGAAGGGCAGCATGCCCACCGCCATTTTTATGTAGTTGAAGGCGCGCGGGCCTTTCAATGTGTACCGTTCCAAGTACAGGTCGTCGTTGGAGCGCGAAGTGCCGCGATGGGCTTCGAGCAGGCGACCCATATGAGCATCGAGCAGGTGGTCGGCCAGCGAGGTGGTCGTCGGCCAGCGTGTCCCGACCTCGATCATGCCATCGAAGTTTTTCTCCACGGCCTGGTTGATGCGACTGACATGCGCCCTGACGTTACCTTGCAATGTTTTGTGGGCCAGGTAGTCGATCCACTTGTCATTCCCGCACAAGTTGTACAGACCTTTGCGCGCCGCTTCGAGACTGTCGTAGCGGCGCAGGAATTGGCCATCGTGGCTGTCGGGCAGGTACAGCAGGGTGACTCCGCTGATCTGCTCTTCGATAAAGGTCACGCCCGACAGGGTGACGGGACCTTCCCGGGGGGTATCCTGGCCACCCACTTTCAGGGAAACCGGCAGTATGGCGACGCGCTTGCCTGCGGTGGTCCAGGCCTCTGGGGTGTTGGCATCGATGGCGATGTTCAACACCTGTAATTCGTCGCTGTTGATGTGCTTTTGCAGTCGCGCGCATTCACCCTGAATCTTGAGCATCAGGCGCCAGGGTTCGACAAGACTTTCCCGGCGATGCTCCTTGACGAAGACGGATTCGGTGGCTGACCCCTTGAACGCTTCGAGGATCAGCTGTTCGTAAGCCTTGGGCAGATCCAGTTCCGGCAAGACTTTGCGCAGATAAGTCAGATCGATTCCGTTCAGCAAGCGAAGGCGATCTTTATTCTGCGCCGCGCTGACCTCCAGCCGCATGAAGACTAAACGCTGCGACAGTGAGTCCTGCAGCACCGAATGAACATTATCGATATTGAGCTGCGCCAGGTCTTCGAGCGACATTTTGCTGCGCGCGGAGCCGGGCACGATGACCGTATTCTTCCTGACTCCGCCTGGCCCTGATTCAGACGCTGTTTCAATCGTGGTCGAGTCGGGGAAGTCGACTTGCACGGCAAATTGTCCCTCGGTCGAGAAGTCTTTGCTTAGTCGGGCGTGCAGGTGTTTGCGGGTGAAGTCGTCACGGGGTTCCAGGGCGATTGTCATGAGTTGGTGACTGCGTTGCATCGCCGTGATGTACGCCTCGAACAGGTCCTTGAGCCCGGCACGGTCAGCCTCGGTCAGTTTGCTGAGCCAGTCCGGCAGGTTGGAGGCGAGGGTTGCGCTTTGGTCCTGCTCCAGCAGATGGGCGATGGCCAGGCTTCGGGCGGCGTGTACCGGGACCTGTAAGGTGGCGAGGGATTTTTGACGCAAGATGTCCAGCTGTTCGGCACGTTGCACGGCGTCGGCCGATTCGACGTGACGCTGGCGTATTGCGGCGGCCTGTACTTCGAAGTCGCCGGTCAGTTGCTCCAAGCCATACAGGAGCGCGTCGCCGGTGATTTTTTTCAGCTGCACCGACAGCCCGTCGCTGCGATCGTGAATCTTGAACACCTGGCGTTCCAGCTCGCGACGATTGGCGAACCGTTGCAGGCCACCCCCCGTGCCGGGCCAATAGAGCAGCACGCTGTGTGGCGAGTCGGGGTCGGCGAGCACCTGCGCCCGGGTCATGATAAACGCGCCTTTGAGTGCCTCGGAGGTGACCGTGGAGGTCTCACCTTCCTGGCTGGTCAGCGATAGTGTCAGGCTGGCCGCCACCCTGTCCGGGCCGGGATCGTCGGGCGTATCCAGCAGGGCTTTGAGCAGGCTGCAGTCATCGTCGTCCAGTTGCTCGAGGGTCAATTGCAGTGCGGCTTCGGCATGCAGGCCTGTCTTGTGCGCGCTGTGCAGGGCGGTGAATGCCTGCTGGAACCTGTCCAGGTCCAGTGTGCGTGACCGGTTCAACAAGTCAGAGGCCGCCGTGTCGGCGGCTTGTTCGGCGTTTGCCAGGGCCTTGAGCGAGTCTTTGAACGGTTGCAGGCCCTCACCCTCGCCAACGTCTTCCACCAGTGCTTCGAGCGCATCGCGCTGTTTTTTCACCGTCCCCTGGCGCAAGGACCAGGGGATATCGGCGTACAGGTTGCCGAACAGTGACGTTTCATCGGTCTCGGCAATGTCACCGGCAGCTTCCAGCCTGGGTGGCGAGGCAAAAAAAGTGACGTGATTGCGTTGTCGATCAACCTGGTCGGCCTGGACCAGGGATTGCGCACCATGCGCCGCCAGTCCGGGCTTGCCGCGGGTTCCATGGCGTAAGGCAGTGACCTGAGCCTGCAGGTGAGCCGCAAACAGATCGCTCGAGCCCACGACCAACGGGTTGCTGGTGTTTGCGGTGTACTCAAAGCGCGTGTCATCGCTGGGTAAACCGGTCGGGACGAGTGCCTGGCTGGACAGCCAGTCTTCCATATCGCTGCGTTGATTGAATACCTGGATGGCGACGGGCTTGCTGGGCAGGTACAGCAATTGCCAGCCGCTGGTTGCCTCTGCGGCAGTGATGACCCACGCGCCTGTGAGTTTGATTCTGGCACTGTTGCTTAACACCAGCGCCACTTGCTCGGTATGAATGGGCTTCGCGTTCAGCGCCAACGGCCCGATGGGTGGGTCAATCAGCAACTGCAGGAATGTGAGCTGTTCCTGCGTGAGGGTGTTGCGGGCGACTGCCAGTTGGGCGGCTGCCTCGAAGTGGTTACGGTAAAGCTGAATGACTCGTTCCTGTCGCGATATTGCAGTACCGGGAGCGCGCTGGGCCCAAAAGGTTCGCCAGCGGTCGCCGTGGATTAATACCGGATCGAGTGCCTTGAGTCGTTCGAGCATTTGTAGCGGTGTCAGGGACAACAAGGGGTGGGTTTGCCCCAGGCCGGTCACTCGCCATTGCTGATCAAGCGTTGTTTCCAGCGTCGGGTGTTGCAGGACGAAGGCGCACGCCTGGGTAAAGCTGACAAAACTTTCCGGCTGTTCATCCGTGCCGGCGAAGAGCAAGCCGGCGTGTTGCCCGTTCAGGTCCAGTGATTGTTTCAGCAGTTGGTCGAGGGTGTCGCGGATTGTCGGACTGGCAGCCGCCAGTTCGCGCAAGGCCTGGCTGCTTTCGCGCCAGCGGGCCGAGGCAGTCAGAAAAAGGTTTTCGTCAGGCGATGGCGGCAAAGGAGAGAAGGGGGGCAGGTCAGCCGGTTTCGGCAGCGCGAGGTCCAAGAGCAGTCTATCGGTCATGGCAATATGGCTCACAGTGGCGGAGCGGCGGTTGCGCTCCTTGAGCGAGCCATTTAAGGAGAGTCCTGCGGGGCATTGGCACTACATAGTTACCGCACGGACCATTCAGCGGCATTCATCAAACTGTCACGCAACTGTGGCAGCGCGCTTGAACAAATATCATCAGACTCGCGCTCTACTGGGGTTCTGCGTTTTGGTGTTTTTTCATGCGTGCTTTGTTCTTATCGGCGGCCATTTTTCTGGCCGCGCTGTTTAGCCTGCCATCCCTGGCGGCATCTCGTTGTGATGTGAATGTTCCAACCGAACGGGCCGATCTGGCGCAGGTGAGCCTGGCGTACCAGAGCATCGGTCGTGCGTCGGATCCGGCATTGCTCCTGGTCATGGGCCTGGGCGGACAGTTGATTCATTGGCCGGACGAGGTGGTGGTCGCGCTGTGTCAACAGGGTTTCCGGGTGATCCGGTATGACAATCGCGATGTCGGTCTGTCCACCTGGCGGCAAACGCCCGTCGATGCCAACCTGACGTTCGAAGTGCTGCGCTACAAACTCGGTCTGCCGGTGGCCGCGCCATACACCCTGACCGACATGGCTGACGATGCCTTTGGGCTGATGGATGCCTTGCACGTCGAGCAGTTCCACGTGCTGGGTGCGAGCATGGGCGGGATGATCGCCCAGCATATGGCGGCCATGGCGCCGCAACGGGTCGAGAGCCTGACCCTGATCATGACCAGCTCCGGTGCCGAAGGCTTGCCGGCGCCGAGTGCGGCGTTGGTGCAGCTCCTGTCGCGCCGGGGGGCGCCGAATCGCGAAGTGGCGCTCGAGCAGCAGGCCGATTTGCTGGCAGCGCTGGGCAGCCCGACAGTGAGTGACGATCGACAGGCGCTGTTGCAGCAGGCGGCACAGTCCTACGACCGGGCGTTCAACCCCGAAGGCGTGAAGCGCCAGATCATGGCGATCCTCGCCGAACCGAGCCGGGTGGCGCTGCTCAACCAATTGCGACTGCCGACGCTGGTGGTGCATGGCACGGCCGATCCGCTGTTGCCGGTCATGCACGGCGTGCACCTGGCGGCGCATATCCGCGGCAGTCAGCTGAAGCTGATTCCGGGGCTGGCCCATCGCTTCCAGGAAGCGTTCAAGACGCCGTTGCTGGCGGCGGTGTTGCCGTACTTGCAGGCCCATCGCGAAGATACTTCGCATTGGGCGCAGATTGATCCGGTGCCAGCGCCGAACCTCCTGTAACCCCCCTGTCGGAGCTGGCTTGCCAGCGAAGGCGGCGTGTCAGGCGACATTGATGCTGGATGTGCCGGCCCCTTCGCTGGCAAGCCAGCTCCTACAGTTGGATTTCGCCGGGCACAGGATTGGTGGTAAGCGGATGGCGAACACATCTTTACTTCGCCCTCACATCGATCCGCTTCCAACTGCTATATAAGGCTCCGTCTCGCTAAGAGGTGTGAGTAGGTCGTGGGAGCGATGCGATCATTTGATCAAAGGCCACCACCGCATATCTTCCATCAAGGCTTTTCAAGGTTGGCATTTCTGAAGGAAACCCGAATCGCACTCTGCCGGGAAGCACTTCATCCATAGCTGAGTACCAGGTCAGCAGAGCTTGTTGGAGGCGCACGTGTAGCTCGAATCCACTCCGTCGGCGGGTGGTGTCTGCTTTGGCTCGCTCTCGCGCGAGCTGAGGATCTATGCGGCCAACAATGTAACAGTCAGCAAAGCCAATACGTCCTTGTGCGATTGTTTCTCTTGTGGCGTCCAACTCTATTCGCCAGTTGTGTTCGCTCGTCTCGCCGATCTGCCAAAGGCTCCAAATGTAGTGGAGCTTGAGAGGGTCACTGTCACACAAAGCCCACGAAGAAATGTCTTCCATAGCCAACGCTTTTTGCCAGCGATCCACGTTCCTCTCTGCCCAAAAAGTTGCTGCTCCGACTGGATCTTTTATCCGATCCGGCTCGTTTTCAAAACGGCCGTTTTCAGGAATGACATGTTGCCCTCCATGCTTAGCGCACCAAGTCGTTTTCCCGCTGGCGCTGATTCCTTCAACAACCAAAATCATCGTTTTGACTACTCCGTTAATTGCGCCATCCTTGCAAGTCCCAAATCATCAGGGCTTACGTGGTTTCTGCCGCCACCCACTGATGCGGCAGCAGTTGCTCGATCTCGCTCGCCCGCTGCGTCGGCAGGCGTGTAAGAACGTCCTTCAAATAAGCATACGGATCATGCCCGTTGAGCCGCGCAGATTGGATCTTACTCATGATCGCCGCCGCCCGTTTTCCGCTACGTAGCGACCCTGCAAAGAGCCAGTTCTTACGTCCAAGAGCCCATGGCCGGATTTGATTCTCGGCCCAATTGTTGTCAATGGGTACGGCTCCGTCGTCGAGGTAGCGCGACAGCGCTGCCCAGCGTTTCAGGCTGTAATCCAGCGCTCTGCTGATAGCCGAACCTTCGGGCACAAGGTCACGCTGGGCGATCATCCAGGCATGCAGCGCAGACATCACCGGCACGGCTTTTTCCTGCCGTACTCGGCGTCGTAAATCCGGCTCCAGGTCGCGGATTTCACTTTCGATTTCGTACAGCAGTTGGATATAGCGCAGCGCCTGCTCGGCGAGCTGGCTCTTGTTGGTGGCATGTAATTCAAAGAACTTGCGCCGCGCATGGGCCATGCAGCCGATTTCGGTAACGCCAAGTTCGAAACTTGCCTTGTAACCGCCAAAATCATCACAGACCAGCTTGCCCTTCCAGTCTTGCAGGAAGTTGCGGGCATGCTCTCCGGCACGGCTGGGGCTGAAGTCGTAAACGACCGCCGCCAAGTCCGAGAACTGGCTGGTGGCGTAGGCCCAAACATAGGAACGGTGGGTTTTCTTCGCACCCGGCGTGAGCATCTGCACAGGTGTTTCATCGGCATGGATGACCTGCTGTCCAAGCACCACATCACGCAACGCATCGACCAGAGGCTGCAACTGTACGCCTGTCATGCCAACCCATTGGGCCAAGGTTGAACGTGGAATGGCCAAGCCAGCTCGTCCGAAAATCGACTCCTGGCGGTAAAGCGGAAGATGGTCGGCAAACTTGGCGATCATGACGTGAGCAAGCAGCCCAGCGGTCGGGATGCCCTTATCAATGACCTGCACCGGAACCGGCGCCTGGATCAGTGTTTCACAGTCATCACAGACCCACTTGCCACGGATATGGCGTTCGACGGTAAATACGCCGGGCGTGTAGTCCAACTTTTCGCTGACATCTTCACCGATGCGCTTGAGTGCGCAGCCGCATTGGCAGTGAGTATTGTCCGGTTCGTGATGGATCAACGTGCGTGGAAACTCTGCCGGCAATGCAGTGCGCTTGGGCTTTTGCTTTTTCTCCGTCGCCGCTGGCAATGTTTGCAACGCCTGAAGCTCTGCTTCAATCGCCGCGATATCGGTATCGATCAGGTCATCGAGCAGGCTGGCCTGCTCGGGATTCATCTGCTCGCTGCGCTTGGCAAACTTCAATCGCTTGAGCTGCGCGATCTCGTGAGTCAGTTTCTCGATCACCGTTTGGTCGCGGTTGATCTTCTTGCCCATGGTGTCGACTTGCGACAGCAACTGCGCTGCCAAGGCACGCAGTTGGTCGGAGGACATTTGGTCGAGATTGGGCGAAGAAGTCATGCTGCGGATTTTGCCAGAGCAGGCAGTTCGCGGCGATAGACCGATAGGCTAATGGCAGCCGTTAAAGCAGTGTGATCGCGCCGCCGCAACCCGCACGTTGCCATGGCAGGCCCACTACCAGAGCTTGGAGTTGCTCGGTGTCCAACTGCATTTCAGCTCCATGACGAATGCTTGGCCAGTGGAATTTTCCCTGGTTCAACCGACGAGCAGCCAGCCAGATACCGAAGCCGTCATGTACCAGAACTTTTATGCGAGTAGCGCGGCGGTTGGCAAATACATAAGCACAGTGCGGCTTCGCCGCACCGAACACCGCGATCACCCTGGCCAACGCGGTTTCTGTGCCCGCTCGCATGTCCATCGGCTCGGTAGCGAGCCAGATGAAGTCGATGCGGATCATCGCAGCAGGTCTCGAAGAAAGGTCGCGCAGGCAGCAGCATTTTCGGTAGGCCAGTTCACTTTGACGGTGCCGCGCGGGTGCTGGATCTCAACGCAGATATTCGACGATGTAGCTTGCGAACTTGCTCCGCCCAACTGCATGGGTAACGGAATAAATGGAGGTTGCAGCGCGATGCTTTTCTGCGCGTGCATCCGAATCCATTTGTGGACGAGGTTTGCGTTGAGGCTATGGCCGAGTGCGATGCTGGCAATAGAAGCGCCGGGCTGGGCACACTCTTGAATGACCTGGGCCTTGAAGGATTTTGAATAGGAACGGCGTGTTGGCTGCATGAAATACCCGCTTAAAAGGCTAGAACTGGTGCCCACTTAAATTTTAAGTGGGCACCATGTCTTGGCCTTGCGAGGCTGGGTAGATGACTTGGCCGGACGCATACGATTGGTGTACACCCTGATTACCTGTAGGAGCTGGCTTGCCAGCGAAGGCGGCGTGTCAGGCGACATCGATGCTGGATGTGCCGGCCCCTTCGCTGGCAAGCCAGCTCCTACAGTTGGATTTCGCCGGGCACAGGATTGGTGTACACCCCGATTACCTGTAGGAGCTGGCTTGCCAGCGAAGGCGGCGTGTCAGGCGACATTGATGCTGGATGTGCCGGCCCCTTCGCTGGCAAGCCAGCTCCTACAGTTGGATTTCGCCGGGCACAGGATTGGTGTACACCCCGATTACCTGTAGGAGCTGGCTTGCCAGCGAAGGCGGCGTGTCAGGCGACATTGATGCTGGATGTGCCGGCCCCTTCGCTGGCAAGCCAGCTCCTACATTTGGACTTCGCCGAGTACAGGATTGGTGTACACCCCGATTACCTGTAGGAGCTGGCTTGCCAGCGAAGGCGGCGTGTCAGGCGACATTGATGCTGGATGTGCCGGCCCCTTCGCTGGCAAGCCAGCTCCTACATTTGGATTTCGCTGGGCACAGGATTGGTGTACACCCCGATCCCTCAGTGACTCAACCCATACTTCTTGACCTTGTCGAACAGCGTGGTCTTGGCCATTCCCAGTTCGTGGCTGGCCTGGGTCAGGTTGCCGCCGCTGCGTTGCAAGGCGTCGCCGAGCAGGTTGCGCTCGAAGGCTTCCACCGCTTCGGCGAAGGCCAGGCCCTGATTGTTGCCGTTGGTGCCGGATTTCTTGAAGGCCGGCAGACCGAGGGCGAAACGTTCGGCGACGTTGCGCAGTTCACGCACGTTGCCTGGCCAGTCGTGACTCATCAGGTTCGACAGGGTCTGGTTGTCCAGCTCCGGCACCGCGCGGTCGAAGCGCAGGGACGACTGCTGCAGGAAGTGTTCGAACAGTTGCAGGATGTCTTCACGGCGCTCGCGCAGCGGTGGCAATTCCAGGGTCACCACGTTCAGGCGGTAATACAGGTCGCTGCGAAATTCCCCGGCCTTGCTCGATTCGTCCAGGTCGGACTTGGTCGCCGCGATCACCCGGCAATCCACCGCCACGCTCTGGTTCGAACCGAGACGTTCGAGGGTGCGTTCCTGCAGCACCCGCAGCAGTTTGATCTGCAAGGGCAGGGGCATGCTTTCCACTTCGTCGAGGAACAGCGTGCCACCGTCGGCGTGTTCGATCTTGCCGATCCGCCGTTTGCCGGCACCGGTAAACGCGTTGGCTTCATGGCCGAATATTTCGCTTTCGAACAGGTTTTCCGGCAGGCCGCCGCAGTTCAATGCGACGAATTGTCGGGTATGGCGACGACTGAAATCATGCAGGCAGCGCGCAACCAATTCCTTGCCGGTACCGGTTTCGCCTTCGATCAACACGTTGGCCGAGGTATCGGCGACGTTGGCGATCAGTTCCCGCAGGTTCTGCATGGCCGGCGAGCGGCCGATGATGCGGCCTTCCAGGGAGTCCCGTTCGGCCAGTTGCCGGCGAAGCGACGAGACTTCCCGCGCCAGGCTGCGTTGTTCCAGCGCACGACGGGCGACCTCCACCAGGCGTTCGGGAGAGAAGGGTTTCTCCATGAAGTCGTAGGCGCCTTTTTGCATGGCGCCGACGGCCATGGAGATGTCGCCGTGACCGGTGATCAGCACCACGGGCAGGCTGCGATCACGGGCCTTGAGCCGGGTCAGCAGTTCCATGCCGTCAATGCCCGGCAGGCGGATGTCGCTGATGACGATCCCGGCAAAGTTATTGCCGACACGCTCCAGTGCTTCTTCGGCGCTGCCCACGCCCACGCAGGGAATGTCTTCCAGGGTCAGCGCCTGTTGGCAGCCGAGCAGCACATGGGGGTCGTCTTCGACGATCAGCACACTAAGGTCGTTGTTCATATTGGCTCGGCGTGAAGGGGGCTTACCAACGGTAAACTGAGGACGAAGGAGGTACCACCGCTGGCCGGGTGTTCGACGCCCAGGTGGCCGCCGGTGGCCGCGGCCAGGCTCGCCGACAGCGTCAGGCCGAGGCCCAGGCCCTGTTCGCCGGGTTTGGTGGTGAAGAACGGTTCGAACAGATGCTTGCGCGTCTCGACGTCGATGCCATGGCCATTATCGCGCACACGCAGGCGATACTTGCCGTCGAACACCTCGCCTTCGAGCCACAATTGCGGCAACGGTTGGGCCTGCATCGCATCGAGGGCATTGCCTATCAGGTTGACCAGGATCTGTTCCAGTCGGGTCTGGTCGATCTGCACCTGCACATCGGCGATATCGCGATGCAATTGCAGGTGCGCGCTTTCCACGCGACTGCCAAGCAGTTGCAACGCCGCGTCGACAGCCTTGCCGAGGCTGGCCTGGCCTTTGTCGTCGCCACGTCGGGCGAAGGAGCGCAGGCTGGCGGTAATCCGGCCCATGCGGTCGATCAGTTCGTTGATGGTCTTGAGGTTGGTGCTGGCGACGTCCAGCTGACCGCGCTCGAGAAACCGTACGGTGTTGCCGGACAAGGTCCGCAGGGCGGCGAGCGGCTGGTTCAGTTCATGGGCGATGCTGGTGGACATCTGGCCAATGGCGGCGAGTTTGCCGGCCTGCACCAGTTCATCCTGGGCGCGGCGCAAGGTCTCTTCGGCCATCCGGCGTTCGCGAATCTGGCCCTTGAGCCGTTCGTTGCTGGCGCGCAGGTCGGTGGTGCGTTCGGTAATCCGACGCTCCAGTTGATTGTTGGCTTCCTGCAAGGCTTCCCGGGCGGCGAGGCGGGTGGCGATCACTTTGCGCCGCTCGTTCCAGGCGATCAGCAGGAACGCCACCAGGGCAAACGCCACTGCCACCAGAATCCCCTGATTGATCGCTTCACGCCGCAAATCCTGGAGGGGGGTGAGCAGGGTGAAATGCCATGGGGTGTCGCTCAGCGGTCGGGTTTGCGACAGGTAGCTGATGTTTTCTTCTTCGGACTCCAGCTCGCTGTTGGCCGGGAAGGTCAGTTTTTCCTCGCCTTCAGCCAGTTTTTCCCGGGCCAGCGGTTGCAGTTCGTTCAGCGGGAACCAGTAGTACTGCAGGCTGCGGGCCAGTTTTTCCTTGGTCTCTTCGCTGAGCGGTATCACCGATTTCAGGCGCCGCGCCGGATCGCTGGACAGAATGATGATGCCATTCTCGTCGCTGACGAAGGCCTCCAGGCGTGCCCGCTGCCAACGTTCTTCCATGGCTTCGAGGCGGACCTTGACCACCGCCACGCCGATGATCTTGCCGCGTTCTTCCAGGCCATGGGCCAGGTAATAACCGGGCTCGCCGTTGGTGCTGCCGATGCCATAGAAGCGTCCCGACTCGCCACGAACGGCGTTCTGGAAGTAGGCGCGAAAGGACAGGTCTTCGCCCAGGTAACTGTCGACGTCGCGCCAGTTGCTGGTGGCCATGACGCGGCCGGTGGTGTCCATCACGTAGATGGCCCGACTGCGGCTGCGCCGGTTCAGGCCTTCGAGGTATTCATTGACCGTCTGCCGGTGTTCCGGTGACGGGTCGTCCAGCAGCCTGGAAACACTGGATTCGAGTTCCAGCAGGCTGGGCAGGTAGGTGTACTTGCTGATCTCGCTCTCGACGGCGCGGGCGTGCAGTTCCAGCTGACGCTGGCCATTCTCGCTGAGGCTGCGTATCCCATAGTGCTCGCTGATCCAGAAGCCGAGGTAACCCAATCCGATCATCAAGGCGATGACCAGCGGCGGCAGGAACAGGTGGCGAATCAGACGAGGTTTCACGACGAGTGATGGCGGCGCGGCGCGGTAAAGAGTGGGGTCGCATTTCATCACAGATGCCTTGGGTCAACCACAACACTTGATCGTTAGCCACCACCGGCCCCTGTAGGAACCGGCTTGCTGGCGAGGCAGACGACGCGGAGTGTCAGACAGACCGCTTTCGCTTTTGTAGGAGCCGGCTTGCTGGCGAAGGCGTCCTTTCAGACAACAATGATGTCGAATGGAAGGGCCTCTTCGCTGGCAAGCCAGCTCCTGCAGGGGGGAGCGGTGCTCTTCTTAGTGCTGCAGAATCTTGGCGAGGAAGTGCTGTGTCCGTTCGGCGCGGGCGCTGATATCGCCGAAGAACTCCTCTTTCTTGCAGTCTTCGATGATCTTGCCCTGATCCATGAAGATCACCCGGTCCGCCACTTTGCGGGCGAAGCCCATTTCGTGGGTCACGCACATCATGGTCATGCCTTCGTGGGCCAGTTGCACCATCACGTCCAGCACTTCGTTGACCATTTCAGGGTCGAGCGCCGAGGTCGGTTCGTCGAACAGCATGACGATCGGGTCCATCGCCAGCGCACGGGCAATCGCCACGCGCTGTTGCTGGCCGCCGGAAAGTTGCCCGGGGTGCTTTTTGGCGTGGGCCGAAAGGCCGACGCGCTCGAGCAGTTGCAGGGCTTTCTTGGAGGCCTCTTCCTTGCTGCGCCCCAACACCTTGACCTGCGCGATGGTCAGGTTGTCCATGATGCTCAGGTGCGGGAACAGTTCGAAATGCTGGAACACCATGCCCACGCGCGAGCGCAGTTTCGGCAGGTCGGTCTTCGGGTCGGCGATGGAAGTGCCATCGACCACCACATCGCCTTTCTGGAACGGTTCCAGGGCGTTGACGCATTTGATCAAGGTGGATTTGCCGGAACCGGACGGCCCGCACACCACGATCACCTCGCCTTTTTTGACCTCGGTGCTGCAATCAGTCAGTACCTGGAAGTCCCCATACCACTTGTTGACGTTCTTGATAGAGATCATACGGCG
The DNA here is from genome assembly GCF_006094435.1 of Pseudomonas sp. MPC6. Lineage (NCBI taxonomy): Bacteria > Pseudomonadati > Pseudomonadota > Gammaproteobacteria > Pseudomonadales > Pseudomonadaceae > Pseudomonas > Pseudomonas sp. MPC6. The sequence goes on along the minus strand of NZ_CP034783.1, from coordinate 5,669,156 downwards.
AACCTTTTTTGCAGACGCTTGACCAGCTGCGAGGCGGCAAAGCTGATGATGAAGTAGGTGAAACCGGCGAAGATCAGGAACTCGTTGGAGCGACCGATAATATCGCCACTGGCCCGCGAGGCATTAAGGAAGTCCACCAGGCCGACCGCGTAGACCAGGGAGGTGTCCTGAAACAGGATGATGCTCTGTTGCAGCAACAGCGGGGTCATCTTGCGGAACGCTTGCGGCAGGATGATCAAGCGCATCATCTGGCTGTAGTTCATGCCCAGGGCTTGAGCTGCACCCATCTGGCCCTTGGGAATCGACTGGACGCCGGCCCGGACGATTTCGCAGAAGTACGCCGCTTCAAACATCATGAACGCCACGATGCACGAGGCGAACGCACCGATCGGCGTGTCTTCGCCGGTGATCCAGCGCAGCACGAACGGCACCGCCAGGTAGAACCAGGTGATGACCAGCAGCAGCGGGATCGAGCGGAAGTAGTTGACGTAGGCGCCGGCAATGTTCGACAGCAACTTGCTGTGGGACAGGCGCATCAGGGCCAGGATCGTGCCGAGGATGATCCCGCCGACGACGCCCAGCGCCATCAGTTGCAGGGTCATGACCATGCCGTTCCACAGGCCCGGCAGGGACGGGATGATGCCCGAGAAGTCGAATTCCATCATTTACCCCCTACGGAGATCAGGCCAGGCACGGCAACTTTCTTCTCGACGCCGCGCATCAGCAGCATCAGGCCCATGTTCAGGGTGAAGTAGATCAGCGTCGCCAGGGTGAAGGCTTCGAACAGGTTGGCGGAGAACTCGGCGGTCTGCTTGGTCTGGGCCAGCAGCTCCATCAGGCCGATCAGCGAGGCCACGGAGGAGTTCTTGAACACGTTCAGGAATTCCGAGGTCAGCGGCGGAATGATGATCCGGTAAGCCTGGGGCAACAGCACGTTCCAGTAAATCTGCGGCAGCTTGAAGCCCATGGCCCGAGCGGCGGATTCCTGGCCGCGGGGCAGCGCCTGGATACCGGTACGCACTTGTTCGCAAACCCGTGCGGTGGTGAACAGGCCAAGGCACACGACGACGCTGAGGAAGGCCGAGGTGGTCGGGTTCAGGTCCTGTTTGTACCAGTCCTGCAGGTTTTGCGGCAGCAGGTCGGGTACCAGGAAGTACCAGATGAACAGTTGTACCAGCAGCGGCACGTTACGGAAGAGCTCGACGTAGCAGGTCGCGATGCCCGACACGATGCGATTCGGCACCGTACGCATGACACCCAGAATCGAGCCCAGCACCAGCGCGATGATCCAGGCAGCGACGGCGATGGCGATGGTCCAGCCCAAACCGGAGAGGTACCAGTCGAAATAAATCTCGCTGCCCACGCCGGTGGACTTGAAGAACACGCCCCAGTCCCAGTTGTAATTCATTAGGGTCTCCCCTCAGATCGTTCGATGTACAAGTGCCCGCATGGGAAACTCCGTTCCCGTGACCTTGACGGTCAGGCACACACGAGCGGCTCGACAGCCACCGGTTCGAGTGTTTCCAAAAATGCCAGCAGGGAGTGACCATCCCTGAAAGGGCAGAAGCCCTCTCAGGAGATAAGGTTAGTCAGAAATCAGGACTTCTTGTCGTCAGCCGCTTTATCGGTCGGATTGGCGATCAGGGCCTTGAGCTCGTCGCTCATCGGGAAGTTCAGGTTCAGGCCTTTAGGCGGGATAGGTTGCATGAACCATTTTTCGTAGATCTTGTTGATCTCGCCCGACTTGTAGGTCGCGACGATAGCGTCGTCGACCGCCTTCTTGAACGGCTCGTCGCCCTTGCGGACCATGCAGCCGTAGATTTCGTAGGATTGGGGAGTACCGGTGACAGCCCAGTCATCGGCCTTTTTGGCCTTGGCTGCTTCACCGGCCAGCAAGGCGTCGTCCATCATGAAGGCAACGGCGCGGCCCGATTCCAGCATCTGGAACGACTCGCCGTGGTCTTTGGCGGAGATGACATTCATGCCCATTTGCTTGTCGGCGTTCATCGATTTAATGATGCGCTCGGACGTGGTGCCCGCGGTGGTCACGACGTTCTTGCCTTTAAGGTCGTCGAAATCCTTGTACGCGGAGCCTTTCTTGGACAGCAGGCGGGTACCGATTTCGAAGATGCCGACGGAGAAGGCGACTTGTTGCTGACGCTCGACGTTGTTGGTGGTGGAACCGCACTCGACGTCCACGGTGCCGTTTTGCACCAGCGGAATACGGGTCTGCGACGTCACGAGGTTGTATTTGACCTGGAGGTTGGGCATGTCCAGGTCTTTCTTGATGGCTTCAACGATTTTCAACTGGATATCGTGGGAGTAGCCAACTGGCTTGCCGGAAGCGTCCGCGATATAGGAAAACGGAATGGAAGCGTCACGATGCCCGAGGGTGATGGTGCCGGACTCCTTGATCTTCTTCAGTGTGCCGGTGAGTTCGGCAGCAAAAACTGGAGTGCTAATCAGAGCGGCAGCAATGGCTGCGCCCAGGATATGGGGAACGATGCGCATCAAATTTTCCTCGACATTGTTTTTTTTATGGAGCCAGTTCATCGGCCCTTTTGTGCTTCGAACGGCTGCCGGCTACTGAAGTGTCCGCCAACAGGTATTCGTCCAAGAGTGTAGAGCATGACTCGTGCCAGGCCAGGTCATATAGATCAAGTTATTGATTTATAAGGATATTAAATATTTATGGCTTGGTTTTTAATAACGAGATATCCGGTAAACCGAATTGACCGACAGGTCGCGTTCGGAAAACCGAATACAATCCGGTCCCCTACACATATCCCCTGTAGGAGCTGGCTTGCCAGCGAAGGCGGTGGATCAGTCAACATCTTCATTGCCTGTTATGACGCCTTCCCTGGCAAGCCAGCTCCTACAGGGGGGTAGACAGTGTTAATCAGAACGCAAAAAGCCCCTGAATCTGGCGATTCAGGGGCTTTCGTTTAACCGGTTTACCGATCAGGCCGCTTCAATCTTGCTGCGGTTCTGTTCGACTTTGCCCAGATAATCCACCAGCTTTTGCTGCTCGTCCGCAGTGGTGAACAACCCCAGCTTGCTGCGACGCCACAGAATATCGTGCGCCGTGGTCGCCCACTCCTCGCTGCACAGGTAATCGACTTCGCGGGTATAGAGGCCGCCGCCGATGTGTTCACCCAGGTCGCCGAGGTTCTGCACACCTTCAAGCATGCGCCACACGCGGCTGCCGTAAGTGGTGGACCAGCGGCGGGCGATCTCGCTCGGCACCCAGTCGAACGTGTCGCGGATCCGCGAGCCGAGCGCCTGCGGAGTGGTCATGTCCTCGCCGCCCGGCAGGGTAGCCGTGGCCGTCCAGCGTGGCTTGATGTCCTTGAAGTACGGCGCCAGTTGCGCCAGCGCCGACTCGGCCAGTTTGCGGTAGGTGGTCAGCTTGCCGCCGAACACCGACAGCAGCGGCGCTTCTTCGCCAGTGCCCGACAAGGCCAGGGTGTAGTCGCGGGTGACGGCCGACGGGTTGTCGGATTCGTCGTTGCACAGCGGACGAACGCCGGAATAACTGTGCAGGATGTCGTCGCGGCTGATGCGCTTCTTGAAGTGGGCGTTGACCACTTTGAGCAGGTAATCGGTTTCGCCTTCGGTAATCGCCACCTTGGCCGGGTCGCCGGTGTACTCGCGGTCGGTGGTGCCGATCAGGGTGAAGTGGTTCAGGTACGGAATGGTGAACACGATACGCTGATCTTCGTTTTGCAAAATGTGCGCATGTTCGCCTTCATACATTTTCGGCACGATCAGGTGGCTGCCCTGGATCAGGCGGATACCGTACGGCGATTCCATTTTCAGGTCGTCACGGATGAATTTGGCGACCCAGGGACCTGCGGCATTGACCAGCGCCCTGGCGCGGATCGAAAACAGGCTGCCATCGGCGCGTTCCAGATGCAGGTGCCACAGACCCTTGGTGCGACGAGCGCTGACACAGCGGGTCTGGGTGTGAACGTGGGCGCCGTTCTCGCGGGCGGCCATGGCGTTGAGCACGACAAGGCGCGCGTCATCGACCCAGCAATCGGAGTATTCGAAGCCTTTGCTGATTTCGCTTTTCAGCGGGCTGTCCGGGCCGAACTTGAGACTCTTCGAGCCTGCGAGTTTTTCCCTTTTGCCCAGATGGTCATACAGGAACAGGCCGGCACGGATCATCCAGGCTGGACGCAGGTGCGGACGGTGGGGCAGCACGAAGCGCATCTGCTTGACGATGTGCGGCGCTTTGGCCAGCAGCACTTCGCGCTCGGCCAGGGCTTCGCGCACCAGACGGAATTCGTAATGTTCGAGGTAACGCAGGCCACCGTGGATCAGCTTGCTGCTGGCCGACGAGGTGTGGCTGGCCAGGTCATCCTTTTCGCAAAGGAACACCGAAAGACCGCGACCGGCGGCATCCGCTGCGATCCCCACGCCATTGATCCCACCACCGATGACGGCGATATCGTAGACCTCGGCGAGAGGGGGCGTAGGCAAGGTAGAAGTGGGCATCGGCTGGCCTCGGGCTTTTTTGATGTTCTGTATTGGATTTCGAACATTAATGTTCATTTGCGAAAATGGTAGCCCATAAACGCGCCCACAGCCAGCTAACTTCGATTGAAAATACTGATCGAAGGGCTAGGAAAGGAAAATTTTCGAACATTAAAAACGAGCGGAGGGGTATTGCGGGGAGGCATATTGTAGGACCCGGCTTGCAGGCGAAGGCGTACTCAAGGGCGCCTTCGCCAGCAAGCCGGCTCCTGGAGGTCGTTTAACGCCCTTCGGGGTTAAACGACCTCCAGCCGAATCTTGTGCTGACTCAGCAACTGCGCCAACGCCGGCACTGGCTGCTGATCCGTCACCAGGCAATCGATCAGGCTGATCGGCCCCAGGCGAATCATCGCGTTGCGCCCGAACTTGCTGGAGTCGGCGGCGAGGATCACCTTCCGAGCGTTGGCGATGATCGCCTGGGACACCCGCACTTCCTGATAATCGAAATCCAGCAGGCTGCCGTCTTCGTCGATACCACTGATGCCCACGAGGGCAAAGTCGACCTTGAACTGGTTGATGAAGTCGACACTGGCCTGGCCCACCACACCGCCGTCGCGCCGCACGTTGCCGCCGGTCAGCAGTACGTCGAAGTCGTCCTTGGCGCTGAGCATGGAAGCCACGTGCAGGTTGTTGGTGATGATCTTCAGGTGATTGTGGTTGAGCAGCGCGCGGGCGATCGATTCGGTCGTGGTGCCTATATTGATGAACAACGAGGCGTGATCGGGAATCTGCGCGGCAATGGCTTCGCCGATCCGCTGTTTTTCATCGCGCATCTGGTCGGCGCGCATGGCGTAGGCGGTGTTTTCGACGCTGGAATCGTAGGCTGCGCCGCCATGGTAGCGACGCAGCAGATTGGCTTCCGCGAGCTGATTGATATCGCGGCGGATGGTTTGCGGTGTAACGACGAACAGCGTAGCCATTTCCTCGATGCTGACATAGCCGCGTTCGCGGACCAGTTCGAGGATTTGCTGCTGACGGGGAGGCAGATTCATGGGGCGTCCTTTGGGCTGCCGTGCAAAATTTGCCCATGATGCCGGAGGAATCTGCTCCCTACCAGTTACATACCGATACGAGTACCGGGCTTGGCTTATTCAGCGCCTTCGTGCGGTTCCCAGTCGCGTGTGCGGCTGACGGCTTTTTTCCAGCCGGCGTAGAGTTTTTCCTTGGCGCTTTCTTCCAGGGTCGGTTCGAACTTGCGCTCGATTACCGCCTTGCCGCGCAACTCGTCCAGGCTGCCCCAGAAGCCACAGGCCAGGCCGGCGAGGTACGCGGCGCCCAAGGCCGTGGTTTCGCGCATTTGCGGACGCTCGACCTGAGTGCCAAGGATGTCGGCCTGGAACTGCATCAGGAAGTTGTTCGCCACTGCGCCGCCGTCCACACGCAGGGACTTGAGGCGTTCGCCGGAGTCCTGTTGCATGGCGTCGAGTACGTCGCGGGTCTGGTAGGCAATCGACTCCAGTGCGGCACGAATGATGTGATCCACGCGCACGCCGCGGGTCAGGCCGAACAAGGCGCCACGGGCATACGGGTCCCAGTACGGCGCGCCCAGGCCAGTGAAGGCCGGTACCAGGTACACGCCGTTGCTGTCCTTGACCTTGTTGGCGAAGTATTCGGTGTCGTGGGCGTCGTTGATGACCTTCAGTTCGTCACGCAGCCATTGAACGGTTGAGCCGCCGTTGAACACGGCCCCTTCCAGCGCATAAGCCACTTCGCCGCGGGGGCCGCACGCGATGGTGGTCAACATGCCGTGTTTGGACTTCACGGCTTTATCGCCGGTGTTCATCAGCAGGAAGCAGCCGGTGCCGTAGGTGTTTTTCGCCTGGCCCGGCTCGACGCACATCTGGCCGAACAACGCCGCCTGCTGGTCGCCGGCGATGCCGCCGATGGCGATGCCGCTTTTAGTGTGGCCATAAATTTCTGATGACGACTTAACTTCCGGCAGCATTTCCCGCGGGATATCCAGCACCTCCAGCATCTTCGCGTCCCACTCCAGGGTGTGGATGTTGAAGAGCAGGGTGCGCGAGGCGTTGGTGTAGTCGGTGACGTGCACCTTGCCGCCGGTGAATTTCCAGATCAGCCAGCTGTCGACGGTACCGAACAGCAGTTCGCCCTTGCGTGCGCGCTCACGGCTGCCTTCGACGTGATCGAGGATCCACTTGAGCTTGGTGCCGGAGAAGTACGGGTCAGTGACCAGGCCGGTGGTGTCGCTGATGTATTGTTCATGGCCATCGCGTTTGAGCTGCTGGCAGATTTCGGTGCTGCGCCGGCACTGCCAGACGATCGCGTTGTAGATCGGGCGGCCGGTGATCTTGTCCCAGACTACGGTGGTTTCGCGCTGGTTGGTGATGCCGATGGCCGCCACCTGGTCGTGATGCAGGCCGGCTTGAGCCAGGGCCTCGACCATCACCGCGCTTTGGGTGGCGAAGATTTCCATCGGATCGTGTTCGACCCAACCGGGCTGCGGGTAATGCTGGACGAATTCGCGCTGTGCGGTGCAGACCACATTCGCGTCACGGTCGAAAATGATCGCGCGGGAGCTGGTCGTACCCTGATCGAGGGCAATGATGTAGTTCTTATTCTGAATGTCGGTCATGTCGATTGCCTTGGACGAAATAAGGGAGTGGGATCAGGCGCGGGATCGAATGGGCAGGATCGCACGCCTACGCTATCAAGAAGTTCTTGGTTTGCCGTCAATGGCCGGTGCGGCATCCGTCGTAGCAGGTAGGAGGCTGGGCAGATGACGGGCAATCAGCCCGCGATAGGCGGCAGCACCGAGGCAGGCACCGACTATCGGTGCAAAAATCGGAATCAGGAAATACGGGATATCGCGCCCGCCGGTGAGGGAAATTTCACCCCAGCCGGCAAAGAAAGTCATCAGTTTGGGGCCGAAGTCACGTGCCGGGTTCATCGCGAAACCGGTCAAGGGGCCCATCGAGCTGCCGATCACCGCAATCAGCAAGCCGATCAGCAATGGCGCCAGCGGGCCTTTCGGCAGGCCATTGTTGTCGTCGGTCAGGGACATGATCACACCCATCAGAATCGCAGTGATGATGACTTCAACCAGGAAGGCCTGGGCGGTGGACAAGACCGGGTGGGGAAAGGTGGAGAACACCGACGCCAATTCGAGGCTGGCCTGAGTTCCACGAACCATATGGTGAGTTTGTTCGTAATCGAAGAATAAATTGCTGTACAGCGTGTACACCAGCAACGCGCCACAGAACGCACCGGCCACCTGGGCGAGAATATAAAAGGGCAGTTTGCGCTTTTCGAAATCGGCAAAAATGCTCAGGGCGATGCTCACGGCGGGGTTGAGATGCGCCCCGGAAACGCCTGCGGTGAGATAGATGGCCATGCTCACGCCGACGCCCCAGATGATGCTGATTTCCCACAGGCCAAAGCTGGCACCCGCAACCTTGAGCGCGGCAACGCAGCCGGTACCAAAAAATATCAGCAGCGCAGTACCCAGGAATTCGGCCATGCATTGGCTCGAGAGCGACGGTTGTTGTAAAGCAGTTGTCATTGAAAACCTCGTTTATTGTTGTTGTATGGCGCTTTTTCAAAGCGCGATTTTCACCGAGGCAGAATCCCCATCCTGATCCTCGGTTTGCTGCCGGGTGCTGCGGTGAGACAGTTGTACTGTATTCGTATTCGAAAAAATATAGACAAGAAACGCTGCTGTCAAAGGTCGAAAGTGAACCGTCAGTCACAATCGAACTATTAGTCACGTCAATGACCACTTCGTTCACGCTGCGGGCTGAACATGGACGAACGGCGCAAGGCCCCGCCAAGCCATTGAAACAGCACGGCAATAGCGCCATTTGTCGATCAATGTCTTAGAATCCAGCGCAGGATTTTTCTTCTGTCGCCCAGTCTGGAGCTGCCATGACCCCCGCATTGGATTTGTTGAAAAAAGTTCGTGCCGAACATCGAGTGCACAGTTACGAACATGATCCCAAGGCCGCGTCCTATGGGCTGGAGGCTGCAGAGAAACTGGGACTGGACCCGGCGCAGGTGTTCAAGACCTTGCTGGCGGCCAGTGAGAAGGGCGAATTGCTGGTGGCGGTGGTGCCGGTCGTCGGAAGTCTCGACCTGAAGGGCCTGGCTCACGCGGCAGGCGTGAAAAAAGTCGAGATGGCCGACCCGGCGGCTGCGCAGCGCTCCACCGGTTACCTGTTGGGCGGCATCAGCCCGCTGGGACAGAAAAAACGCTTGCGCACCTTTATTGATAATTCCGCTCAGCCTTTTGCCAGCATTTTTGTCAGTGCCGGTCGTCGCGGCCTGGAAGTCGAATTGGCGCCTGCGGTGCTGGCCGAGCACACCCAGGCGAAGTTCGCCGATATCGGCCGTTCCTGACGGCTTATCAGTGTTCGGTGCGGTGCGGGGGGGTGTTCTGCCGTCTGGAAAGGGATCGGGTGAAGATTGGCGGGAATGCGACACTTGTTGTGAGCGGCACGTTGTTGCTGGGTTGACTTCAATCCCTGTAGGAGCCGGCTTGCCGGCGAAGACGGTCTATCAGTTAATACCTCTACTGAATGTACCGCCGTCTTCGCCGGCAAGCCGGCTCCTACAGTTTTCAGATGTCAGCTGGCAGTGCTGTAGCGGCGGACACCGGAGTCGACCACCGGAATCTGCGCCGCGACGCTGCCCGATGCCTGGAACAGCACCAGATGTTCCGCGGCAACCCGAATGCCGACCTCTGCCCCCACCTGATGGTCGGCATGACTGGGGAAAATCGACTCCAGCTGCGCGCCGGTCGGCAACTGCAGGCGATACAAGGTCGACGCCCCCTGGAAGGACTTGCCGACAATCTTCGCCTTCAAACTGTTGTCCGGCGCATAAACGATGTCATCCGGACGCAGCAGCACGTCCACTGCGCCACCGATCGGCCAGGTGTAGGCCCGGTTGCCGCGCAACTCGCCCAGTTCGGTCTGCACCGACTCCGGGCTATTCAGCTGGCCGCGAATGAAATAGCCCTGGCCGATGAAACTGGCCACAAAGGGTGTCAGCGGTTCGTGATACAGGTTGTAGGGCGTGTCCCACTGTTCCAGGCGACCCTCCCTGAAAACCCCCACATGGTCGCTCACCGCGAACGCTTCTTCCTGGTCATGGGTCACCAGGATCGCGCTGGTGCCGCGAGCCTTGAGGATGTCGCGCACTTCGTGGCTGAGCTTGCGTCGCAGTTCGCCATCAAGGTTGGAGAAGGGCTCGTCGAGCAGCAGCAGTTGCGGCTCCGGCGCCAGGGCCCGGGCCAGGGCGACACGCTGCTGCTGGCCACCGGACAGCTCATGGGGGAAGCGCTTGCCGAGGTTTTTCAGGTTGACCAGTTCCAGCAGTTCTTCGATCACGCGATCCTTCTGCGGATGTTTGCGGATCCCGAAGGCAATGTTTTCGGCCACGCTCAAATGCGGGAACAACGCATAGTCCTGGAACACCATACCGATCCGACGCTTCTCCGGAGCGAGGGTGAAGCCGGCGCGGGAGATGGTTTCCCCGGCCAGCTGGATTTCACCTTCGTGCACCGGTTCGAAACCGGCAATCGCCCGCAGGGTGGTGGTCTTGCCGCAGCCCGAAGAGCCCAGCAGGCAACCGATATCGCCGGCGTTCAAATGCAGGTTGAGGTTCTGTACCACCCGCTGGTCTTGGTAGCCGCAGGCGAGGTTGCGCAGGTTAAGCAGTAAGGGATGGCTCATGCGTGGTGATACGCCGGCTCGACCAGAAATTCGAGCAGGGCCTTTTGTGCGTGCAGCCGGTTCTCCGCTTGATCCCAGGCGACGGAGCGCTTGTCGTCCAGCAGGTCGAGGCTGATTTCCTCGCCACGGTGGGCGGGCAGGCAATGCATGAACAGCACATCGTCCGCGGCCAGATCGAGCAGGGCTCGATTGACCTGGAACGGCGCGAACAGCTTCAGGCGCTTGGCGGTTTCTTCTTCCTGGCCCATGGAGGTCCAGACGTCGGTGCTCACCAGGTGGGCGCCGCGCACGGCTTCCTTCGGATCGCGGACGATGGTCACCCGATCGCCGGCCTTGGCCACGAATTGCGGGTTGGGCTCAAAGCCCTCCGGGCACGCGACACGCAACTGGAAGTCGAACTGGATCGCCGCTTCTATATAGCTGTTGCACATGTTGTTGCCGTCGCCGATCCAGGCCACGGTCTTGCCCTGGATCGAGCCGCGGTGTTCGAGGAATGTCTGCATGTCGGCCAGCAACTGGCACGGGTGCAGGTCATCGGACAGGCCGTTGATCACCGGCACGCGGGAGTTGGCGGCGAATTCGGTCAGGGTGCTGTGGGCGAAGGTACGGATCATCACTGCATCGAGCATGCTCGACATCACGATGGCGCAGTCGCCGATCGGCTCGCCACGGCCCAGCTGGGTATCGCGCGGCGACAGGAAGATCGCCTGGCCACCGAGCTGGATCATGCCGGCTTCGAAGGAAATTCGGGTGCGGGTCGAGGACTTCTCGAAAATCATCCCGAGCACGCGGTTTTTCAGGGGCTCGAACAGTACGCCGCGGTTACGCAGGTCTTTGAGCTCAACGCCTCGACGGATCACGCTGACCAGCTCTTCGGGCGTGCAATCCATCAGGGAGAGGAAGTGCCTTGCGCTCATCATTGACTACCTTTTTGCAACAGACCGCAGATACTCAAAGCCTTGTTTAACTGAAAAACGGGCGAGACCTGCGGCGTAAGCCGCACGGGGCGACGAAATAGGGGAAGGCGCGATCTTATAATTAAATGTCGCGTCTTACCAATAGGGGCTACGGTTTTAGGGGGTTCCAGAGGGGCTACGGGGTGACCGCAGTAGCGCATTTGAAGCCTGTTTCCTGACAGCAGCCGGTCATTTGTACACTGGGCTTGCAGGGCTTTGCAATAAAACGGCGTGGGGTTGACATGGCGATGGTCGGTTTTCTGCTGGCCATTGGCCGCTTTTGCGGACTGAAACATTTGATAAAGCAGGGGGCTGGGTTATAACTAAGATTCAAGCGACGCAGGGAGCCTTTGGAATGGAATCGAAAGAACAGCAGCTAATGGAATTACTCAGCCTCACGGCCCGCTCTCTGACCCATCTCACCGCGTCCATGACCTCGATGTCTTTCGAGCTGATGCGCAGTAACGACGAGGTCACCAAGGCGGCCGGCCGGCGGATGATCGACCGCATGGCGACCATCAGCACCGGTCTCGACGAGCACTGGCGACTGATCGGCGAACTCACCGGCGTGCATCTCGCCCAGGAACAGATCGAAACCATTCAGGAGATCCAGTTGCAGGCGCCGGTGAACCTGCCGCCGAACTGAACCGCAAAGGTCATCGGCTGGCCTGATGGTCACCGATTCACAAGACGAACCTCGCTGGCGCGACGCCGGGTCAGGCGCCATAGTTTTGTTCCCGCGGCCGACATTGCCCGCCCAGAACAAGACAGAGACTGGCCATGACCAAGACTCTCCATCACCGCGCGTGCCACCTGTGTGAAGCCATCTGCGGCTTGACCATCGAAACCACCGAGGCCGAAGGTCGCGTGCAGATCACCTCGATCAAGGGGGATGCCCAGGATAGTTTCAGCCGCGGGCATATCTGTCCCAAGGCCGTTGCGCTGCAGGATATTCAGAATGATCCGGATCGCCTGCGCCAGCCGATGCGGCGGGTCGGCAGCGAATGGCTGCCTATCGAGTGGGAAGAGGCCTTCAGCCTGGTCGCCGAACGCCTGGCAGCGATTCAGGAACGTCACGGCCAGAACGCGGTGGCGGTCTATCAAGGCAATCCCAGCGTGCACAACTACGGGCTGATGACCCACAGCAATTACTTTCTCGGCCTGCTGAAAACCCGCAACCGGTTTTCCGCGACGTCGGTCGACCAGTTGCCCCATCACCTGACCAGCCATCTGATGTACGGCCACGGTTTGCTATTGCCGATCCCGGACATCGATCACACCGATTTCATGCTGATCCTGGGCGGCAATCCGCTGGCCTCCAATGGCAGCATCATGACCGTGCCGGACGTGGAAAAACGGTTGAAGGCCATTCAGGCCCGGGGCGGCAAAGTGGTGGTGGTCGATCCGCGCCGCAGCGAAACGGCGGCGATGGCCGATCAGCATCTGTTCGTGCGTCCGGGTGGCGATGCGGCCTTGTTGTTCGGGCTGCTCAATACCCTGTTCGCTGAAGGGCTGACCACAGGCAGTCATTTGCCGGTGGACGGTCTGGATGAAGCGCGTGCCGCCGTCGCGAGTTTCACGGCCGAGGCCATGAGCCCGCTGTGCGCCGTGCCGGCCGAACAGATCCGCCAACTGGCGCGGGACTTCGCGGCTGCGCAGGCCGCGGTGTGCTACGGGCGCATGGGCGTTTCGACCCAGGCGTTCGGCACCTTGTGCCATTGGCTGGTGCAACTGATCAATCTGGTCACCGGCAACCTCGATCGCGTGGGCGGGGCGTTGTGCACCGAACCTGCCGTGGACCTGGTGGCCTCGACGTCGGGCGGGCACTTCAATCTGTGGCAGAGCCGGGTGTCCGGGCGTCCCGAATACGCGGGCGAACTGCCGGTGTCGGCGCTGGCCGAAGAGATGCTCACCGAAGGGGAAGGGCAGGTCCGGGCGCTGATTACCGTGGCGGGCAATCCGGTGCTCTCCACCCCCAATGGCCGCCAGCTGGAACAGGCGCTGGACGGGTTGGAGTTCATGGTCAGCGTCGACCTGTACATCAATGAAACCACGCGTTATGCCGACCTGATCCTGCCGTCGACCTCGGCGCTGGAAAACGATCACTACGACACCACTTTCAATATGTTCGCGGTACGTAACGTGACGCGCTTCAACCGCGCGATTCTGGCCAAACCGGAAGGCGCGTTGCATGACTGGGAAATTTTTGTGGGGCTGGCCAAGGCCTTTGCCGCGAAGACCGGCAAGGAACTGAAGCCGACGGTCCCGCCGGCGCAGATGATCGATCGCGGCTTGCGGGCGGGGTTGTATGGCGATGCTTCGCAACACAAGCTGTCGCTGGCGACGTTGTTCGATCACTCGCATGGTGTCGATCTCGGGGCGTTGAAAGCCAACCTGGCGCCACGTTTGAAAACCGCCAATCAGCGAGTCCAGGCCGCACCGGCGGCGCTCCTTGCCGACCTGGCGCGTTTCGCCGCCCTGCGAGCCCCGGCCCTGGATGAGTTGCTGATGATCGGCCGCCGTCATGTCCGCAGCAACAACTCGTGGATGCATAACTATCACCGCCTGGTGAAGGGCAAGCCGCGCCATCAGTTGCTGATGCACCCGGACGATCTGGCCAGTCGTGGGCTCCACGATGGACAGCGAGTGCGCGTCAGTTCGCGGGTCGGCGTGATTGAAGTTGAAGTGCTGAGCAGCCTGGACATGATGAAAGGCGTGGTCAGCCTGCCTCACGGTTGGGGTCATGCGCGGCCGGGTGTGCAGATGACGATTGCCAGTGGCCAGCCGGGCGCCAGTGCCAACGACCTGACGGATGAATGTCAGCTCGATGAGTTGTCGGGCAATGCGGCGTTGAACGGAGTGCCGGTCACTGTCGCGGCGGCTTGATCAAGTCTGTGGGGAGGCCGAGCATGGCGCTCGGGTTTCCGTTACAATGCGCTACCGTGCCGACCCTTGAGTCGGAAAGTTCAGCCGAGGTGCTCCATGGATATCATCGAAACGATTAAAGAGCAGATTGCCAACAACACCATTCTGCTTTACATGAAAGGTTCGCCGAATGCCCCGCAGTGTGGCTTCTCCGCAAAAGCCGCGCAGGCCGTGATGGCATGTGGTGAAAAATTTGCTTATGTGGACATCCTGCAGAACCCGGAAATCCGCGCCAACCTGCCAAAGTACGCCAACTGGCCAACTTTCCCGCAACTGTGGGTCGGTGGTGAGCTGGTCGGCGGTAGCGACATCATGACCGAGATGGCTGCAGACGGTTCGTTGCAAACGACCATCAAGGCTGCTGTCGAAGCTGCTGCTGCGAACAAGACCGAAGCCTGATCCGATCCCTGCAGGAGCAAGCTTGCTCGCGATGAACGATAATGCGGTCTTCCTGTAGGACCGCGTCGCCCGCATCGCGAGCAAGCTTGCTCCTACAAGGTTTCAGGTGCGCCTGAAATCCGGGCACAAAAAAAGCCCCGCCTCTGTAAGAGAGCGCGGGGCTTTTTATTGTCTCGAGTTCAGCAGGCGCTGATTTACTCTTCGCCCATCTGCGATTGCAGATAGTTCTCAAGACCGACTTTATCGATCAGGCCCAGTTGGGTTTCCAGCCAGTCGATATGTTCTTCTTCGGATTCGAGGATGTCTTCGAGCAATTCACGGCTACCGAAGTCGCCAACGGTTTCGCAATGCGCGATCGCCACCTTGAGATCGGCATGCCCGGTTTTTTCGATACGCAGGTCGCACTCGAGCATTTCCTGGGTGTGTTCGCCGATCTGCAGCTTGCCCAGGTCCTGGACGTTAGGCAGGCCTTCGAGGAACAGGATGCGCTTGATCAGCTTGTCCGCGTGTTTCATTTCGTCGATGGATTCGTGGTATTCGTGCTTGCCGAGCTTGTTCAGACCCCAATCTTCGTACATGCGCGCATGCAGAAAGTATTGATTGATCGCGACCAGCTCATTGGCAAGGATCTTGTTGAGATGCTGGATGACTGTAATGTCGCCTTTCATGATGGGGTCCTGCCCTGTATTAGCTGTCTATAAGGTAGAGTTTGAGCCGCACAAGTAAGAGTGTCAAACCTAAGTTATTGAAAGTTAAGTGAAAATTAATAGGAATAAGAATGTTTGTGTTCCGCGTCTAGAGCGTAACCGATTGATTTTCAGGCATAAAAAAACCGGACTTCAGTCCGGTTCTTTGAAATACGGTATTTATGCAGCGGTAAATTCTACAGGATAGGGTATCGCAGCCTGGGCCGATTGTATTTTGGTCAGGGTTTCGCGGACCACTTCCTTGGCAAGGCAGGCGCATTTACCGCATTGACTGGCAACGCCGGTAGCCTGGCGGACTTCCTTGTAGCTGCAGCATCCTTCATAGATGGCATCGCGAATTTGGCCGTCGGTGACGCCAGTGCAGAGGCAGACATACATAAGTGAAAACCGTCGCTGGTTGTGACTCAATTGCGATGGATCTTAATGTTAACGAGAATGATTGTCAAAGTTGTTTCTGACAGCTTCGCGTTATAAACGGGCACGGCCGACGAACGGTTTTTTCCAAAGCAATGTGCCAGCAAGCGCCACCCAGCCTTTTTAACCTGTCTGCGAAAAACCGTTGAGGACAGCTCAAACACGCAGTGTATGATGGCCGGTCCTTATGAAGCGGGTGCGTGTCACAGGGCTGTCGCCTGAAGGTGGCAGGCTGGCACAAACCCGGAACTTCACGTTTTTACACCAGGAGATATCCAATGAGCGTACTCGTAGGCAAGCAAGCCCCTGACTTCACCGTACCGGCCGTACTCGGCAATGGTGAAATCGTAGACAGCTTCACCCTGTCGTCGGCCATCAAAGGCAAATACGGCCTGGTGTTCTTCTACCCACTGGACTTCACCTTCGTATGCCCGTCAGAGCTGATCGCTCTGGACAATCGCATGTCCGATTTCAAGGCGCGCAACGTTGAAGTGATCGCGGTGTCGATCGACTCGCACTTCACCCACAACGCCTGGCGCAACACCCCGGTCAACAATGGTGGCATCGGCGAAGTCCGTTACACCATGGCGGCCGACCTGAAGCACGAAATCGCCAAGGCCTACGACGTTGAGTCCGAAGGCGGCGTGGCGTTCCGTGGCGCGTTCCTGATCGACGACAAAGGCGTTGTCCGCTCGCAGATCATCAACGACCTGCCGCTGGGCCGTAACATTGAAGAGCTGATCCGTCTGGTCGACGCTCTGCAATTCCACGAAGAGCACGGCGAAGTCTGCCCTGCCAACTGGAAAAAAGGCGACAAAGGCATGACCGCTTCGACCGAAGGCGTCGCGGCTTACCTGACCGAGAACGCTGCTGCGCTGTAAGGCAGGTTCGAGGCATAAAAAAACCGGCCCTGGAGGCCGGTTTTTTTATGGGCGGGATATTTGCCGCCCAACGCAACCCCCTGTAGGAGCTGGCTTGCCAGCGAAGGCGTCTGTCGCCTCACCCATGAATTGCGGTGTATGGGAGGGACCCTTCGCTGGCAAGCCAGCTCCTACAGGGGAGGCGTTGCGGTCAGTCGTTGAAATCTTCCCAGCCGCCCATCTGTTTCCAGCGATTGACGATGCCGCAGAACAGCTCGGCCGTCTTCTCGGTGTCATAACGAGCCGAATGAGCCTCGCGACCGTCGAAGTCGATATCGGCGGCCTGGCAGGCCTTGGCCAGAACGGTTTGGCCGTAAGCCAGGCCTGCGAGGGTGGCGGTATCGAAACTGGAGAACGGGTGAAACGGGTTGCGCTTCATGTCCAGGCGCGCAACCGCTGCGTTAAGGAAGCCCAGGTCGAAGCTGCTGTTGTGCCCGACCAGAATCGCCCGCTTGCAACCGTTGGCCTTCAGGGCCTTGCGGATACCGCGGAAGATATCGGTCAGCGCCGCTTCTTCACTCACGGCCATGCGCAGCGGGTGATCGAGTTTGATCCCGGTGAATTCCAGCGCAGCGGCTTCGATGTTCGCGCCTTCAAACGGCTCGACGCGAAAGAAGTAGGTGTGATCGGGGTAAACAAACCCTTTTTCATCCATGGCGATGGTGGTGGCGGCAATTTCCAGCAAGGCGTCAGTGGCAGAGTTGAAACCCCCGGTTTCAACGTCGACAACAACGGGCAGGTATCCACGGAAGCGCTCAGCCATCGGGTGGCGCGAGCCACCTCCGCCGCCTTGACCGTCCTGTTCGTCGTCGAAATGGTCTTCACTCACGCGTGTTCCTCCAGCAGGCGCCAGCGCAGTTTTTCACCGGCGCGCAGCGGGATAACGGTCAGCTCGCCAAATGGCAGGCTGGTCGGGGCGGTCCACTCTTCGCGGACCAGGGTGATGCGATCGGTGTTCACCGGCAGGCCGTAGAAGCGCGGGCCGTTGAGGCTGGCGAACGCTTCGAGCTTGTCCAGCGCGTTACGCTGTTCGAAGGCTTCGGCGTACATCTCGATCGCGGCATAAGCGGTGTAGCAACCGGCACAGCCGCATGCGGCTTCCTTGGCGTGCTGGGCATGGGGCGCCGAGTCGGTGCCGAGGAAGAACTTGTCGCTGCCGCTGGTGGCGGCGTCGAGCAGCGCTTCCTGGTGCGTGTTGCGCTTGAGGATCGGCAGGCAGTAGAAGTGCGGCCGAATCCCGCCCACCAACATATGGTTGCGGTTGTACAGCAGGTGATGGGCGGTGATGGTCGCGCCGACGTTGGCCGAGGCCTCATTGACGAACTGCACGGCGTCAGCGGTGGTGATGTGTTCGAACACCACCTTGAGCGTCGGGAAACGCTCGACCACACGACGCATGTGCTCGTCGATGAAGATTTTTTCGCGATCGAACACGTCGACGTCGCCACGGGTGACTTCACCGTGTACCAGCAAGGGCATCCCGACTTCGGCCATGGCCTCGAGTGCAGGGAAAATCTTGTCGATGCTGGTGACGCCAGAGTCCGAATTGGTGGTCGCGCCGGCCGGATACAGTTTGGCGGCGTGAATGAAACCGCTGGCCTTGGCCTCGCGAATTTCTTCGGGCTGGGTACGGTCGGTCAGGTACAGCACCATCAACGGTTCGAAACGACTGCCGGCCGGGCGTGCAGCGAGAATCCGCTGGCGATAGCCGTCGGCTTCAGCGGCGTTGCGCACCGGAGGTACCAGGTTGGGCATGATGATGGCGCGACCAAAGGTGCGCGCGACATCCGCAACGGTATTGGTCAACACGGCACCATCGCGAAGATGAATGTGCCAGTCGTCGGGACGCAGCAGGGTCAGGCGGTCGGACATGAGGGGATTCCAGGCGGGTCAAACTCTGGGGAATGCTACCGGAAAAGACTCTTCCAGGCACTCGCTATCAAGTTTTGCGGGAAGCTTCCGATATCCAACAGGTCTGCCGTGAACATTTGTGTGTCGGTCTTTTTGTTGTAGAAGCCAGTGGAGCCTCCCGTGCGCCAGCGTTATTTAGTCTTGCTCAGTGTGTTCGCCAGCCTTCCTGCGATGGCGCTCACATTCCAGACTCGCCTGGAGAGCAGCGAGTGGACGGTCGAAGGTGACAAGTTCGAATGCCGCCTGACTCAGCCGATCACCGATTTTGGCTCGGGTGAGTTCGTGCGCCGCGCCGGTGAGCAGGCGACGTTTCGGCTCAACTCTGATAACGCGATGATCGGCGGCGGTTCGGCGACCTTGCTGGCGGCCGCTGCGCCATGGCAGCCGGGGCGTGGCGACATCAACCTCGGTGCCGTGCAAATCGGTAGCGGCAATGTGCTGTTCAACAGTTCGCACGTACAGGCCGGGCGCTTGATCAGTGGCTTGATGGACGGCCGCAGTCCGGTGGTGCGGCATTATTCGGGCGATGGCCGGGTATCGGAAGTGCGTCTGTTGCCGGTCAAGTTCAACAAGGCCTTCAACGAATACCAGGGCTGTGTGGCGAAGCTGCTGCCGAAGAATTTCGAGCAGATCAGACAATCCCGGATCGGCTTCCCCGGCGAGGGCATCGAGCTCGACGCGCAGGCCAGGGCACAATTGCAAATGATGCTGGCGTTCATGCAGGCCGACCCGACGGTCAATCACATCGAGCTCGATGGTCACTCCGACAACAGCGGCAACCGCTTGACCAACCGGGACCTGTCGCGGCGCCGGGCCCTGGCGGTCATGGAGTTCTTCAAGGCCAATGGTGTTCAAGCGTCGCAGATCACCCTGCGCTTCCACGGCGAACGTTATCCATTGGCGCCCAACACCACGGCCGCCAACCGGGCGAAGAACCGTCGGGTCATTGTCCAGCTCGCGCGGGTGGCGCCGACCGAAAAACCGTCCCCCCGCGCCACGGCGACGGCGAGCGCGGCATCGACGTCCTGAACGCGCGGCGATCGTCGCTCGCTTGACATAATCTGTCGCTTTGTCGTCATAAGCTGTCGCGCCTCTGTAAATTATTCTGCATGACCGGTAGACTTGACGGCTTTCCGTAAACCCCGTGGAGTGATGGCATGGCGGACGTAAACAAGGTCGTTCTGGCGTATTCCGGCGGCCTGGACACTTCGGTGATCCTCAAGTGGCTGCAGGATACTTATAACTGTGAAGTCGTGACCTTCACCGCTGACCTGGGTCAGGGCGAAGAGGTCGAGCCGGCCCGCGCCAAGGCTCAGGCCATGGGCGTAAAAGAAATCTACATCGATGATCTGCGCGAAGAGTTCGTGCGTGATTTCGTGTTCCCGATGTTCCGCGCCAACACCGTTTACGAAGGCGAGTACCTGTTGGGTACTTCCATCGCTCGTCCGTTGATCGCCAAGCGCCTGATCGAAATCGCCAACGAAACCGGCGCTGACGCCATTTCCCATGGCGCGACCGGCAAGGGTAACGACCAGGTGCGTTTCGAACTGGGCGCCTACGCCCTGAAGCCAGGCGTGAAGGTCATCGCTCCGTGGCGCGAATGGGACCTGCTGTCCCGTGAAAAGCTGATGGATTACGCTGAAAAGCACAACATCCCGATCGAGCGTCACGGCAAGAAAAAATCCCCGTACTCGATGGATGCCAACCTGCTGCACATCTCCTATGAGGGCGGCGTGCTGGAAGACACCTGGACCGAGCACGAAGAAGACATGTGGAAATGGACCGTCTCCCCGGAGAAGGCTCCCGACAAGGCGCAGTACCTGGAACTGACCTACCGCAACGGCGATATCGTCGCGCTGGACGGCGTCGAAATGACTCCGGCTACCGTGCTGGCGACCCTGAACCGCATCGGTGGCGAACACGGTATCGGCCGTCTCGACATCGTCGAGAACCGCTACGTCGGCATGAAGTCCCGTGGCTGCTACGAAACCCCTGGCGGCACCATCATGCTGCGCGCCCACCGTGCGATCGAATCGATCACCCTGGACCGCGAAGTGGCTCACCTCAAGGATGAGCTGATGCCGAAATACGCCAGCCTGATCTATACCGGTTACTGGTGGAGCCCTGAGCGTCTGATGCTGCAACAGATGATCGATGCCTCCCAGGCCCATGTGAACGGCGTTGTGCGCCTGAAGCTGTACAAGGGCAACGTGATCGTCACCGGCCGCAAGTCCGACGAATCGCTGTTCGACGCCAACATCGCGACCTTCGAGGAAGATGGCGGCGCTTACAACCAGGCCGATGCGGCGGGCTTCATCAAGCTCAACGCCTTGCGCATGCGTATTGCGGCGAACAAAGGCCGCAAGCTGTTCTGAGACCTCAGATAGCGCAGTGCAACCTGCGTCATTGAATCATTGGCCTTGTCGTTGACAAGGCCAATGATCTGAAGGGGGGTGTTCTGCCTGACATTGCGCTGCCGCGTACTGATGACTGTCCTGTCTGCCTCTACCGGTCTTCAATCGCTATTGACTGTCTTGTGTCAATGGATGCGTTTGTTCAATGACCGTCACGCCATTTGAATTCAAATTGTAAGCAAGATAGAGCGCAGCACCACTGTGTTTCTTTGTGTTTCCTGCAGGTTTGAATGGGCGCTCTTTCAGCAGCCTCTGTGATTCATTGCAGGTGATGAACACGATGGCATGTGCAGCTTTCCCCTGTTCTTGTCGAATATTTTCCAGCGAGGCGCCCATCTCGATGTGTTGGCTCATCCCGCGAATATCGACGATGTACAGGTCTTTGAGGCGCTCCGGCAGGCGGACGTAATGCTCCGGCGCGGCCTGTAGATCCGTCCCACGTGGGTCCTGTGCGTAATCGGGGGGGGGCGTGGAGCCGCGATCAATCGTCGATTGCCTTCGGGCCGGGTTTTTATGGGTCGTCCTGGACTCACGCTTTCCCGGATGCTCCGTCTTGCTCATGGCTTTTATGAAGTGCTCGCCGTTTTCAAAATCGGAAGGCGCGTAAAGCGACCGATAGTTGAAGTTGAGTGTGGCAAAGAAAAGAAACAGCAGATAAAAAGGAAAGCTGATCAAGAACCAGACGTAGATATCCCGGTCTTCATCATCAAGGAAGGGCAGGGAGACAGCTGCTGAAGTTTCCGACAGCGTTGCGAATATCGCGATGAGTGTCAGGGGGTTGGTGATCTTCTGTTTTATATGTTCCATGTTTTATTCTCATTGAAGTTGGTCTTTTCTCTTGGGTTTGTGGGAGAGGTTTTGGTCTGCTGCTTGGGATGGTAACTGCTTGTTAGTGTTTCGGGTATATCTGTTTCATTGTATTAGCGTCTAGTGGTTGTTTGGCTGTATGAATGAGAGGGCACGGAATGGGCAACATTATTAATGTGCGTCCTGGGCCGGAAAATATCGGTTACTTTTCAGGGTAGTTCAAACGTCGTTGCAAGGCGGATTTTCGGTGTCCGAGTCTTTTTGTTGATTTTATGGTTGCAAATCGATACAAAAAAACGATGAAGAATTGCAAGTCGAGCGCCTGACCAGTTTTCTGATGCAGAATATTCAAGGAATTTTTGTAGGAATAATCTGTGTTGTGTGTAGGGAATGTCTTTTGCTGTGGATGGCTGGGGGGGGCGGCATGCCACGGGTGAAACGACTAGGCTATTGTGCGGGCTCTAAAAATTCGAACAGCAAAATTGGACTTGCCCATGAATAAAGTGCTGATCGTGGATGATCACCCCGTCATTCGTCTAGCGGTACGTATGCTGATGGAGCGTCATGGCTACGAAGTCATTGCAGAAACAGATAATGGCGTGGATGCGTTACAGCTTGCCCGCGAACTTATGCCCGATATTGTCATTCTGGATATTGGCATTCCGAAACTCGATGGGTTGGAAGTCATTGCGCGTCTGGCATCGGCAGCCATGCCGATAAAAGTATTGATATTGACGTCCCAGGCCCCGGGACATTTCTCCATGCGTTGCATGCAGTCGGGGGCTGCCGGATATGTCTGCAAGCAACAGGATCTCACTGAATTGCTCAGCGCGATAAAGGCTGTATTGTCAGGCTACAGTTATTTTCCGAATCAAGCCCTGCACACGGTGCGTTCCAGTATGGGCAATGCCAGTGAGTCCGATATGGTGGATCGTCTGTCGGGGCGGGAAATGATGGTGTTGCAGCAATTGGCCCGCGGAAGGACCAACAAGGAGATTGCCGACGGCATGTTCCTTAGCAATAAAACCGTCAGCACTTACAAGACGCGCTTGTTATTGAAGCTCAATGCGCGTTCCCTGGTCGATCTGATCGAATTGGCGCAACGCAATGGTCTGGTGTGACGGCGGCAACGTACACGATAGGCGTCAGGCGATTATCAGAGGGGCGGCACTGGGTAAAAAGCCTCCGTTTCGGGAGGCTTTCAAGGTGTCATAGATCAAAATCGTAATCGGCCAATTGCTTTTGCAGTCGGCGCTCCTCCAGCAGATTGTCAATGGTGCGGCGTTTACTGAGGTTGGTCTTTGCCACTTCAACCACTGGCTCGGCGTCATCAGCCTCAACGGGGGTGAAGTCGTCTTCTACGTCCAATTGCTCTTTGCCAGTACTCATAGGGTCAACTCCAGGCTAAGACTGCCTTTGGCGCTCCTTATATCGACATTCGTGCGGCGGGTAAAAAAGATTTTTTCAATCGATAAATCGAAAAAACTAATAGCGCCTCAATCGTCGGAGGTCTTGTGCTTGTATTCGCACAGGTCTTCAATCCGGCAACTGCCACAGCGGGGCTTGCGAGCCAGGCAGACGTAGCGACCGTGGAGAATCAGCCAGTGATGAGAATCGAGCAGGTATTGCCTGGGCACGAACTTCATCAGTTTCGTCTCGACCTCGACCACATTCTTGCCCGGAGCAATCCCGGTACGGTTGCTGACCCGGAAAATATGGGTGTCCACGGCCATGGTCAGCTGACGGAATGCCGTATTGAGCACCACGTTGGCCGTTTTGCGACCGACACCGGGTAGCGCTTCCAGCGCTTCACGGGTTTGCGGCACTTCGCCGCCATGACGCTCCACGAGCAAGCGACAGGTCTCGATCACATTTTTCGCTTTGCTGTTGAACAGTCCGATCGTCTTGATGTACTCCGACAATCCCTCGACGCCCAAGGCATGAATCGCGGCAGGCGTATTGGCCACCGGATAGAGTTTGGCGGTGGCCTTGTTGACGCCGACATCGGTCGACTGTGCCGAAAGAATCACGGCGATCAGCAGTTCGAACGGCGACGAGTAGGCCAGTTCGGTTTTCGGTTCCGGGTTGTCTTCGTGAAACCTGCGGAAAATTTCCAGACGTTTTGCAGCATTCATGAACAGTGATTTTCCTCGAAGACAGTCAGTGTGAAGGTGTCGGGTGCGCCCAGGCCTGCCAGGCGGCGAGCAGCAGCCCGAGCAGAATGAATCCACCGGGCGCCAGGATAGCCAGGCGTACCCCACCGTCGGCGGTCAGGACCCAGCCTTGCCAGTCCGGTTGCGCGGCGCCAGCCAGCCACGGCAGGTGGCCGCCCAGTGTGCCGCTGCCCAACAGCTCTCGCAGAAAACCCATACCCATCAGTAACGCACCGAACAGGCCGCACAGGCGCAGGCGATCACGCCCTGTGCGCTGGAAAAAACCGGTCTGGTCCATGACGACGCATTGCAAGGCGATCAATCCTGCATACCAGCCCATCTGTTGATGCCATTGAAGCGACCAGGCCTGCGCCCCGAGTTCAGCGCAACTGGTCAGCGTGGCCGCCAGCAAGACGCCAGCCAGCACGTGGGTCGCCGGAATCAGTCGAGCGCGCAAGGCGCCCATGCACAGGCCAAAGGCACTGCTTACCATGATGAACATCAGCCACAAGCCCAGCGCCTTCATCAGTGAGTCCGTCGCGCCGATCAGGGGGGCCAGCATCAGCGAGTGTTGCAGGGGCGATGAGTTATTCATGGGCACTGCTCCCGAGCAGCTGTTGCGAGTGTTGATCAAAGTAGCGCAACGCGTCATGAATGGCGTTGATCACCGCTCTTGAAGTGATGGTCGCGCCAGCGATCTGATCGAATGTCCCCTGATCTTTTTTCAGCGCCCAGCCCGCATCGCCAGGTTCGGCTTGCGATTTACCCGCAAAGACCTGAAGCCAGGCGTTGGGCCAGTCGGCAATCCTGCCACCCAGCCCCGGCGTTTCCGATTGATTGAGGGTTTTGACGCCCAGCAACCGGCCATTGGCACCGATGGCGATCAGCAGTTCGATTGAGCCTGCATAGCCCAGGGTCTGGCTGCGCAGCAATACGGCGCTGGGTTGGCCGGCCTTGGTCGCGCGGTAGCCACCCAGCAGCATGCTTTCTGGCAAGCCTGTTCTTGCAAGGCTGAGGGGCTGTTCCAGCGGCTGATTGTCATAACTGTCAGGGGGCAGCACGTCGAGCAGGTGGCGACTGTCGATCAGACGCTGTTCAGCCGCAATGCGCGGCGCGCTAGTGAGCTGCACGAGGTAGGTCGCGCCTGTTCCCAGGCCCGCCAGCAACACCAGGATCACGCCACTCGACGCTCGGCTCATGGTTCAACCCGCTCCTGCCTGGCCGCGGCAATCCGCTCCAGCGCCGGTACGCACAGGTTCATCAGCAGTACGGCAAAGGCTACGCCGTCCGGATAGCCGCCCCAGGTGCGCAGCACATACGTCAGCAGCCCCACGCCCGCGCCAAACAGCAGACGGGCTCCGGGGCTTTTGGCGCCGGATACCGGTTCGGTGACAATAAAGAATGCCCCCAGCATGCTCGCGCCAGTGAGCAGATGAAACAGCGGTGAGCCATGGGAATCGGAGCCGGTGCCGTTCCAGCACAGCAGACTGATCACGAACAGGCTGGCCAGCATGCCGACCGGCGCGTGCCAGCTGAACACCCGCCGTTGCAGCAGAAACGCGCCGCCCGCCAAAAAGGCCAGGTTGACCCATTCCACGCCACGCCCGCCGAACCGGCCGAATGCCGGGTTATCGGCGAACAGTTCGTCCATGGTCAGGCTGTTGTTGATCCGCAGGCTGTCCAGTGCGGTGGCCTGGGCCCAGGCATCCGGTGCCTGGCCGGGACTGAAACCGAACACCTGCCGCAAGCCACCGAGCAGGTCCATGCCATGGGACGATGGCCAATGGGTCATCTGCTGGGGAAAGGCCACCAGCACAAGGGCAAAACCGAGCATCGCCGGGTTGAACGGGTTCTTGCCGACGCCACCATACAGGTGCTTGCCAAACACCAGCGCAAAAGCCACCGCACTGACCGTCAGCCACCACGGGCAATAAGGCGGCAAGGCCAGTGCCAGCAGCGTCGCACTGACCAGCGCGCTGCAGTCGCTCAAGGTCGGTTTGATGGGGCGCTTGCGCAGCCGCAATACCAGCGCTTCAACCGCCAATGCGGTCACTCCCGCCAGCAGCAGGTTGATCAACACGCC
The DNA here is from genome assembly GCF_006094435.1 of Pseudomonas sp. MPC6. NCBI lineage: Bacteria > Pseudomonadati > Pseudomonadota > Gammaproteobacteria > Pseudomonadales > Pseudomonadaceae > Pseudomonas > Pseudomonas sp. MPC6. The sequence goes on along the minus strand of NZ_CP034783.1, from coordinate 5,643,238 downwards.
CCAGCCATTCCACCAGAACAACACCAGCATTCCCGGCACCGTGGCCAGCAAAACCTGCGTCATGGCCTGCTGAAGGCGTTCGTCGGCCGGTTCAGGCAGTGGCATGGGCATCCACCTGCTGCTCGGCTTCAGTCACCGCGCGCTCCAGCGCTGCAATGTGTTCGGCCGGTGCTTCACTGGCTTGAGCTTTCTTGAGTTCGGCGCGGCGCATGGCCAATTGGATCTTCGCCCGATTCAGCTGCGCATTCTTCACCGGGGCCACAGGCGCCGGGGCAGGTGCAGCAGTGCTCTCCAGTCTGGCCAGGGCTTGCTCGGCGGCCTCGAACTGCTGTTGCAGCACGATCAGTTGCGATTGCTGATCGAACGTCGGCGGATGCCCGAAAGCCTTGAGCGATTTATTCAGTTGCGCGCGGCTCATCGCCAGATCGATCTTGGCCTTTTTCAGTGCGGCATCGGCATTGGCGGCCTTTTGCGCGCGCACGCGTTCCAGGGCTGCCTGCACCGGATCGAGCGCCACGTCACTGTGCTGCGGCACGGCGCGTTGCGCCCGGGCTTGGCGCTCGGCGAGTTTCTGTTGTTCTTCACGACGCAAGCGGGCGTTGCGCTGTTCAAACCGGCGCCGCGCGTGATTGCGTTTGGCGGCGCGAGCCTGTTGCTGTTCAAGACTGAACGCCAGGCCGCCGACCACCGGCACTACCGTGGCCAGCGGCAACGGTCGCATCTCGATGCAATCCACCGGGCAGGGCGCTACACAGAGGTCGCAACCGGTGCATTCGTCGACGATGACCGTGTGCATCAGTTTGGCTGCACCGACGATGGCGTCCACCGGGCACGCCTGGATGCATTTGGTGCAACCGATGCACTCGGCCTCGCGGATGTAAGCGATTTGCGCGGGAGCCGCACCGCGACTGGTGTCCAGCTCCAGCACCGGCACCTTCAGCAGGTCTGCCAGGGCCGCGATGGTTTCGCTGCCGCCCGGCGGGCACTTGTTGATCGACTCGCCGCTGGCGATGCCTTCGGCGTAGGGCTTGCATCCGGGGTGGCCGCACTTGCCGCATTGGGTCTGCGGCAAGAGGGCGTCGATGCGTTGAATCAGACTCATGTTTTGATCAGCCCGCTGAATCCGAGAAAAGCCACTGCGATCAGTCCGGCGCCGATCAGATCGATCGGCAGGCCGCGAAAGGGCAGGGGGATATCGTTATCGAGTGTGCGCTGGCGCAGGTCGCTGAACAGACTCAGCACCAGCCAGAAACCCAGCCCGGCGCCGAGGCTCAGGGCTGTGGCGTGAAAGAATCCCTTGTCATTTTGCACATTGATCAGCGCCAGGCCGAGTACTCCGGCGTTACCCAGCAGCAGCGGCCAGAGGCCTTCGAACGAGAGCTTCTCAAACAGCCGTGCAAGCAGCTTCAACAAGGGCGCGATCAACAGCACGCTCAGTGGCAGAAATACGAACAGGCGCAGCGGCGTCAGCCCCAAAGGCACCAGCAGCCAGTGATAAAGCGCGTAGCTCGACAGGCCGACAATCAGCATCAGGCACGTCGTCGCAATGCCCAGCGCATGCACCTGGCGGCGCTCGCTGCCCAGCAGCGGATCGACGCCCAGCGGCCAGTGCAACACGAGGTTGTTGATCAGGGCGGCGCTGATAAGCGTAAGCAGTATCTCGGTCATGATCGTGCCGGCAAGAACGGGGGCTTTCCAATGGAGCTGTCTAACAAGGTTAGGCATTATCCGGCAAGGACGGAGGGTGGGCCAGACATGAAAATCCCACAGGCGCGCCAGGCACGACTGTGGGATCGATTTGCCGCAGGGTGTTACTTGATGCGCTGACCTGGCTTGGCGCCGCTGTCAGGGCTGAGCAGGTAGATTTCTTCACCGCCGGGACCGGCGGCCATCACCATGCCTTCGGAGATGCCGAACTTCATTTTGCGCGGCTTGAGGTTGGCGATCATCATGGTCAGGCGACCATCGAGCTTGGACGGATCCGGGTAAGCGCTCTTGATCCCGGAGAACACGTTGCGTTGCTCGTCACCGATGTCCAATGTCAGGCGCAGCAGCTTGTCGGCACCTTCCACGTGTTCGGCCTTGACGATCAGCGCGACGCGCAAGTCGACCGCGGCAAACGCGTCGAACTCGATCTCCGGCGACAGCGGATCCTTGGCCAGCTCGCCGTTGCCGGCAGGCGCGGCATTGCCGGTGTCGGTCTGGCTGGCGGTCAGGTCTTCTTTCGACGCATCGGTCATGGCTTGCACTTTCACCGGGTCGATACGGGTCATCAACGGCTTGAACTCGTTCAACTGATGGTTGCTGAGCAAGGTCGCGTGGTCGTTCCAGGTCAGCGGCGCGACGTTGAGGAACGCCTCGGCGTCGGCGGCCAGCAGCGGCAATACCGGCTTGAGGAAGATCACCAGTTGGCGGAACAGGTTGATGCCCAGGGCACAGATGGCCTGGACTTCTTCCTGCTTGCCTTCCTGTTTGTTCAGCGACCACGGCGCCTTGTCGGCGATCCAGGCGTTGGCGCGGTCGGCCAGGCCCATGATCTCGCGCATGGCGCGGGCGAAGTCGCGAGCCTCGTAGGCTTCGGCAATGCTCGGCGCAGCGGCGAGGAAGGCTTCAGTCAGTTCCGGCGCGGCGTTACCGGCCACCAGCACACCCGCGTTGCCTTTGTGGATGAAGCCGGCGCAACGGCTGGCGATGTTGACGACTTTACCGACCAGGTCGGAGTTGACCTTCTGCACGAAGTCTTCGAGGTTCAGGTCCAGGTCGTCGACGCCACGGCCGAGCTTGGCCGCGTAGTAGTAACGCAGGTATTCCGGCGACAGGTGATCCAGGTAGGTCCGGGCCTTGATGAAGGTGCCGCGGGACTTGGACATTTTCTGACCGTTGACGGTCAGGTAGCCGTGCACGTTGATGCCGGTCGGTTTACGGAACCCGGCGCCTTCGAGCATGGCGGGCCAGAACAGCGCGTGGAAATTGACGATGTCCTTGCCGATGAAGTGATACAGCTCGGCGGTGGAGTCTTTGTTCCAGAACGCATCGAAGTCCAGTTCCGGCTTGCGGTCGCACAGGTTCTTGAAGCTGGCCATGTAGCCGATCGGCGCATCCAGCCAGACATAGAAGTACTTGCCCGGCTCGTCGGGGATCTCGAAACCGAAGTACGGCGCATCACGGGAGATGTCCCATTGTTGCAGGCCGGCATCGAGCCATTCGGCGATCTTGTTGGCCACGGCTTCTTGCAGGGTGCCGCTGCGGGTCCAGGCCTGCAGCATTTCCTGGAAGTCCGGCAGCTTGAAGAAGAAGTGCTGGGAATCCTTGAGCACCGGGGTGGCGCCGGAGATCGCCGACTTCGGATCCTTCAGGTCGGTCGGTGCGTAGGTCGCACCGCATTTTTCGCAATTGTCGCCATACTGGTCTTCGGTGCCGCATTTCGGGCAGGTGCCCTTGATGAAGCGGTCGGCCAGGAACATTTTCTTTTCCGGGTCGAAGTATTGCGTGATCGAACGCGTGGCGATGTGCCCGGCGTCGCGCAGCTTCAGGTAGACCTGGCTCGACAGCTCACGGTTTTCTTCGGCGTGAGTGGAGTGGAAATTGTCGAAGTCCACCAGGAACTCGGCAAAGTCGGCGCTGTGTTCAGCCTGGACGTTGGCGATCAGTTGTTCCGGAGTGATGCCTTCCTTCTCCGCGCGCAGCATGATGGCCGAACCGTGGGCGTCGTCGGCGCAGACATAAATGCATTGATTGCCGCGGTGCTTCTGGAAGCGCACCCACATATCGGTCTGGATGTATTCCAGCATGTGGCCAAGATGGATCGAACCATTGGCATAGGGCAGGGCGCTGGTGACGAGGATCTTGCGTGGCTCGGACATGGGGCTCGGCTACTTGATGAAACGGAGGTCGGCCACTATAAAGCGCTGGCGCATATTTTTCACCCCGTGAGCCTGTTTCATCTTGTAGGAGCCAGGCTTGCCGGCGAAGGCATTCCCGAGTACGCCTCCGCCGACAAGCCGGGCCCCCACAAAAATCGCGATCTTTTTGGGCATCCCGCCAGACCATCAGAACAGGTACGATACCCGCCTGATTTTCCAGTCTTGCTATCGGAGTTGCCCATGAGCGCCGTCAATCGCGCAGCGGTGGAAGCCGTCCTTCGCCAATACACCGACCCCTACCTGAACCAGGACCCGGTCAGCGCCGGGTGCGTGCGCAGCATCGACCTCCAGGGCGATCGTGTCAGCGTCCAGCTGGAGCTGGGTTACGCCGCCGGCCTGTTCAAGAGTGGCTGGGCGCAAATGCTGCAAATGGCCATCGAACAGCTCGACGGCGTGACCAGCGCCCGTGTCGAGATCACCAGTGTGATCGCCGCGCACAAGGCTCAGGCACAGATTCCCGGCCTGGCCAACGTCAAGAACGTGGTGGCCGTGGCGTCCGGCAAGGGCGGTGTGGGCAAATCCACCACCGCCGCCAACCTGGCCCTGGCACTGGCCCGCGAAGGCGCCAAGGTCGGGATTCTCGACGCGGACATCTACGGTCCGAGCCAGGGCATCATGTTTGGTATCCCCGAAGGTACCCGACCGAAGGTCAAGGATCAGAAATGGTTCGTGCCGATCGAGTCCCATGGCGTCGAAGTGATGTCCATGGCGTTCCTGACCGACGACAACACGCCGATGGTCTGGCGCGGGCCGATGGTTTCCGGGGCGTTGTTGCAACTGGTCACTCAAACGGCCTGGGGCGACCTGGATTACCTGGTCATCGACATGCCCCCTGGCACCGGCGACATCCAGTTGACCCTGGCGCAGAAAGTCCCGGTGGCCGGTGCGGTGATCGTGACCACGCCGCAGGACCTGGCACTGCTGGACGCGCGCAAGGGTGTGGAGATGTTCCGCAAGGTCAACATCCCGGTGCTGGGCGTGGTGGAAAACATGGCCGTGCACATCTGCTCCAACTGCGGGCATGCCGAGCATCTGTTCGGTGAGGGCGGAGGGGTGAAGCTGGCCAACCAGTACGGCGTCGAACTGTTAGCCTCGTTGCCGTTGGCAATGGCTATCCGCGAACAGGCCGATGGCGGCAAGCCGACAGTGATCGCCGAGCCGGACAGCCCGATTGCGCTGGTGTACCAGGAACTGGCTCGTCATGTCGGCGCGCGGATTGTGTTGCAGGAAGCGGTGACGCCGGCAATGCCGAATATCACCATCAGCGACGATTGATTCGCTGAAGAAACGCGGTCCAATTGTGGGAGCGGGCTTGCTCGCGAAAGCGGTGTGTCATTCAGTATTAATGTTGACTGATACACCGCTTTCGCGAGCAAGCCCGCTCCCACATTTATTTTGCGGTGGTCTTAAATGCGCATCCCGCCATCCAACTCCAGTATCCGCCCGGTGTAATAGTCGTTCTCGAAGATATACGCCGCCGAATGAGCAATCTCCTCCGGCGTGCCCATGCGCTTGAGCGGGATCCCGGACGTCATCTTCTCCAGCGCTTCCGGTTTCATCCCCAGGGTCATTTCGGTTTCGATAAAGCCCGGTGCAATGCCCGCCACACGAATGCCGTAGCGTGCCAGTTCCTTCGCCCAGGTCACGGTGGCTGCAGCCACCCCGGCCTTGGCGGCGGAGTAGTTGGTCTGGCCGACGTTACCGGCGCGGGAGATCGACGAAATATTGATGATCGTGCCGCCCGTCTGCAGCTCGATCATTTTCGCCGCGACTTCCCGGGTGCACAGGAACACGCCGGTCAGGTTGACGTCGATGACCGCCTGCCATTGGGCCAGGCTCATTTTGGTCATCGCGCCATCCTTGACCTTGACCAGCAGAGCGTCGCGCAGGATCCCGGCGTTGTTGACCAGGCCATGGATCGCACCAAAATCGTCGGCCACTTGGGCGACCATGTGCGTCACTTGCTCTTCGTCGGCGACGTTGCACAAGTAGGCGCGGGCTTCGACGCCCTTGACCTGGCACGCGGCGACGGCGTCGTCGAGTTTTTCCCGGTTCAGGTCCACCAGCGCCAGCTTCGCGCCAAGGCCGGCGAAATACTCGGCCATGGAGCGACCTAAACCCTGGCAACCGCCCGTGATAATGATTACTTTGTCAGTGAGTTGCATTCGCATGCCCCAATAGCAGGTCAGAGTGGTTTTCCTCCTGGATAGCCTCTCGATCTGCACCTGATGTGGCCTGGTTGCACATGAGAACTGCCCGCTGGCGTGCTGGAACTTATCCCAGATGCCCGTCCGTTTTTTTGACGGATTCTATATAAGGAGTCATAAATTGAGCGTTGAAGCGGCCAAGAATGCACGAGAATTGCTTCTCAAGGAATACCGTGGAGTGCTCTCGACGCATTCCAAGGCGATGCCCGGTTTCCCGTTTGGCTCGGTGGTTCCGTACTGTCTGGACGGACAGGGTTGGCCGCTGATCCTTATCAGCCGCATCGCCCAGCACACCCACAATCTGCAAAAGGACCCCAAATGCTCACTGTTCGTCGGCGAGCGCGGGGCCGAAGACGTGCAAGCCGTTGGTCGCCTGACCTACCTTGCCGAAGCGGAAAAGCTTGAGGACGAGGTCGCCATCGAAGCAGCGGCTGAGCGTTACTACCGCTATTTCCCGGATTCGCAGAGCTACCACAAGGCCCACGATTTCGATTTCTGGGTACTCAAGCCTGTGCGTCACCGTTACATCGGCGGTTTCGGCGCCATTCACTGGGTCGACCAGTTGACCCTGGCCAACCCGTTCGCCGGCAAGGCCGAGGCGAGCATGGTCGAGCACATGAATGCCGATCACGCCAAAGCCATCGCCCACTACGTCGAACTGGCCGGCTTGCCGAAGAGCGAACCGGCGCAACTGGCGGGTATCGACACCGAGGGCATGCACCTGCGCATTGGCCAGGGCCTTTACTGGCTGCCGTTCCAGGCGCCATGTAATACGCCGACACAAGTGCGGGAAGCCTTGGTTTTTCTGGCTCACGCCGAGCATTGGCCGAAAAATACAGTGGCCGACGCTTGAATTCATGCAACGGCGACGTCATCTAGGGGAGACTGGCAAGGCATTCTTGCGTTGAGGAACCATTTGATGCGCCCTTTTTTATTGCTCTTTGTACTGTTTCCGGTGTTGGAGCTGTTCGTATTCGTTAAGGTGAGCGGGGCGATCGGGTTTTTCCCGGCCCTGCTGCTGGTCATTCTCGGCTCGATGTTCGGCGTGTTCGTGCTGCGTATCGCCGGTCTGGCTACTGCACTGCGTGCCCGTGAAAGCCTGAACCGCGGCGAGCTGCCGGCCCAGACCATGCTCGAAGGCCTGATGCTGGCCCTGGCCGGCGGTCTGTTGATCCTGCCGGGCTTCGTCACTGACGTGCTGGGCCTGATCATGCTGCTGCCGATCTCCCGCCGGCTGCTGGCCAATAAAATGCGCCAGCGTGCCGAGGAACAGGCGATACGCCAGCGTGCTTTCGCCGATGACCTGCAACCCCGTGGCGGCCCGGCTCCGCGTCAGCCCCTGGGGCGCGAACCGGACGTGATCGAAGGCGAGTTCGAACACCGCGATCCCAAGTAATCGTTTCAGCACACGGCACCTTCGGGTGCCGTGTTCATTTTGGTGCGGCAACCTGAAAAATTTTTGACCCCCGCCCTTGTAATAGGCTTGTCCGCCCTTATGTAACTGTCACCGCAAGGTTTCTGGCAATTACGCCAGACAGACTTCCGCGGTTCGCTTGCCGAACCGCACCCGGCTTCGCCGGATTTGTTAAACCCGCCGGGACTACACCGGCCGATGAAAACCTCAATTAGGAGAGATCGACAATGAAGCTTCGTCCTCTGCATGACCGCGTCGTCGTCCGTCGCAGCGAAGAAGAAAAGAAAACCGCTGGCGGTATCGTCCTGCCAGGTTCGGCTGCTGAAAAGCCAAACCAGGGCGAAGTCCTCGCTGTAGGCCCGGGCAAAGCACTGGAAAACGGTGAAGTGCGCGCGCTGGCCGTGAAAGTGGGTGACAAGGTTGTGTTCGGCCCTTACTCCGGCAGCAACACCGTGAAAGTCGACGGCGAAGACCTGCTGGTCATCGGCGAGAGCGAAATCCTCGCTGTTATCGAAGGCTGAATCCCCGCTCATTTTCCCGCTACTACAAAGTATTTAAGGAATATCGATCATGGCTGCTAAAGAAGTTAAATTCGGCGATTCCGCCCGCAAGAAAATGCTCGCCGGTGTCAACGTCCTGGCTGACGCAGTAAAAGCGACCCTGGGCCCTAAAGGCCGTAACGTGATCATCGAGAAGAGCTTCGGCGCTCCGACCATCACCAAGGACGGCGTGTCCGTTGCAAAAGAAATCGAGCTGAAAGATCGCTTCGAAAACATGGGCGCGCAGCTGGTCAAAGACGTTGCCTCCCGTGCCAACGATGACGCAGGCGACGGCACCACCACCGCTACCGTTCTGGCTCAATCGATCGTCAACGAAGGCCTGAAAGCCGTCGCTGCCGGCATGAACCCGATGGACCTGAAGCGCGGTATCGACAAAGCGACCATCGCCATTGTCAAAGAGCTCAAAGCCCTGTCCAAGCCTTGCGCTGACACCAAGGCCATCGCTCAGGTCGGCACCATCTCGGCCAACTCCGACAACTCCATCGGCGACATCATTGCCGAAGCCATGGAAAAAGTCGGTAAAGAAGGCGTGATCACCGTTGAAGAAGGCTCGGGCCTGGAAAACGAACTGTCGGTTGTTGAAGGCATGCAGTTCGACCGTGGCTACCTGTCCCCGTACTTCGTCAACAAGCCAGAAACCATGACCGCCGAGCTCGACGGTCCGCTGATCCTGCTGGTCGACAAAAAGATCTCGAACATCCGCGAAATGCTGCCAGTACTGGAAGCCGTTGCCAAAGCCGGCCGTCCGCTGCTGATCGTAGCCGAAGACGTTGAAGGCGAAGCCCTGGCGACTCTGGTTGTGAACAACATGCGTGGCATCGTTAAAGTCGCAGCCGTCAAGGCTCCAGGCTTCGGCGACCGTCGCAAGGCCATGCTGCAGGACATCGCTGTTCTGACTGGCGGTACCGTTATCTCCGAAGAGATCGGCCTGAGCCTGGAAAGCACTACCCTGGAACACCTGGGTAATGCCAAGCGCGTGATCCTGTCCAAAGAAAACACCACCGTGATCGACGGTGCCGGCGTTGAGGCTGACATCCAGGCTCGCGTTCTGCAGATCCGTCAGCAAGTGGCTGATACTTCGTCCGACTACGACCGTGAAAAACTGCAAGAGCGCCTGGCCAAGCTGTCCGGCGGCGTTGCAGTGATCAAGGTTGGCGCTGGTTCCGAAGTAGAAATGAAAGAGAAGAAAGCCCGCGTTGAAGACGCCCTGCACGCTACCCGTGCAGCCGTTGAAGAAGGCGTGGTACCTGGCGGCGGCGTGGCACTGGTTCGCGCTCTGCAGGCTATCTCCGAGCTCAAAGGCGACAACGATGACCAGAACGTTGGCATCCAGTTGCTGCGTCGCGCTGTTGAAGCGCCACTGCGCCAGATCGTTGCCAACTCCGGCGACGAGCCAAGCGTAGTCGTCGACAAGGTCAAGCAGGGTTCGGGTAACTACGGTTACAACGCTGCGACCGGCGAATACGGCGACATGATCGAAATGGGTATCCTGGACCCGGCTAAAGTGACTCGTTCGGCTCTGCAGGCGGCTTCGTCGATTGCCAGCCTGATGATCACCACCGAAGCCATGATCGCCGAGATCAAGGACGACGCTCCAGCTGGCGGCGGCATGCCAGACATGGGCGGTATGGGCGGCATGGGCGGCATGATGTAAGCCAGCCTTACCCCTGTAAAAAAGCCCCGTCTGCGAAAGCAGGCGGGGTTTTTTATGGCCCGGATTTTGACAGTCACACCGGTCGCACAATGTTGATCTTTGTTTCAGGCGCTGACCGGTTCTGTCTTGGTAACCCGATCAACCTTCACCGCCGGGCGATACAAGATGTAGTAATACGACCCCAGACAAATCAGCCAGCAAAAAATCGCCGTCCACACGTTGTGCGAAAAGAAATGCGCCCCCTGCATCATCCGGCCGATGGAAAACACCGAGCCCAATGCGAAAGCGAAGACAAACGCCGTGCGCGCCAGGCGCGGACGACGGTCACGCAGCACAAAGAACAACGCAAACAGCGTGAACCCGGTCGCGGCATGCCCGCCAGGCCAGCAACGGCCGGGTTTGTCGGTTGGCGGCCGTGGGCTGAGCAGCTCGCTGTAGGTTTCATGACCGCCGAACTGTTCAAGGCTCCACGGGCATTGCACCGCGGTCAGCGCCTTGACTGGCGTGACAAAGGAGGTGGCCAGCGCCAGGGACAGCACCAGGCAGCCCAGTTCCCGTTTGATCGGCTTGAGCCTGTCGATGAAAAAAGAGCCGACAAAACCGACGATGGCCAACACCGAGAAGGCAATGACCGCTTGCTTGGCGCGGTCGTGCAGGATGTCTTCGAGGAAGTAACTGTGGCGCCCTGTGAAATCACCTGCGACCGGGTCATAGAACAGCCGGGCCAGGTCCATGTCCAGGGACGTCAGTTCCAGCAGTAACAGAATGATCGCCGCGATGGCAGGGACACCCAGGCACACCCGGAAATTGAGCGGGCGCGAGGCGGGGTGGGCAATGGTCGACACCATGGCAATTCCTTGGTCAGTGAAATGTTCTGAAAAGCGCAGCCGCGCGGAGTCTGGGCATCTTCCTGTCGTCAGCCTGTGAACCGCCAGTGAAAAAGTCGTTAAGCACTTTAACCGGGACGTGGCCAGGATCTGCAACTGCACGCAGTTCTGGCCCTGAGCCCCGCTTGGCCTTAAGCTGCGCGGGCCAAGACGGCCGTTACTGTGTACGCATGAGGTTCCCATGAGAATTCTATTGGTTGAAGACAACCGCGATATCCTGGCCAATCTGGCCGATTACCTGGGGCTCAAGGGTTATACCGTGGATTGCGCGCAGGACGGATTGTCAGGTCTGCACCTGGCGGCCACCGAGCATTACGACCTGATCGTGCTCGACATCATGTTGCCCGGCATCGATGGCTACACCCTGTGCAAGCGCCTGCGCGAAGACGCCCGCCGCGACACCCCGGTGATCATGCTCACCGCTCGCGATCAACTGGACGACCGCCTGCAAGGCTTCAAGTCCGGTGCCGACGATTACCTGATCAAACCCTTTGCCCTGTCTGAACTGGCGGCGCGCATCGAAGCAGTCATGCGTCGGGTTCAGGGTGGCGGTCGCCGCACCCTGCAGGTTGGCGATCTGAGCTACGACCTCGACACCCTGGAAGTCACCCGCGAAGGGCGGCTGCTGAAACTCAATCCGGTAGGCCTGAAGTTGCTGGCCGTGCTGATGCAGAAAAGCCCTCACGTGTTGCGCCGGGAAATTCTCGAAGAAGCGTTGTGGGGCGACGACTGCCCGGACAGCGACAGCCTGCGCAGCCATGTCCACCAATTGCGCCAGGTGATCGACAAGCCGTTCGCCAAGCCCTTGCTGCAAACCGTGCACGGTGTCGGCTATCGCTTGGCCGAGGGCCGTGATGGAGTTTAGACAAAGCCTTGCGCAACGGATCATCATCGCCTTTGCGCTGATGAGCGCATTGGTGGCAGGGGCCTTCGCCATGGGCATTGTGGCGACCGTGCACCTGGTGGAAGAGAAACTCATTTCGGCAGGTCTGGGCGGCGATCTGCAACGCCTGCTGCTGATGGACAGTGTGTCGGACTGGAGCCATCGCCCGGAGCCGGACCAACTGTTCTATTTCAGTGGCGGCCCGGGCGACTTCGAATTGCCCAAGGATCTGCGCCACCTGAACCCTGGTTTTCACGAAGTGTTTCGCGAGCAACTGTCGTACCACGCGATGGTCGAAGTCGTCGACGGCCGGCGTTACGTGCTGTTGCAGGACCAGAGCGATTTCGAAGAGCGCGAGCGGGTGCTGTTTGCCGTGGTCCTGGTCGGTTTCGTGCTGAGCCTGGCGCTGGCGGTGTTTCTCGGCTGGGTACTGGCCCGCAAGGTCATGGCGCCGGTGGTGCGGCTGGCCCGTCAGGTCCGTCACCGCGACCAATTGTTGGGGCTGGCGCCACCGTTGGCACCGGATTACGCCGCCGATGAAGTCGGGGAGCTGGCCGTCGCCTTCGACGCCACCTTGGGCCGCTTGCGCCAGGCATTGTCCCGCGAGCGCTTGTTTACCAGTGACGTCAGCCACGAATTGCGCACGCCGTTGATGGTGCTGGCCAGCTCCTGTGAGTTGTTGCTGGAAAATCCCGGTCTCGATCAACGCAGTCGTGCCCAGGTCGAGCGAATCGCCCGAGCCTGCGAAGAGATGCGAGAGCTGGTGCAAACCTTCCTGATGCTGGCCCGTGCGCAACGTGACGACGCCAGCATGGCGCCGCAACAAACTCTGAGTCAGGTGGCTGACGGGCTGCTCCATCTGTGGCGCGAGCCGATCGAGGCCAAGGGGCTGAGCCTGATTTTCGAAGCGGGGGAGCCGACAACCATGCGCTACAACGCCACCCTTCTGCACGCCGTCATGGGCAACCTGCTGCGTAACGCCCTGCATTACACGGATCAAGGGTTCATCCGCTTGACCCTGACGACCACCGGTTTCATGGTCGAGGACAGTGGCGTCGGCATTCCCGAAGAAAAGCGCGAAGCGATGTTCGAGCCATTCGTGCGGGGCAGCGAGAAACGCGGTGAGGGCCTGGGGCTGGGTCTGTCGTTGGTGCAGCGGATTTGCGAAAACCAGGGTTGGAGCGTCAGTCTGACGAACATGGAACCCAACGGCTGCCGCTTTCAGGTGGAGTTGAGCCTGGGCGCATCCTGATCAAGTATTTCACTGATGGCCCAGAGCTATCTCTGTCCCCCTGTAAAACCTCGAAATAATTCGACGTTTTACATGACGAATTTTTCACAAGGGTATGACCTGACGCGGACACGGCGCTGCCTATCGTGGGTTCATCAGATGTTCTGGAGACCTGATGATGGAAGACGGCCCGATCACACTGGATTTTTCCGAAAAGTACGACGATCAACACGCTCAACACTACTTGCGCAAGCACCAGGCCGGCCTCGCTCGCCGCCTGTCGCATTCGCGTGATGAGCAAATGGCGCGACGGGCGCTCAAACTGGTTGGGCAACCGGGGCTGGTCCTCGATTTACCCTGTGGCGCGGGGCGTTTCTGGCCATTGCTGGCGGAAAAAGCCAATCGGGCCATCATCGGAGCCGACAACTCCGAATCGATGATCAAGCTTGCCTTGCAGGCGCAACCTGCCGATGTGGTGAAACGGGTACAACCCTTGCACACTTCTGCTTTCGACATCGCGTTGCCCAATAACGCCGTCGACAGCATTTTTTGCATGCGATTACTCCACCACATTGGTGAAGCCGAGCATCGACTGGCCATTTTGCGTGAATTCGAGCGCGTCACCCGTGACAGCGTGATTCTTTCAGTGTGGGTGGACGGCAACTTCAAAGCGTGGAAACGCAAGCGGCTTGAAGGCACCCGTGGGCAGGTCAGTTACCAAAATCGTTTTGTGTTACCGGCTGCTACAGTTGAAAAGGAATTCGAGCAGGTGGGTTTTCGTATCCAGCAACGACTGGATTTTTTACCGCTCTACGCCATGTGGCGAGTTTACGTATTACGCAAGAGGTAACAGATGGCAGTGCAATGTGCAGCAGGATCGCAAATCGCTCCCCAGGAGCGCTTCGACTACTTTTGGAATCTGCGCGGCGAATGGGTAGAAGAGCCCAACGTCCGGCGCGGTGGAGAAAGTGGTGTGCAGCGCGTTCGCGGCAGCGATGGAAACCTGCTCTACACTAAACGACAGACCGGGCACATTTATCGCAGCTGGCGGTATCCGTTCGGTCGGCCGACGGTATTGCGCGAACGTGATGCACTGATCGGTCTGAGCCAGATCGACGTGCGCGTTCCCGAAATTGTGTTCTGCGGTGCGCAGCGCGACCCGGTACACAAATGGCGAGCCCTGCTGGTGACCAAGTCACTGGACGGCTTTGAGGAACTCGAACATTGGTACGCCGGCGGCGGTCGTGAACGTCACGGTGAAGCGGTGCATGATCGCGTGCTCAAGGATCTGGCCGAGAATCTGGCCCGCATGCACAAGGGCCGTTTGCAGCACAGCTGCCTTTACATCAAGCACGTGTTCGTCCGGGTCACCGGCGAGGGCGATGCGGCCAGGGTCGAGGTGGCCTTGATCGACCTGGAGAAGTGCCGGCTGCGGTTGACCGCCCGTAGCGCCGCCACCCATGACATGAAGCAATTGCGCCGCCACTCGTCGTTCAGCACGACGGACTGGCAAAAACTCATCTACTTTTATGAGACGGCGTTTGGCAGCGCTATCAAGGGTTTATAGCAATGAAACTCGAAATTGCACGAGGTTTATTTTTGATAGGAGCCTTGGCAGTTGCTTCCCTGGCGCTGGCGGTTTGGGAGCAGCCTCGCCCGCGCGTCCTCAGCTCGATGAACGCGGATGCGCGTTGTCCATTGCCACGGGCTGCGAAGGCAACCGTGGTCACCCAACCCGATCATGATTTATTGCTGTTCATGTTCGGACTTTCTCAAGGACTGAGGCCGAAGAGTTGAACCGATTGAAGCCCAAATAAAAGGCCTCGCAAATGCGAGGCCTTTTTAATTCCCGTGACTCGTCCTGAATAAGGTTTACACCTTCTGGCTTCTTATCAGGAAGGTGCAATGGATACGGGCGAAAAACGCAGTCAGCGAGATTACACGCTGACTTTTAAATTGTCGGTTGTCGACCAAGTAGAAAAAGGCGAGTTGAGTTATAAAGAGGCTCAACGGCGCTACGGGATTCAGGGCCGGTCGACGGTGCTGGTTTGGTTGCGCAAGTATGGTCGGCAGGACTGGAGTCAAGGCGCTTCCATTCGCGCTCAGAGGGTCCGACCGATGGACGAGCCTACTTTGCCATTAACTCCCGAGCAGAGAATCAAAGAGCTTGAGGAGCAGTTGGCGTTGGCGAATCAGAAAGCCAAATTCTTCGAAGACGTGGTCGATGTCCTGAAGAACGATTACGGCGTATCTATCGTAAAAAAGCGGCCAGGCAAGTCGTTGCGCAAACCCAAACCCTGAGTGTCTGCAGGGCTTGCCAGTTTATGGGGATTAGTCGACAGGCCTATTACAAGCGTGATCGGGTCTATCGGGCGCGGGTCGAGCAGGATCAGAAGCTTATCAAGTTTGTGCAGGAAATCCGCGTGCGGCAACCCTGTCTGGGCACCCGGAAACTGCACTCACTGATGCACGCAAAGCATGACAAGCCGGAACTGCATGTTGGCCGAGATCGCTTGTTTGAAGTGTTGCGCGATCACCGGTATTTGGTACGCAGAAAACGGGCCTATCACAAGACAACTGACAGCCATCACCGCTTCCGCTGCCATCCCAACCTCCTGAAGCCTGGCCCCCAGCAAATCGTTGCCACCGGCCCGGAGCAGGTCTGGGTGGCGGATATCACTTATCTGTCCACCAAACGTGATGACCCGGCTTACTTGAGCTTGGTGACGGATGTCTTCTCGAGGAAAATTGTCGGTTATCACGTGCATGGCAGTCTGCATGCCGACTCGGTGGCTCAAGCCTTGCGCATGGCGTTGAAGACGCGACGAAGCAGTCAGCGATTGGTTCACCACTCGGATCGTGGAGTGCAGTACTGCTCGACGCTTTACCAAAAACTGCACGCAAGACACGGCATAACGTGCTCAATGACTGATGGCTATGACTGTTACCAAAACGCCTTGGCAGAGCGGGTCAACGGCATCCTTAAAACTGAGTTGTTGCTTCATCGGCCTAACGATCTGACAGAGGCTGAAAAGATGGTGAGAGAGGCGATCCTAATCTACAACCAGGAACGCCCGCACCTGTCCTTGAAATACAAAACGCCCGATGCGGTGCATCGGGCGTTGGGGTGAAACAGGTGTAAACCTATTTCAGGACTAGACACCGTGTCTCAAGACTTGCACCAACCCCTGTAGGAGCGAGCTTGCTCGCGATGGTCGCCAACGATAACGCGTGTTTGCTGGATAACACGCGGTGTTCTTGGATCCATCGCGAGCAAGCTCGCTCCTACAGGGGGTTACGGGTGTTCTTCAGGTTTGTCGGGTTTGGCCAATAATGTGTACACGCACGGCAACACAAACAGCGTGAACAACGTCCCGATCGACATCCCCGTAGTGATCACCATGCCGATGTCGAACCGGCTGACCGCGCCCGCACCGGTGGCGAAGATCAACGGCACCATGCCGAACACCATGGCGGCGGTCGTCATCAACACCGGACGCAGTCGAATCGCCGCGGCTTCCTCCACGGCCTCGCGTGGCGCCAGGCCTTTGTCCTTGCGTAACTGGTTGGCGAATTCGACGATCAGGATCCCGTGTTTACTGATCAACCCGATCAAGGTCACCAGGCCGACCTGGGTGTAGATGTTCATGCTCGACCAGCCCAGGAACAACGGAATCAACGCGCCGCAGATCGACAGCGGCACGGTGACCAGGATCACCAGCGGATCGCGGAAGCTTTCGAACTGGGCGGCCAGTACCAGGAAAATGATCGCCAGCGCCAGGGCGAAGGTGACCCACAACGCACTGCCTTCCTGGACGTATTGCCGCGATGCGCCGGCGTAGTCGAAGGCGTAACCCACCGGTGCCTCTTCCTGGGCGATCTGGCGTACGGTGTCGATGGCTTCGCCCATGCTGACCAGCGGGACCCCGGAAAGAATCGCCGAGTTGAGTTGCTGGAACTGGTTCAATTGCCGTGGGCGCGCCCGGTCGGTCACGGTAATCAGGGTCGACAGGGCCAGTAGTTCGCCCTGGGTATTCTTGACGTAATAGTTATTCAGCCAGTCGGGGTTGTCCCGGAACGGTCGCTCGACCTGCGCGATGACTTTATAGCTGCGGCCGTCGATGGTGAAGCGGTTGATCTCCGCTTCACCCAGCAACGTCGCCAGCGTACCGCCCAGGTTCTGCATGGACACGCCCATCTGTGCGGCTTTGGCGCGATCGATATCCACCACCACTTCGGGCTTGTCGAAGGCCAGGTCGACGTCGACAAAAGCGAACTTGCCCGATTCCAGCGCGCGCTTTTTCACCCGGTCAGTCACTTGCAGCAGCGACTCGTAGTCGTTGGCGGAGTTGATGACGAACTGAAACGGCAAGCCCTCGCCAGTACCCGGCAGGGAGGGCAGGTTGAAGCCGAAAACCTGTAGCCCGGGAATGCTCTCCAGTTTGCTCTGGACCTCGGGCAGGATCTGCATTTGCGTGCGGTTGCGCTCGTTCCACGGCTTGAGCAGGAAGCCGCCGATGCCCGATTGCACGCCGTTGAAGCCATTGATCTGGAACGAGGAGTAGTACTCGGGAAACGTCTTGAAGATCGTGATGAACTCGTCGGTATAGGCGCTCAGGTAGTCGAGGTTGGTCGGCTGCGGGGCATTGGCTATCATGAAGATAATGCCCTGATCCTCATCCGGCGCCAGTTCCGACTTGGTGAACTTGAGCAGTACCGGGATCAGGCACAGTACGATCACCGCAAACACCAGCACCACCGGCCGGGTGGCGAGCGTGCCGTGCAGCAGGCGCTGGTAACGGCGCTTGAGGCCTTCGAAAATCAGGTCCAGGCGATAGGCCAGGCCGCTGGGGTTTTCATCGTGGCGCAGCAAGAAGGCGCACATCATCGGCGACAGGGTCAGGGCGACGACTCCCGAGATCACCACCGCCCCGGCCAGGGTCAGGGCGAACTCCTTGAACAGCGCCCCGGTCAGCCCCGTCAGGAAGCCGATCGGCGCATAGACCGCGGCCAGGGTGATGGTCATCGACACCACCGGCATGGCGATTTCCCTGGCGCCTTCGATGGCCGCATCCAGCGGCGTCTTGCCCTCTTCGATGTGTCGGTGAATGTTTTCCACCACCACGATCGCGTCGTCCACCACCAGGCCGATGGCCAACACCATCGCCAGCAGGGTCAGCAGGTTGATCGAATAACCCATCATCTGCATGAAGAACATCACGCCGATCATCGACAGCGGAATGGTGACCACCGGGATCACCACCGAGCGCAGCGCCCCGAGGAACAGGAACACCACCACAATCACGATCAGCACCGCTTCGAACAGGGTTTTTACCACTTCGTCGATCGAGGCCTGGATGAACAGCGTGGCGTCGTAGGCGATTTCACCCTTGAGGTTCGGCGGCAGCTGGGCTTCCAGGTCCGGCATGATCTTGCGCACTTCCTTGATCACATCCAGCGGGTTGGCGCCGGGCGTGGCCTTGATGCCGATGTACACCGAGGGGGTGCCGCCGAAGGAACTGATGGAGTCGTAGTTCTCCGCGCCCATTTCCACCCGCGCGACATCCCTGAGCAGGACGCGACTGTCGCCATCGACCTTGAGCGGGATGGCGGCGAAGGCTTCGGCGGATTTGAGCTCGGTGTTGGCGTTGATGCTGGTGACCACGTACTCGCCCTTCACTTCGCCGGCAGCGGAGAGGAAGTTGTACTGGCGCACGGCGTCGGTGACGTCGCTGGCGCTCAGGCCGAAACCGGCCAGCTTCACCGGGTCCAGCCACAGGCGCATGGCGAATACCTGGTTCCCGAGGATCTCGGCTTCGGCCATGCCGGGCAAGGTCGCCAGTTTTGGCTGGATGACCCGCGACAGGTAGTCGGTAATCTGCGGGTTGCTCAACTCCTTGCTGAAGAAACTGATGTACATCAGCGCCGAGGCATCGGCGGCTTCCTTGCTCAGGACCGGGTCTTCGGCGTCCTGTGGCAGTCGGTTCTTCACCTCGTTTGCCTTGGCCAGCAGTTCGGTGAACAAGCGGTCGCTGTTGGCGCCGATGCGCGCGTAGATCGAGATCACCGAGAAGTTCTGGCGGCTGACCGAGGTCATGTAGTCGATGCCCTCGGCGCTGGCCAGGCTCTGTTGCATCGGTTGGGTGATGTAGCCCTGGATGGTCTCGGCGTTGGCCCCGGGGTACGCCGTGGTCACCGTGATCAGGGCGTTTTCCATTTGCGGATACTGGCGCAGCGGCAACTTGCTCCAGGCCTGAAAGCCCAGCAGCACAATCAACAGGCTGACCACGGTGGCGAGCACCGGGCGGCGGATGAACGGGTCGGTAAAAGCCATGGGGATTCCTTGATCAGTCCGCGCGTGGCGGACTGTTCTTCTCGGCTAAAGTCTTGTCGTCGCTGATGGCAATGTGTGCGCCGTTGTCCAGTTTGATCTGGCCGGCCGTGACCACTTTTTCGCCGTTCTGCACACCTTTGGTGATCATCACCTGCCCATCACGGCGCTCGCCGGTTTCAATGAAACGCCGTTCGGCAATCAGGATCGGTTGGCCCTTGTCGTCTTTTTCCAGGCTGCCGTCTTCGGCTTTTTTCTGCGCGACGACATAGATCGAATTGCCATACAAGGTGTAGGTGATCGCACTTTCCGGCACCACGATGCGCGGCTGCGGGTCAGGCAACATCACCTGCAGGCTGGCGAACATCCCGGGCAGCAGCTTGCCGTCGGGGTTGGCCAGGGTTGCGCGGACCTGAACGTTGCGCGTGCTGTTTTCGACTTTCGGGTTGATTGCACTGATGGTGCCGGGGAAGGTTTGCGTCGGGTAGGCCGCGACGATGATCTGCACCGGTTGGCCAAGGGCGATCTTCGGTATCGATTGCTCGGGCACGAAGAAGTCCACATATAGGCTGCTGAGGTCTTGCAGGGTGGCAATCATGGTGCCGCTGGCGAGATAGTCACCGATGTCCACCTGACGAATGCCGATGGTCCCGCTGAAGGGCGCGACGATGCTTTTTTTGCCGAGCGCAGCCTTGAGTTGATTGACCGTGGCCTTGCTCTTTTTCTGTACCGCTGAAAGTCGGTCGAATTCGCCTTTGGAAATGGCCTGGCTGCCGACCAGTTGGCTACCGCGACCGTAATCGAGTTGGGCCAGCCCAAGGTCGGCCTTTGCCGTTTCCAGCAAAGCGCTTTCCACGGCGCTGTCGAGTCGCAGGAGGGGTTGACCGGCCTTGACCTTCTGTCCTGACTCGAACTGCAAATCGATGACGGTGCCATCGGTCTCCAGGCTCAGGTCCACGCCTTGCAGGGCCTTGAGCGTGCCGACGGTCGGCAGACGGTCTTGCCACGGCTGTTCGGTGGCCGTGGCCACAGCGACGCTGATCGGCGGTTTCGGCGCGGAAAAGCCCTGAATCATCGTGTAGATGGAGAAGGCTTTGTATCCGGCCAGGACCAGCACGATCAGCAGAACAACACCCAACATGATCAACATGCGGCGACGCAGCATATTTCCACTTCCTTGGAGAAAATCAGGGCATACAGTCTGGAACATTACTCCGAGTGCGCGGTTGATTCCAATGGATGTTTCCGGGTTCCCCCGACCCCCTGTAGGCGCCGGCTTGCTGGCGAAGGGGCCATTGAATGTTGCGGTGATCTTGAGATTGCCTTCGCTGTAGGAGCGAGCTTGCTCGCGAAGAACCTGAGAACACCACGGGGTGTCAGGCATCCAGCGTTATCGTTGACGTCCATCGCGAGCAAGCTCGCTCCTACAAGGGGGGCGTGGTTTGTAGGAGCCGCAGCGTTACGCCATCAGATGCAGATGGTTGTCCCAAAGCCCCGCTGGCAGCTCCAGCGGTTTGGCAACCAGATCGGCCTGGCGGCAATCGTAGTACCGGCATCGTCCCTGGCCCGAGGTCACGACAAACCCGTCGGCCACCGCACCGACCCCGGCGCAATCGGGCAGAGGTGCATCCAGGCGTACTTCGCCACTGTCCATGTCCCAGATGAAAAAGCGGTTGCCGCGTGGCGCGGTCAAGGCAACCAGCCGCAAGTCACTGTGGACCGCGACGCTGGCGGTGTAATGCCCCATCGCCTGCAACTGATGCTCAGGCACCGGGAAGGCCACGAACGGCTGGCCGGGGCGCTTGATCGCCAGCAGTTCCGAAGACTCATGGGACGGCCCCATGAACTGCTGGCCGGCGACGATGGTGCCGTCGCTGGCGATCCCCAGGTGGCGCACGCTGTTCATCGGCTGGGCCAGGGTTTCCTTGCTCAACAAAGTGCCATCGCGTTGCATCAGCACCAGGCTCGGTTCCATGGCGTCGAGGTTCATCTCGACCCGGCTTTCGGCCTCGGTACGAATGCCGCCGTTGGCCACCACCAGGGTTTCGCCATCGGGCATCCACGATACCTGATGCGGGCCGATGCCATGGGTCGGCAGCTCGCCGCCGTGCACCAGCCGTTCACCTTCGAACCTGTACACGCCGAGCAAGCCACGCCCCGGATCGGCGGTGTCGTTCTCGGTGGCGTACAGCCAGTCGCCGCTCTGGTGAATCACCGCATGACCGTAGAAGTGCCGGTTCGGCTGCGAGGCCACGGTTTGCAGCAGCGTGCCGTCGCGCAGGTCGACCAGGTAACTCTCGGTGCCCGGGCGGCGGGCGACGAACAATGCCATCGGCAGCGTCGGGTGATTGATGATGTCGTGGCAGCGCTGGCCGACCCGGGTGGCGAACACCCGGGTGCCGTCCAGCCGATAACCGACGGCGTAGTGCTTGCCGTCGCCATCGTCCCGCGCCGAGAGCAGCAACGGGCTTTTGTCCTTTTGCCTGAACAGCGTCCAGCCGCCCAGTGTCACGGCTCCCAGCAGCAAACTACCTAACGTCAGAGCCTGGCGTCGCAGCATGGCACTTGCCCTCATCAGTCACCGTCGTTGGCGTTGAAGCCCAGTTGGATGCCCAGCGCCTTGGCCAGTTCGCCTTCGTGCAGGCGGTGGACGACGTTGAGGCTGTCGTAGATATCGTTGAGTTGCTGGCGACCGGCATCGTCGTTGAGCATTTCAGTCAGCGAGCGCTGGTTGCTGGCGAACAGATTCAGGGAGGCGGCATACGCGGCGTCGATCTTGTCGGCCAAGGGTTTCTGCTCGCTCGGCAACAGGCCGCGCAGGCCTTTGTTGTCGACCCCTTCCCACACGGTCCTGGCGGCGGCGAGGCTGGCTTCCAGGCCCGTCAGGGAAGACTGGCTGCGCCATGCATCGGCCTGGAACGGTTGCGGCACACCCTTGGTCTGGCGGCCCATCGGCGTGCCGAGCTTTTTCTTCAGGCTGTCGAGGGCGGTGACTTGCACCCGCAGCAAGTCGGCGATGGCTTCGTGGGAATCGGCGTAGCGCGGGTTCGGGAACTTGCTCATTTGCGCGAGCATGCCATCGGTGTTGTTCCAGCCTTTGAGAATATCTTCGGCCAGTTGCTGCTGACGCTCGCCAATCGCGATCAGCAGCGGGCAGTACTTGGCTTTCTGTTCGGCGTTGGCCACATCAGGCTTGCTGTCGAACAGGATGTATTCGTAGGCGGACAGGCCTTGCACCACGACGCTGGACTTGGCCAGGGCGGCGGCATCGATTTGCGGCTGCGAAGTGACCAGTTGCTCGACCTGACGGCCCACCAGGTTTTTCTTGTCCGGCCAGAACTGCACCTGCCAGGCGCGATTGCCTTCGGCCAACGGCCCGATCAGCAGCGGTTGCAGCTCGGCCCAGGCTTTTTGCGCATGCAGGAAGTCGGCGCGGGCGGTGTCGAGGTCGGCCTTGCCTTCGCAGTAGGCCAAGGCACTGACGGCCAGTTGGCGGTCGGCTTCAACCCAACGCGTGTAGGTCGGCAAAATCACCGACTTGGCAATGGCCGCCGAGGTGACGGCCTGCGGGTCCTGCGGCGAACAGGCGCCCAGGGCTAACGCGGCAAGGCTGGTGAACAACAATTTGGGACGGAACATGTCGGGCTCCCGCTTGAGGAATAGGTATTAAAGGGAATTCAAAAACGCCAGCAACGCAGCACGCTGCCCGGCATCGAAAGACAAAACCTGTTGCTGCGCCGCCTTGGCTTCGCCGCCATGCCAGAGCACGGCTTCGAGCAGGTTGCGGGCGCGGCCGTCATGCAAAAACTGGGTGTGGCCACTGACCGCCTGCGTCAGGCCGATGCCCCACAGCGGCGGCGTGCGCCAGTCGCGGCCACTGGCCTGGAACTCGCTGCGGTTGTCGGCCAGGCCGTCGCCCATGTCATGCAGCAGCAGATCGCTGTACGGGCGAATCACTTGATTGGCCAGTTCAGGTTCGGCGGCGTTGGCGGCGGTGGTGTACTTGGGGGTGTGACAGGACTGGCAGCCCGCCTGGAAAAACAGGTTCTTGCCGGCCAGCACTTCAGGCGCGCCGACATCGCGGCGCGCCGGCACCGCGAGGTTTCGGCTGTAGAACAACACCAGGCGCAGAATGTTATCGCTGACTTCCGGCTCGCCATCTGGACCATTGCCGTTGGGCGCCTGCTTGCAGGCGGTCTGCCCGTCGGTGCAGTCATCCACAGGGCGCAGGCTGGTCGTGAGGCCCAAGTCGCCGGAAAACGCGTGGACATTCTGCTGGTTGAGGTTCGGTTGCCCGGCCTTCCAGCCAAAGCGCCCGAGCACGGTTTTCTGTTGCGCGTCATCCCAGACCCGATTCGGGCGCCCGGCGATGCCATTTTTCTCACGGGCCTGCGCCTCGGCATTGGCCAGGATCGCCTCTTCGGGAATCGCTTCGAGCAACCCCAGGCCAATCATCGGCGGTGCCACCCTGGCCGAGAAACGGGTATCGGGATGCATCGGTCCGTAGCCGAGCTGGGTGATCTGCAATCTCGGTTTGCGCAATTGGACTTCGGTGCCGTCCTTGAAACGGACCGATACCGGCGTGTAATCGACCCGCACCTTGCCTTCCGGGACGATGCCGGGCACGGCCATGTCCTGGAATTGCCCACCGTAGACCGGCTCGGGGACGACGCCGAGCTGCTCGATGACCTTGGCGTAGGCCGGCGTATCGGGAATCGACAGGCGTACCAGCATCGACACGGCATTGGGCGCGTCAGGCGCGGGCGGATGACCGCGGCCGTCCTTGATGTGGCAGTTCTGGCAGGCGTTGGTGTTGAACAAGGGGCCGAGGCCGTCCCGCGCGGTGGTGGTCGACGGGGCGATCACCCACGGGTTGCGAAAGAAGCTGTTGCCGACGCTGAAGTCCACGCGCCGGGAGGGCGGCAGGTTGGCGGAGGGCAGGGAAAATGCATTCTGATCGGTCTTGCGCACGGTCGCGCTGCCACCGGACCGGGCTTCACCGGGTTCGGCCTGGGTGAACTTCGGGGCGTCATCGCAGGCACTCAGGCCCAGGGCCAGCAACAGTGCGGACAAGCGAAGAGGCAGCGAGGGCATCAGACATCCTGCAAGACGAGCAAAACAAGGGCGCAAAGTCTAACAGGGCAGGGGGGATTGAATAAGAGGAATTATCGTTTGGTTGATGTGGGGCCGCGTTTGACTTGAGACCGCGTCGAGGCCATCGCGGGCAAGTCGGATCGCCGCACCGCTGCTCCTACAGGGGATTGTGTCCAGCAGGGACAAAAAAGGCGACCCGAAGGTCGCCTTTTGTTCAGCCTGCGTTGATCAGAACTCGTGATCGGCATTGTCCGGGTTCAGGTCGCTGATGCCCAGTTTGCCGGCAGCCGCTTCGATCGAGCCGGTCTGCTTGACCAGGGAGGCGATAGCGTCACGGACGATCTGGTTGCCAGCCGTGTTACCGGCAGCGATCAGTTGGTCGTAGTGCTCACCCTTGTTGGCGTGATCGACGATGACCTGCATCTTCGCTTCGGTCGCCGCCAGGTCGGCCTTGAGTGCGGTGTCGGCAGCCGGGTCGGCCTTGGCCACCAGGGACGACAGGCTGGCGCCGGCCATTTTGGTGCCATCGACGCGGGTGTATTCGCCCAGGTAGACGTTACGGATGCCCTTGGCATCGTAGAACTGCGAATTATGGGTGTTGTCGCTGAAGCAGTCGTGTTCGTCTTCCGGGGAGTTGGCTTCCAGGGAAACTTTCATGCGCTCGCCCGCCAGTTCGCCCAGGGACAGGCTGCCCATGCCGAACAGCATTTTACGCAGGCCGCTTTCAGCCGGTTCCGCTTCCAGGGTGGCGCGGTAGTTGTCGGCCACGTTCGGCTTCCAGTTACCGACCATCTCTTCCAGGTCGCTGACCAGCAGTTGGGTCACGGACTTCAGGTAGGCGCGACGGCGCTCGTTGTGACCGCCGGTTGCGCCGGTGCCTTCCAGGTAGTCGGACGCCGGACGGTTGCCGGCCCCAGGGCCGGTGCCGTTCAGGTCCTGGCCCCACAGCAGGAATTCGATGGCATGGTAACCGGTGGCGACGTTGGCCTCGGAACCGCCCAGCTCGTTCAGGCTGGCGAGTTTTTCCGGGGTGATGTCCTTGACGTCGATCTTGTCTTCGCCGACCTGGACTTCGGTGTTGGCGATGATATTGGCCGTGGCGCCCGGGTTACCCAGTGCGTGTTCGTAGGATTTGTCGACGTAATCGATCAGGCCTTCGTCCAGTGGCCAGGCGTTCACCTGACCTTCCCAGTCGTCGATGATGGTATTGCCGAAGCGGAACACTTCGCTCTGCAGGTAAGGTACGCGAGCAGCGACCCAGGCGGCCTTGGCGGCTTTCAGGGTGTCGGCGTCAGGCTTGGCGAGGAAGGCGTCGACGGCGGTTTGCAGGGTTTTCGCGGTGGATTCGGCATCGCTGTAAACGGCGAAGACGATGTCGGCGTAATGCGCGACAACGGCTTTGGCAGTGGCTTCGTCGACGTTACCCGCAGCAGCCGGCGCAACAGCCGGAGCCGTGATGGTGGCGGCTGGCGTAGGCGCTTGCGGAGCGGCAGCCTTGTCTTTGCCTTCGCCACAGCCGGCGAGGGAAATAGCGATGGCCAACAGACTGGCGGTAGCCAGAGGCATACGAATCATGGCGAACATCCTGCTTCGAGAGGGGGTGGAATGGCGCAATAAAGGCGCAAAACTGCGACATAATGCAAATCTTTCGCATTATGTGTAAAGGGTTGTACCTGGAAATATTTCTTATTCACACAATCATCGCGCCCCTGTAGGAGCGAGCTTGCTCGCGATGGACGTGAACGATGGCGCGTGCTGCCTGGAGGAACACGTCGTCTGTGGGTTTTTCGCGAGCAAGCTCGCTTCTACAGGGAAATCTTGAAACCCGCCGCATTACTGCGCTGCGCCAGCTTGAGATAAGCGCTCAACTCCCGCGCAGGCAAGGGTTTGCTGTAGAGATAGCCCTGGCCTTCATGACAACCCTCGGAAATGATATAGGCCTCTTGCTCGGGGGTTTCCACGCCTTCGGCAATCACCTGCATGCCCAGGCTCTTGCCCAGCTGGATGATGGCCCGGACGATGGTCGCATCGTCGTCGTCGTCGAGCAGGTCCTGCACGAAGCTCTTGTCGATCTTGATCTTGTCCAGCGGCAGGCTTTTCAGATAACTCAGTGACGAATAACCGGTGCCGAAGTCGTCGATCGCGATCAGGGCGCCGGAGCGACGCAGGCTCAGCAGGTGTTGGGCGGCCGTGCTGATGTCTTCCATCAGGCCGGTTTCGGTGACTTCCAGCTCCAGGCTGCGCGGCGGCAGGCGGTACATCTGCAGCAGGTTGTTGACCACCCGTGGCAGCTCGGCGTGGTGCAGCTGCACAGTGGACAGGTTGACCGCCATGCGCAGGTCGGCGAACCCCTGGTCATGCCAGTCGCGCAATTGTTTGCAGGACTGATCCAGTACCCATTCACCGATGGCGATGATGGTGCCGTTTTGCTCGGCCAGGGGGATGAACAGGTCCGGCGGTACCAGCCCGTGCTCGGGATGCTGCCAGCGAATCAACGCCTCGACACCCACCACCCGGTGATCGAAGTAGCTGATCTGCGGTTGGTAGACGAGGTAGAACTGGTGACGGGCCAGGGCGTCGCGCAGGTCTTTTTCCAGTTCGCGACGGCGCCGCATCTCGGTGTCGACACTGGCGATATAGAACTGATACCGATTGCGCGAGCGGGTCTTGGCCAGGGTCATGGTTTGCTCGGCCTTTTGCAGCAGCTTCTCGGTGCTGTTGCCGTCTTCGGGGAACAGGGTGATGCCGATGGTGGCGCGCAGGCGGATCTCCTGATGATCGAGGGCGAACGGCGCTTCCAGGTCATCGAGAATGCTTTGGGCCAGCTCCGCCGCTTCATAGGGTTGTTCGATATCGGCCTGGACCAGGGCGAACTGGTCGCCACCCAGGCGGGCGAGGGCGCCGAGACGACCGCTGTGGGCCCGCAGGCGATCGGCCAGCGCCAGCAGCAGTTGGTCGCCGGTCTGGTAGCTGAACTGTTCGTTGATGCTCTTGAAATCATCGAGACCGACGCAGAGCACCGCGACCCGGCGTTGCAATTTGCCGGCGTCGACCAGGATTTTGTCCAGTTGCTGCTGCAATTGCTGACGGTTGGGCAGACCGGTGAGAAAATCGTACTGGGCCATGCGCAGCAGGCTGTTTTCCGCCTCGTGACGCAGATGGGTGTTGCGCTCGATGGACTCGAGCAACTGATTGGCGGTGTTGATCCAGATCCCCAGTTCGTTTTTCTCGTGGCCCTTGAGCTGTGGGATCTTGTGGGCGCTGGGACGATCCGGATTGATTTCGGTCAGGTGTTCGATGATGCGCGACAGCGGTTTGGTCAGTAGCCAGTGGTAGACCAGGTACAGCACCAGTGACATGGCGAGGGCGCGCAATACCCCGGAAATGAAGATGATCACCGAACTGACGATAAACCCCTGGCCGTAGGTCGCGGTGTCGAGGGTGATGCTCAGGTCGCCGTAATATTCGCTGTAGGGGCCGCGACCCACCAGTTGGGTGGTGAAGGTGCGTTCCTTGCCGAGGATCAGGTCGGTCAGCCAGCGACTGTTGGATTGCTGCAACTCGCGGGACTTTTGCGCGAGCATGGCCTCGTTGGGATGGCCAATGGAGGCCTGGCGCACGGCGGCGTCCTGGAACAGGCCTTCGATGACCTGCATGCCCATTTCCCGGTCCAGGCTGTAGACGGCCTGGGTCGAGGGGTCGCGGAACATGTCGAGGATGCGCTGGGCATCACTGGCCACGGCCTGATGGGTTTTATAAGCATCGAAAACGATCTGCGCGCAGCTCAAGACCACGCCGACGACCAATGCCGACAGGAGCACGACCCGGAGCAACTTCACCGACAAGCTGTTCTTGAGTTCCAGCTTCAAAGAGTCATTCCTTGTTCCATGCGGGTAGCATCAAGTTGCCATGAGTATTGGCAATCCGGTGATGGCAGTCAAAGGGACAATCCGGCACAGGGTGCATTTGCCTGTGGGTTGGCCGAAATGCTGTTTCCGGGAGTAATTTCCCTATAGGTACTGTGTCGGTTGTTGAGTCCTTCAACTTGAGGGGGGATTTTGCCTTATTTTCCTTTTGGTAGATGTTAGACGGCTGTGGCGTTGGGGCAAGGAGGGGAGTGCTGGTTTCATTGTGGGAAATTGGCGAGGGGTGCGGTTTTTTGATTCTTGGCGGCCTGACAGCAGGTTCTTGGTGGTTGAGTACATATCCGTTGCTGCGGTAACGGCCGCCTATGGTTTCGCCCTTACGGCGAGGCACTTTTTTCAAACGCCAAAAAAGTACCCAAAAAGGCTCGCCCCGGCGTCCGGCCCCTCGCTAAGGCTCGGCGTTCCTTCGCTCCGGTGTCCATCCGGGGACACTGCCCTCCGGTCTGCTTCGCGACGACCTACATGCAGCGTGTTCGACTGCGTCGAACGGCGCTGCGCGCCACTCCCCGGATGCACACCTCCACTCAGCCTCCCGAAGGGGCGGGTGGATCAAGATCAAAGGCTGCAGGCGAGCTAACGCTCGGCCTGATGAGTGGTGAGAAGCGCCGGTGTACCCGGACCCCTGTAGGAGCGAGCTTGCTCGCGATGGTCGTTAACGATAACGCGTGTTTACTGGTTAAACGCGGCGTTCTTGAGTCCTTCGCGAGCAAGCTCGCTCCTACAATCGCCTTAACTGACCGGCATTGAAGCTTGCCCGCCGCACTGATTGTGCAGATGTACACGAAACCCCTGTAGGAGCTGGCTTGCCAGCGAAGGCGGCCTGCCAGCCAACCTGATTTTACGAATGTACCCGGCCCCTTGTAGGAGCTGGCTTGCCAGCGAAGGCGGCCTGATAGCCAACCAATCAATTCCTGCTGCCCCGATTGATCATTCCCACGCTTGCGAGCGGGAATGCCGTCAGGGACGCTCCGCGTTCCGCTTTTACCTGTTTAAGTAAATACAAAATTGCCAGACTTTTCCCACACAGTTTTCAGGTTGCCCGTCGGAAGCGGACTCCATAGCCTCTAACTGTCGCTGAATACTCAGCGATCGGGTGTGAGAACCCGGCAAATTATGGTCATCCAGTGCCAGTAACCGCATAATCGCCGCCAGCTTATCCGCTGGCCGTCAATGCGTTATGGCGGCTGTGTGCGGGCAGACTTCGGTCTGGCCGGGTGTCCATAACCGGTTTTCTCACCTCGCACATAGCTGCCACCACTTCGCCGTGTGAGAAACGGCAATGGGTGGCACCACTGCAAAAGGATTGTTTTAATGGACAAATTAATTCCCGATCCCCCCTTCGAAACCACCAAACCCTACAGCCCCAACACCCTCTTCATGATCGTCCCCGACACGGATACCGAATCCCTCCTCGCCCACGCCTGCGAATCATTAGCTTCTGCCAACGTCATCACCAGTGATTTCGCCACCTACCTGACCGGTCCCCAACGCAGCACTGCGCTGGCCATCGCACAGATCGTCATGCTGGCGGAACTGGCGGTGAACCGTGCGCTGGACAACATCGATCCGCAGTAGTCCGCAGGCTAACCGCATTATCGTTCCTCGCCGGCTTGCCGGTGAAGGCGGCCCGAAAGCCGACCTGGATTTTACGGATTAACCCAGACCCTGTAGGAGCTGGCTTGCCAGCGAAGGCGGTGTCTCTGATCCACCGCGTCGTCTGGTTCGCCAGCAAGCCGGCTCCTACAAGTGGGCACAAAAAAACCCGGCTAAAAAGCCGGGTTTTCTGACTGGCATCGATCTTAAGCGGTGAAGGTTTTGCCTTCAAACTGCTCAGCCACGAACTTCCAGTTGACCAGGTTCCAGAACGCCTCTACATACTTCGGACGCAGGTTGCGGTAGTCGATGTAGTAGGCGTGTTCCCAGACGTCGCAGGTCAGCAGCGGGGTGTCACCGCTGGTCAGCGGGTTGCCGGCGCCGATGGTGCTGGCCAGGCCCAGGGAACCGTCAGCTTTTTTCACCAGCCAGCCCCAACCGGAACCGAAGGTACCGATGGACGTCTTGCTGAACTCTTCCTTGAACTTGTCGAACGAACCGAAGGAAGCGTTGATCGCCTCAGCCAGTGCACCGCTTGGCTGACCGCCGGCGTTTGGCGCCAGGCAGTTCCAGTAGAAGGTGTGGTTCCAGACCTGAGCGGCGTTGTTGAAGATACCGCCCGAGGAAGTCTTGACGATTTCTTCCAGGGTCTTGCCTTCGAACTCGGTGCCTGGCACCAGGTTGTTCAGGTTCACGACATAGGTGTTGTGGTGCTTGTCGTGGTGATATTCCAGGGTTTCCTTGGAAATATGCGGCTGCAGGGCATCGTGTGCGTACGGCAGCGGCGGCAATTCGAAAGCCATGATGATTCTCCTAATCAGGTCAGTTGCGGTGAGCGCAAGGCCGATCACGGGCGGCCAAACTAGCGCCGGGGAGTTTGTACTCTTTGCGGCGCAGGGTTCGGATCATAGCACCGGGGGTGCGGCATAACCACGCAACAACTGTGTGGAATAGAGGTTCCAGAGCCTTTTGGAATAAATCAACCGGCGCTGATTAACTGGAACGCTACGGTGAACATCATCCCGGCCACCAGCAGGTCTAGAATTCGCCAGGTGCTCGGCCGCGCCAACCACGGTGCCAGCCATGCAGCGCCCAGCGCCAAGGTGAAAAACCACAGCAACGACGCACTTGCCGCCCCCACCACATAAGCGCCGGGTTCCGTTTGCTGGGCACCGAGGGAGCCGATCAGCAACACGGTATCCAGATAGACATGCGGGTTGAGCAGGGTCACGGCCAGAGCGCTGAGCATGACGGCCCGAAGCGAGCGGACGGTCTGGTTTTCGCCTTGTTGCAGACTCTGTTTCGAGCAGGCCCGACGCAGCGCCAGGCTGCCGTACCACAGCAGAAACGCCGCGCCTCCCCAACGGGCGAAAGCCAGCAGGGTCGGGTTCTGCGCCAGCACCGTCGCCAGGCCGAATACCCCGGCCGCCACCAGCAACGCATCGCACGTCACGCAGAGCGCCGCCACCGGCAGGTGATGTTCGCGCCGCAGGCTCTGGGCCAGTACAAAGGCGTTCTGGGTGCCGATCGCCATGATCAGCCCAGCGGCCACCAACAGGCCGTTCACATAGCTTTGCCACATAAGGTTTACTCCGCGTTGGCTGCCAGGTCCTGCAGCACCTGCATGGCCCGCTCGGCATCGGCCAGGCCGACGAACAGGTGATCGTGGTAGTAGCCGGCGACCACGTTGCAGCTGATCCCGGCCTGGCCCAATGCGCTGGCGAACGCGGCGGTCAGGCCGACGGCTGCGAGGGCCGAGTGCACGTTCAGGGTGATCCAGGCCGCGAGGTAGTCGAAACTGAAACCGGCCTTTTCGGCGTGGGCGCGTTCGAGAATCACGGTCAGCCCTTCCTGTTCGCGAAAACTGCCGACGATCTCCAGGCCAGCAGGCAGGTTGCCGTCGCGCAGGGTGCAGAACACGTATTCGCCGACGTTGAGTTGCGGGCTCATGCTGCGCAGCAGGGTTGCCAATGATGTTTCGCCAGCCATGTCGATGGTCCTTGTTCAAAGTGCTTGCTGGCAATTCTGCGGTGCATCGTTGTATAAGAAAAACCAATATTGCTGATCGCTCATTAGGAAAACTGATGTTCGACTATAAATTGCTTTCTGCCTTGGCCGCGGTGGTCGAGCAGGCCGGATTCGAACGCGCGGCGCAGGTGCTGGGGTTGTCCCAATCGGCGATCTCCCAGCGCATCAAGTTGTTGGAGGCGCGGGTTGGCCAGCCGGTGTTGGTGCGGGTGACGCCACCGGCGCCGACGGACATTGGCCGGCGGCTGCTCAACCATGTGCAGCAAGTGCGTTTGCTTGAGCGCGATCTGCAGACCCTGGTACCGGCCCTGGACGAAGAAGGGTTGCCGGAACGCCTGCGCATCGCCCTGAATGCCGACAGCCTGGCCACCTGGTGGGCGGTGGCGGTGGGCGACTTCTGTGCCGAGCATCATTTGTTGCTGGACCTGGTGGTCGAAGACCAGACCGTTGGCCTCAAGCGCATGCGCGCAGGCGAGGTGGCAGCCTGCGTCTGCGCCAGCGAGCGCCCGGTGGCTGGCGCGCGCAGTGTGTTGCTGGGGGCGATGCGTTACCGCGCGCTGGCCAGCCCGGCCTTTATTGCCCGGCATTTTCCCGACGGTGTGCGGGCCGATCAGTTGGCCCGAACCCCGGCGCTGGTATTTGGCCCCGATGACTTCCTGCAGCATCGCTATCTGGCTTCTCTGGGCGTGGACGGCGGTTTCGAACACCATTTATGTCCATCGTCCGAAGGCTTTATCCGCCTCACTGAGGCGGGTCTGGGTTGGGGGCTGGTGCCGGAGCTGCAGGTGCGCGATCAATTGGAACGAGGCGTGCTGCGCGAGCTGTTGCCAGATAAGCCGATCGATGTACCGCTGTACTGGCATCATTGGCGCAATGGCGGTCAGCTGTTGGGCCTGCTCACCGATCAATTGGTGCGCTCATCGACGCAATGGCTGGTGCCGTTGGACTGACGGCCAGCGTCAAGACCTCACGCACTACGCAAAACGAAATATTCGGAGCAATTCATGAAGATTCTGGTTACCGGCGCCAGCGGTTTCATTGGCGGGCGCTTTGCGCGTTTTGCCTTGGAACAGGGCCTGGACGTGCGGGTCAACGGTCGCCGGGCCGAGAGTGTCGAGCATTTGGTGCGCCGTGGCGCCGAGTTCATTCAGGGCGACCTGAGTGACCCGCAACTGGCGCGTGATCTGTGCCGGGACGTCGAAGCGGTGGTCCATTGCGCTGGCGCTGTCGGGTTGTGGGGACGCTACCAGGACTTCCATCTAGGCAACGTCCAGGTCACCGAAAACGTGGTCGAAGCCTGCCTGAAACAGCGGGTGCGGCGACTGGTGCACTTGTCGTCGCCATCGATCTATTTCGATGGCCGCGACCATCTGGGACTGACCGAAGAACAGGTGCCCAAGCGCTTCAGGCATCCCTACGCGGCGACCAAATACCTGGCCGAGCAAAAGGTCTTCGGTGCCCAGGAGTTCGGCCTCGAAACCCTGGCCTTGCGCCCGCGCTTTGTGACGGGTGCCGGCGACATGAGCATTTTCCCACGGTTGCTGAACATGCAACGCAAAGGTCGCCTGGCAATCATCGGCAACGGTTTGAACAAGGTGGATTTCACCAGCGTGCAGAACCTGAATGAAGCGTTGCTCAGCAGCCTGCTGGCGACGGGCTCAGCCTTGGGCAAGGCCTACAACATCAGCAACGGCGCGCCGGTGCCGTTGTGGGATGTGGTCAATTATGTGATGCGCAAGATGGACGTGCCACAGGTCACCCGCTACCGTTCCTTCGGGCTGGCCTACACCGTGGCGGCGCTCAACGAAGGGGTGTGCAAACTGTGGCCGGGCCGTCCCGAGCCAACACTGTCGCGACTGGGCATGCAGGTCATGAACAAAAATTTCACCCTGGACATCAGCCGGGCGCGGCACTATCTGGATTACGATCCAAAGGTCAGTCTGTGGACAGCACTGGATGAATTCTGTGGCTGGTGGAAGGCTCAGGACCTCCACTGAAATAGCCGGTAATGAACCGAGTCCGGGGGTTCAGGGTCAATCGGTGCGGCAGTGGGGGTTATACTCGCCGCATCAAGCCATCACCGCGTTCCACAAAGGTTGACTCAATGTCCATGCGTAACGATGCCAACGACGACTTCGACGATGTACCGAGCCTGCGAGCCGACAACCTCGACGACGATGATTTTGTGCCCACCACTCGCACCTCGGTGCGTTCGCGCACGACGCCGGTGGTCAAGGTCAAAGGTCCTAGCACCGGCCCGTTGTGGGCGCTGGTCGGCGCCTTGTTCTTTGCGTTCGCCGGCCTTGCCTGGTGGAGCTTTCAGCAAATCTCGCTGATGGAACAGCAACTGGTGGCGACTCAGGAAAGCTTCGCCCGTATCAGCGAGGACGCGGCGGGGCGCCTGCAGGACATTTCCGGCAAGGTGGTCGCCAGCCAGACCAACGTCAGCAGCGACAGCGAAGCCCTGAAACTGCAGATCAAACAGCTGGAAAGCAAGCTTCAGGATCAGGGCAAGCAGCAGCAAGGTGTCGTCGGCCAGACCTCCGAGCTGGACAAGCGCCTGGCGCAGATGACTGCGCAAACCTCCGAGCTGGATAAGCGACTGGCGCAGTTGACCGCCCAGAACACCGAACATCAGAGCGCCAACACGCAATTGCAGGCGCAGGTCAAAGCGCTGGACAGTGAATTGGCCGCGCTGAAAAGTGCTTCGGCTGACACCAGCAAGTTTGACGCTCAGCTGAAAAGCCTCGGCGCCGACATTGTCGCGCTGAAAAAGCAAGGCAACCCGAGCGCCGCCATCGATCGCCTGGAGCAAGACATGCTTATCCTCAAGAGCCAGCAGGACAATCGTCCGAGCGCGGCCCAAGGCGCCACCACCGCCGAATTCGACGCCTTCCGTGGCCAGGTCACGCGCAACATCAACACCCTGCAGGCGCAGATTCAGACGCTGGCGCAGCAGCTGCGCGCCCGGCAGTAGGAGCGAGGCTTGCCCGCGAACCAGGCGCCGCGGTATCTCTGTAATACGCGTCATCGTTCTTCGCCGGCAAGCCTGGCTCCTACGGGCGAACCAGGCGCCGCGGTGTATCTGCTGCACCGCGTCATCGTTCTTCGCCGGCAAGCCTGGCTCCTACAGGCGAACCAGGCTCCATCTACCGAACCTTATCCCCCCGCCCCCGCAACACCCTGTTCGGCATGGCAATCGCCGCGGCCAGCCCCAGCAGCGACACCGCCGCACTGACCATCAGCAAATGCCGGAAAGTCAGCAGCAACTCCGCCCGCAAGGCATTCTGCGCATCCCCCGGTGCAGCGTTCAAACCGTCCAGCAAGACATTCCCCGAACTGCCCTCGGCGACTATTGACGAGCCTGCGAGGTGGGCGAAACCCGAATCCTGCAACAGCGCCAGCAACAGTGCCGACATCAACGCCACACCCACGGCGCCGCCCAGCGAGCGGAACAGGTTGGTGGTGCTGGTGGCCACTCCGATGTCGCGCTGATCCACCGCGTTTTGCGTCCCCACCAACGACGTCGGGAACTGCATGCCGGAGGCGATACCGCAGAGCAACATGAACAGGCTGCTCCACAAAAAGGCCTGGGGCGGACTGAATGCCATGCCCAGGATCGAAACCGGCATGAGCAGGGCTCCCGTCAGGATCATCGGTTTGTAACGTCCGGTCACCGAGGTTCGGCGCCCGGCGAAATACGCCCCGATCGGCAAGCCTATGGCCAATGGCAGCAGGTGCAGTGCGGCGCTGTCGGCCCCGGCCCCGGTGACGCTTTGAAAGCGCAGTGGCATCAGCACAATCAGCGAGATCGCCTGGAAACTGGTGAAGAAAATCGTGCACCAGCACAGGATCGCATTGCGGTTGGCGAACAGGTGCATCGGCAGCAACGGCTCCCGCGCCCGACGCTCTTGCCAGACAAACAACCCCAGGACCACGACCGAGCAGGCGAGCAGGCCCATTACTTCGGCACTGCGCCAGGCATGGCCCTGGCCGACCTCGGTGATGCCCAGCAACAAGGCGGTCAAACCGATGATCATCAATAACGTGCCGAAGTAATCGATGATCGGTTTGCGCTGCGGCACCGGCAGCCCCACCAATGTGTGATTGGCCACCAGCCACGCGCCCAGGCCCAGCGGCAGATTGATCAGAAACACCCAGCGCCAGGACAGGTATTCGGTCAGGTAGCCACCGAG
Organism: Pseudomonas sp. MPC6; assembly: GCF_006094435.1. NCBI lineage: Bacteria > Pseudomonadati > Pseudomonadota > Gammaproteobacteria > Pseudomonadales > Pseudomonadaceae > Pseudomonas > Pseudomonas sp. MPC6. The sequence continues at coordinate 5,607,311 of NZ_CP034783.1, read as the reverse complement.
CACCGGACCGGCGACGCTGGCCACCGCGTACATACTGCTGAAGTAGCCCTGATAGCGTCCGCGTTCCCGGGGTGGAACGATATCGCCGATGATTGCCTGGCTGACCGAAATCATCCCGCCCGCACCGATGCCCTGAACAATCCGCGCCAGCACCAGATGCTCCATGTTCTGGGCCAGGCCGCAAAACAGCGAAGCCAGCGTGAACAAGCCCATGCCGAACAGCATCAATTTGCGGCGGCCGTACAGATCGCCCAATTTGCCGTAGATCGGCACTGCAACGGTCATCGCCACCATGTAGCCGGAAATGACCCAGGCCAACAGGCTGACGTCCTTGAATTGCGCGGAGATGGCTGGCATTGAAACGGCGACGATGGTCTGGTCCAGCGCGCCGAGAAATATGGCCAGCATCAGGGCGATCAACACGCTGCGAATGGCCGGCTTGGGCGTATCAGGCTGGTTGAGGTTGGTCACGGTAGAACCTGCGGGCAGTGATTGACACCCGCCAGGCGCAAGGCGAGCGGGCAAGTGCTCGCCAGTGTAAGTCGGTAGTAGGCTATTCGATAGCCTCATACGGAAGTCCGCGGTCATTTTCTGCGATGGTTGTTCGAGCTGCTGCCGAGTCGACGCAATACTGGAGTGCCGACTCGACGATGTGCTGATAATTTATGGGTCGAGTGCTTGCATTTTTCACTTGCGGGTCCGTCAATTGAAGGTGAAAACTGAGCCCGAACCTGTACATTCTGCCAATCGGTGCGATTATCGCCCGCCACCCCTGAGGCCTGGATTGAAGTGATGAACAAGCCTGACCTGCCTTCGATTCCAGTGTTCAAGCTCTACGGTGAAAGCCTGGACTGGCCGACCCCGGACTTGCTGCACTGTGAAACCATTTCCAAGCGCAGCCGCGAACACCAATGGGAAATCAAACCCCACCGTCACGCCGATTTATGCCAGTTGCTCTTCGTATTCAAAGGTCAGGCCGAGCTTGAAATCGAAGGCAAACGTACGCAACTGACTGAACCGGCGATCCAGGTCCTGCCACCGCTGTCGGTGCACGGCTTTCGCTTTTCCGAGGACGTCGAAGGGTTTGTCGTCACCCTCGCCGCACCGCTGGTCGCCCATCTGCAGGCGCAACTGGGCAATGCGGTCAACGCCCTGGCCCAGGCGGAAAGTTATCCGGCGGGCAAGGACGGCGAGTACCTCAACAGCCTGTTTGCCGCGCTGCAGAACGAGTACACCGGCCATCAACCGGCACGCGAGATGCTCATGCATTCGCTGGTCAGCGTGATCATGGTGTGGGTGAGCCGTCAGGTGCTTGAGCGCCGCTGCGCCAGCCAGCGTCCGCAGCGAGCCCGGGAATACCTCAACGGTTTTATTCAGTTGGTGGAAGAAACCTACCGCCAGCACGTCAAGGTCGAGGACCTGGCGCATCGCCTGGGGATTTCCGTGTCCCACCTCAACGGCACGTGCCGTGAGCTGGCGGGGCAACCGGCGTTGCAGATCATGCACGAACGTCAATTGCTGGAGGCCAAGCGCTTGCTGACCTACACCAGCATGACCATTTATGAAATGTCCGACGTATTGGGGTTTTCCGATCCGACCAACTTCACGCGCCTGTTCCGCCGCCGGCTGGGAATCTCGCCCAAGGCGTTTCGCGACCGCTTGAAGGCCGATCAGGGCAACGGGACCTGATCCCCTTCGTCAGCGGAGGGCGTTGAGGGTCGCGTTGTGGGGCATGCAGCGCTCGAAGTTGCAGCTCGCGGCTTCACGGGGCAGTTGGCGCAACTGCTCGACGCGCCAGGCCGCCGTGCCGTACAGCGCAAGCGTGGCTGCGCAGGTAATGAAAATGGCGAGGTACCTTCTTGTTCTGATGTTCATGGCGCTGACCTCTGAACGAATACCCTTGGGTATTACTTTGAGCATAGGTCAGTGCCAGTGAGTTGCCACCAAAGCGGCATTTGCATGTAACCCGGTATTCAGCACGCTGATGTCCCCTTGTGGGAGCGGGCTTGCTCGCGAAAGCGGTGGGTCAGTCGCCATCATTGTTGAATGATCGACCGCTTTCGCGAGCAAGCCCGCTCCCACAATTTGATCTGGTTACAGGCCGATATCCCACGCAGGCTCTTCCGGAAATCTGAGGACCAGAAAATCCAGCATGCTGCGCAGTGTCGCCGGCATGTGTTTGCGTGAGGTGTACACCGCGTAAACATTCATCTGCCGGGGTTCGGCGTGGGGCAGCAGGCGGATCAGTTCGCCGCTGTGGATATGCACGCCGGCCTGATAACTGGGGAGCATCGCCACCCCGGCACCGGCCATCGCCGCGCGCAACAGGGTACTGGCTTCGTTGGCGCTGATGTTGCCCTGTACCGGCACTGAAACCTGCTCACCGTCCTCCTCGAAATGCCAGAGGCTTTTGCCGAAGTAGGAGTGGGTCAGGCAATTGTGCTGGCTCAGATCCTCGACCCGCAGCGGCGTCGGGTATTCGAGCAGATAAGCGGGGGAGGCGCAGATCACGGAGCGGCAGACCGTCAGGCGCCGCGCGATCAGGTTCGGGTCCAGGTCGTTGCTGGTGCGAATCGCCAAATCAATGCGCTCATCCACCAGGTTCACCGTGCGGTCGAGCATCTGCATGTCGATGCTGACGCCGGGGTAACGTTTGACGTAAGCGGCCATGGCATCCGCCAGTTGTGCCTGACCAAATGAAGTGCTGACGCTGATCCGCAGCAGGCCGCGCGGTGCATCGTCCGGTTCGCTGACGGCGGCTTGCATGTCCGTGGACAGGTCGAGCATTTGCCGACAACGGGGCAGGATTTCACTGCCGGCGGCGGTCAGGCTCAACTTGCGCGTGGTGCGGTGCATCAGGCGTGCGCCGACCCAATCCTCCAGCTGCGCCAGATAGCGCGAAACCACCGGCCGTGACAGGTCCAGGTGATCGGCGGCGGCTGACTGGCTGCCGAGGTCGACCACCGTGACGAAGACCCGCATTGCTTGTAGACGATCCATGATTTGCCCGCTTTCAGAAACAAACTATGTTCCAGCATCGCATTTTTTGTACTGAGTCATGCAACTAAGCTCTGTCCCCTGTAGGCGCTGCGACGCCATCCAATAACGGAGCAACAGATGATCGGTTTCACCTCTCTCAAGCGCATTTTGCTGGCCACCGCCACCCTCGGATTCGCCGCCCACGCTGCGGCAGCGTCGACCCTGACCCTGGACGTTTACAACCCCGGCGACAAGGCGATCTTCCCGGTGACCTCGGTGTTGGTCAGCGGCGAGAAAGACGCGATTTTGGTGGATGCCCAATTTGGCAAATCCCAGGCCGAGCAAGTGGTCGAAAAGATCCGCGCCAGCGGCAAGCAACTGACCACCATCTACATCAGCCACGGTGACCCGGATTACTACTTCGGCCTCGACACCCTGACCGCCGCATTCCCCAACGCCAAAGTGCTCGCCTCGCAGCCGACCGTGGACCACATCCAGAAAACCGTAGACGGCAAGCTGGCGTTCTGGGGGCCGAAAATGGGCGCCGACGTACCGGCCAAAACCATCGTGCCGCAGGTACTCAAAGGCGACAGCCTGATGCTCGAAGGGCAGAAATTGCAGGTGGTGGGGCTTGAGGGCAAGCAGCCGGATCGCACTTTTGTCTGGATTCCGTCGATCAAGGCTGTGGTCGGTGGCGTGGTCGTCGCGCAAAACATCCACGTGTGGATGGCCGACACCCAGACGCCGCAGTCCCACGCCGATTGGCTGACCACGCTGCACGCCATCGAAACCCTGAAGCCGAAAACCATTGTGCCGGGTCATTACCTCGGTGAAAGCGCCCGCTCCCTGGCCGCCGTGAAGTTCACCGCCGATTACATCAAGGCCTTCGACGAAGAAACCGCCAAGGCAAAGGATGCTGCCGAGCTGATCGGCGCGATGAAAAAACGCTACCCGAAGCTGGGTGAAGAAAGCTCGCTTGAACTGAGCGCCAAAGTCGCCAAGGGCGAGATGAAGTGGTAACCCGCCGTACCTGATCGTTCCCACGCAGAACGTGGGAACGATCAGGTACCCGGCATCACCGCGCCTGAGCCTGTTCCACTAACCACCCCATCAACTCACGCAACTTCGGCGAAGGCCCGGGTTTTTCCGGGAAAACCAGGTAATACGCCAACCCCGTCTTGACCTTCAATTCAAACGGCATGACCAGCCGCCCGGCACTCAAGTCATCGCCAATCAACGACCAATCCCCGATCGCCACGCCTGTCCCCTGGGACGCCATCGACATCGCCAGGTCCAGCGTTTCGAAATGCTGACCCTTGCCGACATTGCTCAAGCGAACATCCGCAGTGGCCAGCCAGGCTTTCCAATCCCGTTCATCCCGGGTCGGGTGCAGCAGCATGTGCTGCTCCAGATCCTCCGGCGTCATCAGCGGCACCGGACCTTCGAGCAACGGCTTGGAGCAGACCGGCGTCAGTTGTTCGTCAAACAGCCGATGGGACGCCAGTGAGGTGTCCGGTGGCACGCCGTACACCACGGCCGCATCGAACTGTTCGCGATGAAAATCCACCCCATGCTTGACCGTGGTGGTCAGTTCTACCGGCACATCCGGACGTTCCCGTTGCCACTGCAACAACCGCGGCAACAACCAGCGCATGACACAGGTCGGGGCCTTGAGTTGCAAGGTTTCGCGCTTCTCTCCGATCTGCTCCACCGCCTCGTCGATCAAGCCGAAAATCTGCTGGACCCGTGGCAGCCACTCCCGTCCTTCGGCCGTGAGATCGAGGCCCCTGGCCTGGCGAACGAACAGTTCATATCCCAGATGATCTTCCAGCCCGGCGATCTGCCGACTCACCGCGCCTTGGGTGATGTACAGCTGCTCGGCGGCCCGGGTGAAGTTGCAGCACTGCGCGGTGATCAGGAAAGTGTGCAGCGCCGGCAGGGGAGGCAATCGTTTCATTGGGATCCAAGGTATGACGTGAGGTCATGGCTAGTATGACTTTTTATCCATTGTTGCGGCTAGGTGTCGCCCGTTCCAATGAGGCCATCCCTGGACCTGCCGACTCATCATAAACACTGCGCAGGCCCGGCGTCTCAAACGAACAAGAAGGGCAATGACATGGCGACGTGCGGCGAAGTATTGGTCAAGTTACTCGAAGATTATGGGGTGGAGCAGGTATTCGGCATTCCCGGGGTTCACACCGTGGAGCTGTACCGCGGGCTGGCCCGTTCGAGCATCAACCACGTCACTCCGCGCCACGAACAGGGCGCCGGCTTCATGGCCGACGGCTATGCGCGCACCAGCGGCAAGCCGGGCGTGTGCTTTATCATCACCGGCCCGGGCATGACCAACATCACCACCGCCATGGGCCAGGCCTATGCCGACTCGATCCCGATGCTGGTGATCTCCAGCGTGCAGACCCGCAATCAGTTGGGCGGCGGTCGCGGCAAGCTGCACGAGCTGCCGAACCAGAGCGCCCTGGTCGGCGGGGTGGCGGCGTTTTCCCACACCCTGATGTCCGCATCCGAGTTGCCGGGTGTGCTGGCCCGTGCCTTTGCCCTGTTCCAGGCCGGTCGTCCGCGTCCGGTGCACATCGAAATCCCGTTGGATGTGCTGGTCGAAGAGGCCGATGACCTGCTCGCCAGCCTGCCAGTGAACATCGACCGCGCCGGTGCCTCGCCGAGCGCGATCAACCGCATGACCGAGTTGCTCGCCGGCGCCAGGCGTCCACTGATCCTCGCCGGTGGCGGCGCCATCGATGCGGCTGCCGAACTGACTGAACTGGCCGAACTGCTGGATGCGCCGGTGGCCCTGACCATCAATGCCAAAGGCATGCTCGAATCCAGGCATCCGTTGCTGATCGGTTCGACCCAGAGTCTGGTTGCCACTCGCGCGTTGGTCGCCGAGGCCGACGTGGTATTGGCGATCGGCACCGAACTGGCCGAGACCGACTACGACGTGACCTTCGCCGGTGGTTTCGAGATTCCTGGCAAGTTGCTGCGGGTGGACATCGATCCGGACCAGACCGTGCGCAACTATCCGCCGCACGTGGCGCTGGTGTCCGACTCGCGCAATGCGGCCCACGCCTTGCTGGGCGCGTTGTCCCACAAGTCGCTGGCCGAACGCCGCAACGATTGGGGCCAGGTGCGTGCTGCACGTTTGCGCGAAGAACTCGCCGCCACCTGGGACGCACCGACCCTGGCGCAGACGCGATTCCTGGAGACCGTCTTGCACGAGTTGCCAGACGCGGTTTTCGTCGGCGACTCGACCCAACCGGTGTACACCGGCAACCTGACGTTCAACCCGGAACGTCCGCGTCGCTGGTTCAACTCATCCACCGGCTACGGCACCCTCGGCTATGCGTTGCCGGCAGCGATTGGCGCCTGGCTCGGCGGCAGTGCTGAAAACGGTACCCGGCCTCCGGTGGTGTGCCTGATCGGCGACGGTGGCTTGCAATTCACCTTGCCGGAACTGGCCAGCGCCGTTGAAGCACGCACCCCGGTGATTGTCCTGTTGTGGAATAACCAGGGCTACGAAGAGATCAAGAAATACATGGTCAACCGCGCCATCGAGCCGGTCGGCGTGGACATCTATACCCCGGACTTCATCGGCGTGGCCAAGGCGCTGGGGTGTGCCGCCGAAGCCGTCAACGGTGTCGAGCAACTGCGCAGTGCGTTGCGCGCCGCCGCCGATCGCCAAGGCCCGACGCTGATCGAAATCGACCAGACCCAGTGGATGCAGGCGGTGTCGAAATGAGTTTTCCTACGACGCTCGATGGCCTGTACATCGATGGCCAATGGTCCGCCGGCCACGAACATCTGCGGGTAATCAACCCCGCGACCGAAGCCTTGTTGACCACCGTCAACGGCGGTGATGAACGCGCCGTCGATCACGCCGTCAGCGCGGCGACCGAAGCCTTCAAGGGCTGGTCGACCACCACCGGCGCCGAGCGTGGCGCGATTTTGCGCAACATCGCCGCGGGCGTGCAGGCCGGTCGCGAGCAGTTGATGCTCTTGCAGTCGAGCAACAACGGCAAGCCGCTGTTCGAAGCGGCTATCGACGTCGATGACGTGATCGCCACGTTCGAGTATTACGCCGGGCTGGCCGAAGGCCTCGACGCGAAACAGGACAGCGCAGTCGAGTTACCGACCGACGATTTCAGCGCCCGCCTGCGCCGCGAACCCTGCGGAGTGGTCGGCCTGATCGTGCCGTGGAATTTCCCGATGGTCACCACCGCCTGGAAACTCGCTCCGGCGTTGGCCGCCGGTTGCTGCGTGGTGCTCAAGCCTTCCGAAGTGACACCGCTGCCGGAGCTGGAACTGGCAGCGATCATCGCCGGGGCGGGTCTGCCCAAGGGCGTGTTCAACCTGGTCTGCGGCACAGGCCTGGCGGTCGGTGCGCCGCTGTCAGCCGATGCGCGCATTGCCAAAATTTCCTTCACCGGCAGCAACGCAGTCGGCGTGCAAGTGATGCAACGGGCAGCGGAAACGGTGAAGGGCGTGAGCCTGGAACTGGGTGGCAAATCCTCGCTGCTGGTGCTCAAGGACGCCGACATCGAACTGGCCGTGGAAGTGGCCTGTGGCGGCGGTTTTTTCAACGCCGGGCAGATGTGTTCCGCCACCAGCCGTGTGCTGGTCGCCGATGAACTGGCCGATGAGTTTCTGGCGAAACTGAAAACCCGCGCCGAGACCATTCGCGTGGCCGACCCGTTCGACCCGAACGTGGAAATGGGCGCACTGGTCAATCAGGCGCAATACCAGCGTGTGCTCGGCCACATCGATCGCGGTTTGAGTGCCGGCGCCCAACTGATTTGCGGCGGCAATCGTCCGGCAGACCTGCCACGCGGCTATTTTTTGCAGCCGACGATTTTCACCGATGTGCCCCTGGACAGTGCACTGTGGTGTGAAGAGATTTTCGGCCCGGTGATCTGCGTGCGCAGTTTCGCCAGCGAAGCCGAGGCGATTGCCTTGGCCAACGACAGCCAATTCGGCCTGGTGGCCAGCGTGGTCACTCGCGACGCCGAGGCTGCGGATCGGGTCGCCAATGCCCTGCAGGCGGGGCTGGTGTGGATCAACGCGCCGCAAGTGATCTTCCCGCAGACCGCCTGGGGTGGCTACAAGCAGAGCAGCATTGGCCGTGAATTGGGCCCGTGGGGCTTGCAGGCCTTTCAGGAAATCAAACACGTGATTCGGGCGCTCTGAGGGCCCCTCCCTGTAGGAGCGAGCTTGCTCGCGAAGGACGAAAGGGCGCCGCGTTTATCCAGCCAGCCCCCGTTATCGTTAACGTCCATCGCGAGCAAGCTCGCTCCTACAGGGAGGCATGCACTGGCGTCATGGCTTCAATGAGTTTTTATCGATAGTCAGCTGTTTTGCACGACCTCAGGATGAAGCTGTCGGCGCCGCCCTTGCCCTTTGAAACCGGGGCTTTACGCAGGTTCGACCGCGCGGATGCAAGGGTTGCGACCCACCTCATACTTACAAAAACAAAGGGAGTCCTTCATGGGCGAGCATGATCTGAACCGACGTCAATTCATCAAAACCGTGGGTGTGGCGTCCGTAGCCGCAGCGGCCATGAGCCTGCCCTTCGTCCGGGCCAATGCCAGCGACACGCGCTTCCAGGGCAAGACCCTGCGCCTGCTGACCTGGTCTGACGACACCGGCCTGGCCGCACTGCGCAATATCGCAGCCACCTTCGAGGACAAGTACGGTTGCAAAGTCATCGCCGACCGCACCGGCAGCACCTCGGAAATGGTCGCCAAACTCAAGGCCGCCGGTGATCGTCCGCAGTACGATGTCATTACCCTGGCCGGCGTCGGCGCCGAAGGCCTGGCCGCCGCCGGGCTGCTGGAAAAACCCGACCTCAACCGCATTCCCAACCTGGTCGACGTGCCGGAGAAATACCGCACCGGCGCCAGTGGCCACGGCATTGGTTACCTGCTGTGGTGCAACAGTCTGGTCTACAGCACCCGCACCGTGAAAGAAGCGCCGGACAGCTACGCCGCGATGTGGGACGCCGACCTGGCACCGAACATCTTCCTGCCGCCGCCGAACTGGACCGAGGCGATGGACCTGATCATCATCGCCGCCAAACTGGCCGGTGGTGACGAGCACAACATCGAACCTGGCTTCAAGAAACTCGCCGAACTCAAGGATCGCGTGGTGACCCTGGGGGAAAACCCGAACCAGATCGCCGAGCTGTTCCGCACCGGTTCCCTGGACATGGGCGGCTTGTACGCACCGGCGTTTTTCCCGAAACAGATCCGCGATCCGGCCTACGGTCTGGGCGCCACCTTCGGCATGAAGGAAGGCTTCTATACCGACCTGATGCTGTCGGTGATGCCGAAGAATCGTCCAGGCGATACCGACCTGGTCTACGCCTTCATCAACCACTCCCTGGACCCGCTGGTGCAGGGCAAGATGGCCGAAGACATCTACAACGGTCCGGTCAACGCCAAGGCGATCATCTCCGCCGAAGCGCGCAAGAGCCCGTACATCCTCACGCCGGAGCAGATTGCCGAGAAGGCGATCATGCACGACAACGCCTTCCTGGCCTCCGTGCATGACCAATGGATTCGTCGCTACACGGAAATCTTTTCTTCCTGATCGAGTGGCGAACACAAGCCCGTAAAGCACCACAAATCCAATGTGGGAGCGGGCTTGCTCGCGAAATGCGGTGGGACATTCAACATTGATGTCGACTGACACGGCCTCTTCGCGAGCAAGCCCGCTCCCACATTAGAAATGTTGTGGTTTTGAGGGCTGTGTTTGCCAGCTGCTTTCCATTGACGAGACCACTGCTATGGAACACCAACCTCTGACTCACCCGGTAAGCGTGGCCCCCGCGCGCGTCAACCGGGGCGTTTCGCCGACGACCCGCGCCTGGATTTTCCTCTCGCCGTCGATGCTGTTTCTGGGCGTGCTGATTGCCGCCAGCCTCCTGGTGTTGCGCATGAGCGTAGGCACCAAAGGCGCGGAATGGACCGGGTTCAGCCTGGCCAGTTACGCCCAGCTGCTGGAACCCTATTACCTCAAATCCTTGCTGCTGACCCTGCGCCTGGCCCTGATCAGCGCGGTGATCGCGGTGGTGCTGGCGATCCCGGTGGCCTACACCATGTCACGGCTGACCTCGCCCTTTGTGCGACGGATCTTCCTCGCGGCGGTGCTGTTGCCGTTGTTGGTCAACCTGTTGCTGCAAAGTTACGGCTGGCTGGTGATCCTGGGGCCCGGCGGCATGCTCAACCAGGCGCTGATGGGCCTGGGCCTGATCAAGCGTCCGATCATGCTGCTGTACAACCAGAACGGCGTGCTGATGGGCCTGGTGCAGACGGCCTTCCCGCTGGCGGTGCTGCCGATTGCCAGCGCCATGCGCGGGGTCGCCCGTACCTACGAAGAAGCTGCCGCCACCCTGGGCGCCAGTCGCTTGCAAGTGTTCCGCCAGGTGGTGCTGCCGATGAGCATGCCGGGAATCATCACCGGTGCGACGTTGGTGTTCGCCTACAACGCCAGCAGTTTCGTGGTGCCATTGCTACTCGGTGGCCGACGCGTGCCGATGCTGGCGGTGATGGTGCATGACCAGATCGCCCCGCTGATGAACTGGCCTGCCGCGTCCGCTGCCGGTGTGGTGTTGATTGTCACTACGCTCGCGATCATGACCTTGTCCGAATACATCACCGGCCGTCGTCGGCGCATGCTGGAGGCTTCCCAATGAGTACCCTGACCAAGAAGCGTTATGGGCTGCTGCCCGGCGAGACCGGCAAGTTTGCCGGCATCCTGTCGGGCTTCATCCTGCTGCTGGCGGTGTTGCCGATCCTGACGATGATCGTGATGTCGTTCAGCGGAGCGTCGAACCTCGACTTCCCGCCGAGCAGCTACAGCCTGCAATGGTACAAGGCCGCCTGGCACACCTTTGTCTCGCCGGACTCCAGCGATGTGCTGAGCCTGGGCAAGGCCATGACCACCAGCCTGATGGTCGCTTGCCTGACCATGGTCTTCGCTACGATTGTCGCGGTTCCGGCGGCTTACGCGCTGACCCGTTGCGAGTTCCGTGGCAAGGCCGTGGCGCTGCAGTTGATGTCGTTGCCCCTGGTATTCCCCATGGTGGTATTGGGGCTGGCGTTGCTGTTGGTATTCGACAGCCTGCCGTTCCAGATGACGACTTCGCGTCTGGTGATTGCCCACGTGATTCTGGCATTGCCGTTCGTGGTGAAGAACTGCACCGCCGCGATGCTCTCCATCGGCAGCGAAGTCGAGGAGGCCGCGCAGATGCTTGGCGCCTCACCGCTGCGGGCAATTGTCGATGTGGTGGTGCCGTTGATGAAGTCGGGGATCCTGGCGGGGATGCTGCTGGCGTTCATCGTCTCGTTCAACGAATTCACCGTGACCTATTTCCTCTACACCATCGACGTCATGACCGTGCCGATCTGGATGTACAGCCGCACCGTGTCTTCGCTCGACCCTACCGTTTTCTCGTTTGCCGTGCTGATCGTGCTGATCGACTTCGTCCTGATCTGGGCGTTGGAGAAGCTGGTCGGTGAAGGTGGCGTTTCGTTCTGATTTCTTGAGGTGATTCATATGTCTGGTCTGATTCTGGAAAACGTCGAGAAACATTACGGCTCGGCCTGCGCGGTAAAAGATGTGAACCTGCATTTGCCGGAAGGCAAGCTGGTGTGTTTCCTCGGCCCTTCGGGCTGCGGCAAAACCACTTTGCTGCGGATGATCGCCGGGCTCGAAACCCTCAGCGGCGGCGAGATTCGCCTGGACGGTGAAGACATCGGTCACACCCCGGCGCACCAGCGCAATTTCGGCATGGTGTTTCAATCCCTGGCGCTATTTCCGCACATGACCGTGGGGGAGAACATTGCTTACCCACTGAAGCTGCGCGGGGTCAGCAAGGCTGATCAGCAGGCGCGGGTAGTGGAGTTGCTTGAGCTGATTCAATTGCAGGAAATGATTGATCGCCCGGTGGCCAAACTTTCCGGTGGTCAGCGTCAGCGCGTGGCGATTGCCCGGGCGATTGCCAGCCACCCGAAAATCCTCCTGCTCGACGAACCGTTGTCGGCGCTGGATGCCAAGCTGCGCGAATCCATGCAGGTGGAAATCCGCCAGCTGCAACAGCGCCTGAACATCACCACCATCATGGTGACCCACGATCAGCGCGAAGCCATGACCATGGCGGATATCGTCGTTGTGCTGGGTGAACATCGCGTGCAGCAAGTGGGGACGCCGATCGAGATCTACCGTCATCCGGCCAATGAGTTCGTCGCGGACTTTATCGGCTCGGGCAACATCTTCCCGGCCACCGCGCTGGGCAATGGCAGGGTGAGCTTGCCGGGTGGCGATGCGCTGCAAGTGCCGATCTGCAGCAGCATCGTGGTGGGGGAGAAGGTCAGGATGCTGATCCGCCCTGAAGACCTGCAACTGTCGCAGCCACAGGCAACAGCGGGCAATCGGTTGCTCGGCAAGGTGACGTTCGTGCGTGATATCGGCGCGACGATCGAAACCACCGTGGAGTGTTCCGGGGTGTCGTTTACGGCGTTGAGCACGCCGTGTCAGGGGTTTGGGTTGAGCATTGGCAATCCGGTGTCGGTGACCTTGCCGGCTGAGGCGTGTCGCGTTCTCAGCGCCTGATTTCAGTTTTAGAAATGGGTTGTCTTTGCTGGCCTCTTCGCTGGCAAGCCAGCTCCTACAGGGGATTTGTGGTGAGCCCGGATCCCCTGTAGGAGCTGGCTTGCCAGCGAAGGGCCATCAGCCACACCCCAAATGCAGGCTCAAACCATCAACCGCAACCGCGCCAAATCCCGCAACGGCGGCGCCCCGAACAACCGGCTGTACTCCCTGCTGAATTGCGACGGGCTTTCATACCCCACCCGATACCCCGCCGCCGACGCTTCCAGCCCTTCGGCCAGCATCAACCGCCGCGCCTCCTGCAAGCGCAACTGCTTCTGATACTGCAACGGACTCATCGCCGTTATGGCCTTGAACCGATGATGCAGCGTCGATACGCTCAGGTTCACTTCCTTGGCCAGATCATCGATGCGCAACGGTTGCTCATAATTGCCGTTGAGCCATTTGATGGCCTGGCTGATGCGATGGCTCTGGCTGTTGGCGATGGCGATTTCATACAGCCGATGGCCCTGTTGGCTGCGCAACAATCGATAGAGAATCTCCCGTCGAATCAGCGGCGCGAGCATGGCGATGTCTTTTGGGGTATCCAGCAGGCGAGCCAGGCGCAATACGGCGTCGAGCATCGCAGCGTCCAGCCGTTCGACGTACAAACCACGCCCCGTCGGACGGGTAGGGACGCCGAGGGGGCCGGCGTCGGCGATCAGCGCGGTGATTTGTGCCGGATCAATGTCCAGTCGCACCGCGAGGATCGGTTCTTCAGACGTGACATTCACCACCCGCCCGCTCAGTGGCATCGAAACCGAGACCACCAGGTAATTCAGCGGATCGTAATTGAAGTATTCGTCGGCCAGCCTGACCTCTTTGCGACCCTGCGCCATGATGCACAGGGCCGGTTGCGCCAGCACCGGGGCAAAGTCATGGGACTTGCTGTGTTTGGCCATGAACAGCGAATCGATGGCAGTGGCATAATTGCCATCTTCCTGCGTGTTGCGGCGGATGATGGCGGCCAGTTCCGCGCGCTGTTTCTCCATATCGGCGTCCAGCGGGGCTTGAAAGTGATCGAGCGACGACATGCAAGGCATCCTCGGTGGGACGTGGGTAATGAGCCGAGCTTAAGTTTGTGCAAGACGAAGCGGTAGACACATCCTGCCTCAAGCTTGCCTGATTCTGCACTGGGTGAATTAGCGGTGGCTCTAAAACAAGGCAACCTCAGGGCAACCCCAGGGAATCTTGCTTGAATCCCGTATTACAGGGGTGTGAACGCATTTACAGGTTGTTACAGGTTTTTTTTGAAGCCTCGCAGGATTGTGCAACAGGGCGGCAGGAATCGACTAACCGCAATGGCCCCGGCGCACTTAACCTTTGATCCTGTCGCAGCCCGTCCCTCGGCTGCGGTCGACTACCTGGGAGGGTTGAACATGTCTACGCAGATCCCCGTCAGTCATATGGCCTTTGTCCGCGCCGGCGCCGGGCGTTCGGCAGAACTCGGTGTACGCCTGAGCGCCTTGATCGAGCCCTCGCGCAGCGCACCGGGTTGCTTGAGCTTTGCCTTGCAACATTCGCAATGCGATCCGGAATTGTGGCTGGTGTCCGGTTTCTGGATCAGCCAACAGGCCATGACCGCCTATTTCAACAGCCCGGCCATGGCGATCTTCGCCGAGTTGGTGCAGGAGTTGGTGGTCAACCGCCTGGATTTCCATACCTTCAGCGACGTATCGCAGGGCCAGGCCTTGGGTCACGCACAAGCACCGGTACACAAACTGGCCGGTTGAAGGTTTAATGGCGCCATTCTCCATTAGCCAGGATCCGCGACATGGCACGCAAAGCCTTTGAAACCTTCGAAGCCGTATCGGCCGTAGTGCCCCGCGAGGGCGGTTACTACGCGGCCATTGCCACCAAAGCCATCGGTGGCTCGGGCGCCCCGCGCTTCAACAAACTGCTGGAAGACCAGACGTTCAAGACCGCCAGAGAGGCGGACGAAGCGGCCGCCCTGGAATTGACCCGCCTCAAGGGTGTCGGCGAAGACGGCGAGCTGATCTGGTGATTACTTGACCGCCCCCGGGCGGAACATCTTGAACAATGCCTCAGGCCCCAGCTGGAAATAATCCGCTGGCCCGCCCCCGCGCAGAATCGGTTCTGCCGCGGCGGTGTCGTACACCCCGTCCTTGAGCAACCATTTGGCGATATGCACGGCGACTACTTCGCCAAGGATCAGCCAGCTGGGCACCACGTTTCCGTCGGCCCGCTGCAACTGAATGATCTGGGTGACCTTGCACTCGAACGACACCGGACTTTCCGCCACCCGTGGCACCTGAATGATTTTCGAGGCGGCCGGTGTCAGTCCGGACAACTCGAATTCATTGACCTCAGGCGCGACCATGGCGCTGCTCTGGTTCACTTGCTCGGCCAGTGGTCGGGTCGCCAGGTTCCAGGCGAATTCGCCGGTCTGTTCGATATTGTTCAGGCTGTCTTTGCGCCCGACACTGGAAAAACCAATGATCGGCGGAATGTAATTGAAGGCGTTGAAGAAGCTGTAGGGGGCCAGGTTCAAGCGGCCATTGGCATCCTGTGAAGAAATCCAGCCGATGGGACGCGGGCCGACGATCGCATTGAACGGGTCGTGGGGCAGGCCGTGGCCATTGGCGGGTTCGTAGAAGTGGATGTCGTCGGGCATGGAGAGGTTTCCTTGGGGCTAATTCGCGGACCGGGCCATAGTGCAAGGACGAGCGCGTTATTTCCAGTCGACTCGATCCCCTGTAGGCGCTGGCTTGCCAGCGAAAGCGGCCTTGAATCTTGTGGCGTTCTCAAGGACCTCTTCGCTGGCAAGCCAGCTCCTGCAGGGGAATGCGCTGATGCTGAGGTTTTGTTTTCCTCCAGACATGAAAAAACCCGGCCGAAGCCGGGCTGTGAACCGTGCACCCACAATGGATCTGCGTACTCACAGACCCTGTGGGAGCGAGCCTGCTCGCGAAGGGGCCAGAACTGCCACCCTCGATATAAGGATCAGTCCGTCTCGATCCGCGAATGCTTGCGGGTGTCTTTCATGGTGACATACACCAGCAACGACACGGCAATGCACGCAGTGACATACCAGTAGTAACCGGTTTCCATGCCAATGCTCTTGAACCACAGCGCGATGTATTCAGCGGTACCGCCGAAGATCGACACGGTCAGTGCGTACGGCAGGCCAACGCCCAGCGCACGGATCTCGGTCGGGAACAGTTCAGCTTTGACCACCGCGTTGATCGAGGTATAGCCGCTGACAATGATCAGCGCCGCCATGATCAGGAAGAACGCGCCCCACCAGGTGGTGACGGTGTGCAGGGTGGTGAGGATCGGCACGGTGAACAGCGTCCCCAGGACGCCGAAGGCAATCAGGATTGGCCGACGACCGATTTTATCCGACAGCCCGCCAACGAGCGGTTGCAGGCACATGAACAGGAACAGCGTGGCGGCCGAGATGGTGGTGGAGTCGGAGATGCTCATGCCGACGGTGTTCACCAGGTATTTCTGCATGTAGGTGGTGTAGGTGTAGAACGCCAGGGTGCCGCCCATGGTCAGGCCGACCACGGTCATCAGTTCCTTCGGGTGGCGCATCAAGGTGCGCATGGCGCTTTCCTTGGCCTTTTCTTTCTTGGTGAACGACTCGGTTTCTTCCATGCCGCGACGCAGGTAGAGCGCGACCACGGCACACAGCGCGCCGATGGCGAACGGGATCCGCCAGCCCCAGGCGTACAGCTCTTCGGTGGTCAGGACATTTTGCAGGACGATCAACACGCCCAGTGCTATGAGCTGGCCGGAGATCAGGGTCACGTACTGGAAGCTGGAGAAGAAGCCACGACGCTCCCTGGTCGCCATTTCGCTGAGGTAAGTTGCCGAGGTGCCGTATTCGCCACCGACCGACAGGCCCTGCAGCAGACGGGCAAACACCAGCAGGATCGGCGCGCCGATGCCGATGGTTTCATAACCAGGGCTCAGGGCGATCAGCAGCGAGCCGAAGCACATCAGGTACACCGAGGCCATCAATGCGGCTTTACGCCCGACTTTGTCGGCGTACAGGCCCATCAGCCAGCCGCCGATCGGACGCATCAGGAAGCCCACGGCGAAGATCGCAGCAGTGTTCAGCAGTTGGGCAGTGGTGTCGCCCTTGGGGAAAAAGGCCTTGGCGAAGTACAGGGAGAAGGCAGCGTAGACGTACCAGTCATACCACTCGACCATGTTGCCGACAGAGCCGCTGAAGATCGACTTGATGCGGCTGGAGGTGGTTCTTGCTTTGGCTGGAATGGCAGCCGACCCTGCGGGCAGGGTGTTGGAGTTATCCATTGAAGGATCCTTCGTTTAATTGTTTTTGTGGAGCGCGGTCAAGCGCAGCCTGCAGGGGCTATAGCAGGAGCTGTGCCAATCGGGAGAGGGCCGGTTTAGAGGGGGTTGCGGGATTTGATGAGCGGATTTCCGCTCATTGGAAGCGGCGCGCAAGCGGAAAATCGCCTATTGGGATCTTGGATTTGCGCTGCCTGTTCCGGCCTCTTCGCGAGCAAGCCCGCTCCTACAGTGGATTGTGGTGCTCATAAAACCTGTGGGAGCGGGCTTGCCCGCGATGAGGCCGGTGCAGGCGCTGCAAGCCTCAGCTGTCTTGCAAAAACATCTCGCGCGTCAGCCCATGCCGTTGCATCTTTTCATTGAAGGTGCGGCGCGGCAGTTGCAGTTCTTCGAGCACCGCTTTCACATCACCTTTGTGCCGGGTCAATGCCCCGCGCAGGCAATGCGCTTCAAACGCTTCCTGCTGCGCCGCCAGCGACTGCCCGGGATCGACGGCCGGTGGTTCCGGTTCGTCCAGTCCCAGCACCTGACGCTCGGCGACGTTCGCCAGTTCACGCACATTGCCCGGCCAGTCGTGACTCAGCAGATGGCTCAACTGCGGCCCGGTCAAGGGTGGGAAGGTGCGCCCCAGACGCTCGGCGGCCTTTTGCGCAAAGGACTCGAACAACAGCGGAATGTCTTCGCGACGATCGCGCAACGGTGGCAGGCGCAACTCGGCCACGTTCAAGCGGTAGGCCAGATCCTCGCGAAAGCGTCCGGCCCGCGCTTCGTCCAGCAAGTCGGGCTTGGTCGCGGCGATGATCCGCAAATCCACGCGGATACTCTGATTGGAACCCAACCGCTCGAGCTTCTGCTCCTGCAACACCCGCAGCAGTTTCACCTGCTGGGCCAGGGGCATGCTTTCAATTTCATCGAGAAACAGCGTGCCGCCATCGGCGTATTCGAGCTTGCCGATGCGCTTGCCCTGAGCGCCGGTAAACGCACCGCTCTCGTGACCGAACAGCTCGGCCTCGAACAACTGCTCGGGGATCGCCGCGCAGTTCAAGGCCACGAACGGCTTGGCGGCGCGTGGCCCGAAATCATGCAGGCAACGGGCAACCAGCTCCTTGCCGCTGCCGGTTTCACCGCGGATCACCACGTTGACCGGCAGCGCCGCCAGGTCCAGCACTTGCCGGCGCAAGGTCTGCAAGCCACGGGACACGCCCAGCAGCGTGTTATCGAGTTTGGCGCGATTGTCCGCCTGCTCGTGCAGGGCCCGGTTTTCCAGGACCAGCCAGCGCTTGTCCAGCGCGCGACGCAGGCTGCCCAGCAGGGTTTCGGGGCTGAAGGGCTTTTCGAGGAAGTCGTAGGCGCCATCGCGCATCGCTTCGACCGCCATCGGCACATCGCCGTGGCCGGTCAGCAGGATCACCGGCAGATCGGCATCGCGGCGTTGCACTTGCGCCAGCAGTTCCAGCCCGGTCATGCCGGGCATGCGCACGTCGCTGAGGATCACCCCGGGGAAATGTTCCGGCAACTGCGCCAGGCATTCATCGGCACGGCTGAACAGCTGCACCTCGAAACCCGACAGGCTCAGCCATTGCTCGACGGCGTCGCGGATGCTGCTTTCATCGTCGACCACTATCACTGAATTCAGCATGCGCCGTTGGCCTCTGGATCGATCGGCAGGGTGAGGGTGAACACCGCGCCGTTGGCGTGATTAGCGGCGCTCAGGCGTCCGCCCGATTCGTGCGCGATGGCGAAGGATACCGCCAGGCCGATGCCCAGGCCATCGCCCACCGGTTTGGTGGTGAAGAACGGATCGAACACCTTCGTCAGGTTTTCCTCGGCGATGCCACTGCCGTTGTCGATCACGCTCAGGCGCCACAGTCGGTCGTCCGCCTCCAGGCGAATTTCCAGGCGCTTGCAGGGTTTATCCTGCATCGCATCGAGGGCGTTGCGCAGCAGATTGATCAGCACCTGTTCCAGGCGGATCGCATCGCCCCGCACCCAGGCGGGCCGCGTCAGGTGCAATACCGTGCTCACCTGTTCATCGCGCAGGCGGGGGTCGAGCAGTTGCAGCGATTGGTCCACCACCGCCGCCAGGTCCAGGCGTTCGCGCAAACCGCTGGGGCTTTTGCGGGCAAAGGTTTTCAAATGACCGGTGAGGGCGGCCATGCGCGTCAGCATGTCATCCACCGGTTTGAGTGCCGTGTAGGCATCATCGATGCGGCCGTGATCGAGCAGCAGCCTCAGCGTAGCCAGCTGCATGCGCTGGGCGGTCAGCGGCTGGTTGATTTCATGCGCCAAAGCGGCAGACATCTGGCCGAGGGCGGCGAGTTTGGCCGATTGCACCAGACCGTCCTGCGCCGTGCGCAGGTCACGGGTACGTTCTTGTACCAGCTGTTCGAGTTCTTCGCGGCTGCGCTGGCGTATTTTTGCCAGGCGCCAGCGCTGGTTGAGGAACAACAGCAGGAACACCAGCGTCAGCCATAATCCGGCAGCGGCCAGCGCCGCGTTGCGCACATCTTCGAAGGCCACTTGCGGGCGGCGCAGCAAGTGCAGCGTCCAGCCTTCGGCGGCCAGCGGCAGGGATTCCCACAGGTATTCGGCCATGCCGTCAGGGCCATCGACCCGGGTCAGGTCGCTGTCTTCGTCGAAACGGTGCAGGGATTGATAGTCCAGCAGCGTCAGGGGTTGCTTGTCGTATTGGCGGGTGGCTTTCAGCTCGGCGTGATCGGCGTCGTTCAGCGGTTGCAGCAGGCGATAACGCCAGCCCGGCTGGTTGGCGATGAAAATGATCCCGCGGGCGTCACTGACCAGCAGCGTGTCGCTGCCCTGACTCCATTCGCGCTCCAGTTCCGGAAACTCGAGCTTGACCACCATCGCGCCGAGGAACCGGCCATCGTCATCGGTGACCGCACTGGACAGGAAGTAACCGGGAATTCCGCTGGTCACCCCCACCGCATAAAAGCGCCCGGTGCCCTGGGTGCGGGTCTGGCTGAAATAGGGACGAAAACCGTAGTTGTGGCCGACGTAACTGCTGGGCAAGCGCCAATTGCTGGCGGCGATGGCAAGACCGGTGTGATCGAGCAGTTCCAGGGTCGAGGACTCGGCCGCGCCGTTGATCTGTTCCAGTTTGCGGTTCAGCGCATCCTGCTGCTCGGGGCTCAGCGGGCCCTTGAGCGCGGAACGCAATTGTGGGTCCAGGGCGAGCACGGCGGGCAGGGCGCGGTAACGTTCGATCAGGGTGTGCAGGGACGTGGCGTACAACCCCAATTGCTGATTGGCGCGGGCAGCGTCTTCCACCAGCGCCTGGCGCTCGGCGTGGCGTATGGCCAAGGCGGCGGCGAGGGCTGCGCCAGCCAGGATAAAAACGATGTACAGCGTCAGGCGCAGGGGGCGGGAAGACTCGAACATGCGGGGCATAACACAATGATTGCAGGGGGCCGCACCATAACATGTCCCCTTGTAGGCGCGAGCTTGCTCGCGAAGGACATTAACGATAACGCGTTTATTCCTGAATGAACGCGTTGTTCTCAGGTCCTTCGCGAGCGAGCTCGCTCCTACAGCTGCGTAGGCAACAAAAAAGGCGACAGAGGGATCACCCCTGTCGCCTTTGCCGGATCAGGCGAAGCGCTTACTGCACTTCTACTGCCAGGCTTTCACTGATCTTTTTCTGCCAGATGGCAGGACCGGTGATGTGCACCGACTCACCCTTGCTATCCACCGCAACAGTGACCGGCATGTCTTTCACGTCGAACTCGTAGATCGCTTCCATGCCCAGTTCGGCGAAAGCCACCACGCGGGATTTCTTGATGGCTTGCGCCACCAGGTAAGCCGCGCCGCCGACAGCCATCAGGTACACGGCTTTGTGGTCCTTGATCGCCTCGATCGCGGTCGGGCCGCGTTCGGATTTGCCGATCATGCCCAGCAGGCCGGTTTGCTCGAGGATCTGGCGGGTGAACTTGTCCATCCGCGTCGCGGTAGTCGGGCCGGCAGGGCCCACCACTTCTTCGCGCACCGGATCGACCGGGCCGACGTAGTAGATGAAGCGACCTTTGAGGTCCACCGGCAGGGTTTCACCTTTGTTCAGCATCTCGACCATGCGCTTGTGCGCAGCGTCGCGACCGGTAAGCATCTTGCCGTTGAGCAGGACGGTTTCGCCCGGCTTCCAGCTCTGCACGTCTTCCGGGGTCAGGGTATCGAGGTTGACGCGACGGGCCGACGGGCCGGCTTCCCAGACGATTTCCGGGTAGGCGTCCAGCGGTGGCGCTTCCAGCGAGGCCGGGCCGGAGCCGTCGAGCACGAAGTGCGCGTGACGGGTGGCGGCGCAGTTGGGGATCATGCACACCGGCAACGAAGCGGCGTGGGTCGGGTAGTCCATGATCTTCACGTCGAGCACGGTGGTCAGGCCACCCAAGCCCTGGGCTCCGATGCCCAGCTGGTTGACCTTCTCGAACAGCTCCAGGCGCATCTCTTCGATACGGTTGGACGGGCCGCGCTTTTTCAGCTCGTGAATGTCGATGGACTCCATCAACACTTCCTTGGCCATCACCGCGGCTTTCTCGGCGGTGCCGCCGATACCGATGCCGAGCATGCCCGGTGGGCACCAGCCGGCGCCCATGGTTGGCACAGTCTTCAGAACCCAGTCGACGATCGAGTCGGACGGGTTGAGCATGGCCATTTTCGACTTGTTCTCGGAGCCGCCGCCCTTGGCCGCCACGTCCACTTCGACGGTGTTACCCGGAACGATGGAGTAGTGAATCACGGCCGGGGTGTTGTCCTTGGTATTCTTGCGAGCGCCCGCCGGGTCGGCGAGGATCGAGGCACGCAGGACGTTTTCCGGCAGGTTGTAAGCCTGGCGCACGCCTTGGTTGATCATGTCGTCCAGGCTCATGGTGGCGCCATCCCAACGCACGTCCATGCCCACGCGGACGAAGACGGTGACGATGCCGGTGTCCTGGCAGATCGGGCGGTGGCCGGTGGCACACATGCGCGAGTTGATCAGGATTTGGGCCATGGAGTCACGGGCCGCTGGCGATTCTTCGCGCAGGTAGGCTTCGTGCATCGCCTGGATGAAGTCAACGGGGTGGTAATAGGAAATGAACTGCAGGGCGTCGGCAACGCTCTGAATCAGGTCGTCTTGCTTGATCACGGTCATGAGTCGCGCTCCTCTAAAAGACGGGAACATTCAATAAGGTGCTTGCAGCTTGGGTGCATCGGTCGGTTGCAAGCACCTTTCAAGGCACGCCGGGCAAGCTGGCGCGACGCTAAAAAGGCGCGGCAGTATACCGCGCCTCGCAGGCCTGCACACGCCTGGTCGGTCAAACGTTGGTCGCATAGGTACGCACACACACACATCCCCCTGTAGGAGCCGGCTTGCTGGCGAATGCGTCTGCATGGGCGATGCAAGGCTTGAGGCCGCTTTCGCTGGCAAGCCAGCTCCTACAAGGGATCACCTGCGTACCTGGGTATGGTGCTCAACGCCGGACCCTGTAGGAGCCGGCTTGCTGGCGAAGGCGTCTGCATGGGCGATGCAAGGCTTGAGGCCGCTTTCGCTGGCAAGCCAGCTCCTACAAGGGATCACCTGCGTACCTGGGTATGGTGCTCAACGCCGGACCCTGTAGGAGCCGGCTTGCTGGCGAAGGCGTCTGCATGGGCGATGCAAGGCTTGAGGCCGCTTTCGCTGGCAAGCCAGCTCCTACAAGGGATCACCTGCGTACCTGGGTATGGTGCTCGACGCCGGACCCTGTAGGAGCCGGCTTGCTGGCGAAGGCGTCTGCATGGGCGATGCAAGGCTTGAGGCCGCTTTCGCTGGCAAGCCAGCTCCTACAAGGGATCACCTGCGTACCTGGGTATGGTGCTCAACGCCGGACCCTGTAGGAGCCGGCTTGCTGGCGAAGGCGTCTGCATGGGCGATGCAAGGCTTGAGGCCGCTTTCGCTGGCAAGCCAGCTCCTACAAGGGATCACCTGCGTACCTGGGTATGGTGCTCGACGCCGGACCCTGTAGGAGCCGGCTTGCTGGCGAAGGCGTCTGCATGGGCGATGCAAGGCTTGAGGCCGCCTTCGCTGGCAAGCCAGCTCCTACAAGGGATCACCTGCGTACCTGGGTATGGTGCTCGACGCCGGACCCTGTAGGAGCCGGCTTGCTGGCGAAGGCGTCTGCATGGGCGATGCAAGGCTTGAGGCCGCTTTCGCTGGCAAGCCAGCTCCTACAAGGGATCACCTGCGTACCTGGGTATGGTGCTCAACGCCGGACCCTGTAGGAGCCGGCTTGCTGGCGAAGGCGTCTGCATGGGCGATGCAAGGCTTGAGGCCGCTTTCGCTGGCAAGCCAGCTCCTACAAGGGATCACCTGCGTACCTGGGTATGGTGCTCGACGCCGGACCCTGTAGGAGCCGGCTTGCTGGCGAAGGCGTCTGCATGGGCGATGCAAGGCTTGAGGCCGCTTTCGCTGGCAAGCCAGCTCCTACAAGGGATCACCTGCGTACCTGGGTATGGTGCTCAACGCCGGACCCTGTAGGAGCCGGCTTGCTGGCGAAGGCGTCTGCATGGGCGATGCAAGGCTTGAGGCCGCTTTCGCTGGCAAGCCAGCTCCTACAGGGGGGAAGGGCGCATGGCTTGGTGTTGGTTTTTTACCCCGAAAATTGAATGGTCATTTATCGGTCGCCCCACTAAAGTGGCCGTCGGTCTGTAGAGTAGGACACTCTGACAACCCCCCTCCCATGGTGAGTCAACGATTGCCCCATAACGCCATCCAGCGCCTCTTGCTCAAACGCTTTGCCCTCGAAGCCGGCACCTGCGCCCTGGCTTTACCGCTGTGGCCGGTGTTTTTCACGGGCCACTTCGATGAGCCGTTGACCCACGCGGCCGTCGGCGGCAGGGGAGAACGTTGATGCCTGAGTTACGGGTCGGCGCGCGCCAATGGTCTGTTGCAGCCGGTAGCAACCTGCTCGATGCCTTGAATCGCAACGGTGTGCCAGTGCCCTACAGCTGCCGCGCCGGTAGCTGTCATGCTTGCCTGGTGCAGTGTGTACAAGGGCTGCCGAGCGATAGCCGGCCCGATGCCTTGAGCGCGGACCAGCGTCAGCAGGGCTGGCGCCTGGCGTGCCAGTGTCAGGTAGTCGAGGACTTGCAGGTGCACGCCTTCGACCCGCAACAGGATGGGCGACCGGCCCAAGTGGCTGCCGTCGATTGGTTGAGCGCCAGTGTGTTGCGTTTGCGCCTGACCCCTGAACGTCCTTTGCGCTACAGCGCCGGGCAGCATCTGGTGTTGTGGGCGGGCAACGTCGCGCGGCCTTACTCCCTCGCCAGCCTGCCGGACGAAGACCGCTTCCTGGAGTTTCACCTCGACTGTCGCCAGCCTGGGGAATTTTGCGATGCGGCCCGCCAATTGAGAATCGGCGATGGGATCCGTCTCGGCGAGTTGCGCGGCGGGGCCTTGCATTACGACGTGGACTGGAACACCCGGCCGTTGTGGCTGATGGCCGCGGGTACCGGGCTGGGTCCGTTGTTCGGCGTCTTGCGTGAAGCGCTGCGGCAGGACCACCAAGGTACGATCCGTGTGATTCACCTGGCCCATGATGCCGATGCGCATTATCTGGCCAAACCCCTGCATGCCATGGCCGCCAATCGTGCGAACCTCAGCGTCGAGCTGTGGACCCCGGCCGAGTTACCCGCGGCTTTGGCACAACTGAGGCTTGTTTCCCGGCAAACCCAGGCTTTACTCTGCGGGGCCCCCGACAGTGTCGACGCCTTTGCCCGGCGCC
Source organism: Pseudomonas sp. MPC6 (assembly GCF_006094435.1). Lineage (NCBI taxonomy): Bacteria > Pseudomonadati > Pseudomonadota > Gammaproteobacteria > Pseudomonadales > Pseudomonadaceae > Pseudomonas > Pseudomonas sp. MPC6. The sequence goes on along the minus strand of NZ_CP034783.1, from coordinate 5,582,640 downwards.
TGTACCTGGCGGGACTGCCGCGCAATCAACTGCTGGCCGATGTTTTTCTGCCTCGCGGTTGAGCGCTGACTCTAATTGGCTTGAAAGTTTCTGTGGCGAGGGAGCTTGCTCCCGCTGGGCTGCGCAGCGGCCCCCAAATGCTTGTGAGCGCTGCGCACTCAAGCGCGAGCAAGCTCGCTCGCCACAATTGATTTTTGCCTGCCCGCACCGCTGAGACATACCATGACCAATGCCATCCAACTTGAGCGCGAACGCGGCCTGCTGACCTTGCGTCTGAACCGCCCCGACAAGAAAAACGCCCTGACCCGCGCCATGTACAGCCACCTGGCCGAAGCGTTGGAACAGGCCGATGCCGATCCGGAAATCAACGCAGTGCTGATCACCGGGTCCGCCGAGTGCTTCACCGCCGGCAACGACATCGCCGACTTCCTGCAGCAACCGCCGACCAGTCTCGACAGCCCGGTGTTTCATTTCATGCTCAGCCTGCTCGAATGCCGCAAGCCGGTGATTGCCGCCGTGGCCGGTGCTGCGGTGGGCATTGGCACGACCATGCTGCTGCATTGCGATTTGGTGTACATCAGCGCGGATGCAAAATTGCGCATGCCCTTCGTCAATCTCGGGTTATGCCCGGAATTCGGTTCCAGCCTGATCCTCCCGCGTTTGCTGGGCCAGGCCAAAGCGGCGCAATTGTTGCTGCTGGGCGAGGGTTTCAGTGGTGAGCAAGCGGCCGCATGGGGCATTGCTACCGAAGCCCTGGGCAGTGGCGAAGCGGCGTTGGCCAAGGCGCGGGAGATGGCGTTGCGTTTCGAGACCCTGCCACCGGAAGCGGTACGGATCAGCAAGCAATTGATGAAGGCCCCGGACCGTGAGCAATTGCGCAAAGTGATAGAAGAAGAGGGCGCGTTGTTCACCCAGCGGCTGCGTTCGCCGGAAGCGGTTGCGGCGTTGTCGGGGTTTATCAACAGGCATTGATCTTCGCGGCAGTGCCGGCCCTATCGCGGGCAAGCCCGCTGCCACAGGTTTATCTGTCGATCAAATTTGTTGTGTGCGACCCCCAAACCCTGTGGGAGCTCGCTTGCCAGCGATGAGGGCCGGACAGGCGTCGCACGTGCCGGATCAGAATGGAAAAAGCCCCGGCTCAGATGGTGGGTTTTGCTCAAGTAGCTACCCATCGACCTGTCCCGCCTACTGTCAGGTCTGACAGTAGGCGGCAACGGTTCCTTATGCTTTCAGCAACTGGAGCTGCCGAAGGCTGCGATCTTTTGACCTTCCGGGATAATGACCTCCATTCACACAGTGCTGCGCGTAATCAGGGCATCAAGCCTCGTGCAATAGCGTGGTGAATTATATTGTCGTGTTCATCATTCACTGCAAAAATGATCTTGTTGTTTTTTATGGTTGACGCTTCGATGGTAAAGTTTTTCGCCTCCCTGTAAACAAGCCAGCCGGCGCCATTTCCATAGTCCTCGTCAATAGCCCCGTTGTGAAAGAAACGTGCGACCGCGTAATGGCGTTCGCGCGATACTATATCTACAAGTGCAGTGGTTAAGAAATTTCCGCCGGGCAAAAAGTCTACGTTGATACAGAAGGTGGTGGAGGAATTTACATTGGTGAATACAGGTTTTCCGCTATTGAACTGAATGTTGCTGGCACCGTCTGCTTCCCGGCTTATCAAAAACCCGGAAAGCTCACCGAAAACTTTAGAGAACCTGAAACCTAAGCACAGAACGCGATTGTTAGGCTGTTTTACGGTTTTTATAAGTCGTAATCCATAGTTTGGGTCTTCATCGTGAATCTGCAAGAATCCTTCCTGCTGAAAGGAGGTGTCCAGACTGCCGTCTTTTCCGTGTTTTACCAGAATAATGGAATCCGGTTGTTCGTAATAATCAGCTCGGACGTCGCCTCCACTGATGTAATTTCCAGTGTCGTCGACTGTCACACTTTGAAGCTCGAGGAAGGGAAAATTGTCATGACTGACACGGACAAACCCCGAGCCATTGAATGTTGTATCAAGGGCCCCGTCCTCTGTCAGACGGATGATGAGCGAGTCCGTCCATTCAAAGGTGCCTAGGGTGTGGAGCAATATGATGTGATCGCCCTGGACCGAGGAAGCTTCCCGGGAATAGGGCTTGAATTGGTTGGAACGGGGGGGCGCTGTGGATTTGGATCTGGCATTTTTCAGGCATTCTTCGTTGTAGGCAGGTGCCGCGATATCAGTGTCAGGGAAGTGAAAAATATACTTCCCTTTTTCTCCAAATTCTTCGTCAAGCGTGCCGTTGGATAGAAAGCGGACAGCCGCTTTGTCAAAGTTCACAACACCATTTGCCTGGTAATACAAGTTACCGGTCAGGATGATTCTGTCATTTTTGAAAATAATTTGTTCGGCATAGAAGTGAGAGCGATCAGACTGGTAAAAATAATCATAAAAATGGCCCTGTTTGCCGAAGCTGGTGTCGATGGACCCATTGTCATTCAGTCGGGTCAACGTATAGAGCGATTGGTTCAATCCCTGCGACGCCTCTCCCGCAATATAAATCATATTGTCAGGGCCGATGGCGGTTACTCGTGAAACAAACTCTGAATAGTCAGCGGTAGGTGAAGGCATGGGGACGAAGCCGTTTTCACCGAAGTGGGGGTCCAGTTCACCTGCGCTGTTGTACAGTTGTTCGTTCTGCGTGTTCATCTGTGTGGCTCCATTAGAGGCAAAGATTTTCTCGTGTGGTGCCAAGCATCAAACTTGGCAGGCCTCTAGTGAGTCACGGTTTGGCGTATCCATCTACTGTAAGAGTTGACAGTTGACGTTTATATAACTCGGGTGCTTGCCTTTTTTTCGTAGCAATCGCTCACTCAGACCTGCGGGTCGGCCACGTGCAGGATTTTCATCCCGTTGGTGCCGCCGGTGGTGTGGTAGCTGTCGCCCTTGGTCAGGATGACCCAGTCGCCTTTCTCCACGACGCCGCGCTTGACCAGCTCATCGATCGCCTTCTGGCTGACTTCGTGTGGCTCCAGCGAAGCCGGGTCGAACGGTACGGTGTAAACGCTGCGGAACATGGCCGCGCGCCTGGGTTTCGCGGTGCGGGGAGAACGCTTGGATCGGCACCGAAGAGCGAACGCGCGACATGATCAGCGCCTTGTTGTGGCGGCGTGCGTGCAGAATGATCTTTTTCTGAATGCCCACCAGCTCGGCGTCGCCGATTTCCACACTCAGGTCACCACGGGCAACCATGAAGGCGTCGGAGGCAGGGCCGAAGTGATGTTTTGCTCAAGCAGCTACCCATCGACCTTTGCCGCCTACTGTCAGGTCTGACAGTAGGCGGCAAAGGTTCCTTATGCTTTCAGACACTGGAGCTGCCGAAGACAGCGAGCTTTTGACCTTCCGGGATAATGACCTCCATTCACACAGTGCTGCGCGTAATCAGGGCATCAAGCCTCGTGCAATAGCGTGGTGAATTATATTGTCGTGTTCATCATTCACTGCAAAAATGATCTTGTTGTTTTTTATGGTTGACGCTTCGATGGTAAAGTTTTTCGCCTCCCTGTAAACAAGCCAGCCGGCGCCATTTCCATAGTCCTCGTCAATAGCCCCGTTGTGAAAGAAACGTGCGACCGCGTAATGGCGTTCGCGCGATACTATATCTACAAGTGCAGTGGTTAAGAAATTTCCGCCGGGCAAAAAGTCTACGTTGATACAGAAGGTGGTGGAGGAATTTACATTGGTGAATACAGGTTTTCCGCTATTGAACTGAATGTTGCTGGCACCGTCTGCTTCCCGGCTTATCAAAAACCCGGAAAGCTCACCGAAAACTTTAGAGAACCTGAAACCTAAGCACAGAACGCGATTGTTAGGCTGTTTTACGGTTTTTATAAGTCGTAATCCATAGTTTGGGTCTTCATCGTGAATCTGCAAGAATCCTTCCTGCTGAAAGGAGGTGTCCAGACTGCCATCTTTTCCGTGTTTTACCAGAATAATGGATTCCGGTTGTTCGTTGTGATCCGCTCGGACGCTGCCTGCACTGATGTAATTTCCAGTGTCGTCGACTGACACACTATAAAGTTTGAGGAAGGGAAATTGGTCATGGCTGACACGGACAAAACCCGAGCCATTGAATGTTGTATCAAGGGCCCCGTCCTCGGTCAGACGGATGATGAGCGAGTCCGTCCGTTCAGGGGTGCCTGTGGTATGGAGCAATATGATGTTGTCGCCCTGGACCAAGGAAGCTTCCCGCGAATAGGGCTTGAATTGGTTGGAACGGGGGGGCGCTGCGTATTTGGATCTGGCATTTTTCAGGCATTCTTCGTTGTAGGCAGATGCCGCGATATCAGTGTCAGGGAAGTGAAAAATATACTTCCCTTTTCCTCCAAATTCTTCGTCAAGCGTGCCGTTGGATAGAAAGCGGACAGCAGCTTTATCATGGATAAAAAAACCATTTTCCCGGTAAAACAAACTACCGGTCAGGATGATTCTGTCATTTTTGAAAATAATCTGTTCGGCATGGAATGAAGAGCGATCAGACTGGTAAAAATAATCATAAAAATGACCCTCTTTGCCGAAGCTGGTGTCGATGGACCCATTGTCATTGAGTCGGGTCAACGTATAGACCGAGGGGGCGAGCAATCCCTGCGACGCGTGTCCCGCAATATAAATCATATTGTCTGGGCCGATGGCGGTTACTTGTGAAACGAACTCTGGATAGTCAGGGGTAGGTGAAGGCATGGGGACCAAGCCGTTTTCACCGAAGTGGGGGTCCAGTTCACCTGTGCTGCTGTACAGTTTTTCATTCTGCGTGCTCATCTGTGTGGCTCCATTAGAGGCAAAGATTTTCTCTTGTGGGTGCCAAGCATCAATCTTGGCATGCCCCTAGTGAGTCACGGTTTGGCGTATCCATCTACTGTAAGAGTTGACAGTTGACGTTTATATAACTCGGGTGCTTGCCTTTTTGCAGACGAAAAAAAACCGCCATCGATATGGCGGTTTTTTTCGCAGCAATCGCTGACTCAGACCTGCGGGTCGCCAACGTGCAGGATTTTCATCCCGTTGGTGCCGCCGGTGGTGTGGTAGCTGTCGCCCTTGGTCAGGATGACCCAGTCGCCTTTCTCCACGACGCCGCGCTTGACCAGCTCATCGATCGCCTTCTGGCTGACTTCGTGTGGCTCCAGCGAGGCAGGGTCGAACGGAATGGTGTACACGCCACGGAACATCGCTGCGCGCGCCTGGGTTTCGCGGTGCGGCGAAAACGCATAGATCGGCACCGAAGAGCGGATGCGCGACATGATCAGCGGGGTGTAGCCGCTTTCGGTCAATGCGATGATCGCCTTCACGCCCGGGAAGTGGTTGGCGGTGTACATGGTTGCCAGCGCAATGCTCTCGTCGCAGCGGGTGAATTCCTTGCCGATGCGGTGGCTGGAGGTCTTGCCGGTCGGGTGCTTTTCAGCGCCGATGCAGATGCGCGCCATCGCCTGCACAGCTTCCAGCGGGTACAGACCGGCCGCACTTTCGGCCGACAGCATCACGGCGTCGGTGTAGTCGAGTACGGCGTTGGCTACGTCGGACACTTCGGCGCGGGTCGGCATCGGGTTCTGGATCATCGACTCCATCATCTGGGTCGCCACGATTACCGCCTTGTTGTGGCGGCGTGCGTGCAGAATGATCTTTTTCTGAATGCCCACCAGCTCGGCGTCGCCGATTTCCACACCCAGGTCGCCACGGGCAACCATGACCGCGTCGGAAGCCTGGATCAGGCCATCAAGGGTTTCGTCGTCGGCCACGGCTTCGGCGCGTTCGATCTTCGCCACCAGCCAGGCGGTACCGCCGGCTTCGTCGCGCAGTTGACGGGCGTATTCCATGTCGGCGGCGTCACGCGGAAAGGACACGGCGAGGTAGTCGACCTGCATTTCTGCGGCGAGCTTGATGTCGGCCTTGTCTTTTTCGGTCAGGGCCGGTGCAGTCAGGCCACCGCCGCGACGGTTGATGCCTTTGTGGTCCGACAGCGGGCCACCGATCAGCACGGTGCAGTGCAGTTCGGTTGCCGTGGCGGTGTCGACGCGCATCACCACGCGGCCGTCGTCGAGCAGCAGCTCGTCGCCCACGCCGCAATCCTTGACCAGGTCCGGGTAGTCGATGCCGACAATCGTTTGAGTGCCTTCGGTCAACGGATGGCTGGTGGAGAAGGTGAATTGATCACCGATCTTCAGCTCGATCTTCTTGTTGGCGAATTTGGCGATACGGATTTTCGGGCCTTGCAGGTCACCCAGCAGGGCGACGAAGCGACCGTGCTTGGCTGCCAGGTCACGCACCAGCTTCGCGCGAGCCTTGTGCTCGTCGGGGGTGCCATGGGAGAAGTTCAGACGGGCGACGTCCAGGCCAGCCAGAATCAGCTGTTCGAGAACTTCCGGCGAGTTACTGGCCGGGCCAAGGGTAGCGACGATTTTGGTACGACGGACGGACATGCAAAGACTCCTGAGTTCAAGCGCTGAGTGAGGCTACTATGCTCTGGAGGTGTAGTCATTGTTCATGTGCACTACTTTTTTTGAAGAACTTTGTTAATCGATTGTTTCTTTAAACGAATACTTTTAGTTACGGGCAGCCTGAAGATTTCCGACGACGGGTCGATACAGGGCTCAAGACAGGAGAACCCTCATGCGATTCGTGCTCATGGCAGCCCTTGTACTCAGTGTCACGGGCTGCACCCGTTGGTCGATGAACCACCATTTGAATAACGCCTACAGCGCCTATGACCGCGGCAATTGCGAGCAGGTGATGCTCGAACTGTCCAAAGTCGAACGCGCAAGCAGGGCGCGGCCTTATGTGTGGCCGGAAGTGTCGATGATGCGCGGTTTGTGTCTTGAACGGCAGAAACTGTTCGTTGATGCTGCTCAAACCTATCAGTTCATCATCGCCTCGTACCCGCAGAGTGAATATGCCTTTCGCGCGAGCGCCCGGTTGGAAACCTTGCAGTCGCTTGGCCATTATCCGCTGCGCAGTGCCGAGGTCGTTCGCCCGAGCCGGTTCTGATGGTAGCAGCCCGATTGAAGACTGGATCAGCGGCGGGGGTGAGCTATAGTCGTATAGATCGGTTTCGGTACCTTGCCAAACCGGGGAAACACCTGTGATCGGCAGGCGTCAGTGCCAGCGGTGCAAGGACTGTCGCACCAGGATCAGGGAGAGCGCGCCTTTATAATGGAAGGCCCGTTCCGAAGCATTGGTGCGGCTCTGCTCAAGGGCCTTGCATAGCGAATTCAGCATGTTCACCGACCGCCGTATCGAGCGGCATCAACTGCCGTATTTTCTTCGAGTGTTCAACAGCGTTACCGACAAACCCATTGGCTTTCTGGGTAACGTCTCCGAAGACGGGCTGATGCTCATCAGCCAGTTGCCGATGATGATCGGTGCTGACTTCGCTTTGCGCCTGAAAATTCCCATGGCCGGTGGCTGCCATCAGGTGATCGACCTCAATGCCTGCTGCCTGTGGTGCCATGAAGACAGCACCCCCCACCATTACGACGCCGGGTTCTGCCTGCAACAGGCCCCGCCGGAGTATGGGCAACTGATTGAAGCGTTGAAGCAGTACTTCAGTTTTCAGCCGTTGCCGGCCTCGGCCTGAAGTCTGCAGCGCCCAGGCGTCTGATCAAGCAACTGATATTTAAAGGCTGTACGCGGGTTCTGCGCACCACAGCCACTAAAACACCCCGGCCTTTTTCCATTCCAGGTAGCGCGTCACCAGCGCGGCACCCAACTCGACAGCGGTCGTATCCACCACCGGCACCCCATGAGCGTTCAATCGCTCATGAAGTTCGGTCCGGGCATTGAGAAAATCCACGGTGCCGCAATAGGTCAACGCGTCGGCAAGGGTCTGCACCGGCGTCTGACGCAAGCGGTCGAGCACGTCTTCGCGCAGACTGGCGACCAACACCCGATGTGACTTGCCCAGGCGTTTGACGGCGGTGAGCAGTTCTTCGTCGTCTTCGTCCCGCAGGTTGGTGACCACGACCACCAGTGCCCGGCGTTTCTGCCGAGCCAACAGCTCGGTTGCAGCGCCCTGGTAGTCGGCACTGCGTTGGCCGCTGTCGAGGTCGTAGACCTGGTTGAGCAACCGGTTGAGCTGGCCGGCGCCCTTGACCGGGGCGAGGTAGCGCGGCTGATCATGGGCAAAGGTGCAAAGGCCCACGGCATCACCCTGGCGCAGGGCGACGTAACTGAGCAGCAGGCAGGCATTGAGTGCATGGTCGAAGTGCGACAGTTCATCGTCCTGACTGCGCATGCGCCGGCCGCAATCGAGCATGAACATGATCTGCTGGTCACGCTCGTCCTGATACTCCCGCGCAATCGGTGTGCGCTGGCGGGCGGTGGCTTTCCAGTCGATCTGGCGCAGGCTGTCGCCTTCGCGAAATTCCCGTAGCTGATGAAATTCCAGGCCCAGGCCGCGTCGTTGGCGCTGGCGTACGCCGAGTTGACTGAGCCAGTTGTCCACCGCCAGCAACTGGCCGCCGTAGAGGCGGGCGAAGTCGGGGTAGACGCGGGTAGCGTCGGTCACGTTCAGCAGCCGATTGTCGGACCACAGGCCCAATGGGCTCGGCAGGCTGATTTCGCAGCGTTCGAAGTTGAAGTGGCCGCGCTTGAGCGGGCGCAGGCGATAGTCGATCTGGCTGCGCAGGCCGGGTTGAAGCTCGACCGACAGGGGCAGGTTTTCGAAACTCAGGCCGTGGGGTACGTGATCGAAGAGCCGAATGTCCAGTGGCTGGGCAAAGTCATGCTCGACCTCCAGTCGCACGTCGCCCCAACGGCCGAGCGCCAGGCTGCCGGGCATGTGTCGCTGGATGCGCGGCGAGGGCAGGCGCTTGAGGCGAATGGCATCGAGTATCGCCAAGGCCAGGAGTGCCAGGAGCAATCCCCAGTGGATCGACGGCAGACTTGCTGGAATCACGGTGTCCAGCGCCCGCAACGTACCCAGGACGATGCCGATGACCAGCAGGATCGCGAGCCAGATCAACAGCAGGCGCGAGGGTTTCACAACCGCGGTGCCGGCACTTGATCGAGCAGCTGGCGCAGCACGTCATCGACCTCGAGCCCTTCGATGTCCAGCTCCGGCGCGAGGCGTACGCGATGACGCAGCACCGCCAGGGCACACCCCTTGATGTCATCCGGAATCACGAACTCGCCACCGCGCAACAGCGCGCGCGCCCGGGCGCAACGCACCAATGCGATGGACGCCCGGGGCCCGGCACCGAGGGTCAGTCCGGGCCAGCTGCGGGTGGTGCGCGCCAGGCGTACGGCGTAGTCGAGGACCTGATTGTCCAGCGGCAGGTCGCTGGCGATGCGTTGCAAGGCCAGCACGTCCTTGGCCTGCAACACCGTGCGCAACGGTTGCACGTCGAGCATGTCGGCCCGGGTCGAGCGACAGACCTGGCGGACCATGTCCAGCTCCTGGTCGCCGTCGGGGTAATCCATGCGGACCTTGAGCATGAAGCGATCCAGTTCGGCTTCCGGCAGCGGGTAAGTGCCTTCCTGTTCGATGGGGTTTTGCGTGGCCAGCACCATGAACGGTTGCACGATGGGCAGGGCGCGGCCTTCGAGGGTCACTTGCCGTTCCTGCATGGCTTCGAGCAGCGCCGCCTGGGTTTTTGCCGGGGCGCGGTTGATTTCGTCGGCGAGCAACAGGTTGGTGAACAACGGCCCCTTGCGCAGTTTGAACTGCTCGGTCTGCAGGTCGTACACCGCGTGCCCGGTGACATCGCTGGGCATCAGGTCCGGGGTGAACTGGATGCGCGCGAACTCGCCACCGAAGCAGCGCGCCAGCGCCCGTACCAGCAAGGTCTTGCCCAGCCCCGGCACACCTTCGAGCAGCACGTGGCCACCGGCGATCAGGGCCGTGAGCACATCGTCGATGACCTCGTCCTGGCCGAAGACAGCTTTCTGCAATTCGCTACGCAACGCCCTGGCCAACTGACTGGCACGCTGGCGTTGCTGGTCGGCGTGGCTCGGGGCGTCGGGCTCGATCTGTTCACTCATAAGGCGTTCCTCAAGGTTTGCAGGTAGGCGACCTGACGGCTGAACTCAACGCTGGAAAGCCGTTGCTTCGGTCGCGGGCTCATGACCTGGCTGATAGCGCGTGTGGATTGGCCGGTCAGGCGTGCGAGCACCTGCCATTGTTCGGCGACGCCGAGTTGTTCAAAGCCGGGATGACGCCGCCGCACGCGACGCAGGATGTCTTGTTGCAAGGCGTGCAGCAGGCTGTCCTGACGCTTGCGCCGGAACAGAAAATCGGCACTGGCGCGCAGATGTTCCTGGAGTTGCCGACGGGCTCGCGGCGCCGGTTCCAGCACCGGACCATGCCGCACCCCGACGTGCCAGAACCAGACACCGATCAGGGCAATCAGCGTTACCAGCGCCTGGGGGAAATAGCGCAGCAGCAAGGTCAGCAGGTTGTCGTGATCGGTGTTGAACAGCAGGGTCACCTGGGTATCCGCGGTCAGGTACCAGAGCAGCCACGCGTTGTCGTACTGGTCGATGGCCGGGGTTTTCCACAGGTCGGCGTCGGTGACCACGATGATCGAACCGAGCCCGTGATTGAGCTGCATCATGTGGGTGGCCTTGGCGCTGTTGGCCCAGGCCTGGGCGAGGTTTTTCGGGTCTTCGAGATGGAAGGCGGTGTCGAAGTTGGCGTAAGCCGGCGCGTCTTCGTCTTCAAGGTACAGCTTGGTCAACTTGGGGTAGGGATCGGTCCTGCTGTCGGGTGGCGGGCCCTTGAGGTTTTTGCTCAGCAACTGATGCAACTGGACCCGGTCGAGCAGCAGGTCATTGCTCTGGCCGAGTTTTTCATCCCACAGCGACTGGGCAACGAACAACAGGCGCCCGCCGGCCCGGGTCCAGTTCATCACTTGATCGATCTGGCGCGGGGTCATGTTGGCCCGGTCACCGAGCAACAACAGGCTGTGCTGGCGCGGTTCGATAGAGGGCAGGATGTCGAGGCTGTAGGCATGGCTGACGGTCAGGCCCTGTTTGCGCAGGAAATGCTCGGCGGCGAGATAAGGATTGGCCAGGGCCTCGGGCGAGGGACCGTGATCGATCACCTCCTGATAGGGCGTCGCCTGCAGGTACAGGTAAAGACTCAGCGCGCCCAGTAGCACGGCGAGGCAGGCGCCGATTGCAATCCCGGAGCGTCGATTCAACGGGCGGCTCCCGGGCCGAACAGGGCACGCCAGCCGTCACAGAGCTGTTGTTGCACGGAGGCCGGGGGCAGGCGATGCCCGTAGGCGATGTTTTGCCAGTGCCCGGTCAGGTTCTTGCTGAAGGCCAGCAACTCAGGGCGTTGCAGTCGTTCGATGCGCTCCAGCACCTGGCCTTCGGTGTCGGCGGGCTTCAGTGCCATGTCGAAGTCATGCAGCAAGTGGCTGAGCAGGGCGCGATAGAGCAAGCCGAGGGCTTCGCGCGGGTCGGTCTGCCATAGGTGTTCGGCGCTGGCGGCGATGTCGGCGGGCAGGGTTTCGCGGCCGAGGTCCAGGCCGAACGCCTGCCGGGGCAATGGTCGCGCGACTTTAGGCGGCCGCACCGGGCGACGACTGACGAAGGCCTGCAACCAGTCCCGGTAACGCCAGAGCAAAAAACCGATGGCGCCGACCACTGTCCCCCACAGCACCGCTTCGATCAGCGAGGTCGACAGGTTGAGCAGTGCTGTCAGCCAGTCGGGTGTGCGGTCACTGTTCGGAGGGGCGGTCGGGGTGTCTTCGCCAAAACGATAGCGCGTGAGCGTTTCCTTGTTCTTGAACGGCGGCTGGTCGAGGATCGTCTTGATGCTGTCCCGGGACGCCTGGCTGGTCAGCGGCTGCTCCTGTAGACGCGGGCTGTCGGGTGAAATGAGCGGCTCGGCGGCCCAAGCGGGGTGCGCCGATGGCACCAGCAGCAGCGCCGCCAGTATCAGGGTGACGGCGCCGCTGCCCAGGCGTTGACGCAGGCGGCGGAAGGCCAGTTCGATATCCCAGGCCTCCAGCACCGTGCGCCGGTTCAGGTAAAGGCTGAAACCGCAGGCCACGTAGACCGGTTCCCAGACCACCAGCACCAGTGCGTAGAAGAAGTTGGTCAGGTGTTCCAGCCAGCGCCAGTCCTGTGTGGCCGTGCTGATCAATGTCTGCCAGCTCCAGTCGAGTTCGACCTGTTGCGGCAACAACAGGTAGAACAGCACCATCAGCCCAATCCACAGGGCACCTTCCAGGTGCACGCCGATGATGGTCAGCCACTTCGCGGCGCCGGCGTTACGCTGCAACAGCACCTGCAAACGCTGCTCCCGCGCTTCACCCTCGAGGCCTTCGAGTTGCATGACCGGCATCAGGAAACTGCGGCTCAGGCTCAGGCGTCGCCAGGTCAGGCTCGCCAGCAGTTGCGGCTTGAGCAAGCGCGGCCATTGGCGCAACGCCTGTTTCAAAGTCGGTGTTTCGCCGAACATGGCTTTGGACAGAATGAACAGCGGCAGGCGTTCGAACGCGGGTTTCAGCCACCAGAAAATAAACACGGCAAGGGAGGGCGAATCCCATAGCAGCAGGCTGAGCAGGGCGAAGACCGGCAAGGTCACGATGGCCCAGCTGGTCATCAGCAGGCGGCGGTGGCGCTGACTCAGCAGAACGCCCAGGTCCATGGCTTCCCAGCCGGGACGCGGGCGAAACACCACACTGGCGTCACTCAGGCGCATGGCGAGTCCGTCCGGCCAACAGCAGGTACATCGCCACCAGTACCCAGAGCACGGCACCGACCAGGAATTTGCGCAAAGGCGCGACCCCGGTCATCGATGACCAATAGGCTTCGATAAACGCCGCCATCAGCAGAAACATCATCACCCCACACATCAGCAAAACACTGTTGCGCGCCGCCAGGCGCAAGGCTTCGGCGCGGCGCAAGCGCCCCGGTGCGATCAATGCCCAGCCCAGTTGCAGGCCCGCGGCACCCGCCAGGGCGATGGCGCTGAGTTCGAAGGCACCGTGGCCGATCACGAATGACCAGAAGGTCTGGCCATAGCCGATTTGCGTCAGGTGTCCGGCCACCGCGCCAATCATCAAGCCGTTGTAGAACAGGAAAAACGCGCTGCCCAGGCCAAACAGCAGGCCGCTGGCGAAGGTCTGAAAGGCAATACCGATGTTGTGCATGATGTAGTAGCCGAACATGACCCAGTCTTCACTGGCCGCCCGTTCCGCCGAGCGCCCCAGGTGACCGGCGTCGGGGTCATACATGCTCTGCATCTGGCTGACCTGCTCGGCGGGGATCAGGTTGTAGACCAGGTCCGGAAACAGATACACCAGCAGGGCGATACCGATCAGGCTGGCAAAAAACATCAGGCCGGCGGCGAGCACGAAGCGCCACTGCTCACGCACCAGTCGGGGGAAGTCCGCGAGGATGAAACCCAGCGCCTTGGCACCCAGTCGGCTGCGATGCCGATAAAGCTGTTGATGGCCGCGCAGGACCTGTTGCTGCAATGAGTCGATCAGGAAACTGCTGTAACCGCGCTCCCGGGCCAGGGCCAGGTGATGGCAGAGACGACGATAGTCACTTGGGAAATGTGCGACACGCGAGGCAGGCTGTTTTCGTTCCAGCCTTTCCAGCAGCAGGGAAAACTGCTCCCATTCGGCCTTGTGGCGACTCTCGAAAAGACTTTGCTTCATGCGGGGCCCAGCAAGCCGCGGGCAATTGCGTTGAGCTCGGCCACCGCCTGTGGCGCTGAAAGCTGCAAGGGTTGCGCGAGAATGGCTGCCAGTTCCGTGACCCGCGCCTGGGAGAGCTCACCCTGGCGTTCGGCAAACCCGAGGATGGCGCGTTGCTCGGGCAGCGCCAGGGCAAAGGCCGGGCGCCGGGGCTCGGCGGCGGGTAGCTGGGGGCGGGAGAGCGGTTGTTCGCGGTAGATCACCAGCGTGCCGGCGGCCAGGTCGCCGAGGCGCTTGAAGTTGGGATGCTGCAGGCAGCTGATGGCCCCAAGGAAATAGCCAAACGGCAACATGTCGACAAAGCGCAGCAGGTTACGCAGCAGCGAAGCCGACCAGCCGACTGGCGTGCCATCGTCATGGACTACCCGCAGGCCCATCCACTGCTTGCCTGGCGAGCGGCCCTGATTGAGCACCTCGAACAGCACCATGTACCACCAGCTCACCACAAACAGCAGGATCGAGCCAAGGCCGGCGCCGAGCTTGCCGAGAAATGCCAGGACAATCAACAGCAGGCCAAGGATCAGCCCACGCAGGCCAAGGTCGATGGAGAACGCCAGCGCACGCACCATCAACCCGGCCGGGCGCAATGGCAAGTCGATGCCTTCCGGCGTTTCGATCTGGTACCGCGTATCCAGTGGCGGGGACAGCGTTGCGTTCCTTGGCGGTGCTGTGGTCTCGAGCATGGGCAACCTGATGATGTGGCCTGATCGGGAGTTTCTGTCCATGGGATGCTAGCAGCCTCCCGGGGGGAAACGACATAACTATGTATTGCACGATTGAGCGGCCGAGATGATTGAATGGCAAGATGACTGGCCGGGGCGGGATGTGAACGCCTAGACTTCGCCGATCTTCAGTTCAGGAATAGCCCGTGACCTCCATCTTCTGGTACGACTATGAAACCACTGGCATCAATCCCCGTTGCGACCGTCCGCTGCAAGTGGCGGGGATTCGCACCGACTTTGAGCTCAATGAAATAGACGCGCCGGTCAATCTTTACTGTCAGCCCAGTGATGACATCCTGCCTCATCCTGCGGCGTGCGCGATCACCGGTATCACGCCGACCCAACTGGCCGGGCAAGGCTTGAGCGAAGCCGATTTCATGACCCGGGTGCATGCCCAGCTGGCTGCGCCCGGCACCTGTGGGGCCGGCTACAACACGCTGCGTTTCGACGACGAGATGACCCGTTACAGCTTGTATCGCAATTTTTTCGACCCGTATGCGCGTGAGTGGCAAGGCGGCAACAGTCGCTGGGACCTGATCGATGTGGTGCGTGCGGCTTACGCCTTGCGCCCCGATGGCCTCGTCTGGCCGACGGATGACGAGGGGCGGGTGACGCTCAAGCTGGAACGCCTGAGCGCCGCCAACGGTATCGATCATGGCCACGCCCATGAAGCGCTGTCGGATGTTCGCGCCACGATCGCCCTGGCGCGGCTGATTCGCGAAAAGCAGCCGAAGTTATATGACTGGCTGTTTCAATTGCGCAGCAAACAAAAGGTAATGGATCAGGTTCGACTGTTGCAGCCGATGGTGCACATCTCCGGTCGTTTTTCGGCGGCGCGCAACTATGTCGGGGTGGTATTGCCCCTGGCCTGGCATCCGCGCAACAAGAACGCCTTGATTGTCTGTGACTTGCACCTCGATCCCCAGGGGTTGCTTGACCTGAGTGCCGAAGCCTTGCGCCAGCGGTTATATACCCGTCGCGATGAGCTGGCCGACGGCGAATTGCCTGTACCGCTCAAGCTCATCCACATCAATAAATGTCCGGTGGTGGCGCCGCTGTCGGTGCTTCGTCCCGAAGATCAGCAACGGCTGGGACTGGACATGGCGCTCTACCAGCAGCGCGCGCTGCGACTAACTGACGCACAAACAGTTTGGCGAGACAAAGTTCAGGCTGTTTATACCCACGAGGATTTCACGCCGAGCCAGGATCCCGAGCAACAGTTATACGATGGTTTTATCGGTGATCGTGATCGGCGTCTATGTGAGCAAGTCCGGGCGGCGGACCCGGCACACTTGGCACAAGCACGCTGGCCTTTCGATGATGAACGCTTGCCGGAATTATTGTTTCGATATCGCGCACGCAACTTCCCCGATACGCTGAGTTCCGAAGAGCAACAGCGCTGGCGAATATTCTGTCAGAAGCGTCTGACGACACCCGAGTGGGGGGCGCCCAATACCCTGGAAACTTTCGCCGAAGCCTCAGCCCAATTGAGCGCTACCGCTACATCGTTTCAGCGAGAGGTGCTCAATGAATGGCACCTTTATGTTCAGCAATTACGTAAACGCCTGAGTCTTTGAAAACGAAAATATCGCTGGCTTGACAGCCAGGCATAAAAAAACGCCAGCAGCTGCTGGCGTTATTTTTTGTCGCGGACGAGTCTTTGACAAAGCGCTACGGCTTAGCCCAGCAGGGTAGCCCAACCCTCAACCACATCACCGCCCCACTTGGCTTTCCACTCTTTCAGAGTCTTGTGGTTGCCACCTTTGGTTTCGATGACTTCGCCGTTGTGCGGGTTTTTGTATTGTTTAACTTTACGGGCACGTTTGGTGCCGGTAGTTTTTACTGCGCCACCGCGTGGAGCTTTGGTTTTGGACTCAGGATCCAGCAGCGCGATGATGTCGCGCAGGGACTTGGAGTATTCACCCATCAGGGTGCGCAGTTTGCCTTCGAATTCCAGCTCGGTTTGCAGTTTGTCGTCTTGGGACAGATTCTTCAAACGGGCTTGCAGCTCTTTGATTGCTTCTTCGGTGGCACGGTATTCGTTGATCAAGGACATGGGGACTACCTTATGTTGGGCGCAGGGTGCTAGGTGACAGTGCGGCAATAATAGTCAGGCTGTTTCATCAAGTAAACATTTAACCGGAGTTTATTTAATTTAGTTTTGTTGAACAGGTCCAGGTTGGAGGTGCAGTTAAATGATCGTCAACCAGGCATCACAGACAGTCACATTTTGACACTTGAAGAATGCAATAAGAACACCAACGCGCGGGTGACGGATGCAGCCGGGACCCGTGTCGCCGACCTTCGTGCAACGCGAGACGTCATCAATACTGCAGTTTTGCTGCGCAATCGCTAGAATGGCGACCTTTGCGAAGTTCTGGAGTTTGACCCTCATGCGCACTTTTCGGCTGGTGATTGCTTGCCCGGACCGCGTCGGCATCGTTGCTAAAGTCAGTAACTTTCTGGCGTCACACAATGGCTGGATCACTGAAGCGAGCCACCACTCGGACAATCTCAGTGGCTGGTTCTTTATGCGTCACGAAATTCGTGCCGATTCGCTGCCCTTCGGCATCGAGGCCTTTCGCGAAGCGTTTGCACCCATTGCCGAAGAGTTCTCGATGAACTGGCGCATCACCGATACCGCGCAGAAGAAGCGTGTGGTGTTGATGGCCAGTCGCGAGTCTCACTGCCTGGCCGATTTGCTGCATCGCTGGCACAGCGACGAACTGGATTGCGAAATTTCCTGTGTGATTTCCAACCATGACGACTTGCGCAGCATGGTCGAGTGGCACGGTATTCCTTACTACCATGTACCGGTCAATGCGCAGGATAAAGAGCCGGCATTCGCCGAAGTCTCGCGCCTGGTCAAACAGCATGATGCCGAAGTGGTGGTACTTGCCCGATACATGCAGATCCTGCCGCCCGCGCTGTGCAGCGAATATGCCCATAAGGTGATCAACATTCACCACAGCTTCCTGCCGTCGTTTGTCGGTGCCAAGCCGTATCACCAGGCCTCCCTGCGTGGCGTAAAGCTGATCGGCGCTACTTGCCATTACGTGACCGAAGAGCTGGACGCCGGTCCGATCATCGAGCAGGACGTGGTGCGCGTCAGCCACAGCGACAGCATCGAAGACATGGTGCGCTTCGGCCGCGACGTCGAGAAGATGGTATTGGCCCGGGGCCTGCGTTATCACCTGGAAGATCGGGTGTTGGTGCACGGCAACAAGACCGTTGTGTTCTGACAGCGATACGGCGCGGTTGAAATTCGAAGGGCCTGGGCGTTCAATCGCATCAGGCCCTTTGTCGTTTTTGACCTGAGGATATGTTTATGGCCAATCCACTCGATAAAGCTACTTCAAGAGCGCCAGCCACGGTGGGTGAGGGGTGTTTGAGTCGTTATGATCCGCACGACTTGAGCGCCGAGGATGGTACGGAATTTCCTGGGGCTGCCGAGTTGTGGAAGGCTTTGAATCCGGATTCAGACGCTGGCTTGCCGACGAAAGGGCCTTAGACTTGTATCGATCTTGAGGCCGCCTTCGCTGGCAAGCCAGCTCCTACAGTTGATCGGGGGTGAGCCTGAGTTTGCTGTGCGCTGGAGATCCCTGTAGGAGCCAGCTTGCTGGCGAAGGGGCCCGGGAGACTTGTATCGATCTTGAGGCCGCCTTCGCTGGCAAGCCAGCTCCTACAGTTGATCGGGGGTGAGCCTGAGTTTGCTGTGCGCTGGAGATCCCTGTAGGAGCCGGCTTGCTGGCGAAGGGGCCCGGGAGACTTGTATCGATCTTGGGGCCGCCTTCGCTGGCAAGCCAGCTCCTGCAGTTGATCGGGGGTGAGCCTGAGTTTGCTGTGCGCTGGAGATCCCTGTAGGAGCCGGCTTGCTGGCGAAGGGGCCCGGGAGACTTGTATCGATCTTGGGGCCGCCTTCGCTGGCAAGCCAGCTCCTGCAGTTGATCGGGGGTGAGCCTGAGTTTGCTGTGCGCTGGAGATCCCTGTAGGAGCCGGCTTGCTGGCGAAGGGGCCCGGGAGACTTGTATCGATCTTGGGGCCGCCTTCGCTGGCAAGCCAGCTCCTGCAGTTGATCGGGGGTGAGCCTGAGTTTGCTGTGCGCTGGAGATCCCTGTAGGAGCCAGCTTGCTGGCGAAGGGGCCCGGGAGACTTGTATCGATCTTGGGGCCGCCTTCGCTGGCAAGCCAGCTCCTGCAGTTGATCGGGGGTGAGCCTGAGTTTGCTGTGCGCTGGAGATCCCTGTAGGAGCCGGCTTGCTGGCGAAGGGGCCCGGGAGACTTGTATCGATCTTGGGGCCGCCTTCGCTGGCAAGCCAGCTCCTGCAGTTGATCGGGGGTGAGCCTGAGTTTGCTGTGCGCTGGAGATCCCTGTAGGAGCCAGCTTGCTGGCGAAGGGGCCCGGGAGACTTGTATCGATCTTGGGGCCGCCTTCGCTGGCAAGCCAGCTCCTACAGTTGATCGGGGGTGAGCCTGAGTTTGCTGTGCGCTGGAGATCCCTGTAGGAGCCAGCTTGCTGGCGAAGGGGCCATGGGGTCTTGCAGTTTCACAGCGCCTCAGAATTCACGCCTGCTTGAACTTCAGCAATTTCTTCAACAGAGGCCGCCCAAGCATCAACAAAAATACCGGCCCGCCCACCAGTAAATAGAAGTAATAGGTCACCGCCCGCCAGATCAGTATCGCCGCCGCCGCAGTGGATTTCCCCACCATCGGCGCCAGCAGCGCCGCTGAGGTCAGCTCCGCCGCCCCGGCACCCCCGGGCAACAGGCTGAATTGCCCCGCACTCAGGGAAAGCATCTGGATCAGAAAACTCCAGGCCCACTGCAGATCCGCTCCGAGCCCGCGCAACGCCAGATACAGCACGCTATAGCGCAGGACCCAATGCAGGCAAGTCAGGACAAACACCGTGATCAATGTCTGAGAAGGCAACTTCAGCGTGTCCGTGAAGGCTGCCAGGAAGTGCAGCAGCTTTCGCGCCCAGCGCAGGCGTGTGGCGCCTTTGACATTAAGACGAACGAGCAGGCGACCGCTCAGGCGAATCAGTAAACGGTGATAGCGCGCCACCACCACACAGGTGAGCAAGCCGCCAAACATCGACACGGCACTGACAGTCAGCAGCCATTCCATGCGTGCGCTCAAGTGCTGGAACAGGGCATAAATCAGAATCCCGCTCAGTGCGCAGAGGAAAAACAGCAGGTCGCTCAGTTGATCCATGGCGAACACGGCGCTGCCCCTGGCCGGACGCACGCCATTGCGCGCCAGCAATGCCATGATGGTCAGCGGTCCACCGCTGCCGCCGGGCGTGGCGCAATAAGCGAACTCGGCGGCCATGACCACCCCGAGGCTTTTGAGCCGGCTGACCTTGTCGCGCTGATCCCCCAGCAACAGACGCAAGCGCAAGGTATTGAGCACCCAGCACAGCAGGATCATGCCGAACATGATCAGCAGCCAATGCAGCGGAAATTTTTGCAGCCGGGACCAGGTTTCGTTACCGCCCAGCAGTGACGGAATCAGCACAGCAGCGAGCAGCGCGACGAGCAGCAGAATCCCGCGACTCATGCGGCGCGCCCGACACGGTCGGTTCGCAACGACAGCCAATGAGCCTTGGTCAGCGGCATGCGCCCCTCGTCGAGCAGGCGCTTGAGCGTCTGCAGCCAGTAATTACGGGAGAATTGATGGCGCATGTCCACCGGGTGCAGGCCGAGTCGAATCACCGGTGCCTGCCGCCAGCGCAGTTCGCGCTGGTCGCTGAGCAGTTTCGACACGCCCCGGCGCCAGGCACTGCGCGCACTCCAGACCAGCCCGGGGGCGTCGACCGCCGAGAAATCCGGCAGGCGGTACAGGTGTTGCGGGTCACTGGTGTAGCTCAGCGGCAGTTGGCGCAAGGCCTGGCGTGTGCCTTCACTCATCAACCAGGCCGGGGCGACGAAACCTGCCAGAGGCCAGTCGTAACGGCGGAACACCTCGATGCCGGCGCGCAGGCGGGCGAGGGCGGCGTCCTGGGACAGGCTGTAGAACTCGCCTTCGTGGGTGTAGATCCGGCGCATGAACCAGTCTCGTGGCGTGCTGGGCGTGGGGCCTTCATCGCAGTGAAAGTGGCCGTGCAGCGCCAGTTCGTCACCACGGATGACCCGGTCGGTGAGCATACGTCGAAATTCCGGATGGGCGTCCAGAGGGTTGTGCTTGTGAAAATCGGGCACCACCAGCCAGGTCATTGGCACCACGCCCAAGGCGTCGACGGCAGCGACAAAGGGTTGGTAGTCGGCCCAGGTATGCGGCGCGACATCGTGCAGCACCAGTAACAGGCTGGGCCGGCTCATGCGCTCAACCATTGGCAATCAGCGGCCAATGGGTGCCGAGCACGGCGTGATAGTGCCCCAGCAGGCTGTTGACCACCGTGTCCCAGGAGTAATGCTGCTCGGCATGGCGGCGGGCCTGTTTGCCCAGGACGGCGCTCCCCGAACCGAACAGTTCACGTACGGCGTTGGCCATCGCCATGGAATTGTTCGGCGGGCACAGCAGGCCGCATTGATCGGTGACGATTTCCTGAAAAGCCCCTGCCGCCACGGCCACCACCGGAATGCCACTGGCCATGGCTTCGAGAATCACCAGGCCGAAGGTTTCCTGGTCCCCGGCATGCAGCAGCGCATCGGCGCTGGCCATCAGCCGGGCGACTTGCGCCGCCGGGCAGAATTCATCGACCACGGTGACGTTATCCGGCACCAGGGCTGGCATCGACGAACCAACCAGCAGCAGGTGATAGCGCCGTCCCAGTCGTTTCATGCAGTCGAGCAGGACCGGCAGGTTTTTTTCCTTGGAACCGCGTCCGGCGAAGATCAGCAAATGAGTGTTTTCATCGATCCCCAATTCGGCCCGCAAGCCCGGGTCCCGCGCAGAGGGGTGGAAAGTTTGCAGGTCGACGCCCAAGGGCTGCACGAAAACGTTCTTCACCCCGAGGCCAATCAGCTTGTCGGCCATCACCCGGCTCGGCGCCAGGACCCGGTCGAAGTTGCCGTAGAGCTTGCTGACATAGGCTTCGACATTGGTCGTGACCCAGTTGCCCATGCGATTGCTGACCAGCAGCGGCAAGTCCGAATGATAAAAACCGATCACCGGCACATCGAGTTGCCGGCGGGCATCCAGCGCCGCCCAGGCGGTGAGATAAGGGTCGCCGACTTCGATCAGGTCGGGCTGCAAAACCTGCAGGACATTGCGCCAGGGCGCGAGACGGAGGGGGAAACGATAACCTTTGCCGAAGGGCAGGGCGGGTGCCGGAACGGTGAAAACGCCATCCTGTTCGCTCAAGGACGATCCGGGGATCAGTAAACTGTGGCGAATGCCCGGCTTGATGCCCAGGCGACGGTGCTTTGCATCCAGATAAGTGCGCACGCCACCGCTGGCAGGGGCGTAGAACATGGTTATGTCAGCGATATGCACGATGAACATCCCTCCGGTCCGTTGTTCTCCCTTGGTTGACCTTTATGAAGGATAGTTGTTCGGTTGGGGTTTTGCGGCTGGGGTGCCGGCGAGGGTTTTGCGGTGTATGACGGACCGCTTTCGCTGGCAAGCCAGCTCCTACAAGGGATTTGCGTGAACCCTGTAGGAGCTGGCTTGCCAGCGAAGGGGCCGGAACAGGCACTAAATACGGAAACTGCCCACCAACTGCTTGAGCCGCCCCGCCTGCTGCTCCAGATCGACACACGCGCGCAACGTCGACTGCAGGTTCTCCACCCCCTCCTGATTCAATGTATTGATCTCGGTAATGTCCACATTGATTGATTCCACCACGGCCGTCTGTTCCTCGGTCGCCGTCGCCACCGACTGGTTCATGCCGTCAATCTCGCCAATGCGCAACGTCACGCTGTTCAGGCGCTCACCCGCCAGGTTGGCGATGACCACGCTGTCCTGGCTGTGACGCTGGCTGTCGCTCATGGTGCTCACGGACTCGCGGGCGCCGACTTGCAGTTCCTCGATCATGGTCTGCACCTGCTGCGCCGATTCCTGCGTACGGTGGGCCAGGTTGCGGACCTCATCGGCCACCACGGCAAAACCACGACCGGCCTCACCGGCGCGCGCCGCTTCGATGGCAGCATTAAGCGCCAGCAGGTTGGTTTGCTGGGAAATGCTGGTGATCACTTCCAGAATCTGCCCGATGTTCACGGTTTTGCTGTTCAGCGATTCGATGTTGGTACTTGAGGCGCTGAGCATGCTCGACAGCTGATTCATCGCGGCAATGCTACGCTCCACCACTTGCTGGCCATCTTCGGCCAGGCTGCGGGCATCGCTGGCCTGACTCGACGCTTGCGCGGCGTTGCGCGCGATTTCCTGGGCTGCAGCGCCGAGCTGGTTGATGGCCGCGGCGACGCTGCTGGTGCGGGAAGCCTGTTGGTCGGAGTTGAACATCGACGAGTTCGAGGCCGCCACCACGCGCAACGCCACTTCGTTGACTTGGCCGGTGGCGGAGGACACTTCGCGGATCGAGCCGTGAATACGCTCGACGAAACGGTTGAACGCGGTGCCGAGAACGCCGAATTCGTCGTTGTTCTGGATGGTCAGGCGTTTGGTCAGGTCACCTTCACCGTCGGCGATGTCTGCCATGGCGCGGGTCATGACATGCAGCGGCTGGATCAGGATGCGGATCAGCATGCCCAGCAGGGCAATGATGGTGGCCACGGCGATGACCGTCGCGATGACCGCCGAGGCGCGGAACTCGGTCAGCATCGAGAAGGCTTTGTCCTTGTCCACCGACAGACCGATGTACCAGTTGACCGAGGGCAGGCCCTTGATCGGGGTGAACGTGACGATGCGGGTCTTGCCGTCCACCTGCACTTCACTGAAGTCGCGGCTGATACGCGGGGTATTGTCCGGATACGCTTCATTCAGGGTCTTCATCACCAGGGCTTTGTCCGGGTGCACCAGGATCTTGCCGTCGGAACTGACCAGGAAGGCGTAGCCCATGCCGTCGAAGTCGCGGGCGCTGAGGGTGTCGATCAAGGTTTGCAGGCTGAGGTCGCCGCCGACCACGCCGACGTTTTGCCCGGCTTTTTTCGAGGCGGTGGCGATGGAGATGATGGTCTGGCCAGTGGCCGCATCGATATAAGGTTCGGTCAGGGTCGCTGTGCTGCTGCTTTCGGCGCCTTTGTACCAAGGGCGCACCCGCGGGTCGAAACCGGCGGGCATTCTGGCGTCCGGACGAATGGTGAAGCTGCCGGTGGCGTCGCCCAGGTAAGACGCCATGAAGGTCGACGTCAGGGCTTTCTGCTCAAGCAGGCTGGTGACGGTGGACGGTTCAGGATTGATCGCGATGTTCTGGGCGAGGTTGTCGATCAACAGGATACGACCGGCCAGCCAGGTCTGGATATTGTTGGCGGTGACATCCCCCATCTCATTGAGGTAGCTGTCCAGGTCTTCGCGGATGGCGTTGCGTTGTAAATAGTCGTTGTACAGCGTGAACGAGGCAAAGGCGGCCATGACAATGAGGGCGGCGGCAAGCAGGATTTTATGGCTGAAACGCAGGTTTTTGTTCATGGCTTGGGGTTCCGCTAGGGTCGTGGTGCCAAAGGCGTGCTTTTATAAAGGAACGCGCAATGGGCGGCAGTGAAAACAAGCTGATACTTCCGTACTCTCCTTAGGGAATTACCGATGCTTTTCAGTCTTTTATATCGGCCGTGAAGGATCAAAGCTTAATCATGGGGTGACAAAATGCCTGATTCACTGCAACTCGTTATCGGTGCCGACCTCGCGGGACAGCCGATTGCCCAGGCCATGCGTCTGACAAACCGTCATGGCCTGGTGGCGGGCGCCACCGGCACCGGCAAGACCGTCACCTTGCAACGCCTGGCCGAAGCGTTCAGTGACGCCGGCGTGGCGGTGTTTGCGGCGGATATCAAAGGCGACCTGTGCGGCCTGGGCGCAGCCGGTGAGCCCCAAGGCAAGGTCGCCGAGCGCATTGCGGGGATGCCTTGGCTGAACCACAAACCCCAGGCGTATCCGGTCACCCTGTGGGACATTCACGGTCAGTCCGGGCATCCCTTGCGCACCACCCTGAGTGAAATGGGGCCGCTGCTGCTGGGCAGTCTGCTGGAATTGACCGACAGCCAGCAGTCGGCGCTGTATGCCGCCTTCAAGGTGGCGGACCGCGAAGGGCTGTTGCTGCTGGACCTGAAGGATCTGAAGGCGCTGCTCAATCACCTGCGTGATCATCCTGAATTGCTGGGCGACGACGCCGCGCTGATGACCACGGGTTCCAGCCAGGCCCTGTTGCGGCGTCTGGCGACCCTGGAGCAACAGGGTGCAGAAGCGCTGTTTGGCGAGCCGGGGCTGCAACTCGAAGATATTCTGCAACCGGGCGCCGATGGTCGCGGGCGTATTCACCTGCTCGATGCCAGTCGCCTGGTCCACGAAGCCCCCAAGGTCTATGCAACGTTCCTGTTGTGGCTGTTGGCCGAACTGTTCGAGCAACTGCCGGAACGCGGTGATGCGGACAAACCCCTGCTGGCGCTGTTTTTCGATGAGGCGCATTTGTTGTTCGCCGATACGCCCAAGGCCTTGCAGGACCGATTGGAGCAGGTCGTGCGGCTGATTCGTTCGAAAGGTGTGGGCGTGTATTTCGTCACCCAATCGCCGGGCGACCTGCCGGATGACGTACTGGCCCAGTTGGGGTTGCGGATCCAGCATGGATTGCGCGCGTTCACCGCCAAGGAGCAGAAATCCCTGCGCGCCGTGGCGGAGGGCTTTCGGCCGAACCCGGCGTTCGATACCTTGTCGGTGCTGACCGAACTCGGGATCGGCGAGGCTTTGGTCGGCACTTTGCAGGATAAAGGCACGCCCGGGATGGTCCAGCGGGTGCTGGTGGCTCCGCCGCAGTCGCGGATCGGGCCATTGACCGAGACGGAGCGCACGGTGCTGATTGCCGGATCCGCATTCAAGGGGCGTTACGACAAGCCGATCGACCGCGAGTCGGCGTATGAAGTGCTGTTGGGGCGTAAAGGACTGGCCCCGGAACCGGACGCCGCTCCAGGTAAACCGGCAGCCGAAGAGCCCAGTTTCACCGACAAGGCCGGTGAATTCCTCGGCACGGCGGCAGGGCAGGCGCTGAAATCGGCGATGCGCCAGGCGGCCAATCAGTTGGGCCGACAATTGGTACGCGGGCTGATGGGTTCATTGCTCGGCGGCAGCAAACGCCGGTAGGAGGCAGTTTTAAACCTTGGGCTTGGCGTGCGCCGCAAGGCGCTCCAGCGCCGCCCGCAGATTCGGATCAGTGATCCCCTCGGCCGTGGCCTGGATGGTCGCGCCCGCATCGGTCGACAATCTGATGGTATGACCGGCCGCGCCTTGCTGGACCGTGGGTGGCTGCACCTTGAACAGAATCCGCGTCAGGCTGGCGAACTCATCGAACAGCTGCAATTGCCGCTGCAGACGCTTTTGCTGATAACGCAAACGAGTGGCCCAGTGACCGTCGGTGACAATCAGCAACAAACTGCCTTCGCGCCACGATGCCACATGGCAATGTTCGCGCGCAGCGGGCTGCAACTGGCTTTCCACCAGGCGTTGTAAATGACCCAGGCGTTGAGCGTGGCCAAAGATGGCTTTGAGCGGTTTGGCTTCGCGAAGCAGAACGGCGGGTGCTCTGGCCGTAAGAGGGCGAAATGCCATGATCAGACACCTGAAGTAACAGAGCGGCCATGGTAGCAGAAAGCACCGCATGCGCCCGACCCATTGCGTTGCGAGCGCTTTACCCATTAAATCAACGAGTAACTTATGCCGTCAACGGCTTGAAGTTCAGCAAAAAGCCCTTATTTTAAGTAAGCCCCGTCACAGCGCTGTGCCAGCATCGTGGAATAACGCCACTTTCCTCACCACCGTTTCCGGGTAGAATGCTCGTTCGCATGCGGCCATGAGGGCTGCTCGGGCGACTCACGGGGCCGCCCTCCATCCCTTTAGTGTGGAAGATCCTGCCGATATGTTTGCGCCTTTGTTAAAGAAACTTTTTGGAAGCAAGAACGAGCGTGAAGTCAAACGCATGCTCAAGACGGTGCAACTCGTCAATGCCTTCGAAGAGCAAATGGTGGCCCTTTCGGACGATCAATTGCGTGCCAAGACAGCCGAGTTCAAGGCCCGCATCGCCAAAGGGGAAACCCTCGACAAGCTGCTGCCCGAAGCCTTTGCGGTCGCCCGCGAAGCCGGCAAGCGTGTCATGGGTATGCGCCACTTCGATGTCCAGTTGATCGGCGGCATGACCTTGCACGAAGGCATGATCGCGGAAATGCGCACCGGTGAAGGCAAGACCCTGGTGGCAACCCTGGGCGTTTACCTCAACGCACTGTCCGGCAAGGGCGTGCACGTTGTGACGGTGAACGACTACCTGGCCCGCCGTGACGCCAACTGGATGCGTCCGCTCTACGAGTTCCTCGGCATGACGGTCGGTGTGGTGACACCTTTCCAGCCGCCGGAAGAGAAGCGCGCCGCTTATGCTGCCGACATCACCTACGGCACCAACAACGAATACGGTTTCGACTACCTGCGCGACAACATGGCGTTCAGCATGGAAGAAAAATTCCAGCGTGAACTCAATTTTGCCGTGATCGACGAAGTCGACTCCATCCTCATCGACGAAGCCCGTACCCCGCTGATCATTTCCGGTCAGGCCGAGGACAGCTCCAAGCTGTACATCGAGATCAACAAACTGATCCCGCAGCTCGAGTTGCACGTCGAAGAAGTCGAAGGCGAAGTCACCAAGGCTGGGCACTACACCGTCGACGAAAAGACCCGTCAGGTCGAACTCAACGAAGCCGGTCACCAGTTCATCGAAGACATGCTGACCCGCGTCGGCCTGCTGGCGGAAGGCGAGAGCCTGTACTCGGCACACAACCTGGGCCTGCTGACTCACGTTTATGCCGGTCTGCGTGCGCACAAGCTGTTCCATCGCAACATCGAATACATCGTGCAGGACGGTCAGGTTGTCCTGGTCGACGAACACACCGGTCGTACCATGCCGGGTCGCCGTCTGTCCGAAGGCCTGCACCAGGCCATCGAAGCCAAGGAAAACCTGAACATCCAGGCCGAAAGCCAGACCCTGGCATCGACCACGTTCCAGAACTACTTCCGTCTGTACAACAAGCTGTCCGGCATGACCGGTACCGCTGACACCGAGGCGTTCGAATTCCACCAGATCTACGGTCTGTCGGTGATGGTGATCCCGCCGAACAAGCCGCTGGCACGTAAAGACTACAACGACCTGGTGTTCCTGACCGCCGAAGAGAAATACGCGGCGATCATCAACGACATCAAGGAATGCATGACCCAGGGCCGTCCGGTGCTGGTGGGTACTGCAACCATCGAAACGTCCGAGCACATGTCCACGCTGCTCGACAAGGAAGGCATCGAACACAAGGTCCTGAACGCCAAGTTCCACGAAAAGGAAGCCGAGATCATCGCCCAGGCCGGTCGCCCCGGCGCACTGACCATCGCCACCAACATGGCCGGTCGTGGTACCGACATCCTGTTGGGCGGCAACTGGGAAGTGGAAGTCGCGTCCCTGGAAAATCCAACGCCGGAGCAGATCGCCCAGATCAAGGCCGACTGGCAAAAACGTCACCAGCAAGTGCTGGAGTCGGGCGGCTTGCAGGTGATCGCTTCCGAGCGTCACGAATCGCGCCGCATCGACAACCAGCTGCGCGGTCGTGCCGGTCGTCAGGGTGACGCCGGTTCCAGCCGTTTCTACCTGTCGCTGGAAGACAGCCTGATGCGTATCTTCGCCTCGGACCGGGTGAAGAACTTCATGAAGGCCCTGGGCATGCAGTCCGGTGAAGCGATCGAGCACCGCATGGTGACCAACGCCATCGAGAAGGCCCAGCGCAAGGTTGAAGGCCGTAACTTCGACATTCGTAAACAACTGCTCGAGTTCGACGACGTCAACAACGAACAACGTAAAGTGATCTATCACATGCGTAATACGTTGCTGGCCGCGGACAACATCGGCGAAACCATCGCCGACTTCCGTCAGGACGTGCTCAACGCGACGGTCAGTGCGCACATTCCACCGCAATCGCTGCCTGAGCAGTGGGACGTGGCCGGTCTGGAAGCGGCACTGCAAAACGACTTCGGCGTGGCGTTGCCGATCCAGCAATGGCTCGACGAAGATGATCACCTCTACGAAGAAACCCTGCGCGAGAAGCTGCTGAGCGAACTGATCGCCGCTTATAACGAGAAAGAAGACCAGGCCGGTGCCGAAGCACTGCGCACCTTCGAGAAGCAGATCGTGCTGCGTGTGCTCGACGACCTGTGGAAAGACCACCTGTCGACCATGGATCACCTGCGTCATGGCATCCACTTGCGTGGTTACGCCCAGAAGAACCCGAAGCAGGAATACAAGCGCGAGTCGTTCACGCTGTTCTCCGAGCTGCTGGATTCGATCAAGCGCGATTCGATTCGGGTGCTGTCCCACGTTCAGGTTCGCCGCGAAGACCCGATCGAAGAAGAGCAGCGCCTGCGTCAGGAAGCCGAAGCATTGGCGGCGCGCATGCAGTTCCAGCACGATGAAGCACCGGGTCTTGAGCAGCCGCAACTGCTCGGTGAAGAGGTCGACGTCGCCCTCGCCACCGCGCCGGTACGCAACGAACAGAAGCTGGGCCGCAACGAACTGTGCTACTGCGGTTCGGGCAAGAAATTCAAGCATTGCCACGGGCAGATCCAGTAAACCCCGTTACATACGCTGAAATACCTGCGCCGCGACCGGCTCCAGCCGTCGCGGCGTTTTACCATTTAATACCACCGTTCATTACATGGCGGTGCAGACAACCTCTTATTTAAGGAGCGCATTCATGGCTGTTGGTCTTGGTCCTTTGCCAACGTTGCACCCGGTCGCCGGTTTTGAACTCGGTATCGCCTCGGCCGGCATCAAGCGCCCGGGGCGCAAGGATGTCGTGGTCATGCGCTGTGCCGAAGGCTCCACCGTGGCGGGCGTATTCACCCTGAACGCGTTTTGCGCAGCGCCTGTGATCCTGGCCAAGCAACGCGTGCAAGGCCCGGTGCGTTACCTGCTGACCAACACCGGCAATGCCAACGCCGGCACCGGTGAACCCGGCCTGGCCGCCGCCGAGCGCACCTGCGCCAGACTGGCGGAGCTGACCGGCGTCGATGCGGGCCAGGTGCTGCCGTACTCCACCGGCGTGATCGGCGAACCGCTGCCGGTCGAGAAGATCGAAGGCGCGCTGCAAGCCGCACTCGATGACCTGTCGGTGAATAACTGGGAAGCTGCCGCCACTGGCATCATGACCACCGATACCCTGCCCAAGGGTGCCAGTCGCCAGTTCGAGCATGACGGCGTGACCATCACCGTCACGGGTATCAGCAAAGGCGCGGGCATGATCCGTCCAAATATGGCGACCATGCTCGGCTACATCGCCACCGACGCCAAAGTCGCACGCGAGGTGTTGCAAAACCTGCTGCTGGACGGCGCCAACAAGTCGTTCAATCGCATTACCATTGATGGCGACACCTCGACCAACGATTGCTGCATGCTGATTGCCACCGGTCAGGCTGCGCTGCCGGAAATCACTGAAGCCAGCGGTGAATTGTTCGCCAAGCTGAAACAGGCCGTGTTCGAAGTGTGCATGGACGTGGCTCAGGCCATCGTTCGCGACGGCGAAGGTGCGACCAAATTCGTCACCGTCGAAGTCAACGGTGGTGGCAATCATCAGGAGTGCCTGGACGTCGGCTACACCGTGGCCCATTCGCCGTTGATCAAGACCGCGCTGTTCGCCTCCGACCCGAACTGGGGGCGTATCCTGGCCGCTGTCGGCCGTGCTGGCGTACCTGACCTGGACGTGAGCAAGATCGACGTGTTCCTCGGCGAAGTGTGCATCGCCAGCCGTGGCGCCCGCGCCTCGACCTACACCGAAGCCCAGGGCGCGGCGGTGATGCAGCAGGCAGAAATCACCATCCGGATCGAACTGGGTCGCGGCGATTGCAGCGAAACCATCTGGACTACTGACTTGTCCCACGAGTACGTGAAGATCAACGCTGAATATCGCACCTGAATCATCTGTAGGAGCCGGCTTGCCGGCGAAGGCGTCTTCAGCCGCGATTGAAGTGTCGAGGCCGCTACCGCTATTGCTGGCAAGCCAGCTCCTACAGGAGTTTTTCCTGCTCGAGGACGCTGAACATGAGTTATCACCTGATCATCGGCGACAAACTGTATTCCTCCTGGTCCCTGCGCGGCGCCCTGGCTCTCGACCTGACCGGCGCCCCCTACACCGAAGAACTGATCAAGCTCAACCAGCCGGACACCCGTGAGCGCCTGCTCAAGCATTCGCCCACCGCCAAAGTCCCGCTGCTGAAAACCGCACACGGCACCCTCGCCGATTCCCTGGCGATTGCCGAATACCTGGCCGAACAGTTCCCCGACGCCGGCCTCTGGCCCAAGGACGTCGCCGCCCGTGCCCAGGCCCGTTCGGCATGCGCGCAGATGCACAGCGGTTTCTTCGCGATGCGTAATCACATGCCATTCGACCTGAGCCACGACGCACCGCTGTCGCCGACACCGGATGACGTCCAGGCAGACATCGCGCGCATGTTGGCGTTGTGGGCCGAGTGCCGCGCGGTCGCGACCGGCACCGGTCCGTTCCTGTTTGGTGGCGCCACCCTGGCCGATGCCTTCTTTGCGCCGATCGCCGTGCGCCTGCGCACCTATCAGGTGAAGCTGCCCCCGGCGGACGAAACCTACATCAATACGATCTACCAATGGCCAGCCTTCAAAGCTTGGCAGAAGGCAGGTCTGGAGGAGGTCGGGCAGTGAAACGAGTCCATGTAGCCGCCGCCGTCATCCGCGATGGCAGCGGCAAGATCCTCATCGCCCGCCGGGCCGATACCCAGCATCAGGGTGGGCTGTGGGAGTTTCCGGGTGGCAAGGTCGAGGACGACGAATCCGTCGAAATCGCCCTGGCCCGCGAGCTCAACGAAGAACTGGGCATTGTGGTCAATGCGGCGCGGCCGTTGATCAAGGTCCGGCACGATTACCCCGACAAGCAGGTGTTGCTGGATGTCTGGGAAGTCTCGGACTTTTCCGGCGAGCCTCACGGGGCCGAGGGGCAGCCTCTGGAGTGGGTGGCGCACCGTGACCTGCTGAACTACGAGTTCCCGGCGGCCAACCAGCCGATCGTTGCGGCGGCACGACTGCCGGCGCAGTACCTGATCACCCCTGAAGACCTGGACACCCCGGTCTTGCTGCGCGGTATCCAGAAAGCCATTGCCGGTGGCATCAGGCTGATCCAGTTGCGGGCACCCAACGGTTACGACCCGAAGTACCGCGATCTGGCGGTGGACGCAGCGGGGCTGTGTGCCGGCAAGGCGCAGTTGATGATCAAGGGCCCATTCGAATGGCTGGGCGATTTTCCGTCTGCCGGCTGGCACATCACCTCAAAGCAACTGCGCAAGTACGCGGCGGCGGGCCGCCCGCTACCGGCGTCGCGCTGGTTGGCGGCATCTTGCCATGACGCTGAAGAACTGGCACTGGCCGAACAGATGGGTGTGGACTTTGTGACCCTGTCGCCGGTGCAGCCGACCATGACCCATCCGGATGCTCAGCCGTTGGGTTGGGAACAGGCCTCGGCGATGATCGAGGGTTTCAGCAAGCCGGTGTTTTTGCTCGGTGGCGTTGGCCCGGCGGAGCAGCAAAAGGCCTGGGAAGCCGGGGCGCAGGGTGTGGCGGGGATTCGGGCGTTCTGGCCAGAAGCTTGATTCTGCGGTGAGCCGGCTGGCCTCTTCGCGAGTAAGCCCGCTCCCACAGGGAAGAACGCGGTCGACTGTGGGAGCGGGCTTGCTCGCGAAGGGCGCCTGAAGGGCGCCGATTAATCTTGAGGCTTCACCGCCGGCTGCCACAAAATCTCCGCAACCCCCTGCCGCTTGGCAATCAGCCTCGCCACCACAAACAACAAATCCGACAACCGATTGATATAGGCCAACCCAACGCCAGCCAACGGCTCGAGCGCATTCAACTGCTGGCACCGCCGCTCGGCCGTGCGCGCCAGGCTGCGGCAGACATGCGCCTGGGCAATCAACGCCGAACCACCCGGCAAGATGAAGTTCTCCAGCGGCCCGAGTTCTTCATTCCACAGATCGATCGCCGTTTCCAACCGTTCAATTTCTGCCAGGTCCAATGCCTGATACATCGGCATCGCCAGTTCGCCACCCAAGTCGAACAACCGATGCTGACAAGGCGCCAACACCTCAATGATCTCGCTCAGTCCCGGATATGTGACACGTTCAACCGCCAAGCCGGCCAACAGCACGCCCACCTGACTGTTCAGGGTGTCGACCTCGCCAATCGCCTCGATCCGCGGATGATCCTTGGGCACGCGGCGGCCGTCGCCCAGCCCGGTTTCGCCTTTGTCGCCGGTGCGGGTGTAAATTTTCGACAAGCGAAAGCCCATGGTTACCTCGATAGCTGATTGAGTTCTTGAGAGACGAGCGGGGTGCCCGCCAAGGGTAGGCGCAAGGTAAAGCAAGTGCCTTGCCCGAGGGTCGATTGCACTTCCATCTGACCCTTGTGGTTGTTGGTGATGATGAAATACGAAACCGACAGGCCAAGGCCGGTGCCCTGGCCGATTTCCTTGGTGGTGAAGAACGGCTCGAATGTACGCTTGCGCACGCTCTCGCTCATGCCGATGCCGTTGTCTTCGACCTGGATTTCCGCCCAGGGAGGATTCAGCCGGGTGCGCAGAATGATCCGCCCCGGTTCGCGATCGTCTTCGCGTTGGTGAATCGCTTGGGCGGCGTTTTTCAACAGGTTGAGCAGCACTTGCTCCAGTTCGTTGGCGGTGCCGGGTACCGGGCCGAGTTGCGGATCGAACTGGCGGATGATCGCCTGGCCCTTGAAATCGAAACCGATCGCCAGGTCGAAGTCGTTTCCGGCAATTTCCACCGCTTGATCGATCAACGCCGGCAGATCACACGGTGCCATCTGCCGGGTGCTGCGGCGGCTGAAGCTGAGCATGTGGGTGACGATCTTCGCCGCCCGGGCGCCCGCCTGTTGAATGCCATCGAGCAACTGCGGCACTTCCCGCGCCTGCAGGTATTGGTTGACCGTCTCCAGTTGAACGCCGATTTGCTCGGCCTGTTCAAGGTTTTTGGGCAGGTCGGGGGACAGGCGCCGACGAATGTTTTGCACATTGTGCAGGATCGCCCCCAACGGGTTGTTGATCTCATGGGCCATGCCGGCGGCGAGACCGCCAACCGAGAGCATTTTTTCCGACTGCACCATCATTTCTTCCAGGGACAGGCGCTGGGTGATGTCGTCGATCCGGATCACCACACCACGCCCGGCGCCGCCCATCAGCGGATAGAACGTCAGGGCGTAGTGCCTGGGTTCTTCGTCCTTGAACCAGGTCACGCGCTCGATCTTGGCCACCGTATGCTGTTCGACGGTTTGCTTGAGCTGCGGCAGAAACGGCTTGAGCGGTTCGAACGCGAGGAAAATCGGCTGGTTCAATGCCTCGTCCAGGCGCGTGCCGGACAGGGCGCTGGCCTCCTGATTCCACTGGGTGACATAGAGTTGTTCATCGAGGGCAATCAATGCCGAGGGCATGGAGTCGATAATGCTGTTGAGGTAGTTCTGGAACCCGGTGAGCTTCTTTTCGATCTTGCTGCGCACCTGGACTTCCAGTTCCAGCTTGCGATTGGTATGACGGGTTTCTTCCGCCAGGCCCTGGGCCTGGTCATAAGCGGCTTGGGAATCGTCCCGAGCGCGTTTGAGTTGCTGCTCCCTGGCCTCGATGCGCGAGAGCATGGTATTGAAGGCCTCGGCCAGGCTGCCGATTTCGTCATGGTTGCCGCGGGAGGCGCGCAGGGCGTAGTTCTCCTCCCGGGTCACTTGCCGGGACAACTCTTCGAGCTGATGGATCGGCCGGGTGATCAGCCGTTTGATCTGCCGGGCGATCATCAGCCACAACAGCACGCTGAAGATCAGAATCCCGAGGCTGGCGGTCAGGGTGCCGGTGTAGAACGCCATCGGCAATTCGCTGCTGGCCACCAGCAGCAGGTGCCCCGGCGCAGTGCCCGGGCGGGGCAGGGTGATCACTTGATTGCTGCGAAACTCGGTGGCCTGCCAGGATTCGATGTGCCGGTAGCGCTCCGGCAGCTTCAGCTTTTCGCCATGCTGCAACTGCGCCAGGCGTTCGCCCTTGCCGTCATAAAGGGCCGCTGCGCGCAGGGGGGAATAGCTGTTGAGCTCGTTGAGCAAGCGTTCGGCGCTTTGCGGCGACTTCAGGGCGTCGGACACCAGGCTCGGGTTGGATACCAGGCGGCCGATGGTCTGCAAGGCCTGGGGTGCCATGCTTTCCTGAGAAATGTAGTACGCGGCGCTGATGAATGTCAGGTTGGCGACCAGCAGGACGGTGGTCAACAGCACCAGCAAGGCGGCCAGCAGTTTCTGGCCGACTGGAAGGTTTTCGAGGCGCTGGCGCAGTGGCATCAGGTTCATCGCTGAAAAGGAACAAGTGGCCAGCGTAGCCGCTGCTCAGTCGCTGGGCAATCCAAGGCTATGCAGATGGGTCCGCAACCGTTGCTGAAGTTGATTGAGGTGCGGCAGGTTCAACTGATGACGGGAGGCCACTTTGCAGGCATGCCCCAACAGGTAGCTGATTTCGGTCCGACGCCGGTGGCTGACGTCCTGGTACATCGACGAATAATTGGCGGCAGTGGCGTGGATCACCCGTTCGACTTCCGATTGCAAGTCTTCGGCGGCTGCCGGTTGGCCGCAACGCTCGAGCAGTTCCGTCAGTTCGCCGCAGAGGGTGGCGACTTCGCAATGATGGTCCTGCAGGCCGCCGTTGCGACAATCGTGCAGCACGGTCAACGGATTGATCGCACAATTGAGCGCCAGCTTTCGCCACAGCCGGGTCAGGATGTCGGTGCTCCATTCGTGGGGAATGCCGGCGGCGTCCAGGTCATCCAGCCAGATCGGCGCCACCGGATGACCGGCGTCCCCCAGCCAGGTGTAACCATGCCCGGCGAATACCACGCGCCAGTCGCCATCGCGAAAGGCCCCTTCGGTGCTTGAAGCGCTGATGCAGCGCGCCTGCGGCACTTGGGCTGCGACGGCATCCTGACTGCCAAGACCGTTCTGCAACAGAATCAGCTCGGCGCCGGGGGCCAGGCGCGGTGCCACCCGGGCCACGGCTTGCTCGGCGTCGTAGGCTTTGCAGGCCACCAGCAGTCGATTGATCGGCTCGGCGCTGTCGGGCGTCTCGGCGGGGACGGGGTAGCATTGCGCTGCACCGTGTTCGACCAGCGTCAACCCGCCCGCCGAGGCGTACGCCTGCAGGCGCGCGGCGTCGCGCACAATCAGCCGGACCGGCACCTCGGCTCGCGCCAGTCGTGTCGCCCATAAGGTGCCAAGGCTGCCGGCGCCCAGAACATGCCAGGTGGTGGACATCAGCTTTTTGCTCTGTTTAAGGCGCGCATGGGAGGCTCGCAGTGAATGATGGGAAAGACCCGTTATAATCAGCGCGGATTTTAACCGCAAGCCAGGCGTGCTCCATCGTGATCGAGCACGCCCTTTTATTGGAGAGATTACATGCCGTCGTTCGACGTGGTATCCGAACTGGACAAACACGAAGTCACCAACGCGGTCGAGAACGCCGTCAAGGAACTCGATCGCCGTTATGACCTGAAAGGCAAGGGCACCTTCGAGTTCAAGGAAAAGGACCTGACCGTCAACCTGACCGCCGAGGCCGATTTCCAGCTTGAAGCGATGATTGAGATCCTCAAGCTGGCCCTGGTCAAGCGCAAAATCGATGTGCAGTGCCTTGAAGTCAAGGATGCCTATGCCTCTGGCAAGCTGATGAAGCAGGAAGCGGTCCTCAAGGAGGGCATCGACAAGGAGCTGGCGAAGAAGATCGTTGCCCACGTCAAGGACGCCAAGCTCAAGGTCCAGGCTGCGATCCAGGGTGAGCAGGTGCGCATTACCGGCAAGAAGCGTGACGACCTGCAAGAAGCCATTGCCGCCCTGCGCGCCAAGACCTTCGACATGCCGCTGCAGTTCAACAACTTCCGCGACTGACCGTTCAGGCGGGAACCTCTCGGCGTTTTCGGCGTCCGAGGCCCGATGGCAGAAACGATCGAGCCCGCCAGGGGCGGGTCTTTTCTGCCGCTCATTTTTCGCGTGCCGGGTAGCCGGGAATCAGGAGAAAGAAGATGGATTTGAATGCTGAAGTGGACAATCTGGTCAAGGCATCCCAAGCCTGGATTCCGATGATCATGGAATACGGCAGTCGTGTACTGCTGGCGATCATCACCCTGGGCATCGGCTGGTGGCTGATCAACAAAGTGACGCAAAAGCTCGGCGGGCTGCTGGCGCTGCGTAACGCCGACCTGGCGCTGCAAGGCTTCATCAGCAGCCTGGCGAACATTATCCTCAAGGTGCTGCTGATCGTCAGCGTGGCCTCGATGATCGGCGTGGAAACCACTTCGTTCGTTGCCGCCATCGGTGCGGCGGGTCTGGCCATTGGCCTGGCCTTGCAGGGCAGCCTGGCGAACTTCGCTGGCGGCGTGCTGATTCTGTTGTTCCGCCCGTTCCGCATCGGCGACTGGATTGAAGCCCAGGGTGTGGCCGGCACCGTCGATAGCATCCAGATTTTCCATACTGTACTGCGCACCGGCGATAACAAAACCATCATCATCCCGAACGGCAATCTGTCGAACGGCATCATCACCAACACTAACCGTCAGCCGACCCGCAAGGTTGTGTTTGATGTGGGCGTGGATTACGAAGCGGACTTGCAGAAGGCCCGTGAAGTACTGCTGGAGCTGGCGAAGGACCCGCGTGTATTAGCCGAACCCGCTCCGCAAGCTGTGATTTCCACTTTGGGCGACAGTTCGATTACTGTTTCCCTGCGGGTGTGGGTGAAGACCGCGGACTACTGGGATGTGATGTTCATGTTCAACGAACAATCGCGCGATCGTCTGAGAGCCGTCGGCATCGATATTCCGTTTCCGCAGCGGGTCATTCGAGTCGTTCAGGACTCCGCGCCGGCGTAATGAACCGTTCAGTTCATGTTTGGCTTTTCGGTCCGGGGTGTTCAACAGAACCCGATTCGTAAAGCACACTGCAGTCGCAATAAAAAAGGCCCATCCGAAGATGGGCCTTTTTTTTATTACCGCAAACTAACTGCTTTCGATTACAAGATCGACAGCGGGTAGTCGACGATCAGGCGGAACTCTTTAATGTCGCCTTCGCCTTGGTCGCTGTTAGCGAAGTGCCATGCCTGACGGATACGGAAGGACAGGTCTTTCGCCGGGCCGTTCTGTACAACGTACTTGGCTTCGAAGTTGGTTTCGTTGTGCTTGCCGTCTTCACCGTACAAACCAGCGTAAGCGCTGCCTGCTGGAGTGTTGGTGCCGTCGATATCCCAACCTTTTACGTAACGGGTCATGAAGCTCAGACCAGGAACGCCGTATTCTGCCATTTTCAGGTCGTAACGGATTTGTGCCGATTTCTCGTTAGGACCGTTGAAGTCGGAGTACTGGATGGAGTTGGCGAGGAAGATCGAGTCGCCGCCGCGGTTGTTTTTGCCCACACCGATGTAGTCGAACGGAGTGTCGCCGTTGACCTTTTGGAAGCCGACGGTGATGGTGTGCGCTTTCAGGAACGAGTAAGCGGCTGCCAGGGAGAACGTGGTGTTGCTGATATCACCCGCTTTGGCGTCGCCGGTATCGGTGGTGTTGTAAATGTTACCGTCCAGGTTAACCGACTGATCGTCACCCATCGGGATGGTGTAGTTCAGGTTGGCGTAGTACTGGTTCCAGATGTCTTCCAGCTTGGCGCCGTAAAGCGATCCGCTCAGGTTTTCGGTAATGCCGTACTTACCACCGAAATAGTCGATCTTGTTGGCTTCTTCGCTGGCGTAGGTTGCCCACAGACCACCTTTGCTGGAGTTTTTGTCCTGGCTGCTTGCCGAGTAGAAGTGACCGGCTTCGAGGTCAAGGTCTTTGATTTCGCTGCTCTGCAGTTGGAAACCGGTGGCAGTTTGCGGCAGGATACGGGAACCACCAACAGCGAACACTGGCGAAGTGCTTGGCTGCATCTCACCGAATTTCAGCTCGGTTTTGGATATGCGCGCCTTGACGGCTGCGCCGGCTTTGCCTTGGCTATCGTTAACTTGGCCATCTGCGTCGCGGCTCATGTTGCCCGTGCCGCCCGTGCCGTCGCCACCGTCCAGTTTGACTGCCAGGTAACCGAACGCATCAACGCCGAAGCCTACGACACCTTGGGTGTAACCGGAGCTCAGGTTGCCCCAGAAACCTTGTGTCCAGTCTTTCTGGTCGTTGCCGCCGTCTTTGTTATCACGGTTGAAATAGTAGTTGCGAAGCAGCAAGTCGAATTTTGCGTCTTCAACAAAACCTTTGGCTTCGGCCTGGTCGCCTACGAAAGGTGCGGCCGTTGCCAATTGAGTACCGGCTGCTGCTGCAACTGCCAGTGCGATCATGCTCCACTTCATCACGCGCATCGTGATTTGCTCCTTTGGTTTTTAGAAGAGTACTGCCGTCCCACCTGTTTTATTATCTGGGCGGCTCTTTCTTTTTGTGTCGGCGCAAACTTATATCACGCCGACCATGTTGGCGATACTTGCGTACCTCACCTTTCAGCTTCTTTACGACCCTGTCGCAAATAGCTGGGTAGATGTCGCAAATTTACAACCCCGACGCAAGTGGATTGACAACTTCAGCGTCGTTTTTCCGGGCTTGAGTATCGGTAAAAAGAGTCCCTGGTGAAACGTTTGAATCTCCATCGGGCAACCCTGCCACTGTTTTTATGTGCCTTGAAGGCTTCCGCTTCCAGCGGACGCTTTAAAGGCGATGAGGGTGTGAATGCAACAAGCGTGCACAAATCAGAAATCTCTTGCGATATTTTTCTGAAGGCCTGCCTGTCGCGGTAAAAACCTCATGAAACCTAGGGTTCAAGCCTGTTTTGTCGGGCCTTGACGCCATGAATTGCATGGTGTTGCGTCACCTTGGCCGTCGACGCGACCACCAAAAACGTTACCGGTTCACCCCTCCTGTGAGTAAACGGCGGATGCCCGTCGCATCCAGCGTAGACGCACTGTGCGGTTTTGGTGCAAAAAATCCTGATCGCTGTGCTGATTTCACACAGTGCCGCCCTCTGGAAAATTCGAACGCATCGTTGTTAATCAGTCATTTCGGCGTTTTTTCGTCTGCGCCGGTTCCGTGTTGGTGCGTCTCGATGAAAAATGTCCCAGCTTGGGTCGCTTGTTCATGCTTGGGCTCGCTTTGATGGGTTTCGGCGTGAAGCACGCGCCGATCGCGGGTATGCTGCCGTCCTGTCGCTTGGTGCGCCGTCCCACCGGACGGGCGCTAAGCTGAAAATGAATGACCAGGCGGGAGTGCGCGCGATGTTCGCTTTAGATCCACGACTTCAACAAGACACGCTACCGATCGGGGATTTCCCGCTTTGCCGGTTGCTGTTGTCCAACGACTCGAACTATCCCTGGTTCATCCTGGTGCCACGCCGCGAGGATATCAGCGAGATATTTCAGTTGGATGTCGCAGATCAACAGCAGCTGTGGCAGGAAACGACTGCGCTGGCGGAAACGCTCAAGGACTCGTTCGACGCGGACAAATTGAACGTCGCGGCCCTGGGTAACGTCGTCAGTCAGTTGCACATGCATGTGATTGTGC
This sequence comes from Pseudomonas sp. MPC6, assembly GCF_006094435.1. Classification (NCBI taxonomy): domain Bacteria; kingdom Pseudomonadati; phylum Pseudomonadota; class Gammaproteobacteria; order Pseudomonadales; family Pseudomonadaceae; genus Pseudomonas; species Pseudomonas sp. MPC6. The sequence goes on along the minus strand of NZ_CP034783.1, from coordinate 5,542,541 downwards.
GCAAGCGCGAGGACGCGGCGTGGCCAGCCCCGGTCTGGGGCAAGCACCCGGCGTTGCCTTACAGTGCCGAACAGGTCGCGGCAATACGTGAGCGGCTGCGTCTGGTGTTAACCGATGATTTCACGTTTTTTCTGGAGGGCTGAATCATGAGCCTGGAAGCACGCGTTACCGATCTGGAGAGCCAGATGGCATTTCAGGATGACACCATCCAGGCATTGAATGATGTGCTGGCGGCACAGCAGCGGGCGGTTGAACGCCTGCAATTGCAAATGGCGGCATTGCTCAAGCGCCAGGAGGAAATGGTCGGCCAGTTCGAATCCTTCGAAGAAGAGGCGCCCCCGCCGCACTATTGAACCCGCTGGGTTCAATTGACGCGCAATAAAAAACCGCGAACAGCCAGGCTGTTCGCGGTTTTTTTCAGCCTTGAATCAGCGACGCGGCAACGCGGCGATCACATCTTCGGCTTGCAGGCCCTTGTCACGGTTCATGACGGAGAACTCAACGCGCTGGCCTTCGACCAGGACACGATGGCCTTCGCCCCGAATGGCCCGGAAATGCACGAAAATATCATCGCCGGAGTCACGGGAAATAAAGCCGAAGCCTTTGGAGGTGTTGAACCACTTGACGGTGCCCGTATCGCGGTTGCTCATGTCATAACTTGGCGACGCGGCGGCCGGTGACGATTTGTAGAAGCTGATGGCCAGGTGCAGGAGAACGGCGACCAGGGCAGCAAGCAGGCTGAACAGAACGGCAGGTTGACCGGCGATGACAGGCATCTTCGCGATCAGCGTCAGGGTTTGCAAGACAACAGCCAGGACCAGCAGGGCGCTGACCAGGTTTTGCAATTGATGACGCGTACCTTTGTTCCAGTAGGGAATGACAGGTGCAAGGGTGAGGTTGAGCAGGCCGAAAAAGGCCAGGTACAGCGCATCGGGTTGTTGCAGGTAAGGAACAGCTTCAGGTTGCAGGCTAGGGATGAAGGACAGCAGCAAGGCTGCTGCGCCCATTAGCAGGTGGACGATTTTCAACATTTTGATTAACTCACGTTAAGACGGATCACAAGGAAGAGCTGACGGAGCACGGTTCGCTTCAGAACAATAAGAGGCGTTGGACACGTACCCGCTATCAGCCTATGCGCAGCACCCGGAAAAATAGAGGCCGACGACACACTGCCTATTTAACAGCAAAGCTGCAGGCTACTCAAATCAAGGAGTCCGGCGGTTCACGGGCGCCGCGGATCACCGGGCTATCCAGGGTGTTCCGTTTATGCGCGGCTGGATCAGTAACAGACTCGAGCGCGGGCGATGCACGTCAGGTGTCGTTCGCGCTTGAATGATTTGGCATCAGGTTGTGTGGGAAAAGGTTCTGACCAGGACGGTCTCCATCATCTGTCTTCAGCTGTCGGCTTATCCTACGTTGATGGTCATAAAGTCATCTGGAGATAACTTTGCGCCTGCGCTTTTATAAGAATCGCAACAGGGCTCTTATACAAACCAGGTATGGCAAAGGAGTGTCACCGGTATGGTTAATGAAGGCAGGCAAAGCGAGGCAAGGGGGGGGCTACCCAAGGATATAAGGATCGATCCATTTGTCAGAGAATTCGATATGGGGCTGGCCGAGCCATTTTCCCGGTCCGTACGCTTGAATGGTTTTGCGACCTGTTTGCGGCTTGAACAGGTCTATTGGGATATTTTGGGCGAAATCGCCAAGGTCAATCGTTGCTCGGTCAGTACGCTGCTGTCTCATGTGGACCGTGAAGTGCATTTGCGGCACGGCGGGGTGAAGAATTTCAGCGCTCTGGTACGGGTTGTCTGTGTGGTGCATAGCCTGAAGGAAGGAAGTTGCCCGGCTACGGCCTAGCGGTGGCAGTGGAATGCTCGAGTGTCGATCTGTGCAGTCTTACGGCTGCACAGGCTGCATTTAATGGATATAATCCCGCTCTTTGCCGCAAAACCCAGCGTGAGCGGTAGCAATCTGATCGCCGAGACAACCCCCATGCCGATGTACGACTATCAATGTGCTTCCTGTGGTCATCAGTTGGAAGCCATTCAAAAGATCAGCGCAGCACCGCTGGTCGACTGCCCTGCCTGCCAGGCGCCAGAGCTTAAGAAGATGCTGTCCATGCCGGGATTCCGCCTCAGCGGCAACGGCTGGTACGAAACCGATTTCAAGACCGGTTCGAAGAAGAACCTGGCCGGCGGCGACAAGGCCGACTAGGGTCAGGAACCTGAGTTGAACGACACGTGCGAGCTCTTGCATCGTCTGGCGCCTTTCACAGGGGCAGGATACGGGCAAGGTCTCCAACCGAATTTCGAATTACGAGAAGTGAAACTACTACCATGATGCGCAGCCATTATTGCGGCCAACTGAACGAAAGCCTGGAAGGCCAGGAAATTACCCTTTGCGGATGGGTTCACCGTCGCCGTGACCACGGTGGGGTGATTTTCCTCGATATCCGTGATCGTGACGGTCTGGCCCAGGTGGTGTTCGACCCGGACCGCGCTGAAACCTTCGCCGCCGCCGATCGTGTGCGCAGCGAGTACGTGGTCAAGGTCACCGGTAAGGTCCGCCTGCGTCCGGCCGGTGCCGGCAACGCCAACATGGCGTCGGGCATGATCGAAGTGCTGGGCTACGAGCTGGAAGTGCTGAACGAAGCGGAAACCCCGCCGTTCCCGCTCAACGAATTCTCCGACGTCGGCGAAGAAACCCGCCTGCGTTATCGCTTCATCGACCTGCGTCGTCCTGAAATGCTCGAGAAGCTGCGCCTGCGTTCGCGCATGACCACCAGCATTCGTCGCTACCTGGACGAGAACGGCTTCCTCGACGTCGAGACGCCGATCCTGACTCGCGCCACCCCGGAAGGTGCTCGCGATTACCTGGTGCCGAGCCGTACTCACGCAGGTAGCTTCTTCGCCTTGCCGCAATCGCCGCAGCTGTTCAAGCAACTGCTGATGGTGGCCGGCTTCGATCGCTACTACCAGATCGCCAAGTGCTTCCGCGATGAAGACCTGCGTGCCGACCGTCAGCCTGAATTCACTCAGATCGACATCGAAACCAGCTTCCTCGATGAAAAAGACATCATCGGCCTTACCGAAGGCATGATCCGCAACCTGTTCAAGGAAGTGCTGGACGTGGAATTCGCCGAATTCCCGCACATGACCTGGGACGAGGCCATGCGCCGTTACGGTTCCGACAAGCCGGACCTGCGTAACCCGCTGGAACTGGTTGACGTTGCCGACCAGCTCAAGGACGTTGAATTCAAGGTCTTCAGTGGCCCGGCCAACGATCCGAAAAGCCGCGTTGCCGCTCTGCGCGTACCAGGCGGGGCGAGCATGCCGCGCAGCAAGATCGACGACTACACCAAGTTCGTCGGCATCTACGGTGCCAAGGGCCTGGCGTACATCAAGGTCAACGAGCGCGCCAAGGGTGTCGAGGGGCTGCAATCGCCTATCGTCAAGAATATCCCTGAAGCAGCCCTGAACACGATCCTTGATCGCGTTGGCGCGGTTGACGGCGACATCGTGTTCTTCGGCGCCGACAAAGCCAAGATCGTCAGCGAAGCCCTGGGCGCGCTGCGGATCAAGGTCGGTAACGATCTGAACCTGCTGACGTGCGAGTGGGCACCGATGTGGGTCGTCGACTTCCCGATGTTCGAAGAGAACGACGACGGCAGCTTCACCGCCTTGCACCACCCGTTCACTGCGCCGAAGTGCAGCCCGGAAGAGCTGGAAGCCAACCCGGCAACCGCGCTGTCCCGTGCCTACGACATGGTGCTGAACGGCACCGAGCTGGGTGGCGGTTCGATCCGTATCCACCGCAAGGAAATGCAACAGTCGGTGTTCCGTCTGTTGGGTATCAGCGAAGCGGAACAGGAAGAGAAATTCGGCTTCCTGCTCGACGCCCTGAAATACGGCGCGCCGCCGCACGGTGGCCTGGCCTTCGGTCTGGACCGTCTGGTGATGCTGATGACTGGCGCCCAGTCGATCCGCGAAGTGATCGCCTTCCCGAAAACCCAGAGCGCGGCTTGCGTCATGACGCAGGCTCCGGGTCTGGTCGATGCCAAAGCATTGCGCGAACTGCACATTCGTCTGCGCGAAACGCCAAAAGCTGAGTAAGGCTGACCTTGCGGGCGCATCTTCGGATGCGCCCTTTCTTTATAGGCAGGTCGAGATTTTTATTTGCCGGCTGGCGCGTCATGGCGTGGCGGGCAATGTTTCAAAGAGAATTCGGAGCGAGATATGGCGGGTCATTCCAAGTGGGCGAACATCAAGCACCGCAAAGAACGTCAGGATGCCAAGAAGGGCAAGATTTTCACCAAGTGGATTCGTGAGCTGACGGTCGCTGCCCGTCAGGGTGGCGGCGATCCGGGTTCCAACCCGCGTTTGCGACTGGCGCTGGACAAGGCCCTTGGCGCGAATATGAGCCGGGACATCATCGACCGTGCGGTGGCCCGCGGTGCCGGTGCGGCCGATACCGACGACATGGTCGAACTGACCTACGAAGGCTACGGCCCAGGGGGTGTGGCGGTGATGGTCGAGTGCATGACCGACAACCGCAACCGTACCGCCGCGGCTGTGCGCCATGCGTTCAGCAAATGCGGGGGCAACCTCGGTACCGACGGTTCGGTGGCTTACCTGTTCGAGCGCAAGGGCCAGATCTCGTTCGCGCCAGGGGTCGATGAAGACGCGCTGATGGAAGCGGCCATGGAAGCCGACGCCGATGACGTGGTCACCCACGAAGACGGGTCCATCGACGTGTTCACTTCGTTTGCCGGTTTCTACTCGGTGCGTAACGCCCTGGAAGCCGCCGGTTTCAAAGGTGATGACGCGGAAATCGTGATGCTGCCGACCACCAGTGCCGAACTGGACCTGGAAGGCGCCGAGAAGGTGCTCAAGCTGATCGACATGCTTGAAGACCTGGATGATGTGCAGAACGTTTATTCCAACGCGGACATCCCGGAGTCAGTGGCCGCACAGCTCGGATAAGGGCAGCTATTATTCAATGTGGGAGCGGGCTTGCTCGCGAATGCGGATTTTCAGGCAACATTGTTGCTGAATGTGGAACCGTATTCGCGAGCAAGCCCGCTCCCACATTTGTTATTCGTGTATTGAATACCGTGTTTTTTCTGAACCCGCAGGCGTTATGACTTTAATTCTTGGTATCGACCCCGGTTCGCGCATCACCGGTTATGGCGTGGTATGTGATACCGGCCGTGGCTGCGTATACGTGGCATCGGGCTGCATCCGCACCGGTTCCGGCGAGTTGCACGAACGCCTGCAAATCGTCTATCGCAGCGTGCGTGAGGTCATCCAGACCTACGGGCCGGTGACCATGGGCATTGAAAAGGTGTTCATGGCGCGCAACGCCGACTCTGCGTTGAAGCTCGGCCAGGCCCGCGGCGCAGCGATCGTTGCCGGTGCCGAAGAAAACCTGGAAATCGCCGAATACACCGCCACCCAGGTCAAACAGGCCGTGACCGGCACCGGCGCGGCCAATAAAGAGCAGGTGCAGATGATGGTCATGCACATGTTGAAATTGACCAGCAAGCCGCAAATCGATGCCTCGGACGCCCTGGCCATTGCCATTTGCCATGCCCACACCCGTTCCAGCCTGTTGCCGCATGGCCTGGGCGCGGCACGCAGTCGTGGCGGGCGCCTGCGTCTCTGATAGCATCAACAATCATTTTTTATGGAGCGGGGGTTTTGCGCCTGGGTCGTCGGCGCAAAACCCTTGTTCCGTCAGTCGCCAGCACTGATCTGGCCAACGCTCAAGGATCTGAAACGTGATTGGACGCTTGCGCGGCACACTGGCTGAGAAACAGCCGCCGCACCTGATTCTGGATGTAAATGGTCTGGGGTATGAGCTGGAAGTGCCCATGACCACGCTGTATCGCTTGCCGTCGGTCGGTGAACCGCTGACCTTGCACACCCATTTAGTCGTACGCGAAGACGCGCAGTTACTCTATGGCTTCTTCGGCAAGCGTGAGCGAGACTTTTTTCGCGAGTTGATCCGTCTCAATGGTGTAGGGCCGAAACTGGCCCTGGCCTTGATGTCGAGTCTGGAAGTCGATGAGCTGGTGCGTTGCGTGCAGTCCCAGGACACCTCGGCCCTGACCAAGGTGCCGGGCGTGGGCAAGAAGACTGCCGAGCGTTTGCTGGTGGAACTCAAGGACCGCTTCAAGGCCTGGGAAACGGTACCGGCGATGTTCGCCCTGGTGCCAAACCAGCCGGGCGGGCCGGACGCGGCTCCGGTCGCCACCGCCGAAAATGACGCGGTCAGCGCGCTGATTTCCCTGGGCTACAAGCCGCAGGAAGCCAGCAAGGCGATTTCCGCGATCAAGGAGAAAGGTTTGAGTAGTGAAGACATGATTCGTCGCGCCCTGAAGGGAATGATTTAAGTGATTGAAGCTGACCGTCTGATCGCCGCCACGGGTGCCCCCCGTGACCGCGAGGAAGTCCAGGACCGGGCCATTCGTCCCGTCAGCCTGGCCGAATACATTGGCCAGCCGACCGTTCGCGAGCAAATGGAATTGTTCATCCAGGCGGCCCGTGGACGTAACGAGTCCCTGGACCACACATTGATCTTCGGCCCGCCGGGTCTGGGCAAGACCACCCTGGCCAACATCATCGCCCAGGAAATGGGGGTGTCGATCAAAAGCACGTCGGGCCCGGTCCTTGAGCGCCCGGGCGACCTGGCTGCGCTCCTGACCAACCTTGAGCCGCATGATGTGCTGTTCATCGACGAGATCCATCGACTCTCGCCGATCGTCGAAGAAGTGCTGTACCCGGCGATGGAGGATTTCCAGCTCGACATCATGATCGGCGAAGGGCCGGCTGCGCGCTCGATCAAGCTCGACCTGCCGCCATTCACCCTGGTCGGCGCGACCACGAGGGCCGGCATGCTGACCAATCCGTTGCGTGACCGTTTCGGCATCGTCCAGCGCCTTGAGTTCTACAGCACCGCCGACCTGGCAACGATTGTCGGCCGTTCGGCGAACATTCTCGGCTTGCCGCTGGACCCGGAAGGCGCCTTTGAAATCGCCCGTCGTGCCCGCGGCACCCCGCGGATCGCCAACCGCCTGTTGCGCCGGGTGCGGGACTATGCCGAGGTTCGCGCCAAGGGCCATATCACCAAGCCGATCGCCGACCTGGCCTTGAACCTGCTGGATGTCGATGAGCGTGGCTTCGATCACCAGGACCGACGTCTGTTGCTGACCATGATCGAGAAGTTCGACGGTGGCCCGGTCGGGGTCGATAGCCTGGCAGCCGCGATCAGCGAAGAGCGTCACACCATCGAAGACGTGCTGGAGCCGTACCTGATCCAGCAGGGCTACATCATGCGCACACCGCGGGGGCGGGTGGTGACGCGGCATGCGTATCTGCATTTCGGTTTAAACATTCCGTCACGATTGGGCGAGATGCCCGTGGTAGACGAGTTCCTCGATGCAGTGGACGATTAATTAACTTTTGCGCGTTGAATTTTCGGGCATTGTGCTGTCCTAGGACCGTACTTTCGCGAGAAAGCCGCAGAACAATGAAAAACAGTTGCCTGGCCGGATTGGCAACCTGAGGAGTAAGCACTAGAGTATGCGCGCGCAAAACGGGCTTGGGCCTTTCGCATTTCGTTGTCGCGTTTATTACGAGGACACCGATGCGGGCGGCATCGTGTATTACGTCAATTACCTCAAGTTTATGGAACGGGCTCGAACCGAGCGGCTCCGGGAGCTGGGCTTTGCCCAGTCGGCGCTGGCAGGTGAGGACCTGTTGTTTGTCGTGCATTCCAGCGAAGCGCGTTACCACGCGCCGGCGCGACTGGACGACGAGCTGCTGGTAAGCGCCGAGGTAATCGAATTGAACCGTGCCAGTCTGCGTTTCAAGCAGCAGGTCAGGCGGGCTACGGATGATGTGCTGCTCTGTGAAGGGCAGTTTCTGGTGGCCTGTGTGCGCACTGACAGTTTAAAACCCCGGGCCATTCCCGAAGCTCTACGTACGGCCTTTGCCGACGTGAGCGGCGCGGGTACACACTCAAAGCAGGAGATAAAGCGTGGAAGCTAACGTCGTCGACCATTCCTCCATGTGGAGCCTGGTCAGCAATGCCAGTATCGTGGTGCAACTGGTAATGCTGATCCTGGTAGCCGCATCGGTGACCTCATGGATCATGATCTTTCAGCGCAGCAACTTGCTGCGCGCCGGTCGGCGTGCCCTGGAGAGCTTCGAGGAGCGTTTCTGGTCGGGCATCGATTTGTCCAAACTCTACCGCCAGGCCGGCAGCAACCCTGATCCGGATTCGGGTGTCGAGCAGATTTTCCGTGCCGGTTTCAAGGAATTCTCCCGTCTGCGCCAGCAGCCTGGCGTTGATCCGGAAGCGGTCATGGAAGGCGTGGCCCGTGCCATGCGCGTCGCCATTTCCCGTGAGGAAGAGAAGCTCGAGCAGAGCTTGCCGTTCCTCGCCACCGTCGGTTCCGTCAGCCCCTACATCGGTCTGTTCGGTACGGTCTGGGGCATCATGAACTCCTTCCGTGGCCTGGCCACTGCCCAGCAAGCGACCCTGGCCACTGTGGCCCCAGGCATCGCCGAAGCGCTGATCGCCACCGCGATCGGTCTGTTCGCCGCGATCCCGGCCGTTATCGCTTACAACCGTTTTGCTGCCCGCAGCGAAACCCTGCTGAGCCGTTACTACACCTTCGCCGATGAATTCCAGGCGATCCTGCACCGCAAAGTGCACACCAGCGAAGAATAAGCAGGTAATTTCCAATGGCTTTAATCGCTCGAGCTCGCAAAAAGCGCAAGCCGGTCGCCGAGATGAACGTGGTGCCTTACATCGACGTGATGCTGGTACTGCTGGTCATCTTCATGGTGACCGCGCCGATGCTCAATCAGGGCGTGAAAGTTGATCTGCCCAAGGTTTCCAGCGAAGCCTTGCCGCAGGACAACAACACCCAGGTCCTGACCATTTCGATCAAGGCTGACAAGACCTATTACTGGAACCTTGGCAGCGAAGTCGACACCGAAAAGCAGCAGGACAAGGCCATGACCTTGCCGCAGATGACCAGCGCGGTGACCAAGATCATCAGCGCCGGCAACAGTAACGGCAAGCGCACCCAGGTGTTCATCCGCGGCGACAAGACCGTCGATTACGGTGCCGTCATGGGCGCCATGGGCGGGTTGCAGAAAGCCGGGGTCGGTAATGTTGGCTTGATTACCGAGGCACCCTGATGCAGCAAATGCGAGAGCCGTCCGCCTCGGAAAGCTATTTCTGGCCTAGTGTCTGGGCGCTGGTCTTGCACGTGCTGGTTTTTGGCATGCTGTTCGTCAGTTTTGCCTTCACACCGGAACTGCCGCCGGCCAAGCCGATTGTCCAGGCGACCCTGTACCAGCTGAAATCGAAAAGTCAGGCGACCACCCAGACCAATCAGAAGATTGCGGGTGAGGCGAAGAAATCCGCCGCGCGCCAGACCGAAGTCGAACAGATGGAACAGAAAAAGATCGAACAGGAAGCGATCAAGGCCGCGGAACAAAAGAAGGAAGACGCGGCTCAAAAAGCCGAAGAATCCAAGAAGGCCGACGAGACGAAGAAAGCGGAAGAGGCAAAAAAGGCTGATGAAGCCAAGAAAGCCGATGAAGCCAAGAAAGCTGACGAAGCGAAGAAGACCGCCGAAGCCAAAAAGGCCGAAGAGAAACAATTGGCTGATATAGCCAAGAAGAAGTCTGAAGAAGAAGCCAAGAAAGCAGCTGAAGAAGAGGCCAAGAAAGCGGCCGCTGAAGAAGCGAAGAAAAAGATCGTCGAAGACGCGAAGAAGAAAGCCGCCGAAGACGCCAAGAAGAAGTCTGAAGCTGAAGAGGCGAAGAAGAAAGTCGCCGAAGACGCGAAGAAGAAAGCTGCTGCCGATGCTGCGAAGAAGAAATCGCAGGAAGCGGCACGTAAATCCGCCGAAGACAAAAAGGCCCAGGCCCTGGCAGATTTGCTTTCCGACACGCCACAGCGTCAGCAGGCCTTGGCGGACGAGCTGGGTGACGAAGTCGCCGGCAGTTTCGATGATCTGATTCGTGCTCGCGCAGCAGAAGGCTGGGCTCGTCCACCTTCGGCACGCAAAGGCATGACGGTCGTGTTGCAAATCGGCATGTTGCCGGACGGTACATTGGCTACGGTCAGTGTCGCCAGGTCCAGTGGCGATGGTCCGTTTGATGCTTCGGCGGTAGCCGCGGTCAAGAATATTGGACGTTTGACAGAAATGCAGGGAATGAAACCGAGCGATTTCGCTCCCTATCGTTCATTCAAGATGACATTCACACCTGAGGATCTAGCCTTGTGAGAAACCTTCTTCGAGGAATGCTTGTCGTTATCTGCTGCCTGGCAGGTATGGCGACAGCAGATGAAAAAAACATTCTGGTTACCAGCGGCAGCGATCGGGCTACTCCGATCGCCGTCGTTCCATTCGGCAACCAGGGCGGCAGCGTGCTGCCGGACGACATGGCCGAAATCATCGGTAACGACCTGCGCAACTCGGGTTACTACTCGCCGATTCCAAAGCAGAACATGATCAGCCAGCCGAGCCAGGCCAGCGAAATTATCTTCCGTGACTTCAAGGCACTGGGTGCCCAGTACGTCATGGTCGGCAGCGTTGCACCGGCGGGCGGTCGCCTGCAGGTTCAATACGCACTGTTCAACGTCGCCACCGAGCAGCAAGTGCTGACCGGCAGCGTCTCGGGCAGCGTCGATCAACTGCGCGACATGTCGCACTACATTGCCGACCAGTCGTTTGAAAAACTCACCGGGATCAAGGGAGCGTTCTCGACACGCCTGCTGTACGTGACCGCCGAGCGCTTCTCCGAGAAGAACACGCGCTACACGTTGCAGCGTTCGGACTATGACGGTGCCCGTGCCGTGACACTCCTGCAATCGCGCGAGCCGATCCTGTCGCCGCGTTTCGCACCGGACGGCAAGCGCATCGCCTATGTCTCGTTCGAGCAGAAGCGTCCGCGCATTTTCATGCAGAACATCGATACCGGTCGCCGTGAGCAGATCACCAACTTCGAAGGCCTGAACGGTGCGCCAGCCTGGTCGCCGGATGGCAATCGCCTGGCGTTCGTGCTGTCCAAGGACGGTAACCCGGACATTTACGTGATGAACCTGGGTTCGCGTCAGATCACCCGTGTCACCAACGGTCCCGGCATCAACACCGAACCGTTCTGGGGCAAGGATGGTTCGACCATCTACTTCACCTCCGACCGTGGCGGCAAGCCACAGATCTACAAGACCAGCGCCGGTGGCGGTGGTGCGGAGCGTGTGACCTTCATCGGTAACTACAACGCCAACCCTAAGCTGTCGGCTGACGAAAAGACCCTGGTCATGATCCATCGCCAGGAAGGCTTCACCAATTTCAAGGTTGCGGCCCAGGATTTGCAGCGCGGCAGTGTAAAGATACTCACTGATAGCACTCTGGACGAGTCGCCCACTGTTGCGCCCAACGGCACCATGGTAATCTACGCCACCCGCCAGCAGGGCCGGGGAGTCTTGATGCTCGTGTCCATTAATGGACGCGTGAGGCTCCCGCTTCCTACCGCACAAGGCGAAGTCAGAGAACCGTCCTGGTCCCCTTACCTGAACTGACGCGGCGCTACACGTTGTACTTAACACATTGGGGTTCATTAGGAGTTTCACGATGGAAATGCTGAAGTTTGGTAAGTTTGCTGCTCTGGCTCTGGCTTTGTCCGTAGCCGTTGGTTGCTCGTCCAAAGGCGGCGACAATGCCGGTGAAGGCGCAGTGGCTGTTGATCCAAACGCTGGTTACGGCGCAAACACCGGTGCCGTTGATGGTTCCCTGAGCGAAGAAGCTGCTCTGCGCGCCATCACCACTTTCTACTTCGAATACGACAGTTCGGACCTGAAGCCAGAAGCCATGCGCGCTCTGGACGTTCACGCCAAGGACCTGAAAGCAAACGGCGCTCGCGTTGTTCTGGAAGGCAACACCGACGAACGTGGTACTCGTGAGTACAACATGGCACTGGGCGAGCGTCGTGCGAAAGCCGTTCAGCGTTACCTGGTACTGCAAGGCGTTTCCCCAGCTCAGCTGGAACTGGTTTCCTACGGCGAAGAGCGTCCAGTTGCTACCGGCAACGACGAGCAGTCCTGGGCTCAAAACCGTCGCGTCGAACTGCGTAAGTAATTCGTCATGCGAACGTGCCGTCGTGCTGTAACTGTTTTGGCTCTCAGCCTCGCACCCCTTGTGGTGTGGGCTGCGGTTCCTGTGGTCGAGGACAACTCCGGCTATAACAATAGCGGGAGCAGTTATCCGCCTGCAGGTTACGGTACGAACGGCGCCTATGCCGGGGGAGGGGTTTCGGCCCCTGTCTCGGCACAGGGCGAGCTGTTCAACCAACTGCAATCGATGCAGGAGCAGATCTCGCGCCAACAAGGCATCATCGAAGTTCTGCAAAATGATGTAGCGCGCATGAAGCAAGAAAGCCTGGAGCGATACCAGGACCTTGATCGGCGCATAGGATCCGGCGTTGCACCAGCCGCGACTCCTGATAATTCTTCCACCGGTGGCGATTTGAACGCCCCCGGTGCGGCAGCCGGCGCAGGTGCGGGAGCTGCTGCTCAAGCGCCTGCCGCGGGCAGCGAACCGGCGGATCCGGCGAAGGAAAAACTGTACTACGATGCAGCCTTCGACCTGATCAAGGCCAAGGATTTCGACAAGGCCAGCCAGGCTTTTGCCGCATTCCTGCGTAAATACCCGAACAGCCAATACGCGGGCAACGCCCAGTACTGGTTGGGCGAAGTGAACCTGGCCAAAGGTGATCTGCAAGGCGCAGGCCAGGCCTTTGCCAAGGTTTCGCAGTTGTATCCAAAGCACAACAAAGTGCCAGATTCGCTGTACAAGCTCGCTGATGTAGAACGTCGCCTTGGTCATCCCGACAAGGTCAAAGGCATTCTGCAACAGGTTGTGTCCCAATATCCGGGCACTTCCGCCGCTCAACTGGCCCAGCGCGATCTGCAGCGCATGTAAGGTTGTTGACCTGTTTCGAAGAAACCCGCGCTTGTCGCGGGTTTTTTCGTTAGAATTCACGCCCTTTTTATGAAACACGCTTTTTGGGATCTGCGCGTTGGCGGGGTTCCTTCAAGTGCCTGACGGAGGCAGACAGCCTGTTTAGCTGTCCTGCCCGTGGCGACTATGCAAGACACATTGAGAATTACCGAAGTATTTTACTCGTTGCAGGGTGAAACGCGGACTGCCGGGCTGCCCACTGTTTTTGTGCGCCTGACCGGTTGCCCATTGCGTTGCCAATACTGCGACAGTGCCTACGCCTTCAGTGGCGGCACGGTTCGCACCCTCGACGACATCCTCGAGCAAGTGGCCGGCTTCCGTCCGCGTTATGTGTGTGTCACCGGTGGCGAACCGTTGGCGCAACCCAATGCCATCCCATTGCTCAAGCAGTTGTGTGACGCCGGTTACGAAGTGTCGCTGGAAACCAGTGGTGCCCTGGACATCTCGGCAGTAGATTCCCGGGTCAGTCGCGTCGTCGACCTGAAAACCCCGGGCTCGAAAGAAGCACACCGCAACCGCTACGAGAACATCGAGCTGCTGACGCCCAACGATCAGGTGAAGTTTGTCATCTGCTCGCGGGAAGACTATGACTGGGCCGTGTCCAAGCTGATCCAGTACGGTCTGGACCGGCGTGCCGGCGAAGTACTGTTCTCGCCGAGTCATCACGACCTGAATGCTCGGGACCTGGCGGACTGGGTGGTGGCGGACAACCTGCCAGTGCGCCTGCAATTGCAGCTGCATAAATATCTTTGGAATGACGAGCCGGGGCGCTGAAATGACTGAACATCTTGATTCTTCTGAAAAACGTGCGGTCATCCTGCTGTCCGGCGGCCTCGATTCCGCGACGGTCGTGGCCATGGCCCGCGCCGAAGGCTACAGCTGCTACACCATGAGCTTCGACTACGGTCAGCGGTCTCAAGCAGAATTGCACGCCGCAGCACGCGTTGCCCGTGACCTGGGTGTGGTCGAGCACAAGGTGATCGGCCTCAACCTGAACGGTATGGGCGGCTCGGCACTGACTGACAGCAGCATCGACATTCCGGAGGCGCTGGGGGAAGGCATTCCAGTCACTTACGTGCCGGCGCGCAACACGGTATTCCTGTCGCTGGCGTTGGGCTGGGCTGAAGTGCTTGGCGCGCGTGACATCTTTATTGGTGTGAACGCCGTGGATTACTCCGGTTACCCGGACTGCCGTCCCGAGTTCATCGAGTCCTTCGAACGCATGGCCAACCTGGCGACCAAGGCCGGCGTAGAAGGGAAGGGTTTCCGTATCCAGGCGCCCCTGCAGAACTTGAGCAAGGCACAGATCGTCCAGGCCGGCGTAAAGCTGGGCGTCGATTACGGCCTGACCGTTTCCTGCTATCAGGCCGACGATAACGGCCGTGCATGCGGCAAATGCGACAGCTGCCGACTGCGTGCAGAAGGCTTTGCAGCGGCCGGAATCAGCGACCCAACCCCTTATTTTTGATTTATTTCAAATTAGGTGTTGAATAGTCCTTAAAAATCAGTATTATACGCGCCACCACACAGCGGGTCGTTAGCTCAGTTGGTAGAGCAGT